>PBMY01000021.1 GCA_002722795.1 Crocinitomicaceae bacterium
ATATGTTCCAACAAAAGAACCCCCAGCAAAATTCGAGTGATTTCTCGACTATTACTATTTCGTTATCGTCTCCGGAGACTATTCTTGAGCAATCTTATGGAGAGGTACTCAAGCCAGAAACGATTAACTATAGAACATACAAACCTGAACGCGATGGTTTGTTCTGTGAAAGAATCTTTGGTCCAGTAAAGGATTATGAATGTCACTGTGGTAAATACAAGCGAATCCGTTACAAAGGTATTGTTTGTGACCGTTGTGGTGTTGAAGTAACTGAGAAGAAAGTGCGTCGTGAGCGTATGGGTCACATCTCATTAGTGGTGCCGGTAGCTCATATTTGGTATTTTAAGAGTCTTCCTAACAAGATTGGTTACCTACTTGGACTTCCTTCTAAGAAGTTAGACCAAATTATTTACTACGAGCGTTATGTAGTAATTAATCCGGGTGATGCTAAGAATGCTGAAGGAGAACCATTACAAGTAAATGATTTCCTTACAGAGGATGAGTACTTTGATATACTTGATAGTATGCCAAAGGAAAATCAGTACTTGGATGATAAAGACCCAAATAAATTCCTTGCAAAGATGGGAGCTGAAGCAGTCCACGATCTTCTTGCAAACCTTGATTTGGACTCTCTTTCATTTACTCTTAGACATAAAGCAGATACTGAAACTTCACAGCAGCGTAAGAGCGAGGCTCTTAAGCGTCTACAAGTTGTGGAGAATATGCGTGAGTCACAGAAACGAATTGAGAATCGTCCTGAGTGGATGATTGTTAAGGTTGTTCCTGTAATTCCACCAGAACTTCGTCCTCTTGTCCCACTTGATGGAGGAAGATTCGCTACTTCTGACTTAAACGATCTTTACCGTCGAGTTATCATCCGTAACAACCGTCTTAAGAGATTGGTTGAAATTAAGGCTCCTGATGTGATCCTTAGAAACGAGAAGCGTATGCTTCAAGAGGCGGTTGATAGCCTTTTCGATAATAGCCGTAAATCAAGTGCTGTTAAGACAGAATCAAATAGACCTCTAAAGTCTTTAAGTGATAGCTTAAAGGGTAAACAAGGTCGTTTCCGTCAAAACCTACTTGGTAAGCGTGTTGATTATTCTGCACGATCGGTAATCGTAGTTGGACCAACTCTTAAGATGCATGAGTGTGGTATGCCAAAGCACATGGCTGCTGAGCTATACAAGCCATTTATCATCAGAAAAATGTTGGAGAGGGGTATCGTAAAGACTGTAAAGTCTGCTAAAAAGATTATTGATGCTAAGGATCCTGTTGTTTGGGATATCCTAGAAAATGTAATGAAGGGGCATCCGGTATTATTAAACCGAGCACCAACTCTCCACAGACTAGGTATTCAAGCTTTCCAGCCTAAACTTATCGAGGGTAAAGCGATTCAATTACACCCATTAGCATGTACAGCATTTAACGCCGACTTTGATGGTGACCAAATGGCTGTTCACCTTCCACTTGGACACGCTGCTATTTTAGAGGCACAGTTACTTATGCTTGCTTCACATAATATTCTAAACCCAGCAAATGGAGCTCCAATTACTGTACCATCTCAGGATATGGTATTGGGTCTTTACTACATTACAAAGGAGCGCAAGTCTTCGAAGGATCTAGTTGTTAAGGGTGAGGGTACTGTGTGTTACTCATCTGAGGAAGTCAGCATTGCTCACCAAGAGGGAAGACTTGATCTTCATGCAGCAATTAAGATGCGTTACGAGGATCACGAAGGGAATACTTCAATCATCGACACTACTTGTGGTCGTGTTCTATTTAATGAATACGTGCCAAAAGAAGTTGGTTACATCAATGAACTTCTAACAAAGAAGAGTCTTAGAGACATTATTGCTAGAGTTCTTGAAATTGTTGGAGTTGCTAGAACTTCTCAATTCCTTGATGATATTAAAGATCTTGGATTCACAATGGCATTTAAGGGTGGGCTCTCGTTCAACCTAAATGATGTTATTATTCCGCCTGAAAAGGAGACGCTTGTTCAAAAGGCAACTTCTGAGGTTGCTGAAGTGATGGGTAACTATAACATGGGTTTAATCACTAATAATGAGCGTTACAATCAGATTATTGATATTTGGACTCATACAAATTCTCGTCTTACTAATATCCTAATGGATAGACTAGAGACAGATAACCAAGGATTCAACTCGATATACATGATGATGCACTCAGGAGCCCGAGGTTCTAAAGAGCAGATTCGTCAGTTGAGTGGTATGCGTGGACTTATGGCAAAGCCACAAAAGTCTTCAGCGACTGGTGGTCAGGACATTATTGAGAATCCAATTCTTTCAAACTTTAAGGAGGGACTTTCGATTCTAGAGTACTTCATTTCAACTCACGGTGCTCGTAAAGGTCTTGCCGATACAGCACTTAAGACTGCCGATGCAGGTTACCTTACTCGTCGTCTAGTTGATGTTGCTCAAGATGTAATCATAAAGGAAGAGGATTGTGGTACTCTTAGAGGCATCATGGTTACTCCATTGACTAAGAACGATGAGATTATTGAAGGAATTGCTTCTAGAATAGTTGGACGTATTCCAACTATGGATATTGTCAATCCGGAAACAAACGAGATTTTAGTTTTTGAAAAGCAACTTATTACTCATGAAATTTCAAGAAAAATTGAAAGTTTAGGTATTGATGAGGTAGAAGTTCGTTCACCTCTAACTTGTGAAGCTCTAACTGGAATTTGTGCTATGTGTTATGGGCTTAATTTATCAACTTCTAGAATGGTTCAAAAGGGGGAGGCAGTTGGTGTAATTGCAGCACAATCTATTGGTGAGCCAGGTACTCAGCTTACTCTACGTACATTCCACGTTGGCGGTACTGCATCTAAGATTAGTGACGAAAACGAATTGAGAACAAAATTCGATGGTGTTGCTGAAATAGACGATTTAAGAACAGTAGATAGAAAGAATTCAGAAGGAGAAACTGAAAAAGTAATTGTATCTCGTTCTTCTGAATTTAAAGTAGTTGACCCAAAGACTGGTGTAGCTTATTCTACAACTATTCTTCCTTACGGTTCCGTTCTGTTTGTAAAGTCCGGCAGTAAGATTAAGAAGAATACACCTATATGTAAGTGGGATCCATATAACAGTGCAATTATTAGTGAAGCTGAGGGAACTATAAAGTTTGAGCATGTTGAGGAAGGCCTTACCTACAGAGAGGAACTAGATGAACAAACTGGATTCCGTGAACTCGTAATTATAGAGACTAAGGATAAGAAGAAGAACCCTGCTATTCTTGTTGTAGACAAGAAAGGTGTAGTTCTTAAATCATACTCTTTGCCTGTAGGAGCTCATATTAGTGTTAAGGAAGGAGAAAAGTCTACTTTAGGTCAAATCCTTTGTAAAATTCCTCGTGTTGCTGGTAAGTCTGGTGATATTACGGGTGGTCTTCCGCGTGTGACTGAGCTATTTGAGGCACGTAACCCATCAAACCCTGCAGTTGTTTCTGAAGTTGATGGTATCGTTTCTTATGGTAAGATTAAGCGTGGTAACAGAGAGGTTATCGTTGAGTCAAGAGTTGGCGATAAGTACAAGTACTTAGTTCCGCTTTCTAAGCACATCCTTGTACAGGATAACGATTTTGTACGTGCTGGAATGCCTTTATCTGACGGCGCGATTACTCCAAAGGATATCCTTGACATCAAAGGACCTACAGCTGTTCAAGAGTACATCGTAAATGAAATTCAAGATGTATACCGTCTTCAGGGTGTAAAGATTAACGATAAGCACTTCGAGGTTATCGTACGCCAAATGATGAAGAAGGTTGTAATCGAGGATTCAGGTGATACTCGTTTCTTAGAAAAGCAAAACGTTGAAAAGTCTGACTTCCTTTCTGAAAACAATAGAATCTTTGGTATGGTTGTTATTCAGAGCGCAGGAGGATCAGAGGAACTTACAGAAGGTCAAATGATTTCAGCTCGTCGCTTACGTGATGAGAATGGATCATTGAAGCGTCGTGATTTAGAATTAGTTGAAGCAAGAGATGCGATACCTGCAACTTCTCGCCCACTACTTCAGGGAATCACAAGAGCTTCTCTTCAGACACGTTCATTCGTATCGGCTGCATCATTCCAGGAGACTACTAAAGTGTTGAACGAAGCTGCTGTAAGCGGTAAGCAAGATCAGCTTTTAGGTCTTAAGGAAAATGTGATTGTTGGTCACCTAATTCCTGCTGGAACTGGATCAAGAGATTTCCAAGACCTTGTAGTAGGTTCTCAGATTGATTTTGATAATGCTCTTGAGGCTGCTTCAGTTGAAGAAGCTGTAGAAGGTGAACTTGAGGCAATTGTTACGGAAGATGTTACTTCTGCTGAAGAGTAAAGACATGACTATAAAGCTGAAAAGGGCTTCCATTGGAAGCCCTTTTTAATTTAGTTATTTTTTTAATCCTTAGTTGGTTGCTCTATGGCTCTTGCGGCTGCTAAAGCAGGATCTTCAACATCTTCTTTATCGTTTGGTTTCATACCACAGTATCCAAACAGACATTTCTCCTTGATTATTCTGTCAACAAAATCAGGAACCATGTTTTCCCATTCTCCATTGCCAGATTTTATCCTTTTAAAAGCTTCAGTTGAGAAAATTGAAAGCACATCTTCATCGTAATCTTCAATGTCTACAATTTTCTTATTGAATGACAAGTAATCGTATAGTGCCTTAAGTCTAGGGTGTATAGGAGTGGAGCTGGTAGTCCAAAGTTCACCGCTTTCGATGTCTCTCCAAGGGTAAAGAAGAATCTTTAGGTCTCTTGAGAATAGAATTCCAAACGCCTCTAAAATTCCACCGTTAAGATCTCTGTAGTATCTCTCATTGAAGATTTCAGTTAGAGTTAATGCACCCATAATAACACCCATTCTCTTTTTAGTATGCCTTGAGAAGAATTCTACTAATTTAAAATACTTCTGATAGTTTGAAATGAGTACGGTTTGGCCTATTGAACAAAGAATGTCTGCTCTATCTAAGAAATCCTGTTCATCGATGTCGCCTTCACCTTTAAGGTTGTTTAGCGTAATCTCAAATAGAACTTGAATATTGTCTGGATCAACTTTAGGCTCTTCGCGGAACTTTTTAAGCCCCTTTGCGATCATGTCAATGTTCACTTTTGTAACAGGGCGGAAGCTTCCGCGAATAGCAAGAATATTTTTCTTGTATAGAACGTCTGCTGCTTGTCTATTTACGCCATCAGGAGTGAAGATTACAGCATCAGTCATTCCAAGTTTTACGAGTTGAAGTGATAGTATACGGTTGTCTACACCCTTAAAAGCAGGTCCGTTCATTTGGATCGTATCAATCTCTAGATGGCCCTGTTCAATGTTGTCATAAAGTGACTTTAGTAATTCTTTTGGGTCTTCATTTAAGAAGAAACATCCATAAAGAATATTTACACCAAGCTTTCCAGTTGTCATCTGTTGTTGTAGGGCATCAGATTCATGTAATCTTGCGTGAAGGAATACTTCTGAAGGAGAAGCTTCAGGTGAAGTTTGGAATTTTACACCAAACCATCCGTGACCTTGACTAGTTTTAGAGTAGTTGATTGTAGCAACAGTGTTTGCAAATGCAAAAAAATGCTTTGAAGGGTGTTTGTCTCTCTTAATCCTGTCTTCAACTAGATTGTACTCGTGTAGAAGCATTTTTTTGAGTCTAGATTGACATACGTATCTACCATCCTTCTCAGTTCCGTATAAAGCGTCAGAAAAATCTTTATCGTAAGCACTAATGGCTTTTGCAATAGTTCCAGAAGCACTTCCAGCACGGAAGAAATGACGTACAACTTCTTGTCCAGCGCCAATTTCAGCGAAGGTTCCGTAAAGGTTTTCGTTCAGGTTTATCCTGAGTGCCTTTTGCTTTGAAGATAATATGACGCGTTCAGAGTCCACGTACTAGCAAAGGTAAAATACCTTTGTGGAGTGATGAGCAAAAAAATGCACGAATTCGGGGTCCCAAATATGAAGATTACCTTTTTAGGAACAGGTACATCTCAGGGTGTGCCTGTAATTGGTTGTGAATGTGATGTTTGTAAGTCAGAGGATGATAGAAATTCAAGACTTAGGACATCAATTTTATTGCAAATAGGTGAGAAATCTATAGTTGTTGATACTGGCCCTGATTTCAGGCAGCAAATGCTAAGAGAGGGTATTAAAGAGTTGGATGCAATAGTGTTTACTCATGAACATAAGGACCATTTGGCCGGTTTAGATGATATAAGGGCTTATAACTATTGGCAGAAAAGACCGATGGACATTTACGCTAATAATGACGTTGAAAAAGCGATAAGAAGGGATTTTCATTATTCATTTGACACAAGCGTCCAAGGAGGAGTACCCCTCATGAATATTATCAATATTCACAGAGAATCATTTGAGTTAGGAGGTAAGATTTGGACTCCTTTGCCTGTCATGCATGCTGATTTAGAGGTTCTTGGTTTTAGGATTGGCGCTTTTGCATACGTTACTGATGTAAATTTTATATCTGAAGAAACTTATGAGAAAATTAAAGGGGTAAAAACTTTAGTAATTAGTGCTTTGAGACGATTCAAACATCCATCACATTATTCACTGCCAGAAGTATTAGATGTTATTGAAAAGATTAGTCCAAATGCTGCATATCTTACACATATGAGTCATTTGATTGGATTGCACGAAGAATTAGAAGAAGAGCTTCCAGCTGGCATATACCCTGCATTTGACGGGTTGAAAATTGAGATTAAATGATTACATTGGTTTCAAGATTAGCGCTTCTTTTGGCCTATCAATTTAAAATTATGCCTTGGTGGGTTATCAGATTTGATGCAAAAATCCTTGCTTTTTTTCTAACCTATTTTTTTAGATATAGAAGGGGTGTAATTAGGCAAAACCTAAATCTTGTAGGAGCAACGAATGTTAGCATATTTGGTATTTATGAAAATCTTTGCTTGCTTGCTTTAGAATCTTTGAAGCTATTTGCTGCAAGTGTCAAAAGTGTTGAGAAAAGGTTGAAGTATGAAAACTTAGAGCTGCTAGATGAATTATACTCAAAGGGGAAAAATGTAGTTTTTGTTGGTGGTCATATGGCCAATTGGGAATTGTTTTCACTTGATCTTCCACAAAAAGTAAAGTATAAGACTTACGCGATTTATAAAAGACTAAATAATCGTGTCTTCGATAAGGCAATCAAAAAATCTAGGGGTAGATCTGGAATGGAGATTATTGAGATGAATCAGATAAGAAGGATTGTATCCACTAATAGTAATGATCCTATTCTATGTTCTTTGGTTTTTGACCAGAGCCCTTTTAATTATAAAAATGCAAGGTGGACTACTTTTCTTGGAGTAGAAACTCCAGTTTACTCGGGAATGGAAAAGCTTGCACACAAGCTTGATGCTGCCCTAGTTTATTCAGCAATCACTAGGGATGAGGATGGTAAGTATACCATGAAATTGGAGTTAGTCAGTGAATGTGTATCAGATACAGAAGAAGGTGAGGTGATTGAAAAATGTTTAGGAATATTAGAGAAGGAAATTATAAAATGCCCTGAAAATTGGCTTTGGACACATAGACGTTGGAAGCACAAAAGACCTTCTGGAGTTGAGCTACAAGAGAGAAAGATTACTAAGTTTGAAGGTTGGTGTTAGACGCAGAAAACATACCGTTGGCTGAGAGAATGAGGCCTATAAGTTTTGACTCTTACTTAGGCCAAACCCACTTAATAGGCAAGGGGTCTATTCTCAAAAGAGCAGCTGAAAATGCAACATTGCCCTCTATGATTCTTTGGGGTCCTCCAGGTGTAGGGAAGACGACTTTGGCCAGAATATTAGCAGAGAAATCAGGTCTTCCATTTCACCAACTTTCAGCAATAAATAGTGGGGTAAAAGACATCCGAGAAGTTATTAACAGGGCTAAGTCAGGAGGGATGTTCGCTGGAAAGGCCATTCTCTTTATTGATGAGATTCACAGATTTTCAAAATCACAACAGGATTGTCTTTTGGGTGCTGTAGAGCAGGGATTGGTTTTATTGATTGGAGCTACAACCGAGAATCCCTCTTTTGAAGTAATTCCAGCACTCAGGTCTAGATGCCAGATTTTCGTATTAAATCACCTTACTCATGATGAAATGATGGAGTTGATTAATACTGCAATTGAGGAGGATAAAATTCTGCAAACTCGAAAAATTGAGGTGGTTGAAACTGAGGCTTTGATGCGTGCAAGCGGAGGAGATGCTCGAAGATTGTTGAACATTCTAGAAATGGTAGTTTCTAGCGTTCCAAAAGGAAAAGTCAAGGTCACTAATCACATTGTTAAGGATATAATTCAAAACACAACAGTATTATACAACAAGGGAGGGGAAGCGCATTACGATATCATTAGCGCTTTTATTAAGAGTATTAGGTCAAGTGACCCTAATGCTGCGGTTTATTATTTAGCGAGAATGGTAGAAGGAGGGGAGGATCCTAAATTCATAGCTAGAAGGTTATTGATTTCAGCTTCTGAAGATATTGGAAACGCTAACCCTACGGCATTAGTGATTGCGACTTCTGCATTCCAGGCCGTAGAGAGAATAGGTTGGCCTGAGGCAAGGATAATATTGTCTCAGTGTACTGTATATTTAGCTACTAGCGCTAAGAGTAACTCGTCTTTTCTTGCAATAAACGACGCGCAAGAACTAGTTCGTGACACAGGAGATTTGCAAGTTCCGCTCCACTTAAGAAATGCTCCAACTAGCTTGATGAGCAAGATCGGTTTCGGCGATGGATATCAGTACGATCACAATTCATCTAGAAATTTTAGTTTCCAAGAATGTATGCCTGAATCTCTCTCAGGAACAAGGCTATACAATCCAGGGGACAACCAACGAGAAACCCAAATGCGTTCTCAACTCCGTGCCCTTTGGAAGCAGAAGTATGGCTACTAGCTTATATTTTAATAATTCTGATGATAAACAAAGCTAGAATTAAGAGTGTAATTCATATTATTTTCTGACTATTTATAATTTCATTGAAAAAGACTCATGTAAACGTCTTTATAAATACTATTCAAATGACTTAATAATCTCACTCGTTTATCAAAATATTATAGTGAGAAGTAGTTAATTAGCTTTGTGTAAAAAAACTTTTATGGGTGATAATTTTAAAAAATCAAAGAAAATTCCAGTTATTATTCTTAACGGTTTTCTTGGTTCTGGCAAGACTACTTTGTTTAGAAATTTACTCAATCAGTCAAGAAATAAAAACATACATCTTTGTGCGATTGTTAACGACATGAGTGAACTTGATGTTGATGGACAACTAATTGGCAATACTGAACTAGTTGAAGAAAATACTAAGATCATGAAATCAATTCATTCCTGTGTGTTGAGTAGTGATATTGGAATTAAAAAACTTGATGAAGCTATAAAGAATTTAAACATTGATCATGATACAAAATGCCTAATTATTGAAACTTCAGGAAGTTGTCACCCTTTACCACTTATTAAATATTTTCAGAGCAATGAAGAGTTTAAGCTTACAGGTTTTTTAGCACTTGTTGATTGTTTTATGATGGCTCATGATTTTATTTATGGGGCAACATTAACATCAAATTTCAAGGAAAATTTATCATTAAATATTAGGGACACAACTAATTTGTTAGTTGAACAAATTTTATTTAGTAGTCATGTGATTTTAACGAAATCAGATAGAATTGACACAAATAAGATAAATTACATCCACGATCACATTAAAAACATAAATCCATATTCTAGATTACACACAGTAGTTCATGGAAGGCTAGAACTAGAGTCATTACTAGAACTTCAAGAATATAATTATTTTAGAGTTGAAAAATTAATTGATGAATTAGAGCCTTTAATTGAAAATACTGATAGACCATACGAATTGGGGACAAAGATTATTCATGATGATCGACCTTTTCATCCTGAAAGATTTTGGCATGTATGTCAAAACTATCTTGATAAAACAATTTATCGGAGTAAAGGTTTTTTTTGGATGCCTTCAAGAGACAAATATGCTTTGTTATGGAATCAAGCGGGAGGTGATATAAATTTAGAAATTGTAGGCACATGGAAACAATCTGTTCTTGATGACCAAAATAATGGACTTTTAGATGAAGAGATTAATGCTTTAAAAAATAAAATTTCAAAAGAAAAAAGTCATTTCGGAGATAGACATTGTAAACTTACCATCATAGGTGACATCAGAAAAATCAGTCAATTTTCAGAACAACTGAATTCATGCTTTTTAAATGAAGAGGAAATCAAAATTTGGAAAAAAGGAGGAGAATTTAGAGATCCATGGCCTACAAGTATTATGAAAATTAAATAGCCATTTTTTGTTTTCGATCAAAAATGTTATTGTTATTCCAATTGTTGTGTCTACTTCAGTTTCTTTTTTCTTTCTTTTCTTGAAGGTCTGTCCTAGTCAACTAAAACACCATTTTCATACACCTCTTTCTTCACTAGCTTTCCTTTGATGTCGTAAAAAAATCTAGGTCCATCAAGTTTACCATTGATGTATTCTCCCTCTTCCTTGACTTGTGTTCCACTCAACACTCTGCGCTGCAACTGTTCGCCAGTTTCCTCATCGGTAAATACTTCAATCACATATTCACCGCAATCAAACCAAATCCTGTAGGGACCATCTAACTCCTTGTCTGTATATGAGTATTCACTCATTGATCGTCCATCAGGGTATGTGTCCTCAAAAGTTCCGTTGATGCGAATTTCTTTCAACCTTTTACCAAAAGAATACTTGATGATCATTTCTGTTGAACCGTCTTCTAAATAGGTTTTCCAAGATCCGTCTTCATGTCCTTCTAGGTATTGTCCTTGGATACGAATATTAGAATTTAGGTGGTATGAAACAAATTCACCCTCAAGTTCGCCTTTTGAGTAATTTACTGATTGTCTAAGCTTGCCGTTTTCGTAATAAGAACACCATGTGCCGTCTTTTACACCGTTTAGGTAAGAGCCCTCCTCTACTTTACGCCCTTTGCTATCAACCACCCAAAATTCACCATCCAAAACCCCATAGCTGTAGCTTTCGTGTCTGCGTTTTACGGAATTTTCATCAAAGTACCCCCAACTGCCTTCCTTTGTTGGATCTGCATCTCCGACTGGATGGTTGTAAAATCCTGAAGCTTGTAATGATCCGTTTGGCCTGAAGTGTATTGCAGAAATCTTATCAGTCATGTGATGTAAAACTGACATCAATTTACCATTATCATAGAAGTATAAAAACTCTCCTTCCGGCTTTCCAGAAACAAATGTTCCTTTGTAGTAAAGGCTTCCTGAAGGCCATACCCTAATCCACAATCCTTCTTTTTCTCCTTTAGAATCAAATAAATTGTAGTCAACACCTGCATCTCCTATTGGCATTGAACTATTAGCTGATGGCAAATTACCCGGTTGTGAAAATACTGAATTCAGTGGCAGAAAAACAATAAAAAGCTTGATTATAGAGAATAGTACTTTCATGTAATCGTAGTTTGAGAACGAAAATAGGCACTCATTTGTTTCAGCAACAGTTCTTAAGCCTGTATTTTTGCACTCCAAAACCCCAATTTCTTAAAATGAAAGTTACTGTTGTAGGTGCTGGTAATGTAGGCGCCACTTGTGCAAATGTTCTTGCTACGCGAGAAGTAGCAAACGAAGTAGTCCTGTTGGATATTAAGGATGGCTTTGCTGAAGGTAAAGCTCTAGATATCTGGGAGACATCACCAATCAATTTATACGATACTAAAACTGTTGGTTCTACTAACGATTATGCAAAAACTGCGGATTCTGATGTGGTAGTTATTACTTCAGGTCTTCCGCGTAAGCCTGGTATGAGCCGTGATGATTTAATCGCGACTAATGCTGGAATAGTAAAGTCGGTTACAACTCAAATTATGGAGCATAGCCCCAACGCTATTCTTGTAATTGTTTCTAACCCACTTGACGTAATGACATACTGTGCATACCTAAACGCTGGAGTTGATTCAACTCGTGTTGTTGGTATGGCAGGGATCCTAGATACAGCTCGTTACCGTTCATTCCTAGCCGAAGCACTTAACGTAAGTCCTAAGGATATTCAAGCTGTTCTGATGGGAGGTCATGGTGATACCATGGTTCCACTTCCACGCTACACAACAGTAGGAGGTATTCCTGTTACTGAGCTTATCGATGACGAAACTCTTAACTCAATTGTTGAGCGCACTAAGAAAGGTGGTGGAGAAATCGTTAACCTTCTTGGTACATCTGCATGGTATGCTCCCGGAGCTGCTGCAGCCCAAATGGTTGAGGCTATCCTTAAGGATCAGCGCAGAGTATTTCCTTGTTGTGTTTGGATGACTGGAGAGTACGGTATTTCTGATATGTACTTAGGTGTACCAGTAATCCTAGGTAAGAATGGTGTAGAAAAAGTAATCGAACTTGATCTAAACGACGAAGAGAAGAAACTTCTTTCTAAAAGCGAAACAGCTGTAAGAGAAGTTAAAGCTGTTCTTGATGGAATGAATTCTTAAGTTAGTCTTCTAACTTTATCCATAAAGCGGGAGGCCCTAAAGGGCTTCCTCTTTTTGTTGGGATCACAATATAAATTCCCGAGGCCCATTCAAGTGTTGATATGCTACCATTTGAAGATTGTCCCATGAATATTCCAGTGGTATTATAGACCTCGACATCTATGTTAGTTATGTGAGATTTCCAAGTCAAAGTGCTTGTCCCAGGATTTGGGAAAAGTACCAGATCAACTGCCTGATTTTCTATGATTTCAGGAACATTTATTGTGACTGAATCAGACCCAAAATAACACCTCATTCCGCCATTTTGTATACCTATAAAACATTCGTGTTTTCCATCAGAATTTAGGTCGCCAAAAGTACAGGCAGATCTATATCCTGAAATGTGATTCAAGACGTTGATTGTTTCCAATGTGTACTCGAATTCAAGGTCTTCTTGAAGTAATCCAAAGTATTCCACTGATCCAATTTCATTCGAAGCAATAATATGAATACCAAGACTGTCTTTCACTAATGAAGGAGTGCTATACCCGTTAATTCCTAAAGCATTGCTAACGTGAATATTACCCCAAGCATCACCAAACAAATCGCTAACATATTTACACCATGAAAATTGAGTAGAATTTCCGCAGTTTAGGTATAGGTTTAGTATTCCGTTTTTTTCACCAATTACTAAGTCTAATAAGCCGTCTGAATTAATATCAATTAATTGAGGAGTCGCAAATTGACCTATGTCAATTGTTTCTCCTTCAGAGTCTGAAACAGATAAAACACTCACTTCAAAAATAGGCCAATTTCCAACACCAGAACTGTTTTCGAAATAATGTAAAAATCCGAGTTCATCACCTATTAATAAATCTACATCTCCATCACCGTCTAAATCCCCGATTGATGGGTACGGACTTTCAATTCCATAGGTTTCTAAATCGACAATTATTTCATAAGGCAATGATAGAATCGGTTCAGACATAGTGCCTGTATTTTTATAAGCTTGAAGTTTAGATGGTGTATCACCTACGTCGTTATAATTCTCCTTATTTGTAACAACTAAATCTAATAGCCCATCCGAATCGATGTCGACTAAAAGTGGATAAGCACCTCTCCCCATGTCAATCATTTGATCTTGCATGAAGGTTTGTGTTACATAATCCCAAAAAGGAGCATCATTAGTGCCAGTATTCCTCATATAGTGAACAGATGCATCATCATCAACTTCTAGATAGGTGTTGGGGCTGAATAGTAAATCCTTAACACCATCAGCGTCTATATCAATATTATATGCTGTGGGAAATCTTTTACAATCTAAAGATTGCATTCCATTTGTAGAAATAGGGAAGGTCAAATCTGTGAAAACCGCACTATCCTGACCATCCACTGCGTCTTCCAATAATACTCCAATGATAGTAGGGTAGGTAACATCTCCAATAAGTAGATCTAGCGGCCCATTATCATCAAGTTGAAGTGCTGTTATTGACCCACCAACGTGTCTGTTTCCTCCACGTGGATCCACTAAGTTGTATTCACAATTAAAATTCTCCCCTATGTACAGATTATTATTTTCAATTGCTTCAGCAAGCATTCCATAGCATCTATTTGTACACTTCATATCAAGCCCACAAGAGCTAATTCCCTCGTATTTGTATAGTGTTGATGAAGTTTCAGTAAATGATATTATATCTAGGTCACCATCTTCGTCTATATCTTGGATTGCCGGAACGTCTAGGCTAATACAAACTACAGGTAACATATCTGCTCCTGAGCCAAAATCATAGGATGCCTGAAGTGGAGATGCGACTAACTCAAATTGAGGGTTTAGTGGGTCATCTGTATTGTTTTTGTAAACGTTTATTCCGTTTTGGACTGATGTGAAGATGTCTGGCTTACCGTCACAATCATAATCGCGGAGAAGCACCCATTCTTTTAGGTTTGGCCACCCAACAACCCATTCAGGTCTATATACCCAATCACTTGCGTTTCTTTCAAATGCTAGAAGTCTATGACCGTCTCTATCGAATGCAAAAAGGTCCTCATCGCCATCAAAATCAAAATCAATAGGAGACCATTGAGGTGCAGTTAGTCCACCCGTCCATGGATTGTGTAAAGTATCATCTTGAACTACAACAGGGACAACTCCAATTTCAAACCCATAATCCCATTGTGCATGAGTTGTGAAACCTTTAACGAGTAAGCCAAATGTTAGGAATATGTGCAGAGCACAACGCATTACTTTCCTTCTAACTCAGGGAAGTAAATAATGTCATCCATTCCAATTATGGCGCCCTTTTCAGTCTCTATGCATCCAGATCTAACGTGTGCTCCACCAAAATATATCCCCCCCTGCTTTGATAGTTCTAGCGTTGGTCCTGCGTGCACAGTCCAGCTTGTTCCATCAGAAAATGATTTGTACTCTAGAGATTCATTCACAACGTGATACGATATAAACTCATCAAGAACAGCTTCATTTCCAGGAAGAAGAAGGTCTTTGTATTGAGGATATGCTTCAAAAGCATTGTCTACAGGGGCTAATACAGTCACGTTGTATCTGTGAATATGCTTGCTTATACTAGATTTTTTTAACAAGTTACTGAAAATGGGGTATTCATCACTTGATGCTAAATATCTGTATGTAGATGTTTTGTTTTTACTTTTATCAGCTAAATTTCTTTTTTGAGCGTCTTGGCGGCTCTTCATCAGCCTCATTCCGCGCTTTTCAGCCTCAGTCAATTCCCGACCTAGTGGTGATTCGGCTTGATCTTTATTATTACTGTTATCACCTTGGTTGTTTTGACTATCTCCACATGAGGTAATGGCTACAAAGGCTAAACTTATAAGTATTGTTCCAAGTTTTGTCATGCAGTAAAGATAAAAATTTAAGTTAGTGGGTTGTGAACAATTTTACACCTAAAAGAAGAGGTTAGGTGTATCTTTGCGTTAGGAATTTTTTAACGACATTTCCTCAAACACATGAAGCATACGGGTATTACCCCTAAAAACGCGAGTCTTGAAGCTATTGGCCTTGAAGGAGTAGCGAGCGCGCAATGGAATCTTCCACCATCAACATTAGTAAAAGAATGTATCCTTAACGGAGAGGGAAGACTAGCCGACACAGGTGCTCTTGCCATCAATACAGGTGATTTTACAGGACGTTCTCCTAAGGATAGATTTATCGTAAGTGACGATAAAACAAACTCTAGAGTTGATTGGGGGGATATAAATCAAAGCATTACAAGCGAAGATTTTGGGCGTCTTTTAGAGGATACGATTGAATACTTACAAGGCAAAAATGTATATGTTAGAGATGGAGCTGTAGGTGCTGATCCTGCTACTAGAATTAATACTAGAGTGGTTTCTGAACTTGCATATTCTTCACTATTTGTTCATAATATGTTCTTGCGATTTGTTGCTGCAGACATAGATGGAGCAGATCCTGAGTGGCACGTAATCTGCGTACCTGAATTTGAATCCAATACTGAACGTCACGGTTGTAGACAAGGAAATATTAGCGCAATTGACTTTACTCGTAAAATCATCATTATTGCAGGTTCTGGATATACTGGAGAGATTAAAAAGGGCATGTTCTCAGTAATGAACTTTGAACTTCCAGAGGTACATGGTGTTCTTCCAATGCACTGTTCTTCAAATACTAGTAAAGACGGAAATGTTGCTGTATTCTTTGGTTTAAGCGGAACGGGGAAGACCACTTTAAGTAGCGATCCTCTAAGAAATCTTATCGGTGACGATGAGCACGGTTGGTCAGACAATGGAGTCTTCAATATGGAGGGCGGTTGTTACGCTAAGACAATTGATCTTAGTGAAGAGGGAGAGCCTCAGATATACAACGCTATTAAATACGGAGCTCTTCTTGAAAACATTGGTTTTGAAAGTGACGGAGTAACTCCAAACTACGAAGACGATACCATTACGCCTAATACTCGTGTTTCTTACCCTATTGACCATATCCCTGGCGCTGTAGAAAGCGGCATGGCTGGTCATCCTACTGATATTTTCTTTTTGACTTGTGACGCTTTTGGTGTACTTCCTCCGATCAGCCGTCTCGACGCAAATCAAGCGATGTTTCACTTCATTAGTGGTTACACGGCTAAGGTTGCAGGTACTGAGGTGGGAGTTGTAGAGCCACAAACAGTATTCTCTGCATGTTTTGGTGCGCCATTCCTCCCGCTAGCACCAACTGAGTACGCTGAGATGCTAGGAGAGAGAATCGAAAAGCACGGAGCTAGAATTTGGCTAGTTAATACCGGATGGACTGGTGGTGGTTACGGAGTTGGGTCGAGGATGAAGCTACATTATACTCGTGCAATGATCACTGCTGCCCTTGAGGGTAAGCTTGTTAAGATCAATATGAGGACTGATGAGGTTTTTGGTCTGCATGTACCAAACTCTTGCCCTGATGTTCCTTCAGATGTATTAAACCCACGTGAAACTTGGGATGATAAGTCTGCTTACGATGCCGCAGCTGCTGATTTAGCAAAGCGCTTTGTGACTAACTTCTCAAAATTTAACGATAAAGCAACTGATGCTATGCGTTCAGGTGGCCCTCGTGTTGCGGTAAACGTAAACTAATTGAGATTATTATACGTACCTGAACTTCAAGCGGGAAGCTTTGAGCTTCCTGAAGATGAAGCACGTCACGCTATCAAAGTGCTTAGAGCTAAGGTAGGAGATTCATTTCAATTAATTGACGGAAGGGGTGGTTTAGCAAACTCTAAAATTGTTGAAGTAAGCAAACGCAATTGTTTAGTTCACGTAAGTGAAATCCTTCAAACTCAAGCACCCTCTCCAAATCTGACAATGCTCGTAAGCCCCACAAAGCAAACAGAACGCTTTGAGTGGTTTTTAGAAAAAGCTGTAGAGATTGGTATTGATAGGATAGTGCCTGTTTGGACAACGAGATCAGAAAGGAAGGTTGAAAAACACGATAGATGGAAAAAAGTTATTGTGTCTGCTATGAAACAATGTGGTAGATCTTGGTTGCCCACTCTTGAATCTGCTTGTTCTTTTTATGATGCAGTTAAGTCAGCTGAGTCAAAAATTTACATTGCACATTGCATGGAATCCCCCACAAATCATCTACTTGAAGCAATTAAGGTTGGGGAAAATGCTTGTATTGCTATAGGCCCTGAAGGAGATTTCACACTTGAAGAGGTTGATTTTGCTCTTAATCATGGAGGTGTTGAAGTTAGCCTTGGCGATAGTAGACTTAGGACTGAAACAGCTGCTATTGTTGCAACTACTTACTTCAGAGCACTTCAGAAGTAAAGTTATTTTCCTTTGAAATTTGGGGATCTCTTTTCTAAAAACGAGGCAACACCTTCAACATAATCTTCCGATTCAGCTGCAGTGAATTGGTAATCAAGTTCGCGAGCTAATTGATTATTTAAATCACAATCCATCCCTTCGAGAAATGCTGCTTTAGTTAGACCAAGTGCTAGAGTTGGCATTGTTGCAAGTTTAGATGCAGTTTCTTCCACTGTTTCATCGAATTTATCATCGCCCACGCATTTGTATATAAGTCCAATTCTTTCAGCTTCACATGCTCCAACGCTATTTCCAAAGAATGCCATTGCCTTAGCTCTTTGCATACCAACAAGACGTGGTAACCACCAAGTTCCGCCGCTATCTGGTATAAGACCTATTTTTGAAAAGGCTTGAATAAATGATGCGCTTTCTTTAGCAATAGTAAGATCACAAGCTAGTGCAATATTTGCTCCTGCTCCAGCAGCAACGCCATTTACAGCAGCAATAATTGGCTTTCTAATATTGCTGATCCTCTTTATGCTTTTATTGTAGGTTTCTTCAACAATCACTTTGAAGTTGGGTGCGTCATGTGCAGTTACTTCCTTGAGGTCTTGGCCTGTGCAGAACGCTCGACCTTCTCCTTTGATAACAATACATCTTACTGAGTTCTCGATGCTAGCATTGTCCAATGCTTCTTGAAAAGCAATGCCCATCTCACGATTAAAACTATTATACGACTTGGGTCTATTCAGAGTAATATATCTTACTGCCCCCTTATCCTCAATTAATATTGAATCTGCCATCTTTATTGTTTTACTATTCTGCTTTCGGTTTTATACCTAGTGATTGAATTTGTGAATATAACTATGTAGTAGCCTGCTTCTAATTCTTGACCAAAGCTAGTTTTTCCACTTTGAGATTTACTAATTGAGCTAACTAACTGCCCAAGTAAATTGTATACATCGATTTGCCCTATGTTTTTAGAATCGTAGAAAAATAAGTCATAAGAGGGGTTAGGGTATATGCTTATTTCTTTGACTCTATTACTTGTTTCTACGCTAGTTGTTGTGCATCCCCAATCCCAAGAATTAAATTCAATTACATCACCCGGAGTTATATCACGACCAACAAATGCTTGATAATCAAAAGCATATCTGTAAGTTCTAAATACAGATGTGTTTCCAGGATCACTTCCTTGAGTTGTTGGCCCAAACGCAGTTATAGGACTTACATAAGACCAAACCACTTCTTCATTAGGCATTACTTCAAATAGATGTCCTGAACCACCCTCACAGATTAATGTGTTTCCATTTGGTAGCCGAGTCGCACCACTTATGTTTTGTGAGTAGAATTCAGGATCGAATTCTTGAGGATATTGCCAATAATTAGATGTAGGCATAAAGGGCTCGTCAGAGAAAATTGGATATACGCCATCTTCCATTTGTGGTAGTTCAAATATCTCTACAGTACTATATTCACCCTCAGGTCTGTTCTTTCCGTTATTGTAGAGCATCACACCCTCGTCCATCCAATGTGCATCATGTTGGTGGAAAAGTTTTTGGTCTTTAGAGGCACCTCTATTGTAGGCTTGCGGATTTCCCCATCTGTAAAGAAGGTCGCCAGCTTCAGTAGCTGCCTCTTCAGTTGTAAGTGAATGATCAATAATCCAAAACTCGCAGAATTTTGCTGAACAGATCATGATTTGGTCTAGCTCAGCATTGTAATCTACAGAATTACAGTGCATCCAGTCAGAGTTTCCAGCACCCTGATTGGGCCCATTTCCATTTGAATAGTTGATATTAAATTTCCTTGGAAAATCTGAAATCACACCATAATTAGGTTTTAAAGGATCTGTATCTTGCACAAGGTGGTCCCAAGCGCTCCAAGACCAAACCACATTTCCTCCTTTGCTTCCAGTTGGTTCTATTTCTATAATTTGACAACACCATACTGGATTTTCAGTTTGAGTAGTGTTTTTCCCCATTTCTAGAGCCTCCTCATAACTATGACCTTCCCAAGAAATGAGTAATATGTTTCCACTTGGAAGCATCTCAATGTCGTGGTGGTGGTGATGATCATCATCGGCCCAATCGATAAACCAAATTAAATCTCCATCCCAACTAAATCTCTCTAATCTTCCACCAGTGCCTCCACCAGAAAAAGGATGGTCAGCATAGGATGGTAGTTGTCCAGTTCTCAATAGGCTGCCATCCTCGAGAAGGTATGCGCTTAGTCCAATTCGATAATCACTCGTCCATTCATTTACCACCTCTCCACAATTGTTTATCAAGTAGGTGTTAAATCCAGGGATTGGTGCATAAAGTGTGTATCCATCGTAGCTATTTTCAGTGTTGGTGAAAACCCCTACGGTTTGGGTTTGGGCTGAATTAGCAGAATAAACTGTGAAAGCTAAAAATGTAAGTAGTAGATTTTTCATTTTATAAAGGCCAAACTTTTTCTTTCTTCTCTTTGCAAATAAACGACGCATGAGCGGCCCAACGGTTGCAAAGTTCTAGCTGTTTTAGTGACAGTCCTAAAGTGTTGTGAGCCTTATCATATTCTGTCATAAGGGAGATGCCCATGACTCCAGGGTCATCACTATTAATAGTGGTTCTAACGCCCAAATCCATGAGTTCTGCTAATGGGTGTGATTCGATTCTGTCAACTGCTTTTGTCAGAACATTAGAGGTAGGACATAATTCAAGTGGAATACCAGTTTCTATTAAAATGTCAATTACTTTATGGTCATGAATGCTTTGAACTCCATGGCCAATCCTGTCTGATCCTAGTTTTTCTATTGAAGTAATAATGTTTCGAGGTGCTTGAGGTAAGCTAGGTTCACCAGCATGAACGGTGATACCTAAGCCTTTAGATTTGGCCTTTTGAAAAATATGAGCAAAAACATCTGGAGGATAATTAACTTCATCATCTGCAAGATCAAGCCCTAGAATTTCTCCCTTTCTCTCTATTGCAAAATCAGCCCAATATTCGTTTTCACTTACTGATTTAACCCTTTGTAGTACGCAAATCAGCCCGACTGCCATAGGGTATTTTGTCTCAGCTCTTGCGCAACCTCTTACTATTGCTTCATGCAATTTATCAGCCCCTAGTTCAGGAAAGACCTCTAGTACAAAACTCGGCGCATACCTTAGTTCGAGAATTCTAACATTAGATATAATGTACATGTCTTCGCAAGCCTCAAATGCAAGCTGCTCTATTCTTTCAATAGATTTTATCCTATCCCTTGTCACTAGGAATTTCTGAAGTACAGTTGGTAGGTCAATCATTGGTGAAAGGACCATGTATTTGGTCTTAAACTCCTCATCACTACATCCCTCTTGCAAATCCCCATCTTCAACAGCCCATAACTTCATTGTAGAAGGTCTGTAAGCAAGCTCAAGATGGCAGTGAAGCTCGACCTTGGGGATATTGAATAATACTCTATCGTCAACCCTTGAAATCATCATTCTAAATTAGTTTACCTTAGCAATATGTCCGTTGAGATAAAGAATAAAAAGGCTTCGTTTACTTATTTTCTTGAAGATGAGTTTACTGCGGGTATAAAATTAAATGGTTGTGAGATAAAATCTATTAGAAATGGTAAGGCAAGCATAACTGAAGCCTATTGCAAGATGGAAAAAGGGGAGATGTGGGTGATTAATATGTATGTTGAAGTATACCCTAATAACGGTTACGTTAAACAGAACCCGCGTCGTCAGCGCAAGCTCCTTCTTACTAAGAATGAAATCAAGAAACTCGATAAGAAGCTGAAAAATGTTGGAATCACTCTAGTTCCTACCCTTCTTTTTATTTCAAAGAGTGGATATGCAAAAATCAAATTCAGCATAGCTAAAGGAAAAAAGATGCGCGATAAACGTGAAGTAATAAAAGAGAGAGACGTAGCTCGAGATATTGATAGGTCTTTACGGTAGGCTTAAAGTCATTCAACAATAACCTCTTCATCTTGAGTGATGTCCACCCTGTAGTTGTCGCTTATTTCATACCAATCCCAAATAAAACTTACCATTAAATCTCTTAATGCTTTTTGGATTATTGGGTTAGGTACGTTCATGTCGCGGAAATAAGCATCCTGACATTCTATCAAACCGTATTTGTAAATGACCGCCCGGGTCATTGCAGTAGTTGTGTTCTTTGAAGGTTTATTCACTTCCTTCATAAAGGATCTAAATTCCTTAATCTTATTTGCGAACTTGTCTTTTGGAACTCCCAAGGATCTAGAGAATTTTGCAACACATCTTTTGATGATTGCTCTATCGACACCATTTGCAAAGTGTTTGGGTACATGACTCAGATTAGCAGCTACCACAATCATCAAGAATTTACCGTAATCTTCAGAGTTGAGTTCTGGAGATTTTTCAAATTCTGGCATCATATTCAGGAGAGAGGCAACTTCAGGCCAACCAGTTTCTACAGTCTCGAAAGACGTGTTGACGAAGATGTTTGCTACCTGTTCGTCAGTTAGTTTTCGCTTAGAAAGCCAGCTAAGTAATCCCAAGTTTTTCATACTTGGATATCAAAGTTAAACTAGATTTTCAGAGATCTTTAGGGATAAATCATGGTCGCTATTAACAGGGTTATTCACAATTTGCTATTGTTAGATTTCCAATACTTATCTTAGCATCGATGTACGAAAAAGTTCTGAAACCCTTGTTTTTCTTAATGTCTCCGGAGAAAGCTCACTACTTTGCTATGGGGTTATTGAGCATTGCAGTACGCATACCTGGAATAGAATTTTTCTTAAAGTGTTACTTTAACCAAAGCGAGGAAAACGATGCAATTGAAGTGTGCGGATTAAAATTCCCTAACCGAGTTGGACTTGCTGCCGGATTTGATAAAGACGCACGTTGGCTTCGTGAATTAAATGTGCTTGGGTTTGGTCATGTCGAGATTGGCACTCTTACCCCAGTCGCTCAATCAGGAAATCCTCAGCCTCGACTTTTTCGTCTACCTCTTGACGGTGGGTTAATTAATCGCTTAGGATTCAACAATGATGGAGTAGAAGCAGCTGTTACTCGTCTTCGTCGCCGACCTTCAGGATTAATAGTTGGAGGAAACATCGGTAAAAACAAAGTGACCCCAAACGAAAGTGCGGTAGTCGATTACTTGAATTGTTTCGAAACACTCCATCCATATGTAGATTATTTTGTTGTTAACGTAAGTTCGCCTAATACTCCAAGACTCAGAGAGTTGCAAGATAAGGAGCCACTTACAGCATTGCTTTCAGCTGTTGTTTCAGCAAATAAACAAAAGGAAATTCAGAGGCCTATTTTTTTAAAGATTGCTCCAGATATGAAGAACGATCAACTCGATGAAATTATAGAAATCGTAACTTCAGTAGGAGTTAGCGGTGTGATTGCAACAAACACCACTCTTGAACGAAGTGGTCTCTCAACTTCAACTTCAGAAGTTGAAGAAATCGGAGCAGGAGGGTTAAGTGGTTCTCCTGTTAGATCAAGGTCAACAGAAGTAGTTCGTTACTTGAGTGAGAAATCTGCAGGCGCTTTTCCAATTATAGGTGTTGGAGGGGTCGACGGCGTTGAAGCAGCACGAGAAAAACTAGATGCAGGGGCATCATTGGTGCAAATATACAGCTGTATGATTTACAAAGGCCCTGGGCTTGTGAGCAAGATTGTTAAGGGCTTGAAGATATAAATTACTCCAAATAAAATGGTAATCACAAGCTTTTTTCATGATTTCAATTTAGCAATAATCATGAATGAATTGCTTTACATATTTCTCAATCTTATTTCTGACTTCTCTGAACTCATCGTTGATTTCTTTCTCAGAACCTAGGGCTTTTGCAGGATCAGGAAAGTTGAAATGATGTCTTTGAGCATTTGAAGAAAGATGAGGACAATTTTCAGCGGCATGGTCACAAACAGTAATTATGTGATCGAATTCTATATTATTGTATTCTTGTATATGATTAGAAGTATGCAAGCTTATGTCAACACCAACTTCAGACATTGCTTTAATCGCTTTTGGGTTTATTCCGTAAATTTCAATTCCTGCGCTGTAAATGTTGTCATTAGGAGCTAGAGACTTCAGGAAGCCATGGGCTATCTGGGACCTACAGGAATTTCCAGTGCAGAGGACAAGGATATTATTTGGTCTTTGTGAGTCCATAAATTAGAACAGTAGTCCTTGAGCAGATAGTCTTTCAATACCAATTCTCAGTCCTATATCTGACCTCATAATGTGAAAAATTATAAGGCGACACGTTGTTATGATTGCACCAATTAGGTAGTGTTTAAGCCATAATAAGAACATTCCTAATGTGATACTCCTATTGGGAAAAATGCAAATGGGAAAAAACTTAATTTGATTTCTATAGCACCTTTCATATTACCTTAAAAATATGATTAAAATATAGATAGAGTGAGTCCTTACAGTGCGTGTTACTTTTTCATTTTAATAAGGAATACTCCAACTGATAAGGCAAGTATAGATAATGCGAAATACATCATATGTAATGGTGTGTTAAACTTGTCGCTTAATGATAATATTTTTTCAAAAAATGATACGATTAGCACCATTATTATAACCTTAATTATTTTGTTTTTCAACTCGTCTAAGTCCTCAATTTCTAGAATTGTGATATCGGTATCTTCTCTCGCTATGTCGATTTTTGAGATAAACAATTCATAAATACCAAAACTGAATATTAGCAAAACGACTCCTATTAAATAAAGATCAATTGCTCCTATGAAGTGGATAAGTAGATTAGAGTGCATAGACGTCAGATCATGCCCACTATTATGAAAAAATTCTTCAAAAATGACATGA
This sequence comes from Crocinitomicaceae bacterium, assembly GCA_002722795.1. GTDB lineage: Bacteria > Bacteroidota > Bacteroidia > Flavobacteriales_D > Sanyastnellaceae > UBA974. The sequence goes on from PBMY01000021.1 coordinate 24,560, forward strand.
CCAATCTCATAACTCCCTAATATGAAAAGAGCTATGCAAGCAGTAGAAGAACACAAAACTGCAAATAGCACTACAAACCTTATTTTCCAAAGGCCCGATTCAAATACGCGTTCTATAAAGGATTGTTTGTTTTCCATATTGGTATAATTTGTGTACGAATTTAATAATCCAAAATATACTGAAGTTTAGATGTTTACTTCAATATCATGAATAAAGAGTTCATAAGAAACCTACATTTGATGATAAATTCTAATAAATGACTGACACTAAATTCTTTCTACAGTTTTTTGGATATATCATGATATTAATTGGTTTGGCAATGTTGATTAGTAAATCTTCTAGAGATGAATTAATTTATCGATCAAAAGATAACATTATGTTTTTTGGGTTTGTCAATATAATTTTTGGTTTGCCAATCATCATAGTTCATAATAAGTGGGTAGGTGTTTGGGAAGCTGTTATTTCCTAATTACATGGTTGTCAGTGATCAAAGGTTTTATTAGAATTTTGAATCTTCCTTATTTCAATAAATTAAGAGAAGAAAAACTAAACAATCTTTCAGAATCAATGCTTAAAAAATACTCCTTTGTTATAATTATAATTGAAGGTGTTTTTATTTATGGCTCTTTTTTAAAAGTATAATTCTAACGACGATTAATTTCACTTGTATTATACATAAAAGCCTTATCTGACTTAAATTTGTTTTGGATTTTTCTAAAGACTAAAGTAAATATTCATTAGTACTCTTCTTTTATGATATTGTTATTATTAGGCGTAGTCGTTTCAAGCTGTGTCATTTGGTTTTCAAGTAAAGGTATATCTGGAGCATCTGAAATGTGGGGATATGGATGGAGACCCGGAGTTCGAGGAGCTACAATAAATGCAATTGCAAGCTCAGTTCCAGAATTGTTTACAACAATTGTATTTCTAGTAATATTAGGAGATTCTGAGGGTTTTATATCAGGATTATCAACTATCGCAGGGTCATCAGTATTTAATGTTTTTGTGATACCTGGCGTGATGATATTAACCGTCTTTTTAAAGTATGGTAAACCTTTAAAAGAACATAATAGAAAAATTGTAATACGTGATGGGATTTTACTTTTAGTAGTTCAAGCCATTATTTATTTTATAATAATTCAAGGTGCTTTTAAATATTGGCACGGAGCAATTCTACTATTAGTATATGCTTTATATATTTTCATGCTCTTCAATGCGAATACAAATTCAAAGTTTGAACCTGATGATTGTTATTATTCACCTGAGACAAGAAGGAAATTAAATATTAAATTTATTTTAGGAGTGATTGGAGTTGGAGTGGGATGTTATTATTTGGTTGAAGTTTGTGTTGAAATAGGTAATGAATTTGATCTTGAAATACCTGTTATTGCCCTCGTAATAGCTGCAGCTGCCACTAGTCTTCCCGACACTTTTTTAAGTGTCCGTGATGCAGGCCAGGGTAAGACAGATGATGCTATTTCTAATGCATTTGGGAGCAACATTTTTGATCTTTGCGTTGCATTAGGATTGCCACTTTTAATTTACGGTTTATTTCAAGGAGATATCTTATTAGCTGATGAATTAGTGAAATCACTAAGTGCAATTTGGATTGTTTTAATGGGACTTACAGTAGTGGCTTTATTAGTTATGTACTTATCTAATAGATTAAACATAATACAATCAACTATTCTCTTTATTTGTTATTTTGTAATGGTAGGACTAGTATTTTTCTTTTACTAATCTTAAATTATAAGAGACCTCATCCTACAGATCCTTTAATTCAATAATTCTGTCTAATCTAGGCCCTTTTTCGGTTTGTTTTAATGTGCAGATTTCATTTGCTGCATCGTGTTCTAAGAAAAGGTGATATCCTTTATCTGCTGCCTCGTTGAATATGCGTTTTCTCTCCTCAAGAGTGATCATTGGACGAGTATCGTATCCCATAACGTAGGGGATGGGAATGTGACCAACTGAGGGTAGGAGATCGGCCATAAATACTAGGGTTTCTCCTTTGTAATGTATGATGGGGCACATTTGGGCATCTATGTGACCGTTTACTACGAAAGCTTCGAATCCTAGGCCAGTATTTATGCGAGTTGCGTCGATTGATGCATCGATAAACTTTAACTGACCGCTTTCTTCAAGAGGTAGTATATTTTCTGAAAGGAAGCTTGCTTTTTCTCGAGCATTGGGTTCTGTAGCCCATTTCCAATGGCGTTTGTTACTCCAGTATGTTGCGTTTTTGAAAGATGGTCGATAGCCATCTCTAGTATCGTTCCATTCTACGGCTCCTCCTACATGATCAAAATGTAGATGTGTTAGAAAAACATCAGTGATATCATCCCTTGAAAACCCCACTGAAGCTAAGCTTTTATCCAAGCTTTCTTCGCCATGAGGGTGGTAATGACTAAAAAATTTTTTGTTTTGCTTATCTCCTAATCCACAATCAATCAATATCAATTTAACGCCATTTTGGACTAATAAAGAACGCATAGCCCATGGACATAAGTTGTTTGAATCAGACGGGTTTGTGCGTTCCCAAAGCTTCTTAGGGACCACTCCAAACATCGCGCCACCGTCAAGTTTAAAATTCCCGTTGTGAATAGTGTAAAGCTGCATGTTACGAAGGTAGTAACCACGAGTTGGTTCGTATCTTTGTTTTTTGAAATCTATAACTAATGCCTTTTTCTACACTGAATGCTATTTCGCCAGTTGATGGCCGATACCGTAGACACACTGAACCACTTACTCCAACTTTATCTGAATGGGGCTTAATACGCCACAGGGTAGAGGTTGAGGTTAGGTATTTTATAGATTTAGTTGAACTTCCTCTGCCTCAGCTAGCTGATTTCCCATCTGACATGAAGTTTACATTAACGGCATTGTATGAAAATTTTGAAGAAGGCGATGCACAACGTATTAAGGATATTGAATCTACGACTAACCACGATGTAAAGGCGGTTGAGTATTGGATTAAGGAGGAGATGGAAAAATTGGATTTGGGCAAGTGGAGTGAGTTTGTTCACTTTGGTCTAACTTCTCAAGATGTAAATAACACTGCTATTCCACTTTCTCTGAAGCGCGCAACTGAGGATGTGTACCTACCGGTATTAAATGACGTTATTGGTAAGTTAAAAGACCTAGCTACAGAGTGGAAGTCTGTTCCAATGCTTGCGAGAACTCACGGTCAGTCGGCGTCTCCGGTTACAGTCGGAAAGGAGATTATGGTATTTGTAGAGAGATTACAAATACAGAGAGATGCAATTGAAACTTCTGTTTATGCTGCAAAATTTGGTGGCGCTACTGGTGGTTTTAATGCTCATAAGGTGGCTTACCCAGATATTGATTGGATTGATTTTGGAAATTCATTCGTTGAGGGCAACCTAGGACTTCACCGTTCTAAAGTAACTACTCAGGTCGAGCACTATGATCACCTTGCAGCTTGGTGTGATGCTCTAAGAAGAGCACATACTGTTATGATAGACTTAGATAGGGATGTTTGGACTTACATAAGCCTTGATTACTTCAAACAGAAGATTATTAAGGGTGAGGTTGGTTCATCTGCTATGCCTCACAAAGTGAATCCAATTGATTTTGAAAATTCTGAAGGGAACTTTGGTCTAGCAAATGCTTTGTTAGGACATTTTGCTGAGAAACTTCCTATTTCTAGAATGCAACGAGACCTTACAGATTCTACTGTTCTTAGAAATGTTGGTGTGCCTCTAGCTCATGCAGTTATTGCCCTGAAGTCTCTTCAAAAGGGACTTGGTAAATTGTTGATTAATGAAGCTGCATTTGCCAATGATTTAGAAGCACATTGGGCTGTTGTAAGTGAAGGAGTCCAAACAATTCTTAGACGTGAAGGCTACCCTAAGCCTTACGAAACATTAAAAGCTCTTACTCGCACAGGCGAGGCAATAACTGCTGAAACGATGAGCAATTTTATCGACACGTTAAACGTTAGCGATTCTGTAAAGGCTGAGCTCAAAGCAATTACTCCTTCTTCATATACAGGATATTCAGAATCATTAGCAGGTGAGTAGACTAAAAGTACTTTTTCAGCTTTTAAAAAATTACAAGTGGAATATACTAGCTAACGCCCTTTTAAACTTATTTGGGTCTATACTTTCCCTGTTTACATTTCTCAGTGTAGTACCATTTTTGAGGATACTCTTTGGAGGTGATTCTGAAGAATTAAGTGTTCCAACTGCTGATTTGCCCGGTAGAATCGGAGGGTGGTTCGATTCATATTTAGCTGTTGTAGGCGCTAGTCACGCATTAGTTGCGATCTGTTGTGTAGTAGTGATTCTAGCTATACTTAAGAATATGACTACTTATTTAGCTATGTACAGTCTCGCCACAATCAGGACTGGGGTTAGTAGGGATTTGAAAAATAACACCTACGGAAGATTGTTAGGAAAACAGATGAATTGGTTCTCAGATTCTAGAAAGGGTGATGTAATGAGTAGGCTTACTTTAGATCTTAACGAAGTTGAGGTCAGTGTAGTTGGTTCAATTGAGGTGATGTTTAAGTCTCCACTCATGATTTTAATATCGTTTGGTGCTTTGCTCGCTCTAAGTTGGGAGCTCACACTATTTGCTATGTTGTTTTTGCCAATAAGCGGAATAATAATCAGTAGGGTAGCAAAGAAGCTTAAAAAATCAGCCCAAAGAGGAAAGGAAGAGCTAGGTTCGTTGAGTAATATTCTAGAGGAAACATTGAGCGGCATGAAGATTATCAAGGCGTTTGGAGCATCGAAGGATTTTAAAGAGCGATATGAAGTACGCAATCAAGAGCATTTCTTTGCAATGCGTAAAATGTTCCAAAGGGAGTACATGAGTTCTCCTCTGAGTGAGGTGATTTCTCTTACTGTTATGGCTATATTGCTTGGCTATGGCGGAACAATTGTTCTTTCTGGTGAATCGGGTTTGACTGGCGATTGGTTCATAGGTTACCTAGTTGTATTCTCACAAATTATTCCTCCAGCAAGGGCTTTGAGTGATGGATGGTTTAGAGTTAGTAAGGGTGTTGCATCTCTCGACAGAATTGAAGAAATGTTTGAGATAGATGTAGGCCAAACCCTTACCAATGGTTCTAATGAATTTAAAGAATTGATTTCAGGTATTTCTTTTGAAAATCTTAGCTATTCCTATGAAGAAACAAAAGTTCTAGACACATTTTCTTTAGACATTAAAAAAGGCGAGGTTGTGGCGCTCGTAGGAGCTTCTGGTTCTGGAAAGACTACGCTTAGTAATCTTCTAGTAAGGTTTGACGATCCGTGCGAAGGGGCAATAAAAATCGATGGTGTTGATCTAATTGATTTAGAAATTAACTCATGGCGTTCAAACTTAGGAGTAGTTACTCAAGATGCAATTCTATTCAATGGTAGCATAGCTTCAAACATTGCATTATGTGATGCAAACCCAGATTCACCAAGACTTCAAGAAGCAGCAAAATCTGCTAATGTATTAGAATTTACAAATCAACTTCCAAGAGGTTTATTATCTGAGGTTGGCGATGGAGGTAGGAAGCTAAGCGGAGGTCAGAGACAAAGAGTTGCTCTTGCAAGAGCGCTTTACAGAGATCCTTCTGTACTTATTCTAGACGAGGCAACTTCAGCTTTAGATGCAGCTTCTGAGCATGCTATACAACAGGCGCTAGATGCAGCAATGCAAGACAGGACAGTACTTGTAATTGCTCACAGATTGTCAACTGTCAGAAAGGCTGATAAAATTGTACTACTTGACGCAGGGAAAATTGTTGAGAGTGGTTCTCACGATGAGCTTATGGCTCTTAATGGTTCTTATGCTAAACTTGTAGAATTACAATCATTCGCATAATTGTCATTTAAACTCGAAAATAGAAGGCCAACAGTAATTGCTGGACCTTGTTCTGCAGAAAACATAGAGCAAGTGTTTGCAACTGCACGTGAACTACAATCAAATGAGAATCTCAAGTATTTCAGGGCTGGTTTATGGAAACCCCGCACAAGACCCAACAGTTTCGAGGGCGTGGGTGCTGAAGGAATAGTTTGGCTTTCAGAGGTGCAGAAAGAGTTGGGGATGTCAGTTATGACAGAGGTTGCAAATGCTGAACACGCTGAATTGGCTTTGAAACACTCTATTGATGCGGTTTGGATTGGAGCAAGAACAACAGTAAGTCCATTTTCAGTTCAAAACATAGCAGATGCTCTTAAGGGGACTTCAATGCCAGTGATGGTAAAAAACCCTATGCACGCAGATTTAGGATTATGGTTAGGTGCAATTGAAAGATTTGCGGCATCAACTTCAGGAGAAGTTGCAGCACTACATAGGGGTTTCTCGAATTTCACCCAGCACAAATACAGAAATGCACCTATGTGGGAACTTCCGATTGGTTTAAAATCTGAGCTTCCTGATGTAAGTCTGTTTTGCGACCCTAGCCATATTTGTGGAAACACAGAACTTCTGAGTTTAGTTTCTCAAAAAGCTATGGACCTAGGCATGGACGGTCTCATGCTTGAAACTCATACCAAACCTCATGAGGCTTTAAGCGACGCATCACAGCAGATTACTCCTGAAGACTTGCAAAAGCTTATCGCAGGACTTGAAATCAGGTCCTCTTTAAAGGATTCCACTTCTGATAGAGATCTCAGCGCTCTTAGAATCAAGATGGATTCTATTGACGAGCAGCTTATGGAGCTCCTAAGTGGCCGAATGGAGATTGCCAAGCTTATGGGAGAATTCAAGAAAGAGGAGGGTCTAACAGTTCTTCATCTAGAAAGATGGAGGGAAATTTTAAGGACTCGAATGAAATGGTCTAATGAGTTAGGTCTTAGTGAAGAATTTATCTTAAGAGTCCTAGAGCAGGTTCATAAGGAGAGTATTAAAGTCCAAACCGACGTAATGAACCAAGATTCCTAACCTGGAATTATAGAATTGAGTCATTACAAACGAACTCAGTCCTCGGAGCCTCTGTTTTCTTTATCGCATTAAATCCGCCCAACACTTCTATAGCATTGTGAATTCCATTTTTCTTTAGAATGGAATTAGCGATAACGGATCTATAGCCACCAGCACAATGAATGTAGAATTGTTCATGTGGCAATCTGTCCAAATAATCTGTCAGACAACTAAGTGGGGCATGGCTTGCGCCTTCAACGTGTTCAGCTTCGTATTCTCCGGTTCTTCTAACGTCTACAATCTTTGTGTTTTCGTCAGAATTTACTTCTTCAGCTAGAGTTATTGCATCTACTGCATTTATATTATCGACGTCTTTGCCTGCTTGTTTCCAACTTTCAAATCCGCCATCTAAGATTCCAATTACATTATCAAACCCAACTCTAGATAACCTAGTAATTGCTTCCACTTCAGTTCCTGGTTCAGCCACAAGTAATAGTTGCATCTTAACATCTACTAAAAGAGCTCCCACCCATGGGGCAAAAGTTCCTGAAAGCCCTATGAATATTGATCCAGGAATAAATCCTTTAATGAATTCTCTTTGGTGCCTAACGTCTAGAATTAAAGCTTCAGTTGCGGTTGAAGCATTGACAAAATCTTCTACGCCAAGCATGTTGTGTCCATTCTCGATAACATCGTCGATAGACTTGTAACCATATTTGTTCATAGCTACGTTCAGTCCAAAATACTCTAGTGGTTTAGGCAGACCTTCGCATAGCTCTGCTACAAATTCTTCCTTTGACATATCTGGTCTTAGGGCGTAGTTAGTTTTTTTCTCGTGGCCTAGAGTCCCAATTGTTTCTATACTCATGTTCTTGCCACAAGCTGATCCAGCTCCGTGTCCTGGGTATATAATTACATCATCAGGTAGTGGGAGTATCTTCTTCCGAATGCTTTCGAAAAGAATTCCTGCAAGATCTTCCTGAGACATGTTGGTTGCCTTTTGGGCTAGATCTGGTCGACCTACGTCACCAAGAAATACGGTATCTCCAGAAAAAATAGCATGAGGTTTGCCTTGCTTATCATTGACTAAATAAGTAGTACTCTCCATCGTGTGTCCTGGAGTGTGTAATGTCTCGATTTCAACCTTTCCGATTTTGAATCTTTGACCGTCTTTTGCAATCAGTGAATCAAATCCTGTTTTAGCATTAGGCCCAAACACAATTGTAGCTCCTGTTTTCTCTGCGAGAGTGAGGTGACCTGAAACGAAATCTGCGTGAAAGTGTGTTTCAAAAATGTATTTGATTTTCACACAATCTCGCTCTGCCATATCTATATATTGTTGCACCTCTCTTAAAGGGTCTACAATTGCCGCTTCATCACAGCATTTAATGTAGTACGAGCCCTGTGCTAGACAACCTGTATAGATTTGTTTGATTTCCATTTTGGCCTAAATATTTAATGCAAAATTAGAGCTTTTTATTGAAGAAAATCAGGGCAATTGATAGAACTATTCCAACTATTATTCCCTCTACCATCCCAATAAAAAGAGTTGTTCCAAAAGTTGATATCAATAGCATTGCTTCTAATCTTTTGGTTTCCCATAATTTGACAGCAAATTTGAAGTCAAATAAGCTCAAAACTGCAGTGATAATTATTGCAGCTAGTACTGAGAGAGGGAGGTGATAAAAAAGAGGGGTGAAAAATAGTAGAGTTAGCGCGATTAGTGATGCTGCAAAAAGCGATGAAAGCGGAGTAGAGGCTCCAGCTTGGTCATTTACGGCAGTTCTAGAAAATCCTCCAGTAGTTGGATATGATTGGAAAAATGATCCAATAATATTTGATATTCCCAAGGCCCTTAACTCTTGGTTTGGGTCGATAGTATATCCGTGCTTTTCTGAAAGCGCTTTTGAAACGGAAAACGCCTCCATAAATGCTACTAATGCTAAAGTGAAGGCTATTGGGATTAGTTTTACCGCATTTCCAATGTGATCCAATGGTGTTTTAAATGATGGAAGCCCTGAGGGTATTGTGCCAACTATTTTAACTCCTTCTGTTTGTAGGTTAAATCGATTGACGCATATTATCCCTAAAACCAAAGTAATTAGTGCTATTGGAATCTTAATCTTGAATTTGATTTTAGACAGTATGGTTATCAAACTAATTGTAGACAACCCAATAATCAGGGTAGGCTTATTGAATTGATTGAGATATTTAACTCCTTCAATCGCTATATACTGAATTTGAGTATTCCTTTCAATTGGAATACCACTGAGATTAGATATTTGGTTTGCTGCAATTATCAGAGCGGCTGCTGATGTGAAGCCGCTTATTATCGGTTTAGTTAGAACATTTACTAGAAATCCTGCTCTTAATATTCCCATTATTAGAAGAAGGCATCCCATCATAAATGCCAAAAGGATTGCCATGCCGATGTAGTTGTCAGAGCCAATTGTAGTTATAGCAGATAATCCCGCAGCTACAAGAAGTGAATCCATAGCTACAGGGCCAACTGCTAATTGTCTTGAAGTGCCAGTGAGAGCGTATATAATTTGGGGGATGAGTGCTGCGTAAAGACCATATTCAACTGGAAGTCCAGCTATAATCGCATATGCCATGCCCTGTGGGATAAGCATCACTCCAACTGTGAGCCCAGCAGGTAGATCCGCCTTTAAGTTCTCGGTAGAGTAGTGGGGGACCCACTTGATTATTGGTAGGATCTTTTTTAGCACGGGATAAAGGTAATAACGATTAGGACCTTACTCACTTCGTTCGCTCGATGCTCCCTCCGTTATCTCAACAAAGCATTTCGCCCAACATCAAGACAAGCGTGTGTTTGTCGCAATACACTCCTTATCCAACCTGTAAAAATAATTTTTAAGCTTTTATCAGGTACGTATTTCTACTCTCTCACCCCGATCGTTCGACTGATTTTGGAGTGATATTACGTTTTTGTTTTCGTGCCCAGAGCGGGAGTCGAACCCGCACGCCCTAACGGACACATGGCCCTCAACCATGCCTGTCTACCAGTTCCAGCATCTGGGCGATTGAGTGACCTGGCTGGGGCTCGAACCCAGGACCCTCTCCTTAAAAGGG
>PBMY01000022.1 GCA_002722795.1 Crocinitomicaceae bacterium
CACTAGGCGAGTGTGGAGGAAACTGTGAAGCAGACGTTGATCAGGACGGAGTTTGTGATATAGATGAGATTTTTGGTTGCACTGATGAACTAGCTTGTAATTATGACGCTGAAGCAACTCAAGAAAATGGAACTTGTTTTTATGACTGCTATGGCTGTACGGATCCTTCAGCTTGCAATTTTGATATTGAAGCAATCTTTGATGATGGTGGGTGTATAATGCCTGGTGATGCGTGTAATGACGGTTTGATCTTAACAGAAGGAGACTTCATTCAATCAGACTGCTCGTGTAGTGGATACGGTTGCACTGACCCTGGAGCATGTAACTACATAGAAACGGCGCTTACTGATAATAGCGTGTGTATTTATATAGGCAACTACAGTATCACTGGAGCTCTTTCTTCGAGTAACGATATGATTGTTGAGTATAGCTATCCCAATACTAATGGCAGCACCTATGAGTGGATCATTGTAAACGGTGATATCACTAGTGGTGAAGGAACATCACTGATTGAAGTTGTTTGGTGGGGTGATTTTGAAGGTCAACTATGCGTAATAGAGACTAATGCAGATAGTTGTTCTGGAAATATGGCTTGCATCAATGTCACTATTTTCAATAGCGTAGAAGAGATACTAGGTATTGATTTAAATGTGTATCCAAATCCTGCTAGAGATGTTCTCAATGTTGAGCTTATGGGAAGACACAATATGGTGATAGTTGATGTGGTAGGCCGTATGGTTTGGCATGGAGAAATAATCGATAAAGGCCAAATAGACCTCACCTCTTTAGAGCGTGGAACCTACCTAATCAATGCAAATGTTGATGGTATTTGGGTTATTCAGAGGTTTATTGTTCACTAAATCTTTACTGTCAGAAAATCGGTAAAGCGCGTGGTGTAGCACGGAGAAAGTCTCTCTTGTCTTAGGCGCCACTTTCTATCGAATCCTTGCAAAGCTAGTCGGACCTTATCCCTGCCGAATTTAGAATTAATCTCGTCTATGCTTTGCATTAAATCAGAGCGACGCGATCTATCCACCGCATCGAATAAGCCCAATTGCACCTGACTGTCTGGTACTATACCACCTACCATCACCCCCGCTTTCTTGTAGGAAAACATTGGTCTGTAGATTTTGTCCAAAATTTTAATTGCCGCTGCGACTATTTCAATGTTATCACTTGTAGGAACCTCTAGCTTGATGGTGCGCGAGTTGTTGTATTGAAAGGCTTCTCGTTTGAATGGATTGGTATGGATGAAGGCCGTCACAGTGGTGCAACAGCTTCCCTCCTTTCGAAGTTTAGTGGCGCAGTTTACCGCGAATGTTCCTAATGCTTCTTTTAGGTCATCGTAGGTTTTCACCTCCTGGCCAAATGATCTCGCCGTCCGGAGGTTTTGCTTACGAGGCACATCCTCATTGACAGGAGAACATATCGTGCCGCGGAGTTCTTTCTGAAGTCTGAGGCCGGTAACGCTGAGGTTACGGCGGACCCATCCGGAGTCAGCGCGGGTTAGCTGGAGCGCTGTTGAAATTCCGAAGGACTGGAGTTTTGAGGCGGAACGATAGCCTATGCCCCACAGGTCTTCGACGGGAAAGTGCTGGATCGCGGCTGAGATTTCGGCGGGAGAGTCTATGGTGTAGACACCACGAGTTGAGTTGGATTTTTTAGCTACGTGGACGGCTACTTTAGCTAGGGTTTTTGTGGGGGCGAGTCCGATAGAAACGGGGATTCCTGTCCATTTAAGGATACGAGAACGCAGGGCTCGTGCTCTCTCTTCGGAAGCTGGTCCCTTGAAGGTGATGAAGGCCTCGTCTATAGAATAGATTTCGATTTCGTCGGCTTCGGGCTTAATGGTGTCCATCACGCGTCTAGACATATCGCCGTAGAGGGCAAAGTTGCACGAGAATACATTGACGCCATTTATAGCGAATAGCTTTTCATTCTTGAAGGCTGGCGTGCCCATCTTGATACCAAGGGCTTTGGCTTCATTGCTTCGGGCTATGACACAACCATCATTGTTGGAAAGTACAACTACAGGTTTGCCATTTAGGTTTGGCCTAAATACACGCTCGCACGAAGCATAAAAATTATTACAGTCGACTATGGCTATCACACCTTGTGAATTACGAAGGTTACTACACCCCAAACCTGGAAATTTGAACCCTCAGCAACCTCCATGGGTTTGAGGCGAGGGTTTTCAGGGATCAAGAAAAGCTTGTCGTCCACAATGTCCACTCGTTTGACTGTGAATTCTCCATCTATGACGGCTAGCACAATACTCCTAGGGTTGGGTGTGAGTGAGCGGTCGATTAGAATTACGTCGCCACTTTGTATTCCGGCTCCAACCATAGAATGACCCTCAACTCTAACGCAGAATGTAGCAGATGGATTCTGTATTAGATAGTTACTTAGGTCAAGGTCGATATCTAAATGATCCTCAGCTGGGGATGGGAAACCAGCAGGAACTGCAACGTCAAAGAATTCTACTGATTCAAAGTCAACGTCCCCCGTGGGACATATTTTAAGTTTATTTCCCAAGGTATTATCGTTTATTGAATCACAACTCTCTTTGTAGATATCCCATCTCCGGTATTTACCACAACAAGGTATATTCCGGAGATTAGTTTTTCTACATCAATTGTAGTCTTATCTGAAGTAATAACGCGAGATATCACCACTTGCCCTGAAGTAGAAACCAAACTCAATATAGCTTGTTGTGGAATCTCACCTAGTACTAAATTCAACTCACTTGTTGCTGGATTAGGATATAGTAGTGCATCTGTAGTTTCAAGATTTTCAACTAATGAATGCTCCTCGTTATTTGATGAGAAAGTTGGCGCCTGGAAAACGAAATCGCCGGTCCCATTTGGCACCCTAGCATATCCCAAATCATCTTCAGAAGCTGGGAAATCTAACATATCAACAACCCATTCCTCCGGAGAAGTTAGATAAAGAGACTCGCCTGAACCTGATAGCTTAAAATTAGAGTGTAAATCACCCTGTGATCCATCCTCATCAGCCCAAAAAATCAAATATCCATCAGGCCCAATAACAGTGCCAGCAGGAATTTCCCACTTGTCCAAATTCCAAGGATTGTCACTTAAATGCCACCCCCCTAGATCCACATTTGACCCACTCAAATTGTAAAGCTCAATCCAATCATCAAACTCCCCTGCCTCATCTTGAACAGATGTTGAATTCACTGACATAATCTCATTAATAGCAATCTGAGGGCTCTTAACGTGTGGAGGGTCAACCGTGTAATAATAAGTATCATGCTCCGCCCCTGATGGCGAGTAAGAACGCGTATTTGCATCATTACTTGAAACAGCTTCTAAATAGAATCGAACAAGTGTTCCAATAGATTGAGCTGGAATAAATGCTGAATATTCACCACCATTTGCATCCATGTCAACCTTAGTAAACTGACCATTGGCTTCCGTACTAAAGTATAGATTCATTTGATCTAAATTGTCTGAAGAAGTAGCGGTTATAGTTGCCCCGAATTCTGGTAGAGGGCTAGCCCACACCCCTTGAGAACTTTCCATCTCAACAGAATTAATAGAAGGTATAGTTACATTCACCTCTGGTGCATTTGAAAGGTGATTATGCCTAAACGCAATTACGTCTAACAGCTGATCCGTCTCAAATGTAAATTGGCTGTAAGGGTAAATAGCATGAGGATCGTTTTGAACTTTCTCATCAATAAAATTTGACCAATACTCGATTAAAGGCTCTATGTTGGTTGGATCCAAATCCTCTAAAATCACTCTCATATGTGCTAGATATCTCTGTCTAAGCTCAGGTATCTGAAGCAATTTGTATAGCAAGGGATAATTCTCATCATTTGCATTGTAAAAGGGACTCCAGCTTTGATGATTTTCCATTAGCACTGTGTTACCATCGTACTCTAATGGCACCATTTGGCCTGTTTCCTCCTCATAAAAAACGTGGTAGTCCATCTTTCCTTTGTGGATGTATCCATCATCGTCTGCAAACACGTTTTCTGCTGCTAAAAACCAAAGAGTTCTGTCAACATCCATTATCTGATTTAACTCCGAGTAAAGATTATCAAGTGAAGTATTCTCTAGCACATCACAAGTGTGAACTAAAACATCCCAAGGATTATCAATATTTGAACTTTTTAAAGTGTAGTATTCTTGATACTCTGTTGTATCAGGACCTAGGTAATTCAGTGCAGCCGTACCGTCTCCCCATTGAGGACCGCCGCCAGGGCCTCCGCCTCCGGGACCTCCGCCTCCGGGACCTCCGCCTCCGGGACCTCCGCCTCCGGGACCTCCGCCTCCGGGACCTCCAGAACCTTCCGGCGCATCAGCTCTCCAACGCACTCCTGAGTTATCTAAGAACCACTCTTCTAAAAACTCAGCATTAGTCTGTTGCACATTTGTGTAAATACCCCAATCCTCACCATTAATGTATAGATTGATATAGTTACTAGCTGCTGCTGGTATATGCTTTCTGATTATTCTTTGGAATATGAACTCTCTCATCCAAGTAGGATCAAAATAACCACAAGTAAAATTCAACGACTCATAGCCCATTAAATCCTGCGACGAATCGTATTCATCCATCGTAATATTAAACGACTTCTTATCTGATTCATTCATGAAATATGAAGTTTGGCCTTTATACCTAGCTCCTACTTCAGGATATTCAACTCCATCAACTGTAATTGTAGCTGGAATTGCGATCGCGTCAGAATAATTATCTTCAAGTAATTGCTCAAAGTTGTTCTGGTCGAATGATAAATAAACATCTCGAATCGTATTTTCATCATATAGACCTGTATGTTGAACGTCACCGATGATAAGGCGGTGGTTGTCCTCATCCAATGTCCACTGCAGTGGAAGTGTCTGTGAATTTGCTGAAGAAAAGAAAATGATTAAAGTTGTGAGAAGTAGAGTGTTTTTATTCATCACAATGAGTATCAAATTTTAGAGTGTTAAAGTTAGTACAAGATGTAAGGTTTGGCATAGGGTTTGCTTCATTTAATAAATGAAGAAAAAGTTATATGCCCTAGGTTTAATTATTCCACTTGTATTTATTGGCTGCGATGAAGAAGATGGAAACGTAGAATGTGATTTAACTACTCATGGAACTATTGTTGACTGTACAGGTGTTGATGGGTGTGGTGTTTTAGTCCAAAACGACATTGAAACATTTGAAGTGTTGAATTGGGCTGAAATGAATTTCATGCCGGAGGATGGAATGGAAATTTGTTTTGACTACAATGTAGAATACGATTGGGCCTCAATATGTATGATGGGTTCAATGATAACAATAACTGATTGCCAAGTGCTTGAATAAGTTTTGGCAGGTTTTAGGTTAAATGCAAAACGGCGCCCCTAGTTAGGGCGCCGTTCCTATATAGAGTAATTTTTATTTTACTTTATAATCTGAATAGCCTTAGTGCGCACATCACCTTTTTGAGTAACCCTCACAAGGTATGAACCGGCATTTAGAGCACTTACGTCTAATTGAGTATTAACATCATTAGCTACAGTAGAAATCACTGTTGATCCAATAAGGTTGATAAGCTCTACAGTAGCTCCGGTTTCATTAATATTGACGTTTACCACGTCTTTAGCTGGAACTGGGTATACAGCGAATTCAACAACAGCCTCTTCCACGTCGTTTGTGCAAGTCATGTAGTTTAAACCGTGTCCTTGTAGTGTATTGTCAAGAATATCTTGGTCCATTGGCCAAATATCTTGTTCTACAATAACTCCATCAGGATTAATCAGGATGAAAGTTGGGTACGCTGCAATTCCGTACGCTGAATGTACTGCACCTGCATTTCCTTCAACTCCCGATGCTACAGGTGCTGGATTAGATCCAGAGAATGACTGCTCAAAATCATGAACTTGTGAATCAGTTCCTTCGTATTCAACACTCAAGAAAATCACGTCACCTTCGTTACAACCGTACATATTGTAGTTTGCAGAGAAGTCATCTGCTAAATCCGCACATGGCCCACACCAATATGCGAAGAAGTCAATACACACGTGTTTTCCGTCATCTAAATAGTCAAATAATGTATGCTCGTTTCCGTTTAAATCTGTTACTGTAAAATCAACAGCGTTAGTCAAACTTGTTTGAGCAGAAACTGAAAAAGATAAAGTAATGGCAGAAAGAAGTAGGGTAATTTTTTTCATTGAAAGTAATTTATTTTAGGACCACAAGTTACTCTACATACATTATTCAGACCAAAACAACTTGATTTGACTAACTAGAGAATATAACAGAAGGAATTATACGATGTGTCAGTACAAACTATACGAACGATTAAGTGTAGATTGATCAATTTTAAAATACTCAGATAAAATTCTAATAGAGGATTTTGAGAGCCCTTTTTTATAATTCAAGATTTTAGATACAGTTCCTTTTGATAGATTTAGAATCACAACTAAATCCTTTGCCTTTAAATTCTGAGAATCCATTAAAGATTTCAATAATATTATGGGATCCTTTTGTTGAATGTTGTGCTTATCACTTTCCCACTTTTCTAATAATAGTTGTAATAATTCAATTTCATCTAGAGAATATTGAGGTGAAAGAGACGATAAAATTTCACTGTACTCTAGATACTGCGATTCACTCTTGACAACCTTGTACTTTATTACAAACGGGCGTGGGTTTTCCATCTAATAACGTATGATATGGAGTAAAAATACAAAAGTTTCACAAAATGAAACTTATTATTAATTTACAATGGCCAAGTCCAACCTAGCCAAGGTAATGGGATAATATCTTGATCAGCAATTACCAACATAATACCGGCCTCTTTTAAACTACCGGTAGGAGTATTATAATAACCAGTAAGCACATTACCAATCGTTCTAGGACGCTGATACCATCTAGCGCCAACTGAAAGCAAACACCTTTCATTCACAAACATTGGATTAAAGAAAAAGTAATTTTCAGTTATCAACCATACTGTTGGATTAATCTCTTTTACAGCACTTAAATTTACCATTGGTGAAATCCTAACATCCGGATTGTTTTGTAAACTCGAACCTCCTGGCGAAGTAAGAGCAGCAAAAGAGAATGTAATATTATCGTTCTCATTACCTCGTGTATAATTCACAAAGGGAAATAAAAAAACATCTGAATCCCACCAACTTACAATACCAAGACCTCCAATTGACATATTGGAGTTTTCGGAAATATTAATTGTCTGCTTTGCTGTAATACCAGGCCCCAAAACAGAAACTGCCAATCCACCCATAAAACTTTTTGATATTTGTCCCGTAAAATTGAGCATTCCAGGATTAAAATGAAGATAACTTTCACCAACTTTCATGGGATGAGCTGATGGTGCGAAAAAATATCTTGATGCTTGTGGAGATTGGTCAGATGATCTAATATCTTTCTCAATTCTACTAGCTCCAATTCCTAAACTAGAAGTTGAATTTTCTGTCGCATCAGCAATAGAAATAACTTCACTTTTATTGATTATAACCTTACCTAGATCAGGAGTTTCAAGCAAAATCTCACGACCATCATCAGACATCAAAAATCCGCAACGAACTATATTATTTGCTAGGCTTACACACACATACCTCTTTCCTTCAGTAGAATTATCAAGCGTGTCATCTTGTGCATTAATTTCATTTACAACAAAAAAAAATGAGACTAGCATGAAGGCTATAACCTTCATTTTTGAGAAATTAAAAAACTGGTAAAATATATCTTTCATGAAACCAAATTTCTTAAAAAGTAAATTCGAAATCAAACAAAACGCAAAATATTTTGTATTTTAGTCAACTAGTGAAAATTTATTCTTTTATAGACTTGAAAAATATATCAGACCACAAACGCGAATCTTCATCAGATTTAAATCTGCTCTTGAAAGAAGAAGTTTTCAAATTGAATCAGAATGTCGATCACGTCAGCCTTCTCACTGACAAAGACGAAAACGGACCAACGAAATACCAATTTTTATTACGCCAGGGTTGGGCAGCCCTAATATACAGAGATTTAAGGCTTAGAGATAAGCTTAAGTTCATGGATTTAGCTAGTAAAACAGGCTACTCCTCACAAATGTGGCGCAACCTCATGAAAGCTAATTACGACATAGTGGATGAATCATTTAACAGACTAAGTATTGTCAGTGATAAATTTATTGAGACTGTTACAAATTCTCTTTTAAAACACGGCTACTTCATTGACACAGAGAAGATGGTTAAATACCAAAAGCTCTCAGGAGCAATGGTTAGAATATTTTGGAATAAAGGTAAATGCGTTAATGTTTTAATTCAAAACACTGCAGATGGACCTGACGTAGAACAAGACGAACGCCTAGCAATTGACGTGAGGAAAAATCACATTATTAGACTATCAAAATCAATTAACGAATGGAGTTCTTGGTCTAACCTAGATCTTAAAAGATGGGTGTTTTGGTCAGATGAAAATCATTTATTCCCCGAAATAGAATCCAAGTATACTGGATTAAAAAAAGAGGATGTAAGCTATAGGATAGAGGGAGACCAAATATTAATTAATGTAGACAAAAGCGTTAAGGGTCCTAAGACAATAAAACTAGTTTTAGAAAGGAATGAAACTGGCGATTTAATTATATGTTGTAACGAAGTCCAATGAAACCTCTTATCCCTTGGTTTGGCCCAAAAACATAAGCCGGGTCAAATACCAACTCTCCCTCAGGAGTATTTTGCTGAAATGGATCTAGAGTGTTACCAAGGTAACTGACTCCTTCAGGAAGAGTTTTCCAAGGCGTCCAATCAAGTAAATTTTTAACACCACCAAAACATTCAAAGTCGTCTCCAATTTTCTTCGTCAACTGAATGTTTTGAATACTATACCATGGAGATTGAGCAGGTCGAGGATCTATGAAATCTCCATCACTCATTGTAGGAAGTTCCATTGGGCTATAGACATTACCTGTGTAATTAAGTTCTATATCCGCCTTATCTATATTGTATCCAATAGACCAAGTTCCTGAAAACTGTTCGGTCAATTCTTGACGCTCACGTACACTATCATTTTCAGTGAATACGTCCATTAATGTTGCACCTACGCGGAATTTTAATGTACTCATAACCACATCTAGATTAATAGAAATTCCCTGTGATACTCCTTTACCATCAAGGTTGTCGTAGATGATTTGATTTGGGTTGGTGTCATAATCTGGAATTATTTTATTGTCAAAGTGAGTATAAAATACAGACGCATCGATGTTTACTAATGCATTGTTACGCGTGTAAATATTTCTAACGTAGTTCAGGTTTGAGTTAATCGAACGTTCTGGAAATAGTTCTGAGGCAATAATCACCTCGCGAGCACTAGTTAGAGCTGCATGGTCTTCAGTAAAGACATTTGCTACACGATATCCTGTGCCAAACGAAACCCTTAATGTGTGTAGCTTATTTGGTGAACTCCACTTGTAGTTAACTCTTGGCGTAAAAATATGTCCGTGTAATGAATTGTTATCGTATCGTATACCTAGCAAGAGTTTACTGTTTTCATGAAGAGCAATCTCATCCTGTAGAAATATCCCAGGCAGGTATGTATGAGTTGGTAAATTTCTAGGATGTACAGTATCTGCTGTAGCAGTCGCAGGCGTATTGTCATCGTAATATGTGTAACGCATTGTAAAACCACCAAGCAAGTTGTGCGATTCACGTATTTCTTTATCCCAAACTAATTGGCCAAATCCCACCTTTTGATCTGCAATGTATTCTATATCACCGTATACTGAGTTTTGGCCATGACTATTAGCACTGAATTGAAACAACACATGCTCTTTCATAGGCAATTCATAGGTGCCAAATACTTCCCAACGATCAGTGTAAATACTTTCCCCATACACCTCATCGCCACCACGATGAATTTCCTCATCCCATTCAACATCACCGCCAAAACGGTCTTCAGAAACCATTCTTCCTGCCAACGTAAAAACCCGACCTTCTTTGCGTTTAAAGTTCCACTTATTAAAAATTGATGTGCGGTCTTGTAGAGTCATATCAGTGAAATTGTCTCCGTCATTGTCAACTCTTTCGTCAAATTTGAAGTGGTTTACTCCAATAAATGCTTCGATATTTTCATTTAAAGAAAACTTTGACGCAACGTCAACATTCAATTCACCCCAACTAGTTCCAAATATGTCTGCAGAAAATGCCGGAGCATTAACCGTCTTCTTAGTTATGATATTTATAAGTCCTCCTACTGCTTCAGATCCGTACAGAGTACTGGCTGGACCCTTGACAACTTCTATACGCTCAAGCAAAGACTGTGGAATACCATTGAGACCATATACTGTTGACAGACCACTTACAATAGGCATTCCGTCAATTAAAACCATTGTATAAGGACCCTCTAAACCATTAATATGAATATCACCTGTATTACATACTGAACAATTGATTTGTGGTCGTACACCATTTACAATTTGAAGTGCCTCGCATACTGAAGGAGTTGGATTTGCTTTGAAAAACAATGGTGAGTAGACCTCAATTGGTACAGCGCTTTCAAGTTTGGAAACCTCCTTCATAGTTCCTGAAACAACAACCTCATTGATCATTGCTACGTCCTTCTCAAACTCAAAATCGAGAACAACCATTCCACTAGTAGGGATAGTGACTTCTTTTTGCTCACTTAAGAATCCCAAAGAAGAAGCTACGACTTTATATGTGCCTGCGGGAACATTTTGAATGAAAAAATAACCCTCAACATCTGCAGCTGTACCAAGGCGTGAATTCTTGATAATTACACTAGAAAATGGAACAGGCTCACCTTCTGAGCTTACAGTTCCAACCAAATTAGATTGAGAAAATGCAGGAAAACTAAACAGACCAAAGACTAGCAAAATCAAAGAAATGGGGTGCATTATTATGAAGTGAATTATTTTAAAATTTAAGACAAATATAAATAATGTTTTATTGACCTAACAATAAAGATAGGCTGTTGTATTAATATATTTAGATTAATCTATATGGTGCTATATTTGTCTAATTACAAGTCCATGATTTCAGAAACAGTCGAAAATTATTTAAAGGCGCTTTTTACTCTCGCAGATGAGGAAGGGAAAGTATCTGTATCAGAATTGAGTCAATGCCTAGAGGTAAGTAAGCCCTCTGCAAATAGTATGGCTAAAACTCTTCATCAAGAAGGTTTTTTGATATACAAAAAGTATAAACCTCTTGTACTAACTAAGTATGGAAGAAAAGCTGCTGCCTTGGTTATCAGGCGCCACCGCTTGACTGAAATGTTTCTAGTTGAAAAGATGGGGTTTGCATGGGACGAAGTGCACGATGTGGCAGAACAAATAGAACATGTTCAATCACCTATGTTTTTTGAAAGAATGGACGAGTTAATGGACTTCCCTAAGTTCGACCCACACGGATCCCCTATTCCTGATCGAGATGGAAATATTGTTGAAGCGGATTGGGTTCCTCTTTCTGCATGTGCTGAGGGGGATAGTGTTTCATTTGTGGGTCTAGCGCAGTCATCTAAATCATTATTACAGCTTTTGGATGGTCACAAAATCGCTCTTAACCAGATTTTTGAGGTTACCACAATTGAACCCTTTGACCAAAGCATTGTGATTAATCGAGATGGATTCCCTGCACTTACTCTAAGTCGTCAAGTTTGTAATGAGATGCTAGTACGTGTTAAGTGATCGGATTCAATTCCTTACTATCAGCCTTTAATCAACTTCACTGCCCACCAACTCAATCCAAGTACTAATAATGCTGCACCTACATTGAACAGTGGTTCTGCACCCATTAAATGATTAAGCTTGAATGTTATACCTGACACTGTTAGGGCTAAGCCCAAAAGAGCAATTACCTTAGGATTTCGGTTTGGATTCATACGTTAAAGATAGTGGTCGTCTCAAAAAAAAGACCCCATTGAGGTCTTTTTGGAATGAAAATGTCAAAATTATTACTCAGACGTTCCACATAGACTCTTGTATATCATAGCCATTACACCTAACTGAATTGGGTAATATAACATTAGCACAATTGCTTGAAGTAATTTCGACCATCCAGCACCGCACACAAACATAGCAGTTAATGGATCTAAATAAAAAGCATCAGCACACTCCTGATTAGTTCCTAATGATCCTATAAGAAACAAAATCACTATAAATCCTATTGAAATAATCAAGTAGATTAAGAACATATTCAATTTGTGTCCATATGTAAGTTTATTACTCTCATGTAATGCTTGTATAGGATTAAGACCCTTATCTACTAATAGCAATAAAGCCATAGACCAAGCATATGTCAACACAATTCCCGGAATGATTAAAAACAGCAGACCAATTTGAATCCCCATGAGCATCAAAGCCATCAATAAGAAAAAATTACCCATATTTTTTCTGTACTTAGAATTAAATATTTCTGTGGGATTTATCACTTCACCTCTGCTAAGAGCTGCAGGTAAAGAAATCATTGCAATTGTAGTCCCAACATTTAAATATGGGATCCAAATAGTCAAAAAGTAAAGAATTGAAGCTGCTAAAAGCGAAAAGAAATTTTTAAGGGCGATAGAAACCCCTCCTTTAATAACATTAGTAATATCCATTTTAGAAAGTTTTGATTTATTGCTGTCTAATCTACAACATTAACTACCAACATGTTAAACCGAGTATGAATCTGTATGTTATAGGAATTCATACTAGTTAAGTTAATCATGAATTAAAAGCTGTGTAGCTATTTTAGCTAAATGAATATCCGACTGTATCTATTTATGTTGTTTATGTTTTGTGGTGGATTAATCTCAGCCCAAAATATCGCCCAAGTAGACCTTCAAGCACTAAAAGAATTAGAAGCTCTTGTAGTCGAACACCAAGACCCTAAGAGTCTTTTGCAAGTTACTAAAGCTTATCCTGTAGCAGAAGTAAATGGACAAGCTACGGTGGGATTATTGGGACGTTTGACCTCAAGTGTTACAGAAACTGAATGGAGAGCATGGGCTGATAATGAAGAGGCTGTTTTTGCAGGTGCTTGTCGTAATGGAATTGTCTCTTTTAGAATTGATGCATACTCTTTAGATGTATTATGGCAAACTCCAATGGACTTAGTTGAATTGGC
The DNA here is from genome assembly GCA_002722795.1 of Crocinitomicaceae bacterium. Classification (GTDB taxonomy): domain Bacteria; phylum Bacteroidota; class Bacteroidia; order Flavobacteriales_D; family Sanyastnellaceae; genus UBA974. Next base: position 13,077 of record PBMY01000022.1, read on the forward strand.
ATCAAGAGCGGTGCCTGACTTAAATAAAGCTCGCTACGGAACAAGGGTTGATAGCGTACATAATGGATTCAATCTTCCTCAACCATATCATGGTGAAGGAGTTTTAATTGGCGTTCTAGACTGGGGTTTTGATTACACGCACCCTATGTTTTATGATACTACTCTAACTAGTACAAGAATACGTGCGGTTTGGGATCAATATAGACAAGCTGGCCCCTCTCCTAGTGACTACGAATATGGAACTGTAGCGGAATCCCAAACAGAATTACAAGCTATGGGCAGTGACACTTCAAACGTATACGGTTACTCTTCTCACGGTTCTCATGTAGCAGGTATTGCTGGCGGAAGTGGAGCTGGAATAGGAATAAAGGGAATGGCACCAGCTGCAGAATTTTTATTTGCCACCCTGATGGTAGATGAATCAGCAGCCTTGGATGCGTTTGATTGGATGCAAAGTGTAGCTGAAGCCGATGGAAAAAGATTGGTTATAAATAACAGCTGGGGCTTACCTCAATGGGGAACACCTGATGGAAGTGCTTTGAGTAACCAATTCATTGATTCAATGTCAGACGAAGGCGTCGTTTTTGTTAGTTCAAATGGAAATAACGGTGATGTCGATTTTCATATTGACCACACATTCGAAGAGCCAGGAGATACTATACGCTCTAGAGTGAAATTCTACCCTCTTAATGCAAATCCAAACACATGGGGACAGAATCTCACTCTTTGGGGTGAGGTTGGTGAGTCTTTTGAAATGGGTTTTCAGCTAATCGCTGGAGTTTCAACAGTTGTTGGCGAGAGTCCAATGTACAACACTGCTGATGGGCCTTTGATGCTCGATGCTATTGAGGTGGTTAATAACGACACAATCATTTACGATGTAGTTATGGAGCAGTCGCATCCTGTAAATGGAAGACCATTTATGCAAATGCGTATTCATAAAGGGGATGCATACTTAGCGGTTGTCATGCAAGTCACAAGTGAAAATGGTAGAATTCATGCTTGGAACCACACTCATCTAACAAATGATGTTGGCAATTGGGGACAGGATTTTCAAGCAGCACAACCTGGATGGATTGGTGGAGATCCATACTACGGAATACAACAACCAGCTTGCGGCCACAGTGTTATTGCAGTTGGTGCTTATTCGTCTGAATATCTAAATGCTGTAGATATTGAATTAGGTGGAACATTAGCCAATTTCTCATCTTACGGTCCTACACTTGACGAACGACTCAAGCCAAGCGTTTCAGCACCAGGTGTAAACGTAGAATCATCTCTTAGCTCATTTCGTGACGGATCATACAGTATCACCAACTCTGTTGAGTTTGAAGGAACAGAATACGAATTTGCAAGACTATCTGGCACAAGTATGAGTAGTCCTGCCACTGCTGGTGTAGTTGCTTTAATGTTAGAAGCCAATTCAGAGTTAACCCCAGCTGATGTTCGTTCAATTCTAGAATCGACAGCACGTGAAGATGATGAAACTGGAGTGTTACCCACTGAGGGAGATCATGTTTGGGGGCATGGTAAGGTCACTGCTTCACAGGCAGTATTAGCTGCGTTGACTTGGGATTCAAGTTTGGGCGTTGCAGATATAGAAAATGAGCAATCTTATATTTATCCGAACCCTGCAAAAAAACGAATTTGGTTTTACGGCGTAGATGGAGGTGAATCTCATTGGGAGGTGTATGACATACATGGGCGATTATGTCAGTCAGGCCAAAATCTCAATCTCAATAGCGTAGATGTTTCAGGACTTCAGTCCGGAGTGTACATTATTAAAGTTAGTACTCTTGGAGACACACAAGATTTCAAATTTTTTAAACGAAATTGATCGCTAGGCACAATGGATGTTATAGTTGTAACAATTTACAAATACCTTTAGAGCATCAGATGAGTTTGGTAATGAGCCTTTTATGATATACATTTACTACGAAAGCAATTATTTCTCTTTTGATATAAATGACTTTCTACACTTTCTAATTACTAATCAAAATTATTATGGACGAAATTTTACGTTTCATCAGTTTTACAAATACCAAATTTGATATTGTATTTTACTGTTTGTTTTCTTTAATGCCATTTGCGACTCTTGGCTTTATGTTTTCTAAAGCTTTAGAAAAAGAGCCAAGTTTTTTAATCAATATTGATAGAATGAAAGGCATGAAAAATGCCTGGACACTCCTTTTAGTGGTTACTGCACCTTTAGTATTTATTTATAATGTCTTTGCTTGGGCAATTTGGTCCTTTGTCATTATCGCTCAGTTTATTGCAGGATTAATAGACAAAGGATATAAACTCATCATAGTACATATTTTAGATGCATTAAAATGGGTGTATACAACACTACAAATAGAAAATTGGTGGAAAGTACCTAAGTGGTTATTCTTAAATGTATTTTGGATTCCAGTTGTATTAATTGTAAAGACCGTTTGGCATTATACAATTAGTTGGGGTTGGGATATTTACTCGACTTCTTTTAAATCTCTTAAGGGGACTTATAACTATTCAAAACTAAAATCTGGTTTTAACGGTGGTTTTGTAGCATTATTAATTTTAGGGCTGTCTATTTATTTATCTGGTTTATTTGAAACAGACATAATAGGCTTAGTTGGTGCTGTAATATGCTCTTTACCTATTTTAAAGGCATGTGGAGAGATTACATCAATGAACCACAATGAGGAGGCTGATCATAAAGCTCATGGTGATATTGTGATGAAGTCTGCTTTGAAATATGTAATCATTTCTATTGGAGCAATTGTAACTGTTCATCTGTTGTTATGGATGAGTATTTTACCAGATTATGGTCTTACTGTTTTAGGAATTGCTGTTAACACTAACGTTTTCTTATCTAGCATTGCCATTCTATGTGCAATTGTTTTAGCATTTTCAGGAGCTATTTTTCCAAATTACTTACTCTACAATAGCGAAGAAGATTCCATCCAAGGATCTCTAACATCATACTTAAAGGTGATTAAAAACAAAGGCGTTCAATTAATCGCTGCTAGTATTCCCGGATATTTTTGGGCTGGTTTCGCTGTTATAATTCCTGCATTATTCATATATGTATCTATTTCAGTTTCAGACTCATTTAAAACTGATTTTTACTCAAATGAGCTTGCTAGTAACGAGATTGAAGTAACAGAAGCTGACGACGATCTTATGGCTTTATTCCAATCTTTCCCGTCTGATTCTGTAGGAATTAGTGACCTACAAAATGCATATGAAAATTGTATTGATGCAGATTTAAAAGTTCAGCAAAGCACTTTTTCTTTAAACTTCCCAAACAATGTAATTAACGATTCTAAATTAATCTTTAACACTGACTCTACTACTAAATATACATCTAAGCTGCCAGACAGAATTAATGATCAGAATGCAACAATAAAATCTCTTCAAGAAAAGCTTGCAGCATTAAACGAATCTAAAGCTAAAAAAGAAGAATATCTACAGCAATATGAATCTGAAAATTGGTCGTTTGTAGTTCAGAGAAGACCCGGTGATTCTGATGACGAAGATGATTGGACTACAAAATTTAAAGATTCAGATAAGGGAAAATGGGTAGATAAAGAGGTGGAGAAAGGAAGTTCTTATCAATACAGAATTAAGGCCAAAAACAAGAAAGGTTCTTCTGAATGGACAAGAACTATTACCAAAACTATTGGTGACGACAGATTGTCTGCTCCTTCTAGGTTAGTTGTTAAAAACGAGCTTAACTTCAGAAACAAACTATATTGGAATGACAATTCTTACAATGAAAATAAATTTGTAATAGAAAGGCGTTCTAAAAATAGTGATAATGAATGGAGTGATTGGAATATTTTAGATGAAGTTGCATCCGACATCAATACATATACTGACAATAAGGTTAAAACTAATTACACTTATTCATACAGAGTTTTTTGCATTGGAATGGGGGATGAATCGGATCCATCAAATGTTGCTACATCTAAACCAACAATCGCAATTCCAAGTATACGAGACCATGATGCAAATAGGGTGAGCACAATGTTAGATTGGTGGTATGACTTTGTTTGGACTAAAGCGTCTGCTCCAAGAAATCAAAAATCTACAGCAAACGGAACTGTTCCACCGTTCAAGAATAATGAGATTTCATTTAAATCAGAATTATTACAAGAAATTAGTGAATTAGAAAATAAAATTGCATCAATTGGGACAAGTATTTCAAAGGAAAAAGAATTGCTTGAGATGTATGTAAGCTTAGTAGATTACGATAAATCTCAAATTAATCTACTGAAAATATTTAAGCATGTTGCTTCATTATTTGCGATAATCTTTGTTGCGATTTTTGGAGGATTAATCCTTAGTGTTCTATACACTTACTTTGCTAAGCTTTACTACAAAACATATACTCTTAGAGAAAAGGATGATTGGTATTTCATCACTTTAATTAATGAAGCAAAAGCTGAAAATAATAATCAGCCACTACTAGGATTTACTCTATTACTAATACTCTCACTACTATCAACTGGTAGCGCGTTATTAGATAAATTAGATATATTGAGTATGATTATTTAATTAATTAGGGATGGCCTCTAGAGGCCATCCCTTCATATTATTTAAAATGAAAAAAGACATAATCGTTCTAATATTTGTGACGTGTGTTTTGGGTGGATTAAATGTTTCTTTTAATTACCATAATTGGTCGAAACCCCAATTAGACACAAGCTGCATTAGTAATGCAACTCCCGATATAAATAATATAGATATTGAAGGGGTTCGATTGTTTAGTTTATATACAAATTTCTTCGAGTCGTTTGGACTTGATTATAAAGTCAATATTGAATCATCTACAACTGAATCACTTGATTTAGATTCATTGGATGAAAAAAATGAAGTAGAAGAAGAATCAACATCAGCTCTTGTAGCAGAAATACCTGAAATTGTTCCCCGCCCACCTCTTCCTCCTCCACCACCTCCACAAATTCCAGATATTGAAATTGTTGATGATGAGGAGGAAATTGAGGAAGAATTGGAAATTGAGAATGTTGAATTAGATGAGGATACCGAGATTGAAATTGTCGAAGAAGATGAGGAAGATGATACTCCATATAATATTGTAGAAATCATGCCTGCTTTAGGGCCATGTAAAAGCATGAGAGGAGAGGAGCGCAATAATTGTACTCAAATGGAGATTATGAAATATATAAGTGAGAATATCGAGTATCCACCAATTGCAAAAGATGCTGGAATTCAAGGAAAAGTATTCGTTAAGTTTGTTGTTGGCAAGGATGGAAATGTAAAGGATGTAAAAGTCATACGAGGAGTTGATTCTAGACTTGATAAAGAGGCAAAGAGAGTTGTTTCTTCTCTACCAAAATTTGAACCAGGAACTCAAAGAGGTAAAAAAGTTAATGTACAGTATACTGTTCCGATTAACTTCAAATTTGTTGGATCAACCAAATCAAAAAATACTGAAGAAAATGCTATAGAAATTGAAGAGGAGGTTAATGAAGGTAGTGTTAAGCCCAAGAATGAAAAGAAAAGAAAAGGGAAAAGAGATCGTAAGAAAAAGAAGAAGTAAAGGAGTTCTATCCTTTATTTAAAAGTGTTAATGATATCGTAACCCATGTGTATAGGTGTTACATTAATGCTTCGACTAAGCTCCTTTAGGAGCTTAGTTTTTTCTTAACTAGTAACTTTATCCTTTATTCAAAACCTCAATAGTATTAAGCATACCCCTAGTTTTGTATTTTAAGTCAATAGGAGATCTATGAAGATTAATCGACAATATCGTACCCTAAAAATTCCATTAATTCTTCGTGTAAATGAGAATTAACTTCTTTCAGTTTAGAAGGACTGTAGTGATTTAAATACATCTTTTCTACGTAGTATTTTTTTTGTTGATTGGTGAATGTTTCTGACACATTTACTTTCTTAAGCTCAGTTATTGTCTTTTTAAATAGCCTAAACCTTTTTATGAGTTTAAATTTAATCTGAATATCATACAATATTTTTTCAGGCTTAGTTAAAAGATCTAGGTACTTAATGAAATATATTTTGTCAGAACCTTCACTGAATTGTTTCCACTTATTTAAGAATGCCAAATATTCTTCAACATAGTCGTAATCAGGTTTTGGCCATTGACATTTCGCTGCCCATTTTTCATAGCTTAAAAGCCAGCTATACGGATCCTTAGAAATTATTATCACCCCATCTACTAGTTCTTTTAATCCTAATGAAGATTCAAATTCATCAAATGATTGATAGAGATGATTATTAAAATATTTGGACTCAGGAATTATTGTTTTATCATCATATAGCCTAAAATGTTTTTGAAGGGGAAGATGTCTTGGTAAGTTTCTTGATTTTCTATTGATGATTTTTACTCGAAAATTTTTTTTGAGTAAAGACTCAGTAAAGTTGGTGCCACTTCTTTGTAACCCGTAATGCAAGAATTTTTTACCCATCATATTTTTATATGGTGAACTTTGAATATTGAGGCGTAATGTCAAACCACTAAATCTTCAACACCTTGAAGTACTTTTCGACTGAATTGTTGAAGCATCTCACGTAGTAGATTCCTGGGACGAAATAGTTGAACGAAATAGTCGTCCTACCACTAGCACCTCCTGGTATTGAGCCGGTTTCTACTAGTCTTCCCCAATTGTCGTAGACTACAACATTGATCAAATCTAGGGATTCAACAAACGAGATGAATTCGATGTTGATTTGGTCGCTTGTCGGATTGGGGTATAGCTTGATTTCGTATAATGAAATTGAAGGATCTAGATCCTCGATTCCATTTGTTGGATCAATTAGAACACTATCTTCAAATAGACAAGTTCCCAAAGCGTCCATTACAATGATGTTGTATGTGCCTACTGCTAAATTGTAGAACCCGTTTTCTTCTACAAAGTTTTGGCCTCCATCAATACTATACAAATAAGGAGGAACGCCTGATGTTGGAGTAAAGATTATCGCACCGTCAGCTGTGACGACTGAAGTGACATGTATTACTTCAATATCTACACTTGTGAATGCACACTGTTCAACAATAACAGTTTCTTCATAATAGCAGTTTATAGCATCTCCTTTTACAACAACTTCATAAACGCCTGGTGATAGATTATTGAATGTGTTATCATCTGAAAAAGTGTTTCCTCCATTGATACTATACTCATAAGGGCTTACTCCAGAATACGCATAAATTACAATTGAGCCATCGCTATCTGAAGAATGAGTTACGTTGATTTCTGCTGTGATTCCGCATCCATCCTGAGAAGGACAAATTACTTCGTGAGCTACACTACCAAAGTTACCGTCATTGTCGACAATGATATTTCCTGAAGAGTTTAGGACAAAGAAATTACCAAACCCGGCAGAACAGCATATACCGTCCCCCCATGAATCGTAGACGTACAAAGAATAGCAGGCAGTATAATCAATACAAATATTTTCTGTAAATACTGCTGTACTGTTATTTATATCTCCTTCAACAATTGTATTTCCCCATTGATCGAATACAGCCCAAGAGGTTTCTGAAGGCCAATCGTCAGGAGTAATAATCAGAGTGATATTTTCAAATGTTGATTCTTCTTCATCAAATGTCATAGATGAAATATTATTTATCATCTCTCCGTCTTGTACTCCGTTAATACTTATTAGATTTACTACAATTTCATTATCAAATTCTTGAAGAGTATTTTCAAATGACACAAGTACCAATTCTTGATCCTGAAATTCAATGTCTACTTCCTCGTTAAATGTGCCTACACTTTCACCATTAACAAAGACTTCAAACTCTAAAGTATTTATTGTTTCATTGCCATGGTTGGTGAAAATGATGTTGGTTTGGACATTATTATCACAAAGAACATTTAGCTGACTCAAATGCACCTCTGCATCTAACTGGTGATTCTTAGTTAGCACATGGATAAGAGTGTCATTATTCCCGTATTCATCATCTTCATCAGTTACGATTCCGGTTAAAGTGTAATCTCCAACTAAAGAGAAATCTTGTGGGAGAGAAAATTCGAATTCCAAGCTTGAAAATGGTTCTATGGTTTGTTCTATTGTTAGAGTTTCTATGAATTCATCATTCACTAGTAGAGTTAGGTCAAAATCATTCATGTCATTCAATCCAGTGTTAGCAATATTTGCAACAACTATTTCACTCCCACCTAATTGATCTGAATTTGTAGGGCTTATGAATTCTGCAAAGTCTAAATCACTATCCGCCTTGATGTCAGCCCAAAAAGAAACCCAAGGCCTTGCTTGCTTGATGACCAATAGATCTTCAGCAGTCACTTTATACTCTATATCCATCCCAAAGCCTTCAATACCTTCGACATTGTATAGAACAGCAAATTCATCGTGTATGACCGAGAGGTAATCTCTCATTTGGTCTAAATAGATTTGGTCCATCACAAGTTCACCCTGCTCAACAAGATTTGACAGGTTTAATACTAGATATCCAGCTCCCTCTTCTGGGTCTTCGAAAAGAATAATCTCTTCTGGAACTGAATTTGGATCTGGATTTGTAATTAACGACTCCCCTACCTGAGTATTGAGGTAGAAAGTGTTTTGAGTTCCATATATGGGGTCAATACTGATCCCTACACCATTTGATTTTTCTTCTTCGAAGTTGGGGTGGCATAGCACTCCCATTGCAGCCATAAAATGGTCAACACGGTAGAAATCTCTCTCTTCATAAGCCCTAAAATTCCACATACCAGCATAAACCTGCTTGATGGATTTAGAAATATGTCCTTCGTCGAGGTGCTGAGTTCTAGACGTGTAGAGCCCTGCCCCACTAAATCCAGGAAGATCCTCGTTATTAGTGCTTGACCTACATCTTACAGCTGTTCCTGGAGGAAAATCCTCATGCATTGCTTGTAAATCATCCAACATCCATTGCGGCATCGGAGCATCCTTAATGTCCTCTCTGAAATCTTCTAGACGCTGGATTCTAAAGTTTATATCATTTTGAAATGCAGGATTTTCTACCATGACTTGCGCCTCTAAATAGAAATTGTTGTACTGCATAAATTCATCATAATAATAGAATGGAATGCCAAACCCATCTGGTATTGTCCCTGCTGGAAAGCCAAACGATCTCATTGTCGATACATTGGTACATTTTGCTCCAAATGCTGTTGACATATCGAATTCGATGAAATCTAGAGGCAGGATTTGGGTTATGCTTAGATCGCGTTCAGGTATTTGTTCCTCTGTAGGCCTAATTGCATCATACCACTCGTTTACCTCGTCTAATGTGGCTCCTCGAAATTCAAAGTGATCATTTTCTACTTTATAATACACGTAGTTATTAAGCAAACTCGCAATTGAATCTATAGACAATGGGTCTGCTATATAAGCATTAGGAACATTGTCCTGAATCGCTCTTAGGTTAACGTGAGAAAGAGGGGTTTGGACTACAGAAGTAATAATACCTCCAACTCTAGGTAAAGAATTTGGCAAAACGTCATATAAAACAATATCTCGTGAACCAGGAGTTTCCTCAAGGGTCATATATTTAAAGAATCCATAGCCTTCAGCCTCGTGAAAAGGAATGTAATCTATGTCGGCAAAAACATCAGATTCCAAAACAACCTCAATCCTAGAACCCTCATATTGGTTAGCATATTGAGAGAGATGTGTGTTTTCATAAGAAGCACCAATGAAGTGGTTCATGTTATTCTGTAAGAATGGCATGTTAGCGGCAAGAAGCTCAAAAGTCCTTTGAGTATCTTCAAAATCATATGCATTCCCAACAGAGAAATTAAATGAATAGCTTCCTATTACTCCGTTTTCATCAATAACATTTGGATTAAATACAATCTCTCCTTTACCGGGCCCGACTCCTTCTGCATTAATAGAAGAGAAAAATTGTGCGTGTATCGTGTGAGTATTACTATTGATAAAATAAACTTTTGGTTCTGGTGTATCTCTATCTAGAATGCCAAACTTTACATACAATTGGTCATCTAGAAATGGAGCCCATGAAACATTGTTAATCGTAGCAAGTTCCATAAATGTTTCAGCATCTGGAATAGACGTAGTTCCATCGATAAATGAAATAGATTCTGCATGATTTAACGGAGCATCCGTTGGCATGTTATCATACTCTGCTAAATCGTCAATCCCATCGCCATCATAATCATCAGGATCCGAAATGTCGTGCGCTGTTATCGTGTAGGCATCTAATGAATACGCTCCATTGGGTTCTGAAATAACCATGGTCCCATCGACTCCCATAGTTATTGACACAGCCCATTCAAAAGTGGGGCTATGTTGAGCATGTAAGATATAATATTTATCAGCTTCAGCTTGAATGGACAACTGAACTTGGCCTATGCTATTGACTGAATAATTGTCAATAGGCACTTCTGTTTGGGCTTTTGATATTTCACAACAAAAGAGCAAACTAAAAAGAATACAAGCATGTCTATAAACCATATGAGAAAGTCGTAAATACAATAAAAAGATAACCCATAATTCACAACTTTGATTAATGTCTAATAATAAATTAAGTAACCCAAATATTAGAAACCCTTGCCTACTTATCTTGTACTCAACCTCTCCCAATGATACAAGGAGTTTTAAAGTTAACTTAGACTTATGAAAACACGAATACTACTTATAGCTATGGCTTTTTTAGTTAATACATCTGTATTTTGTCAATCTTCAGATAATGAAGACTTCGAAAGCACAACAGGGGTTTGGTATATGATATTTTATAATCAACAATTCTCAGATAGTCAATTTGGTTTACAAGGTGATTTTCAAGAGCGACACTGGGATTTAAATGGTGATTTAGAACAGAGATTGATTAGGAATGGCTTGACATTTAAACCCAAAGAATCAAAATTATTGTTGACCCTAGGTTATGGTAACATTCAATCGGGAGTATTTGGTTTAGATTCAAAAAGAACTGTAGAGCATAGAATCTACCAAGAAGCTTTAATTCCTTTAAAAGTTAGTAATCGAATCTCAACAATGCATAGATATAGATTTGAGCAAAGATGGATTGAAGAAAATCAAATGAAAACGAGACATCGATATAACTTATTTTTAAATATTGCTTTGAATCAAGATTCCTTTGATACGGGAACTATTTATTTAGCTTTATATGGTGAGCTGTTTCTTTATTCTTGGGATATTGAAGTGGATAGACTTCGTCTATATGCATCTATTGGTTATGAGTACTCTCAAGGTAGTAAAATACAGGCTGGTGTTATGAGGCAATATGTAAGTTCAATTCCAAAAAACCAACTGCAACTAAGTCTACATAGATCAATAAACTAGAATTAGCAATATGACATGTAAGCACAAGGGTAGACACAGTAAAACAACAAAACCTTATAATCTCATTGATAATTGGGTTTTATTAAATCAGCGAGTAGCCCACAGGGATTTCGAGCCCAATATCTGAACCCGCATAATCAATTTACAATTAATAGGTTATAAACACTATTGCGATCGTTTTGACGGTCTTGAAAACTACAGACATGAGAATCCTTTTTACTGTTATTATACCTCTTATTATTTGTGTTTTAATATCTTCTTGTAATCAAGAAGGTTGTACTGATATGTTGGCTGTAAATTATAGTAATGATGCAAATATTGAAAATGGAAGTTGCTTCTACCCCTTTTACGCCGGTGAAATTGAGCATGGAGGAGTGATATTAGAACTTAAAAATCCTTTGGAAATGAGTTTTGTTTGGGATGAAGAATATTTATATGGGTTTGCAGAAATGTTATTGGACTTGGATGCTGACGGCAATCCTGATTTAAACTTTTCTGCAACTACATATAATGATGATAGTTTGGAAACTATCTTACAAAGTGGATGGCCTGAATATTTTAATCATCTTCAAGTAATCCCAATGAATGACTATGAAATATTATTTAATCCTATCAGTTATTATTATGGAGGAGGGGGAAGCGGAGTCAAAGATTTCGTTTATAAATTACATGAAGGTGAAAGGATTGATCATATAGGCGATTGGAGCAATATTTCTCTCCCAATGTACCATGAAAATCCCTCAGAAATCATTCCTTTTGGACCCTGGTATGGAATAACAGGGGTCCATTATTTGAGTTTTAGATTAGACGAAAAATTGGGTTGGATAAAGTGTGATATGCATGATGGATTACCCACCATATATAGTATCGGATTTAATCAATAATCACTTTGCTCCTTAAGACTTTTTCATCAGTTGAAAGCACAATTGAATACATACCTTTAGCATAGTTAGAAACATCAATCGTTAGAGTTGAATTTGACTCTTTCTCAAAGACAAGTTTACTTAATGGATCATAGAGTTTAAGTGTGGTATTAAATCCATTCAAATTACCCAAATCAACTGTGAGGTGGTTAGATGTTGGGTTGGGATAAACTAAAATGCTTGAAGATGTCATTTCACTATTTGACAGAGTCCCTGTACAGCTTTCGTCAATACTCCAATTATAAAAATAATAGTAATAAGATGTGGGATTATCAGTAGTATTACTTGTTATTGTAATTCGATCTGCAATTTGGATAGGGAACACACCTGCCGGAACAGCGTCATTACGATATAATCCAATATTTTCATTGTTTCCAGTTATGCCTATAAGATAATTATTTCCTTCTGGAATTAAAGTTTCTATTTCCAATGTATTCCACCCACCATTAATGTCAAAGTCAAGTTGATTGATGATAGCTCCGTTTGATGAAGTGAGATCTAAAGTAATAGTTCCTGAATTTTCAGCATTTACATCAATTGAGCTTAGAAATGTATCTTCAGAAACGCTGAATACCATATCCCATGCATCATTATAGTGATATCCTCCCGTTCCGTATTCAGACAAATCTGCGGGGCCTCCTGTGAACACCTCTAAATTTGCATTAATATCAAAATCAGAATAGCTAGGATCTGTACAACCTAAATCAATTGATATGCAAGAGTTATTATCGAAACACGCTTCTTGTAAATAATTTAGAGCATTTTCATCAGTACACCCTTCAACATAACAACAGGATCCATCATCATTAATTGCTAATTCTGAGAAATTAAATGCTGCAGCATCTGTGCATCCACAATCAGAATTAATTGCATAACTATAAAGGTCAGAAGGGAACGAACCTGTTGCGCCTATTAAACCACTTGTAAGATACACGTGGCAATCAATAATAAATGTCCCTGGTGCCCAACGAGCTCCACCAGGATGGGGTGGTAATTCGGCCCATGTATCATTTAATGGATTGTATTCCCAAAACTCTCCATAATCTAGATTAATATGATCTTCTCCATCACCGCTTAAAATATATCCTTTTCCGTTAGCTGAAAATTGAGTTCCAGCGACTCTACCTTCTCCTGGAAAATTATTGAGCTGAGACCAAGTATTTTGCTCAATATCCCAAACGTATAAGTCATTAAATATATTTAACTGAGATAGGACGTCATCCCCATGACCAAAGCCAACATAAATTTTATTATCAATGCCAAAATAATACGGATGATGTCTTGGAAGACCTATGAATGATTGCAGCTGAGTCCAAGAATTTAAATTGATGTCATACTCCCACCAATCATCTAAATTTCCGCTTGAATTACTTCCTAAGCCAACAAAAATCTTATCACTTTCTAAAATCATAGCAGGATGGTTTCTGCCTTGACCTGGAAATGACGCAAGTTGAGTCCATTCTTCATTATTCATATCAAAACGCCACCAATCAGTTGGATAACCAAAATTATCAGATCCAAAGCCACAGAACGCAATATTATTATCATACACCCCATAGCCATAACCTCTTGCAGTTCCGGGAAATGGATCAATTTGAGTCCATTCATTAATGTTTGGATCATATCTATAGACATCATCCAAGTTATTGCTAAATGTAGCAGATTGACCAGCAATCATATATCCAAAATTGTTAGATGCTACAGTTATAGGATGGTGCCTTCCTACACCGTTATAACTACTGAGTTGTTCCCAATTTTGACAATAAACACTACCAAAGATTAAGCAAAATAAAAGTGTATATAACAGTCTCATAGTTTTGATTTTAGACTCACAATTTACATCAAAAACTAACCTCAAAACAGGAATTCGAATCTGATATGGACTCCATCAAAATAGAGGTAGTTTTTGGGGTCATTTTTAAATTTTGATATTTAATCGTATATATACAAAAAACGGTAAATCAGAACTTTAACAAAATAGATATAAACCCATTGTGATACTCACTTTTCACCTTTCCAAAGTTTCCAAAAGTAATTGTCAAGTTGTTATTATTGGTAGAATATGCTTAGTGAGTATACGTGGCATAGCAAGCTTCTTAAGATCACACATTGGAATTACCTTTCCATTAATACTAGATGCATAATCTTGGAATACATGTTTATTGCTTGCTTCCCACATAAAGAAAGTTGCATGAATCTTCTTGTGTGTTAATAAATGAACTACAGGTTTTAATGTTTTAATTTTCAAAAAGGAATTATTTGAAGGTTTATGATGAGGGAATCCCCATAGGTTTCCCCAAATCCCATCAGAAGGAAATTGAATTGTTACAATGAATGTTTTATAGCGAACCAAATGCCAAATTAATTCAATGTATTTAATCTTTTTAGGCTTGACTTTTGAAGGAATTTTTTTTAGCAATTCTTCATTGCTAGAAGAGAAACATTGATTGGATATAGGGCAAGAGTTACATATTGGTTTTTTGGGCTTGCAAATTAAAGCTCCTAACTCCATCATAGCCTGATTGTGATTTCCTGGGTTTTCTATATCAAGTAATAACTTTGCAACGTGGTGAATTCTCTTTGAACCTATACTAGTATCAACAGGTTCTTCTAGTCCAATTAATCTAGAAATAACTCGCTTTACATTACCGTCAACTGCCGCCACTTCCTCATTGAATGTGATAGAAGAAATTGCGGCTGCGGTATAAGATCCAATCCCGGGTAATTTTAACCATTGGTTATAAGATGTTGGGAATGCACCATTGCAATTTATTATTTGCGCTGCTTTATGTAAAAACCTAGCTCGTCTATAATAACCCAATCCTTCCCATGCTTTTAATATTTGGTCCTCGCTTGCTTCAGCTAAATGTTTAACAGTTGGGAAGCTAGCAATAATTTCTTTCCATTTTTTTACTCCAACCTCCATGCGGGTTTGTTGTAAAATAACTTCACTCAACCAAGTACCATAAACATGAGTATTAAATCGCCATGGAAGTTTACGAGCATGGATCAAATACCAATTTTTTAATCTCTTTCTAATTTCTTTATAATCATCATGATCTTTCATTATAATTTGTTAGTTGTATTAAAGATCAATCTGTAGATGAATCAATATTCACATACATTAGTTTTTCAATAAACTTAACCTCATAGTATTCATACAAACCCAATATTGAAATATGATGTTCTAATAATTTAAGATCAAATTTATTTTCAAGCAATGAATCAGAAATTTTGATCCAACTAATTTCTCCAACGATAAAGTTGCATTTGTTTTTTAATTGAAATGTGTCGCTCAGCTCTAAACCAATTTGAATTTTAGATTCAGCAACATGTGGTGTACACCAATTAGTACTCTTATGAAATTCAGGAGTTAATCCAGAATACTTAAATTCTGATTCATTTACAGGTAATTTCGCACTACATAAATGTGATTTTTTGTAAATTGATTTGTCGATAAATGAAACCGTAAACTGCTTTTTACTTTCAATGTTTTTAAGAGTATGGGAATACATTTTGGTTCTAGGCCGAAGATTCATTCCTAATAATCCAGGGGAAGATCCAAGATGTACCAAAGAGCTTACAATGGATAAATTGTTTTGCCCATATTTGTTAACTGTGCCTACTAAAACAGGACTTTTAAATCCTGCCATTTTGTTAATCAAGTTTGCTCTAGTCCGTGATGGTAAACTATTTAAATCTTTTTTTCTAAATAACATTTCTTTTAATAATGAGACTTCATAAACTAAAATATACAACAATCATAGACGCTGATCTTGAACGAGTTTGGAGTTTTTTTTCTAACCCAAAGAATCTAGAAGAATTAACTCCCAAAAACATGAAATTTGAAATTAAGAAGACTGATGACACATCTATGTATGCTGGGAAAATAATCTCATATAATATAACTCCTATAGCAAGTATTCCTATGACCTGGCTGACAGAAATAACCCAACATAAGGAAAAAGATTACTTTATCGATGAGCAAAGATTTGGACCATACAAATTTTGGCACCACCTCCATAAATTTATTGAAGAGGAAGGGAAAACAAAGATGATCGACGAAATATCTTTTGCTTATTATGGAGGTTTTATTGGAGATCTAATTCAACATAACTTGATAACAAAAAGAATAAAAGATATATTCCAATTTAGGACGAAAAAAATTTCAGATCTTTTTCAAACTTAATATATACATGAAAAAAATCACTGTCAATGATTCCTTTCAACAAGGATATGAATATTATTTAGTCGAGATGGAGGGGCAAAATTTTGATTCAGAATTCAACCCAGAATTAACTCCATCAGATATGCTTGAACTTGGTGTTTTTGGTGGAAAATACCTTAATGATTGTCAAAATGAATTCCCAAAAACATGGTTCTTAAATGCTAAATTATCAAATTCAAAAAAAGATATAAACCTAAATTTTTTTAAGGTTGATGCGTCTCTTCCTTTGAAAATTTGGAATGATAAAGGTTGGATTTACAGTGATGATCCACGCGGTTGGTTTCAATGGTATTGTCGATATTACCGAGGAAGAAGACTTGAACTTGAAGATAAACGACAAATTAAACGTTGGAAAGCTTTTCGTCGCCATATTGGAGCAATAAAAAAATACTGTGAACCTGGTGATTTGAATTGCAGGAAAAAGCAAAGACAAGCGTTACTTCATTGGGCGTATGATTCTTTAAGTATTTAATACCATTATTAAAATCAGAAGCATGCTAAAGGCAGGGATAGATTTCATTATTTCATCCCTTATTTTCATATGCATCAAAATCGCAAACAACATTAAAAAGCAAAGAATTAAAGCAAAGAATTTATAAGGTATTTGCTCAATCCAAATACTAGAAAATATTAATAAAGCCGATAAAACTTTAGCTACTCCTACAAAATAAAACACCCAATTAGGTAGAGCGTAGATTTTAAATTCATCTTTAAGTGTGATGGCATCTCCTCCGCGCCATTTTGTGCTTGATTTTCGTCTTATAAACCAAACATTAATAACACCTAAAAAAATTATCGTCTTTAATAACAACAACATGATTTCTTTATCTGATTTGATTTATTATTTGTGCGTCAAAGGGTTTTGTGCTACTCGAATAAGCACCTAACAAATCTCCATTAGGATCAATCAAAAACTTGTTGAAATTCCATGAAACCTTGTGATTTAAAACCCCGTTCTGTGACTGTTTAGTCAACCAATTAAATATTGGATGGCATTCGTCTCCCTTGATTTTGATTTTTTTTGACAGCAAAAAATCAACACCGTAGTTTTGTTCGCAAAAATTTAAGATTTCCTGATTAGTTCCTTTTTCTTGTGAACCAAAATCATTGCATGGGAAACCAATAACAATTAACCTTTCATTATACTCTTCATGTAATTTTTGTAAATCTTTATATTGCCTAGTATATCCACATTTTGAAGCTGTATTTACAATTAAAACAAATTTGCCTCTAAAATTATTTAGCGATATTATCTCACCATCAATTGATTCGAATTCCATATCGTAAAACCCACTATCCATATTGTAATTTTCAATCAGCATTTCATCTTTCACTTCTGTTAAGAATGATGTATTAATGATCCAAATAGAGAAAATCATTAATACTAAAATGGAATATTTTATTGTTTTCATTTGTTCACGATTTTTTGAATCTCTAGTTCGACTAAATGTGCTTTAGCATAAAACTCATCGCTTTTTTTTCTGTCTTTTATTGAAAATAAAAATGCTTTATCAAGTAATGCTTTGTGTTGACTTTTGAGTCTTTTAAGTTTTTGGTTACCTAAAAATGAAAACATAATTTAAATATTTATTGAAACGACAATTTCGTTTCTACGGTTAAACGTTTTGTAAGGTGGATCAAATACATGTAACTCAAAGTCATTTTTATGATCAATATGTAAACTTGTTAAAGTTTCTATGAGTTCTTTCTTCATGGATTCACATACCTCACTATTTGGATATCCTGAAAAAGATATCGTAGCAGCAAGCCTTGGACTAACATCAGTAATTATAATTTTTGAATTGTTAGGATTTGGACAATTGTCATTTGTAATGCCAAATGGCATTACAAATGACATTGTAGGATTTGCTTTCATTGTTGTTATAACTGGTGCAGTCATAGGTATTTGCTGTTTTTCTTTATTTCCACCAAAAATAAAATCAGCTAATACTGAGAACTCTTGATTATCATCATCATCGTATTCTGCTAAAATCAAAGAATTATATTTTCTAATTTCAAAATTTTCATAAGTGTACAAAACAGAATAATTGTCTGTTGTATTAACTGTTGGGTTGATAAAATTAAAAAGCGTCATTATTCCTATTAAGAAAAAAGTTTGAACAGTCATGATTATTGGATTGTTACACGCTTAATAACCTTTCCAGAACTGTAAACATCAAAAATCATTTGGTTTGTTTGATGAAACTGATTTTCTGTATCAATTATTTTTCCTGACAGATCAACACTATATAAATAGTATGATTCTTGATCAATTTCAATATTTCCAATATGACTTGTTGAGTTTTCTATTACGGCATCAACAACATGAACAACTCCATTATTAGCGGTAACATCTGCTGAAATCACCTCCGCATTATTTATACTAACAACGCCGTTGGAAATGCCAATTAATAAATCATCACCTAGTAACGATTCAATAATCATTCCATCTGATAAATCAGAACTCATTGCAATAGACCCTACCACATGATGTGTTAGTATATCTCCCAATCCATCAGAAGCTAATAACTCTTCAGCAGTTAATCCTAATTCACTTAGAGCTACACCAAATGCATCATCTGTTGGAGCAAATACAGTAAGCTCTGCAAACGGATTCGTTAATGCAGGTAAAAGTTCTGCCTCTATAACTGCTGCAACTAACGTATTGTGAACACCTGTAGAAAGAGCTATATCCACGACAGTTTCTGAAGAAAGGATTACTCCGTCAGTTACATGAACAACACCATTTCCAGTTACATTGTCCGGAATAACCACTTGAGCCTGATTCACAAATACTCCAGCATCCCCAACCGAAACTTTAATTGTATTAGCATCATTTAATGGCGTTGCAGTCATTCCGTTTGTTAGATCTGTACTTAAAACACTTGACCCAATTACATGGTACGTTAAAATATCAGCCAATCCATCAGAAGCTAATAACTCTTCAGCAGTTAATCCTAATTCACTTAGAGCTACACCAAATGCATCATCTGTTGGAGCAAATACAG
>PBMY01000023.1 GCA_002722795.1 Crocinitomicaceae bacterium
CTGCTGACGCTGACGCTGACGGAGTTTGTGACGACGTTGACGATTGTGTTGGAGCATTTGACGACTGTGGTGTTTGTAATGGCCCAGGTGCTATTTACGATTGTGGTTGTTCAGACATTGCTGAAGGCGCATGTGATTGTGATGGCAGTGTTCTTGATGCACTAGGAGTATGTGGAGGTAGTTGTGCTGCTGACGCTGATGCTGACGGAATTTGTGATGACGTAGACGAATGTGTTGGAGAGTTTGATGATTGTGGAGTATGTAACGGTCCTGGTGCAGTTTACGATTGTGGATGTTCGAACATTCCAGTTGGAGACTGTGACTGTGAGGGTAACTTGCCAGCTGACGGTTACGACTGTGATGGTAATTGTGTAAACGACTCTGACGGTGACGGAGTATGTGATGAGTTCGAGGTAGATGGTTGTACTGATGCTGAGGCTTGTAACTACGACGAAGACGCTACAGAAGAGGACGGAACATGTGAATACCAAGAGCTAACTACTCTTCCAGGTGCTGTTGAATCTCCATCATGTGGACTATTCTTCAGCGGATACGCAGAAGGATCTTCTAACAATAAGTTCTTAGAGATTTACAACCCAACTGATTCTGATATCGAACTTGACGGATTTGCATTCCCAAGCGTAAGTAATGCTCCTACTACTCCTGGTCAGTATGAGTATTGGAATATATTCCCAGAAGGAGCATTTGTTGCTGCTGGTGATGTATATGTAATTGCTCACCCATCTGCTGATGAAGTGATACTTGCCGAAGCAGATCACTTCCACCCATACCTATCAAATGGTGATGATGGATACGCTCTAGTTCAAGGAACTGAGTCTGCTTACACAATACTTGATGCAATTGGTGATTGGAATGGAGATCCTGGACAAGGATGGGATGTTGCAGGTGTGTCTCAAGCCACTAAGGATCACTCATTAATCCGTAAGTCAGATGTAAATAGCGGTAACAGCGGTGATTGGTCTACTTCTGCTGGAACAAATGCTGATGATTCAGAGTGGATTGTTTTATCCCAAAACGATTGGACTGGAGTTGGTTATCATGAATTCACTGGTTCTTGTTCAGCTCCTGCTCCAGTTGCAACAATTGGAGACTGTGATGTGTTTGAAAATGGTCCAAATGCACTTTGGACTCACGTTTACACTTTAACAACTGCAAGTGATGACAACAGTTCTTCTGCACAGTCATTTACTATTAATGTAACATCTTTACCTGTTGGTGGAGCGAATTACAGAATTGTAAAAACAGTTGCAAATGGAAACTGGAACAATGGACCTGCTATAGCATTAAACGAGGGTATAAACACTAAGACTGTTCCTGGTGTTGCATTTAACCGTACTGTTAAAGTACAGTTCTCAAGTGGAGACATTGAGTTTGATACATTCATTGTTAATGGTGCTGATGTAAATACATGTGCTGTTGCACCAGTTACTGAAGCATACGTCTACGACTGTGACGGAGAATGTATCAATGATGCTGATGGTGACGGTGTATGTGATGAGCTTGAAATCTCCGGATGTACTGATTACGCAGCTTGTAACTATGACGCATCTTCTACAGATGATAATGGTACTTGTGAATTCGTTTCATGTGCAGGTTGTATTGACGAAGGTGCTTGTAACTATGACGAAGACGCAATCATTGAAGATGGATCTTGTACTTATGCAGAAGCCAACCAAGATTGTGATGGCAACTGCTTGAACGATGAAAACTCTAATGGTATCTGTGATGAAGATGAAGTTTTAGGATGTATGTACGAGGATGCTTGTAACTACAACCCAGACGCTAACATGATCGACATGTCATGTGACTTCAGCTGTCTAGGAGTCATCGAGGACGATTGTCCAGGTGACCTTAACGATGATGGTGAGGTTGACGTGAGTGACCTTCTTGACTTCTTCCAGTTATGGGGTAACATATGTGAGTAAAAAACTCCAAATAAATAAAAGAAACGGGCAGCCATTTGGTTGCCCGTTTTTCTTGCTATAGAATTTACCTTTGCCACATGTCCAAAGAATCAGATAGAGAGAGGATGCGTAAGCAACTTGATGAAACCCACACTTGGCCGTGTGATTTTATGTTCAAGTTTATTGTGCCCAAGTGCAATGAGAATGAAGCGGCATTGCGCGCGATTTTTGGCCTAAAAGCGAAGCTAAATTTTAAGGATAGTAAAACTGGAAAATACAGATCCTTTACAATTGTTGATAAGGTTGATTCTGCTGATGCGGTTTTTGCCCGTTATGAAGCAGCGGCTATGATTCCGGGAATAATTTCTCTGTAGATTACATACGCTCTGGCATATTTACTCCTAGGAGTGACATGCCAGTTTTAACAGAAGAGCTGCAAAGAGAACAAATGGCAAGTCTAGCCATTCTCAAATCCTCATTTTCTTCTTTTAAGATTGGATGATCCTGATACCAACTACTGTATGATTTAGTAATCTCGTAACAGAGGTTGGCTAAAATAGAAGGGTCGTATAATCGAGCTGATTCTTCAATGATATCTGGTAGGGAAAGAGCTGTCATTAAAAGTCTCTTTTCAGTTTGGTCTAGTTCTACACTTGACTCTACAATTAAATATCTAGCACGCTCTATTCCTGCATTTCTTAATACTGAACGAGAACGAACGTAGTTGAATTGAATGTAAGGTCCTGTGTTTCCAATAAAGTCGATGCTGCCCTTAGGGTCAAACATCATAGATTTTTTTGGGTCTACTCTTAAAAGGAAATATTTAAGGGCACCGTATCCAACCTGCTTGAATAATTCTGGGCGATCTTCTTCAGGAATGCTATCTAGTTTACCAGCTTCAATAGCTACTGCCTCAGCAGTTTCTCTCATTTCAGCAAGTATGTCGTCTGCGTCGACAACAGTGCCTTCGCGCGACTTCATTTTTCCATCAGGAAGTTCTACCATCCCATAGCTTAAGTGGTGGCAACGTTCTCCTTGCTCAAAACCTAATTTGCCTAGAATTTCAAATAATACTTTGAAATGATATTCTTGTTCATTTCCTACAGTGTAAACCTGACGGTCAAGACTAGGATAGTCCTCAAATCTCAGAATAGCAGTACCTATGTCTTGTGTAATATAAACTGCTGTACCGTCTTTACGTAAAAGTAGTTTTTCGTCAAGCCCTTTGTCAGTTAGGTCAACCCATATAGATCCATCTTCACGCTGACTAAACACACCAGAGGCTAATCCTTTTTCTACTTGGGATTTTCCAATAAGGTAAGTGTCAGATTCGTAATATAGCTTGTCAAAATCGACACCCATTTCTTTATATGTAGATTCAAAACCAGCGTAAACCCATCCATTCATTTGGTCCCAAAGTGCGCGTACTTCTTCGTCGCCACTTTCCCACTTGTGTAGGATTTCTCTAGCTTCGAGTAGTATAGGGGCATCATCTTCTCCGTGCTCAACTACCTCAGCTTTATATGCCTTGTCAAAAGCAACGTAGTATTTACCAACGAGTTTGTCGCCCTTGAGACCTGATGATTCAGGTGTTTCTCCCTTTCCGAATTTTAACCAAGCAACCATCGATTTGCAGATGTGAATACCTCTGTCGTTGATGATTTGGACTTTTACAACATCATGACCTGCAGCTTTAAGAATCTCCGAGACGCTGTATCCAAGGAAATTGTTCCTTAAATGTCCCAAGTGAAGCGGCTTATTAGTATTGGGAGATGAATATTCCACCATTACTTGAGGCTTAGATTTTGCGGGCTGAAGTCCAAATAAACCTCCAGCGGAAACTGCTTCGTTAAGCTCTGATATCCAATAAGAGTCGCTAATGCTTAGATTTAGAAAACCTTTTACAATTTGGAAAGAAGTAATTTCTTCTAAGTTTGCAACTAGATATTCCCCAATTGTCTTACCAGTGTCTTCTGGGTTTTTTTTAGATAGACGAGTGAAAGGAAAAACTATTACAGTTCTTTCGCCTTCAAATTCAGGTCGAGTAAGTTGTATACTTACCTGTGATGGGTCAGGGGAAGCACCAAAAAGCTCAGTGCATCCTGATAAAACCGCGTCGCTTAATATTTGGTCTATTCTTAGCATTTGGGTAGGTGAATTTCAGCCATCATACATCTTGCTGAGCCACCTCCGCAAGCTTCAATAAAGTCAAGAGTCACATGTACAAGTTTACCATATTTTTCTAGAATATCCTTTTGATCTGAGTTTAATGAATTAAATGCGGAAGAACTCATTACGATTATAGGATTTTCGTCAGTTGTAGAGCCAACTTCAAGCATATTACCTGCAAAATGCGCGATTTGATCTTCACTTAACGCTATAACTTCTAATCCATCCTCTTCTAGGGAATTTTTAAGTAAAGCCTTGTCTTCAGGATGGTCAATACTGTCTAGACAAACAGTAGCCCAGCCAGTACCAATACACATCATAACATTGGTATGGTATATTTGCTCACGAGAATCTCCTACGCTTTGCATTGATTCAAATACAATACCCTCGTAGTTCATAGCCTCGCAGAATTTCTCAAAAGCAACCTTGTCAGTTCTTGGACTCAACGTAGCGTAAGCTTTTTTATTGATTCTGTCTAATACTATGCTTCCGGTTCCCTCTAAATAGACATTATGATCTTCAAATTCAGTAAAATCCACAACTTCGTTTATTTGAAAATTATATACGTGCTGAAGGTCAACTATAATATCTTCACGACGTTCCTCTCTACGGTTTGGGGCGTACATTGGGTAGAGGCCAACGCGTGAGTCAGAGTGGAAGCTAATCCAATTATTTGGAAAGAGGCAATCTGGTGTATCAGTCTCAGGATTGTCTTCGAATACTATTACATTTACTCCCTTTGAGCGCAATGTGTCTACCATTTGGTCAAACTCCTCAATCGCCTTGTCCATTATATCTTCAGGGCTGTTGTTTAATACCTTTTGGTAATAGTTGTTACTAGCAGTTTCTTCATTCATTCTGAATGCTGCTGGTCTAATCATTAGAATATTTGAAGTATTCTGAGACATGTTTATGATCTTAAAATTGGAAGGGTTACACAACGAAGTAGACCCTCCATTTTAGAGGTTTCATTCATGGGGATTTCTATTACGCGATAACCCCATTCGCGTAGTTGGGCGTTGACCCTATTGAATCCCTCGCCGCTAATTATAGTGGCAGGGCTAATGCTGAATAGATTGCAGTGCATGTGATACATTGATTCTGAGTCGACTTCAATAATTTTGCCTGCGTAGTATTCCCTTATCCACTCTCTGTCTGCTTCGTTTTTCATTCCTTCAGGGTGGAAAATTGCGTGGCCCAAACCTAGTGGGCTTAAGCAGCAGTCTAAATGTAGAGCGTTGAGTCGAGGGTCAGTATCTGATTTTGAAAGTGCAAATGCGCGTAAAGTGTGGTTAGGAAACTTCTCTTTAAGCCAAACCACAGCTGCTTCGTTTGTCCTTGCTGTCTTGAAAACGTCAAAATCCTTGGCATCCCCAATTCCAACCCAAATCTCATCATCCATAGGCATCACATCCCCGCCCTCAACTCTTACACCTTTAGGTGGAGTCAAAATATCGCTAGAATTTATCCTAGAAAACAGTGGAGAAATCCCATTCCATTCAGGAGCTCTATCATCAATCATGGATGTGCGTACTAGTTTATCAGTAATTACAACCCCTACGTCACGAGTAAACACTTGGTTTAAACCATCAACATTTTGGGGCCTATATACTATTATCCCTTCGTTTTCCAATACCTTTACTAAGCCATCTAATTCTCTCTTTACGTTTTCTTCAATAGGGTAGGTACCTGCTAGAATGTGTTCTCTTGATTTAGGATCAATAGCCTCTTCAGGAGTAGGGATATCACCCCAAGAGTCAGCTATTCCTACAATTACAGACTTAAGATGAGAGTTTTCGTTATGTACGTTACAAGTAGTAATTGACATTATTTGAGTGCTTCTCTTTTGTCTCTAAGAAGATTTAGTCTTGTATCTCTCAACATGATTGTATCCATACTGTTTTGCCTACCCTGATCTTCAGAGAGGAATGTGAATTCGTATTTATCAAGTGGAGTGTATACAAATAGTCCCTTCTTGTCATAAACAACAATGCTTCGGATGGGTCTTTCATCTATAAATTCAATGTCAGCCTTTGGCATTTGTCTTTTTAGAGCTTCAATTAATCTCATAGGATCTGAAGGATATTTCTCGCTAAACTCAGTTTTGAATTTTAGGTCAAAACCGATGAGGGCTACTTTTTGGTCCTCTTCAACAATCCAATCACTAGCATAATTAATATCTACAGTTTCAAAGATGTTCCTATACCCCATATTCCACCACTTAATTGTTGTGTTAACAAAGGAGTTTTTCATTGTGTCCTCGTCAAAAAGGGAAGGGTAGTATTCAAAATGCTTAACATAATCCGTAGAATCTCCAGTTTGCTGAAGGTAGAAATAGTTGTAAATATGATACTTAACTGTATCAAGCTCAACTGCATCCATAGAGGAAATCAACTCCTCTTCAATTATGTTTACTGTTAGAGGGTTTATAGACCAATCAAATCCTGAAGAATCAGTTGGCGTATAATTGTTTGAGGTCTTCTCCACTGCATTTTGGTTAGTTTGATTTGCATCACAACTAGCAAAAGCTAATGCTGCGGTTATCAAAAAGAAAATTGAAAAGCGAATCTTCATGTCGCGAAGATACGCAGACAGCCTATTTGTCGTCCTTTTTTAGGCCAATTTCAGCAAGCCTTTCATGTAGATATTCACCAGCTGTAATTGGCGGCTCCTTGGGGTTTTCTCCAGCAGGTACACACTGAGGAAGAGCATCTAATTTCATGTGTGGTTGCGGGTGGCAGAAAAAAGGAATGCTAAAGCGTGGAGTATGCCAAAGCTCTCTAGGAGGATTTACAACTCTATGAGTGGTAGACTTCAACTGATGATTTGTCAGCCTTTGAAGCATATCGCCACAATTCATTACTATGTGTTCAGAATTCGCAGTCACTTTATTCCAATTTCCATCTATCCCCATCACTTCTAATCCTGAAGCAGACGCTCCAATTAATAAAGTTATGAGGTTTATGTCCTCATGCTCAGCAGATCTAACTGCTGAATCCGGTTCAGATGTAATAGGAGGGTAGTGAATTGCTCTTAAAATACTATTTCCACCCTTTGTTTTAGTCGTGAAATAATCTAGAGGTAATTCTAGATGCATTGCTATTGCTTCTAAAACAATTAATCCAACTGATTCTAAATTTTGGTAAAGCTCGTTTGATTTTTCTGAAAAGTCAGGGAGTTCTGCTACTTTCACATTTGGCGGATAATGCTCTAAGTCAGCGTTTTCAGGAATATTGGTTTGACCAACTTGCCAAAACTCCTTCAGGTCTGCACTGTCATTTCCTTTGGCATGCTCTTGGCCAAACTTAACAAATCCCCTCTGATTATTTGTTTCAGGGTTGCTGTAACTCAGCTTTTGTTCCCTTGAAAGTGAAAAGAACTTTTTCACTCTGTCATACATACTCGCTATCAATTCGTCAGACACGCCGTGTCCACTAATTGCTGCAAAACCAACTTGCCTGTAAGCTGCTCCAAGTTCTGCTGCAAATGCTTTTTTATCCTCTGTGCTTCCTTGAGTATACCTTCTTAAGTCAAGTGTTGGTATTCCTGCTTCAAGATTGAATTTGATAGAATCCATGCTGCAATATATGAAATCGATAAATAGCTATCCAAAATTTTTGATAAACGCTATTAAGTCACTGAAAACTAGTTTCGTGTCAAAATTTTTACTAGCATGCGTAAATCCGTTTTGGGCAATTCTAGAGGCTTTGTTAGGGTCTGACAGGAGGTCTAGTATTGAGCGGGCAAACTCTTTTGAAGTGTTTGCTATCATTGCGTTTTTGTTGTGTTCTAAGCCTAAAGAGCAAAGACCGAGTTCTGTCCCCACAATCGGTAATCCACTAGCCATCGCCTCAACTGCCTTAATTCTCATCCCTGAGCCACTTAAACCGGCACAGTCACAATCCCCGGTCTGTCTAGAAAATCCGTTGCAGATTGGACTTCGCCCAAAACCTCAACCCCCATTTTCTGATCCGATCTGAATTGCGGCGGCATATTTCGGCCTGCAATAACAATCCTAGCCTCTGATAACTCAGCTCTCACTAAAGGCCAAACCTCACCCAACATCCACTTAACTCCTTCAATATTAGGTAACCAATCCATTGAGCCCAAATGAAAAACATGATCAAATGTCTTTTGTGGTTTGGGTTCTAGAAATTCCATAGAAAAAGGATGAATGTGAACCCTAGAAGCACCTATTTTCTCAAACCACCTCGAATCATCTTCGGTAATAGCCACAACTCCATCCACAAGTAAAGCTACACTAATTTCAAATGATTCTAATTGCCTAGCTAACCTTTTAAAATACCAAGATTTTATAGGATTTATATACTTTCTAGTCAGATCATGCCAAATCTTGTGTTCAATATTATGAGCTCTTAATATGATTTGGGCTGTAGAGTGTTTGCGTATCAAATCAACATAACTACATGCATATATAGACTCCAAAATCACGGCATCAAACTCTTCGGTATCTAAAGTCTCAGTAATTGTGTTTGCGACAGAATCATGATTAAACCGATTCACATTGTAGCTCTTGTTAGAAAGTAAGTTTAAGAGCGCAGTAATTGGATTTAGTGCAGTTGAAATCTTCACACACTGGTAATCACCAAAATTTACTCCTTCAATGTGAGGGTGTTTTTCAGTTGCCATTGCTAAGACTTTAACATAATGTCCTTGTGATCGCAATCCAAAAGTCATGGCATCCATAGCGATACACCCCCCGTCAACTATAGGTCTTGGTGGTTTGGGACAAATCTGCAATAACCTCATGTAGCTTTTGTAATAATGTAACGTCCTCCACCTTTTATTGCTAGATATGTTAAACCGCTAGCTATAGGCACAAGTATAATTGTGCTAAGCCACATCCCCCAAGCAGGAGGCATAGTTCCGCTCTTTACCATTTCCTCTCCGGCTATCGAAACAATGTAATAGAAAAGGAAAATTATTAAGGCCAAAACAATAGGCAATCCTATACCCCCTTTCTTAATTAGTGAGCCTAATGGCGCACCAACGAAAAATAATACAAGACAACTTATTGCTAGAATAAATTTTCTATGCCATTCGATTGAATGTCGATCTCGTCTCAATAATTTACCCTTGATTTTGTCAATATAGTTTTCAATACTTCTTACTTGATTCCTTGTTATGTCTTTACTCGCAGAGATTGCTGTGTTTCTATCTTTTCTTGATAGTGCAAGTAACCAAGATTTAGAATCACCCGATGATGAAGGGTTGATTATTAAGCTATCTTTAATTGGTGTAATTGCCTTTGTGCCAAAACTTACAAGCTCTTGCCTTTTAAGTTCAGCTTGAAGCTGAAGGGAATCAGTTGCTACTTTGAGTTTGGGCAAAGACATCATCTCATATGATCTTTTAAAAAGCTTTTCGTCAGCAAGGTCAAAATCTAAAGAACGGAGATTGATTCTTAGAATTTGATGATCGAAGGATGACATAATATGTGGGTGCGTACGTTCTTTACGGCGTATGTTGGGCTCCTTTTGGTCTTCATAACTCAAACCATTTTTAAGTTCAACAACAAGTTCGTCTCTAGTCTCATCATTATGCATAAAGCCTTTTTCAGCTTTTATAACAAGCGAAGCTTGACGCTCTGGATCCCTGTGGTCATAGATCAAAATATTATTCAAAGTACCGTCTAGTTCCTTATCCTCAACTCTTATGGAAAACCCTTCAATCCCTGTGTAGAATACACCTGGCTTAATATTTAACGCAGGTCGTTGTTTTGTTACAGAGTATAAAAGAGCTCTGAATTTCACATTAGCTGAAGGCCATGCGCTACTGCTAAACCACAATGCTCCAAATGAAATCATAATCATAAGAACTACTAATGGTTTTATAATCTTCATAAATGTCATGCCCGCAGATTTCATAGCAGTTAACTCATTTCGTTCTGACAGGTTCCCCATGGCCATAATGCTTGCAACTAAAATGGCTAGAGGTAGAGCAAGATTTACAATTCTAGCTGATGCATACCATAGAAGCTTTAGTATCACCCATGTCTCAAGACCTTTCCCAATAAAATCATCTGCATATACCCATAAAAACTGCATATCTAGCACAAAAAGTGCTACTGGAAATGTCACTGCAAGCGGGCCCAAAAAAGCCTTTAGCATTATGTGAGAAGTCTTACGCAAAGTTTGTTCTAGATTATGTTATGAGTTTTTACTCCGGCTCAAAGATACTCCCGTAAATTGCAGCCTATTATAAACCAATCATACGTTTTCAATGTCAAATAGTAAATACGCCCTTTTACCGATTTTTTCGCTTGTGATATTTTTTGGATGTGGCCCAAGTGATGAGGATTTTCAAATATTAGATACTGCTAATAAAGTTGTTGGTGCAAGCGAACCAGATGAAGATGGATTTATTTGGCAAACAGAGCAATTTGCAGATATTAAAATTCTTAGATATCAAATCCCGGGTTGGGAACAGCTTAACAAACGCCAGCAAGCACTAGTATATTGCCTCAATATGGCAGGATTGAGCGGTAGAGATATTATGTATGACCAAAACAATCGTTACAATCTTAGAATTCGTCATTTACTTGAAAATATTCACACTTCTTACGAAGGTGATAGAAGAACAATAGGATGGGATAGATTTGAAACTTACTTAAAGAAAATTTGGTTCTCAAATGGTATTCATCATCACTATTCTAACAAGAAGCACCAACCAGAATTCAGTCAGGAATACTTTGACCATCTTCTTTCTTCAACTTCAAATAAATGTAATGATGAATTAAGAGCAGTGATTTTTGACCCAGCTGTTGAGTCTAAGAAAGTTGAACAGGATGGTTCTCTGGGATTAGTTGAAAGTTCGGCTGTTAATTTTTACGGCCCCGGTGTTACAACAGAAGAAGCTGAGGCATACTTCGCATCAATTAAAGTTGAGGGTGACCGAAGCCCTGTAGAATATGGCCTTAACTCTAGACTTGTAAAGACTGATTCTGGTGAAATAGTTGAGGAAGTATATAAACTAGATGGATTGTACAGTGATGCAATTAAAGAGATTATTAAATGGCTTAAAGAAGCTCAAAACTATACTGAGAATAACATGCAAAGCATCGCTCTTGCTCATCTTATAGATTACTACGTAACTGGTGATCTTGAAAAGTGGAGCCTATACAACATTAATTGGGTAAAGGATACCGAGGGTGATGTTGATTACATAAATGGTTTTATTGAGGTTTATAACGATCCACTTGGATATACTGGAAGCTATGAGACAATTGTTGAAATAAAGGATTTCGAGGCTAGTTCAAGAATGCAAACTCTAATGGAGAATGCCCAGTGGTTCGAGGATCACATGCCATTTATGGAAGAGCATAAAAAGTCTGAAGTTGTTGGAATTACATATAACGTAGTAAATGTTGCAGGAGAGGCAGGGGATGCTTCAACTTCAACTCCAATTGGAGTTAATCTTCCAAATTCTAATTGGATACGTCAAGTTCATGGTTCTAAATCTGTGAGTCTTGGAAATATTGTTAGTGCATATGACAAAGCTTCAGGTGGTGGAATGCTAGCTGAATTTGCACACGATGAGGTAGAGAAGAAGAGAGTAAAAGCTCATGGAGCTCTAGCAGGCAAGCTTCACACAGCAATGCATGAGGTTATTGGTCACGCATCAGGAAAGCTTGAAGATGGAGTTGAAACACCTAAGGAGACTATCAAGGAATATAGTTCCACTCTTGAAGAGGGTAGAGCCGACCTAGTTGCGCTATACTTCCTGCTTGACGAAAAGCTAGTAGAACTTGGCTTAATGAAAACTATTGAGGTTGGACGTGCTGAATACGATAGCTATATTAGAAACGGAATGATGACTCAATTGTGTAGGCTTGAACTTGGTGATGATATTGAGGAAAGCCATATGCGTAATAGAGCTTGGGTTAGCAATTGGTGTTATGAAAAAGGTGAAGCTGAGGGGGTGATTAGAAAGTATGTTAGAGAGGGTAAAACCTATGTAGATGTAATGAATTACGAGCGCCTTCGTGAACTATTTGGCGAATTGTTACGCGAGGTGCAGCGAATAAAGTCACAGGGAGATTACGAAGCTGCAAAGAACCTAGTTGAAGGATACGGTGTAAAAGTTGACTTAGCTATTCACCAAGAGGTTCTTGAACGTTCAGAGGCATTGGGAATTGCGCCTTACGGCGGATTCATTAATCCACAAATGTCTATAACTAGAGCAGAGAGTGGAGAGATAACAAATGTTGAAGTAACATACCCAAATGATTTTACAGACCAAATGTTACGTTACAGTTCTACTTTAAATTTCCTTCCAACAGTTAACAAATTAAACTAGAATGAGAGTACTTTCTATACTTGCAACTTTCCTTACTCTTTGTCTTTCTATTCAATCCCAAACTCTTTGTGAAAATGGTTTTGCTGGAGAATATCCGTGTGATGGGTACGATCTGCTTGCTCACTATCCGTTAGAAGCAGTTGGTGGTGGAGATAATGGTAATGATTGTTGGGGATGGGTAGATGAAGCGAGTGGTAGAGAGTATGTGATTTTTGGACGTTCTGACGGAACAAGTTTCGTTGAAATAACGGATCCTCTTAATCCTCAATTTATAGCAACTCTACCAACAGTAACAGCATCTTCTCTTTGGAGGGATATTAAGGTCATTGGTAACTATGCATACATTGTCAGTGAGGCTGGAATGCATGGTATGCAGATTCTAAATTTAGAGGAGCTGTTGCCACTCAGTGGATTCCCATTTTTTATTACTGCAACACATTATTATGCTGGTTTTGGAAATTCACACAACATTGTAGCATGTCCTGAAACTGGATACGTATATGGTGTTGGAACGAACACATTTAACGGCGGTCTTCACATTGTTGATGTAAATAATCCCTCTAACCCAACTCTTGCAGGATCTTTTGATGAATTTTACACCCACGATGCTCAAGCAATTGTATACAATGGGCCTGATACTGACTACCAAGGAAAGGAAATTCTAATTTGCTTCAATGGTAGCGCTGGAGTGGCAATTGTAAATGCTGAGAATAAACAGGACGTGCAATTAATCAAGCATGTTACGTATGATGAAATTGCATACACTCACCAAGGTTGGATTAGTGAAGATCACACAATGGTGTATTTCAACGACGAGCTTGATGAACAGTATGTCGGAAATAATACTAGAACCTATATGATGAATGTTGAGGATTTGGACAATCCTGAAATCATTGGTTATTATGAGGCTGAAACACCTTCTCCTGACCACAATCTATACACTTATGATGGTAAGGTATTCGCTTCAAATTATACTAGTGGTTTACGAGTATCTACAATTCTTGAAGATGGTACTATTGAGCCACAAGGATATTTTGATACACATCCTGAAAATGACGATGTTTCATTTGATGGAACTTGGTCTAACTATCCATACTTCCCTTCAGGAACTATTGCTGTAAGTAATTTCGATGGTCTATTTTTATTGAGATCCTCTGATTGGATTGATGCAGTTGACCAGTCTGTAATGTATGAGTCTCCAGTCTTTACTATTTCACCAAATCCATCATTAAACACCATTCAACTGAAAGGTAAATTTGCAGGTTGTAATGTGTTGATAATTGATATGGGAGGCCGTGTTATTTCGGAATACAAATCTATCCCTTACGTGAACGGTTTAAACTTGAACGTAAGCGATCTAAGTGAAGGTGTTTATTCTGTAACTATTTTAGACTCTAATTCAGGTACGACTCTAGCTGCAGAAAAGCTAGTGATTAGGCATTAATCCTCTTTAGGGATAAGTTCTCTTTCTAGTATTTCTTGGATATCCTCCGAAGCAAGCCCTTTGTGTAGCTTTCCATCCATAGCTATACTGATGAGTCCAGTTTCTTCACTTACTATTAAAACTAACGCGTCAGTTTTTTCAACCAATCCTAATGCAGCTCTGTGACGCATTCCAAGTTCTTGTGACAGGTCTGTTCTTTGAGATACAGGAAGGATACATTTTACAGCTCTAATTCTTCCAATGGCTATATACATTCCGCCATCGTGCATTGAGCAGTTCTTATCAAAACTTGCTTCGATAAGTGGTGCATATAAATCAGCAACTAGTGGAGTGGAGCCGTGAAAGTGAATGCTCAGGTCTGAATTTCGTTGAATAATTAAAAGTGCACCGTCTTTTCTTTTAGACAGATTATTAACGGCTGTTGTAACCTCATTTATTTTAAATGGGCTTTTTGCTTCATGACGAAATGTTACGATTTTTTCTAAAATCTTAGTTGGCCCTTTAATGTTGGCGCGCTCGCCAATTGAAAATAGAAATTGCCTAAGTTCTTGCTGAAAAACTATAATGATAGCAATAATTCCAACTCCAATAAATTGCCCAAGAAGTTCAGCTAATATGGGCATCCCAGCAAATGTTACAACCTTCCAGATTAAGTAGATTGCAAGTAGTCCTAGGAATACCGGAATAGCTGATGTTCCTTTTGTTAGCTTATAAATCCAAAGGATAATTAGTCCAACTAATAAATAATCAAACGCCTTAATTCCCAACTCGTAAAACGGTTGGATAAGTTCCCAGGTCTCGTAGATAAAGCTCATTGGTTGCAAAGATGGTTATGAAGAATTGAAACTTCACGTGCTTCTGCAATATCGTGAACCCTTAATAAGCAAGCTCCGTTTACTGCAGAAATCATGTTTAATGCAGTGGTTCCATTTAACGCATGTGACGCTTCACATTCTAGTGCTTTGTAAATCATTGACTTCCTGCTTATACCTGACATTATTGGCTTTTCAAATTCCTTAAAAGCATTTAATGAGTTGAGGATTTTGTAATTATCTTCAAGGGTTTTGCCAAAACCAAATCCAGGGTCCAAGATCACATTTTCAATTCCAAGCTTTTCTAACTCGACTAATTTTATCGAAAAGAACTCCCTCACTTCCTCAACTACATTTCTATAAGTTGGATTGTCTTGCATAGTCTCCGGAGTTCCTTTCATATGCATAAGAATATAAGGGACGCCAAGTTCTGAAACAGTTGAAAACATTAGATGATCAATGCTTCCAGCAGAAATATCATTCACTAGAACAGCACCAGCTTTTACAGCTCTTCTAGCTACAACTGAATTGTATGTGTCAATGCTGATAAATGATTCAGGTGATTCTTTTAATATCCCATGAATTACAGGTTCAACTCTTGACCATTCCTCCTCAACTGAAATTGAAGTGGCTCCCGGTCTTGAGCTTTGGCCTCCAATATCAATAATGAATGCCCCATCTCTAATCATCTGTAAACCAGCCTTAATGGCGTTTTCGGAAGAGAAATTTTGACCTCCATCGTAAAATGAATCAGGAGTGGTATTTAAAATTCCTAACAATTCGACACGATTTGCATTAGCAATTATTCGCAGTTCTTTAAGAAATTTCTGAATGTTTGAATTGGTAGTCATCGTAACTTGGCGCAAGTTATTCAACCTAAGGAGAATTTTCTAAAATTGGAACTAACAACTCATCAATACGACGCGTCTTTAGAGAAATGTGAATCTCTATTTCGCAAGAAAACGTCAGATTACGGAACAGCTTGGCGAATTTTAAGAACGTCATCACTAACCGACCAAATCTTTATAAAAGCTTCTAGAATTCGCACTTTACAAGAAGTTGCTGAATCTAAAGTGAACGAAGGGATTGTTCCGGAATTCATTGGGATAGTAAACTACAGTCTTTTGGCTCTTATTCAATGTGAGTTGCCAAAGGATCATCCTCTTGAAATGCCTGTTGACGAAACAAATCAGCTTTATAGAAAGGCTGCAGAAGCAACAAGGGATTTAATGCTCAAAAAGAATCACGATTACGGTGAGGCATGGAGGGATATGAGAGTTAGTTCATTAACTGACCTTATTTTAATGAAGCTCCTTAGAGTTAAGCAGATAGAGGATAATAATGGTAAGACTGTTGTCTCAGAGGGTGTCGATGCCAATTATATGGATATGGCCAACTATGCTTTATTCGCATTAATTTTACTCGCTGAACAAGAATGAAGATGTTAGTTGATATATGCCGAACTGTAGTAGGAGCACTCTTTGTAGTCTCTGGATTAATCAAATCTAATGACGCATTAGGTTTTATGTACAAGCTCGAAGAGTATTTTGAGCCAGGCGCATTAAACCTAGACTTTCTAACTCCATATGCATTAGAGATTGCTGTGTTTGTTTGTGTAGGTGAGATTTTACTTGGAGTGGCTTTGTTGGTAGGGGCACTGCCCAAACTTGTTTCAGTACTTACAACTGGAATGATGTTGTTCTTTACTTGGCTCACTTGGTATACAGCGACATGCGACCCATTTGGTTTTAAAGAAATTGTTGGCCCTGACGGTGCAATTACGAGCATTGCAAATCAATGCGTTTTAGAATGCGGTTGTTTTGGTAATGCTATTCCACTCACACCGACTCAAAGCTTTTACAAGGATGTCATCCTTATGATTTTTGTACTGCCAGTTCTTATAGCAGCATATAGGAATAAGATTTCATTGAATGATACAAAGACTTCAATGATAGTGTACACAATTGCGATTGTGATGACGTTTCTATTTGGCTACTTAATGTTGGATTGGACTTTCCCAACCCTCTATCTAATTCTTCTGCTTTTTGCAGCTGAAGCAGTTAGGAAGAGAGTGAAATCTGACAAGGTTGAATGGTTGATGGCAGCTGCGACTCTTGTTGTTATTGGTGCATTTCAATACAAGACCCTTGCACACCTTCCCATGAAGGATTACAGGCCTTATTCTGATGGCGAAAGCATAGTGATAAACAGAATGTCAGCTGAAGAATTGGGATTGGAAGCGCCTAAATATGCATATGAATGGATTTTTAAAAATAATAATACAGGAAAAGACACAATTGTTTTAAGTAACGATTGGTCTGAAAAAAAATATTGGGATTCACCTTGGTTTACAAGTACGTATGAAAAGGTGAAAAAGAAAGATTACAATCAAGTAACTATTTCAGAAGGATATGAGCCACGCATTTTGGATTTTAAAATGTTAGATGAAGCTGGAGAGGACCTTGCAGATTCATTACTTAATACTTCAGGATACACGTTCTTACACATCTCTAAGGATCTTGATGCTTCTGGGGCCGCTGGCCAAACCGCCTTCAACGCTATTGCAGAATCTGCATTAGCTGAAGGTCACAGTTTTTACGGTTTAACAAACGTGGATTATGACGCAAGCGAGGACTTTAGACACGAGCATCAGGCACCATATGATTTTCTTACGTGTGACCAAACAGAACTTAAAATTATTGTGAGATCAAATCCCGGACTCGTACTTCTTAAAGAGGGAGTTGTTGTAGAAAAATGGGCATGGAGGGACGTTCCATTATTTGACGACATAAAGGATAGCCTCATTAAGTGACATTTTTACTCAAGAGATTATTGCAGGGATTAGGAGTTCTAATAGGAACTCTCACACTAGTCTTTACCATTTTTGCTTGGGTGCCAGATCCAGCTAGAGAACTTGCTGGCCAAAACGAACGAGAAGAGGTAGTTCAAGCGTTCAGGGTTAAACACGGCCTAGACAAACCAGCTTTTCAGAGATACGCAACGTTCATGTGTAACCTTGTGCCAATTGGCTCACGCGATGACGGTAGTTGGGGTTTAAGATCACCTAATCTTGGAAGGTCTTTCATAACAGATAGACCTGTGAGTAGAGCTATAGGCGATGCACTGCCGGCAACTCTTTTACTTGCTTTTGTTGCCATTTTTTTTGCTGCAATTATGGGTATAAGTATTGGTTTGGGTATAGCCATAAACGGCACAACAAAATTTGGAGATATTATTCTATCAATTTGTGCATTAGGCATGAGCGCACCCAGCTTTGTAGTAGCAATTTTAGTTGCTTGGTTGTTTGGCTACGTTTTACACTCTTACACAGGATTACCAATGACAGGAGGAATGGTGGTTGTAGACCCTTTCGATGGGCCCAAACTCGCCTTAGCTCATATAATTCTCCCCGCTTTAACTTTAGGAATTAGGCCACTAGCGGTTATTATTCAACTATCTAGAAATTCCGCGATGGACGTGCTTTCTCAGCCCTATATCAGGACTGCAAAAGCAAAAGGGTTGTCAAAATCTAGAATCCTTTTAAAACACGTTTTAAGAAATTCTTTAAATCCTGTAATCACAGCAACTTCTGGTTGGTTTGCATCCATGCTAGCAGGCGCGGTGTTTGTTGAATTTGTTTTTGGATGGAAGGGGATGGGGCTACTAATGTTTAAATCCCTAGAAAGTGGAGATTTACCAGTTGTGATGGGCTGCACAATTGTAGTTGCAACAATCTTTGTCCTAGTAAATATCGTAGTTGATATCCTCTACGGAGTACTAGACCCTAGGGTTAGGTAAAACTGATTTCCTCGTTCAATTTTTCAAGCAACATAGATGCTGTCTTATTGAAGTATCGTTTTGTCCTATAGCTAGCAACCCACTGAATTCCTTTTAGGGCATTAGTTAAGAACACCTCATCAGCCTTTATTAATTCATGGGCTTCAAGATTACACTCATAAACCTTGATGTTCAATTTAAGAGCAAGGTTGATTACAGCAGCTCGCATTACACCTCCAACAGGGCCTGCCTCAAGTTTGGGAGTATGCAAAGCACCGTTAAAAACAAGGAAAATATTAGATGATGTTGCTTCAATTAACTGATTATAATCGTTAAGAATGAGCACATCTCCTAAGCCTTTATATTTTGCGAAGTTTCCAGCTTGCACATAAAGCTGTGAGTGAAGGTTTTTGAGATTTGAAATGCGAGAAGGTGTTTTTGCCAATTCCTGATATAATCCTATAGCCAATCCCTTTTCATTTAGCTCAAAACCATTGCCTTCAGTGTGTTCAACACTTCCAATGGCAGTTGCAAAATTCGTAGTAGGTGTATACCCACCTTCTCCATCCCTGTAGATTGTCAATCTTATTCGAGTATCACCATTTAATGCAGATTCTCTAGAAAGCTCTTCAAGAAGAGTTAACAGAGAACCCTCTTGCATCCATTGAGGCAGATCCATTTTGTAAGCACTTGCGCTATCTACAATTCTTCCGTAATGAAGGTGGAACAATGGAATTCGTCCATTTATACATCTCATAGTCTCAAAAAAACCATCTGCGTATAAAAATCCTCTTGATTCAAAAGCGTTTGGTAATTGGTGTTCATTTACAACAGCACCGCTATATAAGAATTTCCTTGAAACCATTGTCTTCTAAGATAGGCTAAACCATTTTATCTATGTAGTCAATCAACGCATCGTTTGGGTTAATTAAAACACCACGAACCCCAACAGCTGCTGCGCAATCTATATCTCTTTGTTTATCCCCAACCATCCATGATATCTTTGGGTCTATATTGTATCTAGCGCAAGCTCTCTCTACCATAAGTGAGCCGGGTTTTCGGCTAAGCGATCGACCTTTAACCTCGTGATGAGGGCTGTAGTAAATGTCCAAAATAGGAGTGTCGTTTGATTCGCACACCTCTCTTAGGTAATCGTGAATCTCGGCAACTTCATCATGACCATAAATTCCTTTTGCAATACCTCCTTGATTAGTAATAATGATAAATACATACCCTCTTTCTTTAAGGATTTTAAGGCTCTCTATTACTGTAGGTAAAATTGTGAATTCATCGATGTTTCGAGTATAATCACTAGGATCGTGATTAATTACACCATCTCTGTCTAAAAAGATTGCTTTTAGTCTAGGCTTTTCTTCAAAATTGTTGAAAATATTAGACGAATCCATGAAGACAAATCTAACCTTGAACACGGGTAGGTTGTGTATTTTTAACCCGTGAAAAAAAGTAATAATTTTTCAAATAAAATTTCTTTTGACATCCCAACACTGCAAAGATGGAAAGAAAAGGCTGAATCTTCATTGAGAAGCGGTTCTCTAACTGATTTAGAAAAACTAAGGTGGGATTCTATGCCACTTCCGCTTTCAATTGATTCTAGAACTGATTGTATTCCACTCCCACAAAGACATGAAAACCTTCGTTCAGATCTTGGACATCCATGGGAGATATGCCAATCCTTCAAGACTTCTAAAAATTTATTAAAAGGCCTTGAACAAGGAGTAGAGTGTATTAGAATAAATGACTTTAAACTGCTAGATGGTGTTTTGCCTGAAATGGTAGGTATTCATTTTGATGGTGAGAAGGATGAAGCCGCTTTGGACGAATTGTTAGCATGGGCAGATCGTTCTGAGATAATTGGTTCTGCTATTTGGGACCTGTCTGTTGGTATTCCTGATAATGAAAATGATTTTGTCAATCATGTTAGGATTTGGTCTAATGCATTACCTAAATTCTTCACATGGGGTATAGACGCTGCCTTTTGGCAAGACAGAGGGATGTTGCCAAAAGACGCCTTAAAATGCGCTTTTAAATCTGCTAAGTGGGGGATAGATGCATTGGTGAAAGGTGGATTCACACTTGAAGAAGCCGCAGCGACTTGTTCAATTAGAGTGGCTGTTACTACAGACATAATTGCCTCAGCTGCTATGATCAGAGGTTTGAGAGTTGCATGGGCTACCTTGATAGACCAAATAGGAGGCGACGGCGCCAATACCCCAATTAGAATTGATGCTCGCTCAAGCTCAGTTTTATACACGTCTGATAACCAAAACGACAATATTCTAAGAAATTCCTTAATGGGATATGCTGCAGTAATTGGTGGAGCAGATTCAATTGAAATTCAAAACCACGATTTCAGATCGCCAAAGGATGGTGAAAGATCACTCCGCTTATCTAGAAACATAAGTCATATTCTTAGAGAGGAGGCTATGTTAGGAAGGACAAGTGATCCAATGGGAGGAAGTAAGCATTTGGATTTGGCTACAAGGTGGATGGCTTCAAGGGCTTTGGATGGGGTTGATGATGTGAATATTATTGTTGATGACTTGATCGTAAACGGAAGAAAAGCATGGTTAAATGCTCCAGTGTTTGTTCCAAAAGACAGTTCAAGAGGAAATGCTAAAATTAGCGATGATCCTACCGAATTATTTTTCATCCTTAATCATCGTCACTCTGAAGTTAATTATGGTGAAGAATCAGGCATAAAAGAAGATCTATTCAATGTTCCACCTTTGAGTGTAAACCCATCAATGTTGTCTACTGCTGAAGGAATTGATGTTCCTTCTAGATTTAATGAGAAGAAAAATATGGGACACTCAGGTTATAAAGCTGGTATTTTGCCATTTCTAGGGGGTCCTTATCCTACTATGTATGCTAGTAGACCTTGGACAATTAGACAATATGCAGGATTTTCTTCTGCTGAAGAGTCTAACGCATTTTATAGAAGAAATTTAGCTGCAGGTCAAAAGGGTTTATCAGTGGCTTTTGATTTGGCAACTCATAGAGGTTATGATAGCGATCACCCAAGAGTGACTGGTGATGTTGGTAAGGCAGGAGTTGCTATTGATAGCGTAGAGGATATGAAAAGATTGTTTGATGGGATACCATTAGACAAAATGTCGGTAAGTATGACCATGAATGGAGCAGTTCTTCCAATTCTAGCATTTTATATTGTAGCAGCTGAAGAGCAAGAGGTAAGTCCTGAAAAGCTTGCGGGAACTATACAGAATGATATTTTAAAGGAGTTCATGGTAAGGAACACTTTTATATATCCGCCAGCTCATTCTATGCGAATAGTATCTGACATTTTCAAATACACTTCGCAGAATATGCCTAAATTCAAC
Organism: Crocinitomicaceae bacterium; assembly: GCA_002722795.1. GTDB lineage: Bacteria > Bacteroidota > Bacteroidia > Flavobacteriales_D > Sanyastnellaceae > UBA974. Next base: position 21,806 of record PBMY01000023.1, read on the forward strand.
TCAATCAGTATTTCTGGCTATCACATGCAAGAAGCCGGCGCTACTCCCGAATTGGAATTGGCTTACACAATCTCTGATGGTTTGGAATACGTAAAGAATGGAATAGAGGTTGGGCTTAAAGTTGATGACTTTGCTCCAAGGCTTAGTTTTTTCTGGGCCAATGGTATGCACCATGTTATGGAGATTGCTAAGATGAGAGCTGCTCGTATGATTTGGGCTGAAAAAATGCTGCAGTTTAATCCTCAAAATCCTAAGTCTTTTATGCTCAGGGCTCATACCCAAACCTCTGGATGGTCATTGACTGCTCAAGATCCATGGAACAATGTGGCGAGGACTGTTGTGGAAGCTTTGTCTGCAACATTTGGAGGCACTCAATCATTGCATACAAACTCACTTGATGAAGCAATTGCGTTGCCTACTGACATGTCAGCAAGAATTTCTCGAAACACTCAGTTAATACTACAGGTTGAGGCAGGGTACGCAGGAGCAGTTGATCCATGGGAGGGATCAGATCTAGTAGAATTTCTTACTTCTGAAATAGCTGATAGAGCTGTTGTTCTGATGAATGAAATTGAGGAGTATGGAGGGATGTCTAAGGCAATAGAGGTGGGTCTGCCCAAACTAAGAATTGAAGAAGCTGCTGCAGGTAAACAGGCACGTATTGATAGAGGTATTGATAGAATTATAGGAGTCAATATTTTCCAAATTGATGAGGATGAGGAATTAGAGCTTTTAAATGTCGACACTAATGCAGTAAGAGATCAACAGACAGATTTTTTAAATAACCTGAGGTCTATGAGAGATGAAGAATTGGTAAACAAGTTGTTGAGTGAGTTAGAATCAGGTGCAAAAGAAAGCGGAAACTTGCTAGATTTGAGTGTTAAAGCTGCTAGGGCTAGAGCTACTCTTGGTGAAATCAGTCTTGCTCTTGAAAATGTTTTTGGTCGATTTACACCTAAGGATAGAAGAGTTAGTGGAGTATTTTCGAAACATATGTTTGGAGAAGAAAAGTTTGATAAAGCGCTAAAGTTAAGTAATGAATTTGCTGACCTTGTAGGTCGTAGACCTAGAATTATTGTAGCAAAAATGGGCCAAGATGGACATGATAGGGGCGCTAAGGTTGTTGCTTCTTCATTTGCTGATTTAGGTTTTGATGTTGATTTGGGCCCTCTTTTCTCTACTCCAGAGGAAGTGGCACGCCAAGCGATAGAAAACGATGTTCATGTTGTGGGTATTTCAACACTTGCAGCAGGTCATATGACATTAGTGCCAGCTCTTATTTCTGAACTTGATAAACTTGGACGATCAGATATACTAGTTGTAGCCGGTGGTGTAATTCCTCAATCGGATTACGATGAGCTATATAAAATGGGAGTTGTTGGGGTGTTTGGTCCAGGTACTCCAATAACGAATTCAGCGTCTGAAATTTTAGACGTTTTGCTATCATCTTATTCTAAATAATTACTGCGCAACCTCTTAGGGAAATATGCGTCATAGTTGTGATATGAAAAAACTGACTTCACTACTTTCATTCCTCGCTCTTGTAACTTTCAATGTTGAAGCTCAAAAGAGCGTTCCAAATGGCGCTCAAGGAACCACTGTTCCCGGAGAATTAATTGTTATGTTTCACAGTGATTTAGATCCAGTTTTATTTTGTAATAAGTATAAAAGTGTAAGTGGATATAAATCTGGACTTCGACCTGTAAAAGTTCTTTCCGATTTATCTCACATACATTTAATGAAATATGACGATGTAAGGTGTGATGGTGATGTCTTACTTCGTGAATTAAGTAAGGATAGAGCTGTAGAAGCAGCTCAGTACAATCATTTTGTAGAGGACAGAGCTACGCCAAATGACCCATCTTTTTCTCAGCAATGGCATCACATACAGAGTGGTGACCACGACATTGATAGTGATTTGGCTTGGGATATTACTACTGGTGGAGAAACCGCAATGGGAGATCAAATTGTTGTGGCTGTTTTAGAAGGTGGTGGTTCAAATTGGGACCATACAGATTTAATTGCTAATCATTGGGTAAACAATGGTGAGATTCCAGGTAATGGACAGGATGATGACGGTAATGGTTATGTGGATGATTACAATGGTTGGAATACGACTTCGAATAACGATAATATTTCAGCAGGCTCACATGGTACTTCTGTTAGTGGTATGATAGGAGCAAAGGGTAATAACAATAACGGTGGTGTTGGTGTTAATTGGGATGTTGGGATAATGCAGATTCAGATGGGCGGACTTTCAGAGTCAAATGTTATTTCCGCATATAATTACCCATATGTAATGAGAAATTTGTTTAATAACACTAATGGTCAACAAGGAGCATTTGTTGTTGCGACAAACGCCTCGTGGGGTATTGATTTAGCAAATCCATCAAATTATCCAGTTTGGTGCGCTTATTATGATGATTTAGGGGAAGTAGGAATTCTTAATTGCGGTGCAACAGCAAACGCTCAGTATAATATCGATACTCAAGGTGATATGCCAACTGGATGTGGTTCAGATTACATGGTCAGTGTGACTGCAACTAATTCAAACGACGTTAGAACATTCTCTGCTTATGGAGCAACAACGATTGATTTAGCTGCACCAGGTGAAAACGTGTATTTACCCTCAGGATCTTCTAGTTATTCTTCTACAAGTGGAACGTCATTTGCAACTCCCTGTGTTGCTGGAGCAATAGCGTTAGTATATAGTGTTCCTTGTTCTGATTTGGCCACAAGCGCAATGACAAACCCTCAAACAACAGCAGATATGGTCAGGGGCTATATTCTTGAAGGAGTTGATGTGGTTTCAAATTTGGTTGGAGAAACAGTAACCGGAGGTAGACTCAATGCCTTTAACTCAGTTAGTATTGCAATGGGTAATTGCAATTCAGATTTCGGTTGTACAGATTCTTTAGCTTGTAACTATAGCCCCGAAGCAATAGAGGATGATGGTTCTTGTTTGTACTACGATGAATGTGGGGACTGCGGTGGAGATAATAGTACGTGTATTGGTTGTACAGATCCACAAGCTTGTAATTACTTGCCTGGAAGTATATTAGACGATGGAAGCTGTGTTTATGGGAACGGGGTATCTATTTATGTTGGTGGTGGATCATGGGATAATGAGATTACTTGGGCTCTTTCTTTGAATGGAAATATAGTTGCAAATGGTGACATCGGTACACAAGACCTTTGTATTGGAGAAGGGTGTTATACTCTTACTATGTATGATAGCTATGGAGATGGATGGAATGGCGCAACATATTCGCTTATTGATTTAGCATCTGGAGGAGTAATTTCAGTAGGTGATTTGGATAGTGCAATGGAGGGTGATGGTAATAATTCAGGGCAGGATTATATTTCTATTGGTGATGTTAATTGTGGTATTGGTTGTACAGATGCTTTAGCTTGTAACCATGATCCAAATGCAGAATTTGATGATGGCTCATGTATATATGATTGCATAGGTTGTACAGATCTTTTAGCATGTAATTATGATGTTTTTGCTACACAAGACGATGGCACTTGTTTATACTTTGATGAATGTGGAGAGTGTGGTGGTGATAATAGTTTATGTACAGGTTGTACAAATTTAGAAGCGTGTAATTATGACCAGGATGCAATTATTGATGATGGATCCTGTATTATTGGAGGGTCAGGAGTTAGCATTTCAGTTCTAACGGATAATTATCCAGGAGAGACTTCTTGGCAAATTTCTAGCTTAGAAGGAATAGTAGCTTCAGGAGGAGTGTACTCAACTGCATTTACTCTTTATGAAGAATTGCTTTGTTTAGAAGATGGATGTTACTCATTTACAATAAATGATTCATGGGGTGATGGAATTTGTTGCGAATACGGTGAGGGTTATTACGAAATAAATTCTGGTGGTGTTGTAATTGCATATGGAGGCGATTTCTTAAATAATGAAACAGTAATGTTTTGTGTCGGTGAGAGTGAAATGGGATGTACTGATGCTAGCGCATGTAACTATAGCCCAAATGCTGTAATGGACGATGGATCATGCAACTACGATTGTATTGGATGTACTGACCAAGAAGCATGTAATTACGATTCAACAGCCATTCAGGATAGTGGGGATTGTGTGTATCCGGATCCAACATATGGATGTAATTGTGAGACAGTAATTGAAATCAATTCTGTGTTAGTTGGTTCTGCAAGCGCTGATGCAGTTTCGTTTCAAGGTCAAGGAGTCATAGAATCAATTATAATTGACATGAATTGGGAGGATGTTGAATTTAGTGCTAGTTGGCCTGCAGATCTTTTAATTCAAGTAGAAACTCAAGATGGGGACTGTTTTGAGTTTGGTGGATATAATGTAACATCAGGAACATGCGAATTCTTGGGAAATTATGCTACCTTTTTTCCTGATACATGGCAAAACTCTACAAACGGTCAGTATTCTGCTGAAATTTATTTGTTAGATCTAGGGTTTGTTGTTGAGGGTGATGGAATGTGGTCAGTAACAATAACAAATGGTTATACATTTTCTGAGGGAGCGCTATACAATGGGACAATCGCTTTTGTTGGCATATGTGATATTGAAGATGTGTTGGATGTGCCAGGGTGTACAGATAACACAGCTTGTAACTATAACCCTGAAGCTACATCTAATGATGGTTCTTGTTTATACTTTGATGAATGTGGGGAATGTGGTGGTGATAATAGCACTTGTGTAGGTTGTACAGATGAATTCGCATGTAATTTTAATCCAGAATCCATAGTAGATAATGGTACATGTGAATACGAAACTTGTAGCTGTCCAGAAGATATAAATAATGACGGAATCATATCTGTAGCTGACATTTTGATACTACTTGGTGAGTTTGGATGTATGAATAATTGTAATGCTGATATTAATGATGATGGTGTTACAAACGTTCAAGATATTTTATTACTCCTTGCATATTTCGGAACTGAGTGTTAATTCTATTGTATACGTAAAGCATTTTTAATCGTGTTATTAACTGCTTGATATAAATGTTTATGGATATCCTTGCATAGATGCTAATGCTGCAATGCTTGTCACTTTACTTACCAACTATAGATGCGAAGGAAAAGGGTGTATTGGTGATCTATTAGAAAACGAAGTGGGTTAACGTAGACGAATTGTGATTCTTCATGACAATTTTTAGTCAGGACTTCTAATAGTTAGCGTCTAATCAAATTTTTCAATTCCTTCTCTTAAACCGTTGACGTAAGATTTAGCAGCCATTACTGATTTACCCGCTGGCTGCAATTTTGTTATCTCATAACATCCGTCAGCTGTTCCAACAATTATTCTATCATTTTCAACCTCAACAATTCCGGGCTTTAGATTTCCTTTAATTGGGTGGCCCTCAATAATTTTAATAGGGTCGTTGTAATTGCCTGATTTTGTAGTAAATGCTGAAGGGTACGGGCTAAGGCCTCTGATGTGGTTGTGAACATTTGAGCTGTTCATTGACCAATTTATTCTTCTATCTTCCTTGAAAATTTTGGGCGCTTCAAATAGCTCACCAACTATTAGTTCGTCTTGAGGAATTTCAGCATCTTTTCCATCAGAAATTAGGTTAAGTGCATCAATAAGAAGATGACTTCCTGCTTCAAGAATTCTTTCGTGAAGTGATCCGGCGTTCTCATTTGGCCCAATACTAACTTTGGTACTGCAAATAATGTTTCCAGTATCAATTTTATTAGATAATCTAAACACAGTTGCTCCAGATTCGGTTGCTCCTTGCATAATTGCCCTTTGAATTGGTGCAGCACCTCTAAATTGAGGGAGTAGTGATGCGTGAAGATTAATAGTTCCTTTTTTTGGCATAGCCCAAACAACCTCTGGCAACATTCTAAATGCAACTACAACGAATAAATCAGCATTCCAAGTTTTAAGTACATTGTGAAACTCTACGGATTTCAATTTTTCAGGTTGATAAATATTAATCCCCTTTAATATTGCTAGTTTTTTAACTGCAGATTCACTCACCTTTCTTCCTCTTCCACTTTGTCTGTCCGGAGCAGTAACTACACCTACAACATTGTGTTCGCTATTTAAAATATCGTTTAAGCAATGCGCTGCAAAATCCGGCGTACCCATAAAAACTATGTTGAGAGGAAATATTGGCATGTTGCAAAATTAACTAAGTCACTCTATGCCTGTCTTCCATTTTCCATTTCTGAGAGCTAAATAGCATCCTAAAATTATAAACGTGAAGTAAATCCACTCTACTCTCCAAATAGTTTCAATAGGGTAGAATTCGCCATTAATGGGGGTTGTTAAGTAGATCATAGCGCTTAAATACATTACTGCCCCAAGCATTTCTACTGCAAAAGCTTTTTTTGTACCTCCTGCTCCTTCAAGTGTTGTGAGCAGAATGTGTGCTGATCCGTATCCCAAAACTGCAATAAATAGAGTAGTAAATGTCCTTGACATCATTGCAATGTGCTCTTGATCAGCGAAAAACAGACTCGCAATTAGTTCGGGATATAGAATGAAACCGTGGCTGAGAATAATTACGCCAGCAATATTTAAAACCCAAAGTCTTTTTATAGTTGGGATTAATTCGTTTTGGCGTTTGGCGCCAATAAGAGTGGCGATAACCGTTCTTGTGGTTTGGCCTAAACCTGATGTAACAATAAAGGCAAACATAAATGCATTTCGCCCAATATGACTTACTTTAAGTTGTGTAGATCCTGTTTTTTCTACAAAAAAGAAGAATGAAGTCCAAACCCCAACTGTCAATAAAAGCTGACCCATTAAAGGGCCTGATATATTCCACCAGGCTTTAATTATCTCGCCATCCATTTTTTTGGGTAGTTTGAAAAACAGCGGCTCAACCTTTAACATTAACACAACTGCAACGATAAACCCAAGGGTTTCAGCAGCAAGAGAAGCTCTAGCAGCTCCTATGTGTCCCATGGCTTCAAACCCAAGATTTCCTTCTATCAGGACGTAATCTAAAAATAGATTTGAAAAAGCTGTACTAAGACTAACAGCTAGTAATAACCTAGTTCTAGCTATTCCAGTCCAATATGCTGTCATGGCAAATGTTATACCGTATGGAACACTTCCCCAAAGTCTAGTACCTAAGTAAGACTCAAATACATTTTTCACCTCTACAGTATGAATTAATGCCCCCAAGAAGCCATTATTTAATAAAAGTAATATTACCCATAGCCCAACCCCGATAAATGTGTTGATTAGCAAGCCAGTGCTTCCTGTCCTAATCTGCATTTGTTCATCACCTTCACCTTTCCTCCTTGCAACAAGGATTTGAATACCGGTTGCACTACCAAAAATCAGCATACCAAACGTTAGGTACGTCAAACCTGCATTTCCAGCACCATTGATAGCGTTCTCACCAACTCTAGCAAGAAAATAATTATCTGTAAGTAGAACTAAAAACTGTACAAATGTTCCTACAGAAATAGGGAGTGCAATGTCTATTAACCCTCTAATGTCTGTTTTAATAGGTGAGGTACTCATATTTCAAATGGAGGTTCCATGTTGTAATGCCTCATAATTGCTTTGGGATCTTTGACGGTTCTATATGCCCAAATCAATCTAAGTTTTTGCTTTTCTTCTTCACTCAAACCATTATCAACTTCCATGTTATCTAACCTAGTCCTCAGCCTATTTAAGATGATAGCAGCGGCAACAGAAACATTAAAGCTTTCAGAGAAACCATGCATATTAATCTCAACAAAATCATCTATTTGTGACAACATATTAGTAGTCAATCCGGTTAGCTCTGTTCCCATTACAATTGCAACAGGTTTGTCAAGTGGGAGTGTGTCAGGTGTATATCCACCCTCGTGCGGAGAAGTTGCTACAATACGAACACCTTGAGCTTTGAGATTTCGTATACAATCGCTTGTAGGGTTATTGCCAAAATACTTATGTATAGTCAACCAACTTGATGCGCCTTTTGACACAGATCTTGTTCCAGTCCATTTGTGATTATCTTCAATTATATGAAGGTCTTGTATGCCAAATCCATCAGCACTTCTCATAATTGCACTAGCATTTCTACTTTGAAAAATATCCTCAAGCACAAGTGAAATGTACCTTGTTCTTTTTTCTAGTACATCCTCAAACCTCTGCTTCCTTTCCTCAGTGAGAAAACGATACAGAGTATTTATGCAAGTTTCGATTGAGGACATATAATTTTTGTTGCAAAGAAAAGCCCCTCTTGCCAATAAGGGCAAGAAGGGCAAATCATTATTATAAACTGCTATCGCAACTTATACTTCTAGGCCAGATCCAGCTTTGAACTTTACAACGTTCTTTGCTGCGATTTGAATTTCAGCTCCAGTTTGTGGGTTACGACCCTTACGAGCTGGACGGTGCTTTACTGAGAAAGAACCGAATCCTACTAAAGAAACACGGTCTCCTTTTCCTAATGCACCCTTAGTTGCTGAAATGAATCCGTCTAGTGCGCGACCAGCATCTGCTTTTGAAATGCCTGCGCTAGATGCCATAGCATCTACTAATTCTGCTTTGTTCATGAGAATTATTTTATAAGGTTAAACAATATGATTTTTCAATCTTGTCGCTGCAATGTAAAGGAAGAAAACCAGCAGTGTCAAGGGATTCAGCCTGATTAGGTGCATTTTGTTAAGAACCTGAGTCTTTTTGTTGATAAAGTTGGAAAAATAACAACTTTTAAGCACATAAATGCCGAAATCACAAGCGAATCAAGAGGATTAAGGTGGCATATCTTAGCCAAATGAAATATATTCCAGAGATAAGATTCGCAGATATCGACTCATATGGCATTGTTCATAATGCCAAATATTTGATTTTTTTTGAGCAAAGTAGAATTAACATGTTTCATAAAATTGTTGGAAATTGGGATTGGGAAAAGAGGGGAGTGTTAGTTGCTAATCAAAAAATTGATTATATACACCCTGTTAGATTAAATGATAAATTGGAAATTACAACTTGGATTAAGTCTATTGGAGATAAAAGTTTAACAATTTCATACGAAGCACATATAATAAATGACTCAAATAAAACTCTATCAGCAAAATCTGAGACAGTCATAGTCTGCTTTGATCCATCAACAAAATTATCTGTTATCGTACCAAAAAGATGGAGGGAATCCATCGAAAAACATGGCTTTTTAAACAAACCTTCGACGTGTTAATTTTTTAACTCGATAAAGGCATATTAAACCATACCGGAAGTTATATTTGTTGAATTCTTGAAAAAACTACATTTATGAAGCAATTGCTATTCTTAGCTAGTTTACTATTTACGCTTGGACTTCGAGCTCAGGTTACTAGCATTTCTGTTGAAACTTATGTTGTACACGACGGCTCTATAGCTGAGTTAGAAGGTTACACAACTTACCACGTATATGCTAATACAACAAACTCAGAAGATTTTATTTCTGCTGTGTATGGTGACTCTGAAAATCCAATGGGAATAAGTGCTGCTGGTGATGTTTACCAATCAGCTCCATCATTCAATTTTGGTTCAGAAGTTAACCCAATGATGTTTGCTGTTCTTCCAACTTTGGAATTCGATTCATGGATGACAATCGGTATGATGTCTTCTGAAGATGCAGGTGTAATCGGAAACATTGGATTAGACCAAGCTTTTTCTGACTTTACAGCATCCGGTTCTTTTTATGTTGATGATCCAATTGGAGGATCTTGGTACAATACAATGCCTTGTGACCCTTCAGTTAATGCAACATGCACTTCTTCTTTCCCACAATTTGGTGGAGAAGATAATCAGGTTCTTTTGGCCCAAGTCACAACAAACGATAGCTTCTATGGGGTTTTCAATCTTCAAGTTTTTAATGGTGGTGATCAAGCATTAAACGAATACGTAAATGGTTTATGTTTCAGCTCAGACCCTAATGCTGTTTGTGGTTGTACAGACGAGGCAGCTTCTAATTACAACCCTGATGCAACTAATGATGACTACTCTTGTGTGCTTCCCTGTAATCTTGAGTTAGTAGTTGAATCTGTTGTGCCTCCAACTTGTTCTGGAGATAATGATGGAGCTTTAGTAATTACAGCAACAGGTGCTCAAGGTTCTGATGACTTTTATTTAGGAGAGGATGATGATCAACCATCAAACTTTGGAAACTTCAATGGCCTTCTTGCAGGAACATACTATGTTATGGTAGAGGATGGAGCTGGATGTCAGGTTTCTCAATATGTTGAGATTCCTGAAGTAGCTGCTGTTACCGTTGATGCATCTCTTACTCAGGCTATGTCTTGTAACAATACTAACGACGCAATTATTGAAGTTGTTGGTATGGGTGGAGATGGTAATTTACAATACTACTTTGCAGGAGACGATCCATCTACTATGTCTGACAACACAGTGTTTACTGATTTAGTTGCTGGTTCTTATACTATAGTTGCTGTTGATGGAAATGGATGTACAGGTGCTTCAGGTCCTACTCAAATTAGTAACCCACCTGCTATAAACGTATATGTGACAGCTTCTTCTGATGCTTCTTGTGCTGACGTTGCAGATGGTCAGATTGTGGTTTCTGCAATTGGTGGTGCTGCTCCAACAACTTTAGAATTCCTTGTTGATGGCAATACTTATGTATCAAGCCCTATAATGATTTACGCTGGTACATTTACTGTACAAGCAATTGACATTAACGGGTGTACTGGCTCTGCTGCTGACGAAGTAGTTATAGGTCCTTCTCCAATCAGTGTAAACGCTTCTGTTAATGCAGTTGCATGTACAGATGAGGAAAGTGGTTCGATTTCATGGGCTCCAACTGGTGGAGCTGAGGGTTATGAGGTAAAAGTTGACGGTGTGGTGCAATCAGGATCTTCTCTTGATAATCTTGCTGTAGGATTTTACACTATTCTAGTTGAAGATGCTAACGGTTGTAACTCTTCTGAAATTGTTGAGGTATTAAACGCTGAACCAATTGTTCCTTCTGTTGAAGTGACAAATGCACTTTGTAATGGTTCTGAAGATGGTTTTGTCGTTGTTAATGCAACTGGCGGAACAGGTTCATATCAGTACTCAGATGATGATAATACATATGGATCAATTAACGAATTCGATAATTTAGGAACTGGCGACTATGTATTCTATGTTCAAGATGAAAATGGATGTGAAGTTGCAATAGATGCTGAAGTAGAGGAGCCTACAATAATTAATGTTACTGGAATTGTTTCTCATGACCCTACTGATGAAGGGGAGGGGACAATTACAGTAAGTGTAGTAGGAGGTACACCTGATTACTATTATGATTGGAGTGGCCCTGACGTTAATGGTACAAACACACAAGATCTTGCTGGGCTATCAGCAGGAACATATACTTTAGAGGTTACAGACGGAAACGGATGTACAGCAGTTCAGCAGTTTATGGTTTCGTCAATTTTCGAAGTCCACAACGGCGTAGAAATGTCAGTTTACCCTAATCCAAGTACAGGAATATTTAATATTCAGTGGGATGTTTTAAATGGCGGTGAAGTTCAATACACTCTAGTCGATGCAGTTGGAAGAACTGTTGAGTCTGGAACTTGGTATGAATCAGGCACTACTTTCAACGTGATGTTAGACCTTCAGAAATTTGAAAATGGTCTATACAGCCTAAATATTGTATGTAACGGTACGCCTTCATCAATTCAATTGATAAAGGCCAACTAAATCCTAAAAAGTCAATTATTTTGTGTAGGGAGGTCATAACGGCCTCTCTGCTTTTTATACATTGATATGTTAAGTTTTGAATTGATTAAGAGTTATATATTCAATGGAATTCTTATCTTTAAGACGTAAATACAAACAAGTCAAATGAGTTTATTTAAATACCATTTCCTTTTACTATCATTACTTGTAGGCTTTACAATGCCGGTAATTAGTCAGTATTCATTAACGGTAGAAGCTATGCCTGCAACTACAGTTGAAGGCACGTCTTATCGTATGTATGTTAATATGCAAGATCCTACAGACAGGATGAGTGCGGTATTTGGAAATAACCAAACTCCACTTGAAATTTCAGCTTTTAATGGTGCATATAACAACAGCTTTAACTCTAGCTGGAGTGCTTCAGGAATCAACCCAATGTTTTTGCCTATGTTCCCGGAAATGGCTGATGATACTTATGCAACAATAGGGTTAGATGGCCCAGCATCAACTTCAGGTGTTGACGGTGCAGAGGATCCTTCTTTAGTTGAAGATATGGACCAGCCGATTACTCCATTTTTCCAAGTTGATGGAACTACATATGTTATAGCTAGTACATTAACCGGAGCTTCTTATTATGTATTAAATACTGCGGCTAATGGCTTACCTGATGAAAACTTAAGGGTTTTAATTATGCAGGTTACTACTACTGGTGATTTGTGTGGTACTCTTAATTTTCAAATCTTCCCTCTAGGTGAGGGCACAAATCAGCAACAATTAACAGTTGAATTCTGTGGAGATGGTACATTTGAGGCAGGTGTACCATCAGCGAATGGATGTACAAATGTTTTAGCCTGTAATTACAATGAAAACGCAAATGAAGACGATGGTAGTTGTTTTTATGCAGAGGAGGGGTATGATTGTGATGGAGAATGTTTAGAAGATTTAAATGCCAATAATATTTGTGATATTGAAGAGATTTTTGGTTGTACAATTGTTCAAGCTTGTAACTATAATCCTGATGCAACTTGGAATGATGGTAGTTGTGACTTCACATCTTGTCTAGCACTTGGATGTACAGATCCTATTGCTTGTAATTTTGATCCTGAAGCAATTTATGAAGATGGGTCATGTGATTATTCAACTCTACCGTACGACTGTAATGGTGAGTGTTTGAATGATTCAGATGGTGATGGTATTTGTGATGAGTTCGAAACCTTTGGTTGTACAGATATGGTTGCTTGCAACTACGATCCTGAAGCTACAAGTGATGACGGAAATTGTACTTACGCTGAAATGTATTACGATTGTGAAGAAAACTGTATTGATGATGAGGATGGAGATGGTATTTGTGACATTAATGAAGTTTCTGGTTGTAATGATGTAAATGCATGTAACTTCGACGCTGATGCTACTGATAACGACGGATCTTGTGATTACTGTTCTTGTGCTGATTCAGGGACTGACGGATATGGATTAGAAGTTGAATTGATTGAAGAGCATACTTCAGGAGATTTAGCCGGAATGTCTACATACAGATTACATCTAACTACACCGCATGATGATGATTTCCTTTCAGCTATATATGGTGATGAGAATGATCCACTAAATGTTGGTTCATCATCATCATTCTACCAACACCCATTTGGATCTCACCTAGGATCAGATATGTTCCCTCAGATATATCCAACATTCCCAGAACTTGAGTTTGATAGTTGGGTTACAATTGGTCTAGATCAAGGTGCTGGAGATGGGGAAGCTGCGCCACAAGCAATTCAATCAACAGAATTTTCTTGGGTAGAACAGTTTGAAGCTGGTGGTGATATTGAAATTGATGATTCTATAGGTGGTTCATGGTTTGTACTTGATCCAAATGGAACTTCTAATGCAGTTTCAGGAGATGATCAAAAAATCTTAATAATGCAGCTTACTACAGATGGAATTCCATCCGGAACAATTCATGCTCAGTTGTTTAATCATGGTTCTCAAGAAGATGTTTCTCAGATTACCTTATCGTTTGTTGGGATTTCTGGAACAACAGCTTCATCTTGTGGTTGTACATCTGAGATTGCTTGTAACTACGATCCAAACGCTACTGAAGATGACGGTAGTTGTGAGTTTGCAGAAGCAAACTATGATTGTGATGGAACTTGTCTTAACGATTCAGATGGAGACGAAGTGTGTGATGAGGAAGAAGTTCTTGGTTGTCTAGATGAAACGGCATGTAACTACAATGAGAATGCTACAGACAATGACCTTGACCTTTGTGAGTATGCTGATATGAACTACGATTGTTTAGGAAATTGCATAAACGACGAAGATGGAGATGGAGTTTGTGATGAGGAAGAAGTTCTTGGTTGTACAGACATGGACGCTTGTAATTACGACTCATCAGCAACTGATAACGACAATAGTTGTTTGTATGCTGATATTTACTACGACTGTGAAGGTAACTGTTTGAATGATTCAGACGGTGATGGAGTTTGTAATGAAGAAGAAGTTCTTGGTTGTACTGACGAAATTGCTTGTAATTACAACGTTGATGCTACTGATGAAGATGGTTCTTGTTTGTATGCTGATGAATACTACGATTGTGGTGGAATATGTATAAATGACTCAGACGGTGATGGTATTTGTGATGAGTTAGAGGAGCTAGGTTGTACTGATATGGGCGCTTGTAATTATGACGAATTAGCTACAGATGACGATGGAAGCTGTGAATACGAAAGTTGTGCTGGATGTACAGATGAGGAATCATGCAACTATGATGTTGATGCTACTCTTGATGATGGCTCTTGTTCATACCTTGCAATTGTTGATGGTACTACTGTTGACGCAAATTGTAATGGAGACCTTGGATCAGTAACAATTGTCGCTGACGGTGGTGTAGGAGTTGTTACTTACATAATAGGTGATGATTCAAATGAAACTGGAGTATTCGAACTTGCTGCTGGTATATATACTGTATCTGTGTCTGATGACTCAGGTTGTTCAGATGAAGTAGAAATTGAAGTGAGTGAACCAGATGTTCTTACGCTTGAGGCTACAGCTACTGATGAAACATCTACTGAATTAGGCGTTGGTACTGCAACTACGACGGGAGGAACAGGTGCTATTGGTATAGTTTGGATTGATTCCGAAGGAAACGATGTAGATCCTGATGGTCTTTCTACTGGTGCTTACATAGTAATTGCAGAAGACGAAAATGGATGTACAGATACTGTTGAGGTAGACGTAATATTCAACACTATAAGTGTAATAGACCCAATTGCATTCAATATATTCCCTAACCCAACAAAAGGCGACGTTACAATTCAGATACCTCAGGCATTTAACGATGTTCTAGTTCAAGTGTTTGATGGAGCTGGAAGAGTTGTGTTTTCCTCTCTGTACGGAGTACTACAAGGAGATATTACGATTAATCTTAGCAACATAGCCGCTGGAACATACAACGTAATGTTGAGCAATAATAAAGGCAACTCAGTTAGAAGATTGTCTATCGTTAGATAATAGAATTACTATACATAAGAAAAGCCCGGCATCAGCCGGGTTTTTTGTTTGATCTTAATTTTAAATGAGATCATTTGTTCTTTAATGCTGCGATAGCGTTTCGCGTGAAATCGCTAAGAACTAGACGTCCAGAAATGGCCGCTCTTTCTTTTAATAAGGTGTCCCAACCCTCAGTACCTGCCCAAAGTACTTTCTTAAGTTCTCTAATAGCTTCTTGGGAGCTTTTAGCAAGCTTTTCTGCAAGATTAGTAACTGCTATATCCATTTGATCTGCAGTGTCAAATACCTCGCTGTAAAGCCCGTATTGAGCTGCCCAATTTGCGTCCTTCCAAGAAGTTGCGTCGATTGTTAGTTGGGAAAAACCAGAAGTGCCTAATTTTCTTTCTACAGCAGGCCCAACTACAAATGGCCCAATGCCTATAGCTAATTCTGATAGCTTTACTGCAGCATGCTTTGTCGCAAAACAATGATCAACAGCAGAAGCTATACCCACACCACCACCAACTGCTTTACCCTGAACACGTCCAATTACGAATTTGGGACAAAGGCGAATTGCATTAATTACGTTCGCAAATCCACTAAAAAATTTTAATCCTTCTTCCTCATTTGAAATAGCGACTAACTCGTCAAAGCTTGCTCCAGCGCAGAAAGCTCTATTACCAAAAGATTTCAAGATAATAACTCTTGCGTCATCATTAGAACCAGCTTCAGTAATTGAATTTGCTATTGAAGCAAGGATTTCACTAGGTAAGCTGTTTGAAGATGGGTGAAAAAACTCAATAGTGCAGATTCCACTAGAGTGCTCAGACTTTACAAAAGCATCCATTTGGATTATCTCTTGTTAAGTGGAACGAAAGGACGAGAAGTAGTTCCAATGTATACTTGACGAGGCCTACCGATAGGAGCAGAGTGTTCGATCATTTCTTTCCATTGGCCTATCCATCCTGGAAGACGTCCAAGAGCAAACATTACAGTAAACATATCAGTTGGAATGCCTAGAGCTCTGTAAATGATACCGCTATAAAAATCTACGTTAGGGTAGAGTCCTCTTTGAACAAAGTATTCGTCACTTAAAGCAACGGCTTCAAGTTGTTTAGCTATATTTAGAATCGGGTCTTCAACGCCTAATGCTTCGAGAACCTCATCTGCAGCCTTCTTAATGATTGTAGCTCTTGGGTCGAAGTTTTTGTAAACTCTGTGACCAAAGCCCATAAGTCTGAAACTGTCAGTTTTGTCTTTTGCTTTGTTGATCCACTTATCAAGATCTCCACCATCATTTTTGATTTGCTCAAGCATTTCAATTACTGCTTGGTTTGCTCCACCGTGGAGTGGACCCCATAAAGCAGCAATTCCAGCTGAAATAGAGCTGTAAAGATTTGCTTGAGAAGATCCAACAACTCTTACTGTAGCTGTAGAACAGTTTTGCTCGTGATCAGCGTGTAGAATAAGCAGTTTATTAAGTGCCTTCTCAACGATTGGATTTACATCATACTTCTCAGTAGGAACCCCAAACATCATGTGAAGGAAGTTTCCTTCGTAGCTCAACTCGTTCTTAGGGTACATAATCGGTAACCCCTTGTTGTGCTTATAAGCTTGTGCTGCTAGTGTTGGAAGCTTAGCAATAATTCTGTGGATAGTTCTCTCAATATCTGTTACAGATCGGTTTTGTTCTTGTGATTCTGGGTAGAACGTACTTAAGCTTGAAATCATTGAGCTTAACATTCCCATTGGGTGTGCACCGATAGGGAAGGCATCAAAAAACCTCTTCATGTTTTCGTGAAGAAGAGTATGATGTGTAATAGAATTAGTAAAGTATTCTAGCTCATCAGTATTAGGAAGCTCACCGTAAATTAAAAGGTATGCAACTTCAAGAAATGAAGCATTTTCAGCCAGTTCTTCAATTGCATACCCACGGTAGCGAAGAATTCCTTTTTCTCCATCAAGAAAAGTAATAGCACTCTGAGTTGAACCAGTATTTTTAAAGCCTGGATCTAGGGTAATATAACCAGTTGAGGCTCTTAGTTTACTAATGTCTAGAGCTTTCTCGTTTTCAGTTCCAGTGATAACTGGCAATTCAATTTCTTGGTTTTCTAGAATCAGGCGTGCTGTTTCACTCATAATTT
Source organism: Crocinitomicaceae bacterium (assembly GCA_002722795.1). Classification (GTDB taxonomy): domain Bacteria; phylum Bacteroidota; class Bacteroidia; order Flavobacteriales_D; family Sanyastnellaceae; genus UBA974. The sequence continues at coordinate 39,053 of PBMY01000023.1, forward strand.
GGACCTATTAAATTTGCTTGAACGTAAATTTTATGCTTTGAAAAGCGGGTTGCAAATATAGTGTGAGCCTTGCTAGAAATCAAGTGTATATTACTCTACCAACTTGGAGTGAATGTAGAAGTAAATTCGTTAAAAACAGCTTGTTGGTTTTCTTTAGGTGTATCCTTACTGTATGCTTCATTAAAGAATTTCAGAAAAACCTCAAGTCTTTTTGAGTCATGATATCCTCTTGACGGAAAGATAATATTAAAGTTATCATCAAAGAACACAATTGTTGGGAATGCTGATACACCCAATATTTTTGTAAGTTGATGAGTTCCATTCCTAGTGCCCTGTCTGTTTGGATCGTAGTCTAAATTTTTAAATTCTTTTCCTTTATATGTAATAGAAGATGGGTACTCAGCGTCAAAGTAAATCGAATAGTAATTTTTGTTGATGTACTTAATTACGTTTGGGTTTGTAAAAGTGACAGCTTTCATTCTCTTACATGGACCACACCAAGAAGTGTAGACATCCATCATAACAGGCTTGGGGTCTGTCTTAATAGCTTCTTCCACTTCCTCAATAGTCATCCAGTTAATCTTTGCTACCTGTGAAATTGATGCTGTATGTAATCCCAAACAAAATATAGCAGATACAAATAAAGTTCTCATGTCTGTTTTAATTAGATGTGCAATTTACGCAAAGAAAAAGGCGACCAAAGCCGCCTTTTAATTTTTTGTATATATGAGTATTATTTTACTCCGTGCATCAATTTATTCAATGGTTTAGAGCAAAGTGCAATAAGTACTGCAAACACTACAAGTACCCAGCCAATTGTTGAGAATACTTCAGTGTACATCTGTAAACCTGAAACTGCAGTTCCACCTTCTTCACCAACATCGTGCCCGTGACCACCTGTTAGTGTTGCGATAAGTCCACCTGCGTAGTTTGCAATTGCAAAACTCAAGAACCACCCACCCATTGCTGTTCCTGCAATGTTCTTGGGAGAAAGCTTAGTCACCATTGATAATCCAATAGGTGACAAGAACAACTCACCAGTAGTGTGTAGCATGTAGAGGAATACTAAAGTAAGTAGCGGAACCATGTTTGCATCGTCAGCAAACTTCAATCCTATTAAAGTAACTAAGAATCCTAAACCAAGTTGAAGAATACCTAATGAGAACTTCATTGGAATACTAGGGTTTTTACCCATTTGGTCTAGTTTAACCCACATAATGGAAAATATTGAACCAAACAATACAATGAAGAATGGGTTGAAGAATTGAGTCATCGATGCAGGCATTATCCACCCAAATATTTCTCTATCAACGTTTCTGTCAGCAAATAGAGTTAAAGAAGTTCCGGCCTGCTCAAAACAAGCCCAGAAAATAATATTGATAAACATGAATATCACTAGAGCAACCATTCTGTCCCTCCAAATTGGACCTTCAGCAATTCCGGCTTTAATTAGACTACCAGCAACATATGCAAATAGAGCAAGTAGAATTACAGTCATAAGAGGAAAGGTGAATGCTTCTCCACTAATGTTGAATTGGAAAGTGTTTTTAAGGATTAAAACATAGCAAAGTGGAATTAGTGCTAGAGAACCAATAGAAATTGCTTGATAAACTCTTAATGGCCTAAATGTAAAAGTTTCTTTTCCGAGTTTAAATCCTCCATATTCCATTCCAGCTTCTTTAATATCTAATCCTGCAGCGTTTTTATAGTTGTCCCGACCCGTCCAAAATAATAGTAAACCTAAAAGCATACCTGCACCTGCAAGACCAAAACCATATTTGAATCCGTAAGTTTCGCCTACGTAAGCTACAAGAGTAGTTGCAAGTAGAGCACCAATGTTGATGCCTATATAGAAGATAGTAAAGCCAGAATCTCTTCTAGGATCGTCATCCTCATAAAGCTTACCAACGATAGTTGAGATATTAGCTTTGAAATAACCGTTACCTACGATTAAGGCTCCCATACCAATAAGTAAGAAGTTTTCGTTGCCACCTAGGATCATGAACTCACCAATTGACATTAATACTGCACCTAGCATAATGGCATAACGGTATCCCAAATACTTATCAGCCATTTTACCTCCAAGCACCGGAGCTGCATAGATTAAGGCTGTGTAAGCACCGTACATAAGGCTTGCTTGTGAGTCGCCCTTCATTAGTGATTTTACCAAGTATAGAGTTAGAAGAACACGCATGCCGTAGTAGCAGAAACGCTCCCACATTTCTGAGAAGAACAAGGTCATAAGACCTCTTGGGTGCCCTTGCTGGGCGGTAGATGAATTAGACATTATTTATTGATTTATTATTTTCTATTTAGAAGTTTTCTTTTACGAAGTCCATCATCATGTTGTAAAGATGAATTCTTGTGTTTCTTCCGCCAATACCATGATTTTTATCTGGATATGAGAAGAATTCAAATTGCTTGTTTGCAACAACTAATGCATCTACCATTTCTAATGAATTTTGGTGGTGAACATTATCATCAGCAGTTCCTGAAATAAGGAGAAGGTCGCCTTTGAGTTTTGCTGCGTGATTTACTGGGCTATTATCATCGTAACCACTTACGTTTTCTTGTGGGGTTTCCATGAAACGCTCAGTATAAATTGTATCATAGTATCTCCAGTTTGTAACTGGCGCTACAGAAATGCCTGCATTGTAAACATCTGCTCCCTTAGTCATAGCAAGAAGAGTCATAAATCCTCCATAGCTCCATCCTTGGATTCCAATTCTATCTTTATCTACTAGTTCATGTGAACCAAGAAATTCAGCAAAATCAATGAAATCTTCAGTTTCTAGCTTTCCAAGTTCCTTGTAAGTGCTGTGTTCAAACTCCTTTCCTCTTCCAGGCGTTCCTCTTGGGTCAATCGACGCGACAACATAACCTTCTTGAGCTAAGTATTGATGCCACATTAAGCCTGAGCCACCCCAACTGTCCTGGACAGTATTTACTCCGGGGCCACCGTAAATGGCAACATATACTGGGTATTTCTTTTCGGGATCTACCTCGTGTGGAGGAATCATCCAACAATTGAGTTCAACACCAGCGTCATTGGTTATAGTGAAGAACTCCTTGTCAGAATAATTGTAAACCTCAAGTTTATCTGCAAGAGCAGAATTATCCTTTAGCGTCCTTAATGTGCGTCCATTTCTGTCTCTCAAAGTGTAAACAGGAGGGGTGTTTGCATTGCTATAGTTGTAGATACTGTAGGCAAACGTAGAAGAGTAATTAGCACCGTGATGACCAGGGGTTTGGTCTAAAGTTGTAATATTTCCATTTAAATCAACCCTGTGTTGGTGCTTTTGGGTTGGACCAAACATAGAAGAACTAAAGTAGCAGTTCTTCTTTTTACTATCATAGCCTGAAAACTCTAACACATCCCATTCTCCCTTAGTTAGCTGAGTAGAAGACCCGTCGTAACCAAATTTGTATATGTGGTTATATCCATCTCTCTCAGAAGTCCAAAGAAAACTCTCGCCATCCTCGAGGAATATCAAATTGTCATGGATATCAATGTATGTGTTACACACTTCCTTGAAAATCTGCACTGTTCCAATTCTGTTGTTTGGAAACTCACCCTCTGTAATTAAAAATCTTAAATCGTTCTGATGACGGTTCATTGTTAGGATACACAATTCGTCTGAGTCGTTAGTCCAAAAGAATCGAGGAATGTAGTGCGCACTCTTTGGTATTGCAACAGCGTGATTTACTCTTGTTTCGTAGTTGTAGATATATACTTCGACCTTAGAATTTTCCTCTCCAGCTTTGGGATATTTAAAAGTGTAGAGTTCAGGATAAAGCTCTGTGTATATAGGCATATGAAACTCTCTAACTGCACTTTCATCAAACTTGTAATAAGCTAGCTTGGTCCCATCCTTAGACCATTTAAGTCCACGGTCATCGCCAAATTCCTCTTCATATACCCAATCAGTGGCTCCATTTATAATATGGTTAAATAAACCATCATTAGTCACCTGAGTTTCGCTACCATTTAGAAGGTTCGCTATAAACACATTGTTGTCTCTCACAAAAGCAACTTTGTCAGCAGATGGCGAGAAAGTTGCTAGCCTCTGTTTACCTTTTGAAAAATCAGTAAGAGGTTTAGCTTCATCCCCAGATTTAGTGTCGTAGATGTAAAAATTTGCGTGGAAAGAGTGCCTGTACATAGATTCCACATCTGTGGTAATCATGATAAACCTCTCATCCTCACTGAATGAGTAACTGCTAATTCTTTCAGAAGGGGTGCCAAATACACTCTTTGAAGATGCAATTGTCTTGATCTTTTTTCCAGACTTATATGAATACTCGTCGATTACAGATCCAAGTTCAGTATCATTGCTCTGCACTGTATAGCTTGTTCCTTTTGCCATAGACCTAATTCCCCATACTGATTCTGCCCAAAACTCACCTCTCCAAATCTTTTCATTTGAATATTTCTCTTGAGCTGAAAGTGTAGAATTTGTACTTGCTAAAAGAATCACCGAACTAAGTAGTGAATAAGTAAATTGTCTCATCGTTATCAAACTATTTATTTTTGACAGCGTACAAGATAGTAAGTCAGACATGCCTGAAAGCATTTATAAGGTTTTTTCTCATCTAATTCCACCGGAAAGACTTCACGAAAGTGATGAGGTTCTAGATATTAATTCTGTTGATGAAACAGAGGATTTATTCTACAGGCCAAATCTTGTGGCCGAACCCATCTCCACCGAGGAGGTGAGCGCATTGATAGCAAAGGCATACGAACACGATATTCCTGTGACCGCTGCTGGTGCCCGAACTGGGCTAAGCGGAGGTGCTCTTTCCGTTAAAGGTGGTCTTGCACTTTCGCTACGAAGGATGAATGAAATTATAGCCATTGACGAGGTAAATCACCAAGCCATTGTTCAACCAGGTGTTATAACTGAAGTTCTACAAAACGCAGCTGAAGATAAAGGGCTATTCTATGCTGTAGACCCTGCATCAAAGGGGACTTGTACAATAGGAGGAAATCTCGCTGAAAACAGCGGAGGGCCTAGGGCTGTGAAATATGGTGTGACTAAGGACTGGGTTCTGAATTTAGAGGTTGTTCTAGCTAACGGAAAAGTGATTGAGACAGGAGCAAACACACTGAAGAATAGTACTGGATATAATCTTACAGGATTGATAGTTGGTAGTGAGGGCACGCTAGGTATAATTACAAAGGCTACGCTCAAATTATTACCATTGCCAGAGTTTCATGCGTTAATATTAGTGCCGTTCAAGAGTGCTGATAAAGCATGTAGTGCAGTATCAGATGTTTTTAGGGCTGGAATTATGCCCAGCGCCATGGAATTCATGGAACGAGATGCAATGGTGCTGACACAAAAATTTACCGAAAATTTTGAGTTAGATCTTAAGGAGGAGTTCGAGGCGTATTTGCTAATTGAGGTTGATGCTTTTGACCAAAACGCTTTAATGCCTCAATGCGAAAAGATGCTCCCAGTGTTGGAAAAGCATGAATGTGGGGATATCCTCTTTGCCAATTCTTCAGTTGAGCAGGATAAACTTTGGTTTTTAAGAAGAAGAATGGGGGAGGCTGTTAAAGCTGAAAGTATATATAAAGAAGAGGATACTGTGGTGCCAAGAGGTTGTTTGCCAAAGCTAATTAAGGAGGTAAAGAGGATTGGTGATGAGTTTGGATTTAGGTCAATTTGCTATGGGCATGCTGGAGATGGAAATCTTCATATAAATATTTTAAAAGACCAAATGGACTGCGAAAAGTGGAATAATGAAATTCCTGTTGCTATATCTAAGTTGTTTAAATCTGTAGTAAGGATGGGAGGGACGCTTAGCGGAGAACACGGGATAGGTCTAGTGCAATCTTCTTATATGGCAATTGCTTGTTCAGAAGTTCACCTATCAGCAATGAAAGCAGTTAAGAAAGCCCTTGATCCTAAAGGAATTCTCAACCCAAGTAAAATTTTCCCTATGGACTAAATCCTCTTTGTGGATATCCTCAGATTTTAAGAGGTTGCTCATAAGCGTAGAAAAACTAATTTAGCCGAACTAAAGTGTAACAAAATGGCACAAGAATTACTGAAAGGAAAAAAGGGCATAATCTTCGGAGCACTGAATGATATGTCGATTGCGTGGAAGGTTGCAGAGCAGGCTGTTGCGCAGGGAGCGGAGATTGTTTTAACAAATGCTCCAATTGCAATGAGAATGGGTTCGATTAACGATTTGGCATCACAATGCAATAATGCACCTGTGATACCTGCTGATGCTACAAGCGAAGAGGATTTGCAGAATTTGATAGAGGGTGCTATGGAGCATTTTGGAGGTAAGATCGATTTCATTTTGCATAGCATAGGTATGAGCCCCAACGTTAGAAAGGGAAAGCACTACACAGATGTGAATTACAACTTCTATTCAACCACTCTTGATGTGAGCGCTATCTCACTTCATAAAACTCTTGCTGTTGCTAAAAAGCTAGATGCAATTAACGAGTGGGGGTCAGTTGTAGCACTCACTTACATCGCAGCCCAAAGAATTTTCCCTGATTACGGTGATATGGCAGATGCCAAATCTCTATTAGAAAGCATCACAAGGTCTTTTGGATACCACTACGGAACAGAGAAAAAGGTTAGAATTAACACCATTTCTCAGTCTCCAACTATAACAACTGCCGGCTCCGGAGTTAAGGGGTTTGACGAATTCATCGCTTACTCTGAATCAATGTCGCCACTAGGTAATGCCGATGCTCTTGCTTGTGCGGATTACTGTATAACCATGTTCAGCGATCTTACTCGTTATGTGACCATGCAAAACCTCTTCCATGATGGAGGTTTCTCTAATACTGGAGTAAGTATGGAGGTTATATCTAAGTTTTCTCTAGAGGCTTAAAGCCTCCCTTTCAAAGTCGAAGTAATTACGTCTTTATCGAGGTCCCACCCACGAGCTGGGCTATACTCTCTACCGTAAAATATTATTTGAAGATGTAGTTTATTCCAAAGCTCACGAGGAAATAATCGCTTTGCATCCTTTTCCGTTGTAACTACGTTTTTACCGCTTGAAAGCCCCCATCTTGTCATAAGTCTGTGAATGTGTGTGTCGACAGGGAAGGCGGGAATGTTGAAGGCTTGGGCCATCACAACGGATGCAGTTTTGTGACCTACGCCAGGGAGCTCTTCTAGTTTTTCAAAATCTGCTGGAACTTCTCCATCATATTCCTCAACTAATATTTCGGATAGTCTGTGAATTGCTTTTGATTTACGAGGAGAAAGGCCGCAAGGCTTTATTATATCTCGTATTTCATCAATATCCTGAAGCATCATTTTTTCAGGTGTGGATGCAAGGTCAAAAAGCTCAGGAGTCACTGTATTTACTCTTTTGTCAGTACACTGAGCTGAAAGAAGAACTGCGATAAGTAGAGTGTATGCGTCCGTGTGATTTAGCGGAATAGGAGTGGCGGGATATAGTTCTTCCAATTTGTCAATTACAAACTGAACCTTTTCAGCCTTTTTCATTTCGAGACCACTACTTGATGATTAGAGTTTATTAGAATGTGACTTTCCTTGATTTCAGAAGATTCAAAATCCAAAACGTTTTCTTGATCGTCGAAAATCTCCATTAGAAGGGTTTGGTCTATTTGAAGAGTGTTATCTAAAGAGAACGGCTCAGATTCAATATATACGAAGGTAACGTCATAATCACACTCATATCCAACCCAATCCATCTTCAACTGCTGCCCTGCATGAATGGATCTAAATTTCGAAAGAATGTAAATAGACATAAGCGAATCAGTCAATGCATCAGGCTCAATGTCAATCTTAAAATCTTCATGCCCCATTGTCCTAACAGCTAATTCCAAATCGTCAGTAAACACATTCATGCTAATCTGTAGCGTCTCGGTGTCTTTGTTGTAATGAGCCTTCGTTCTTGAAAAATGAAAGTCATGAACAAATGGTAGTATAAACAAACTCAAAATGAGGGTCCGAATCATGCCCTAAAGGTATATATCTTTCGAGTATGGAGACAACGGATGTTTTTGCAAGTAATTCAGCCGCCGAATTGAAAGAGAAGTTGGCGGGTGCTTCTAACATTGTTTTGACTGCACACAGGTCGCCGGATGGTGATGCTGTTGGTTCTTGTTTGGCTTTGTGGAATCACCTCAAAGAGGGTGATATTAAATCAACTGTTGTTTTACCAGATGAGTTTCCAGGATTTTTAAATTGGATGAATGGTCAGGATTATATTGTTCTACATTCTTTAAACCCAAACCGTGCAGAAGAGCTGTTAGCCTCAGCTGATGTTTTATTTTGCCTTGATTATAATGCTTCTTCAAGAGTTGGTGATTTACAACCTTCTCTTGATTCGTCAAAGGCTTTCAAAGTGATGATTGATCATCACCAACAACCAGAAGATTTTGTAGATCTGATGTTTTCCGACGAGAAGAGTTGTTCTACAGCAGAAATGGTTTATCGACTTATTGAGAGTTGGGGGGAAGAGGGACGAGTGTCTGCCGAAACATCTTCCTGTTTGTACTGTGGAATTATGACTGATAGTGGTTCGTTTAGATTTCCCTCAGTAACTCCTCGTACCCATAGAATTGCTGCAGCACTTTGCGAGACGGGGATTGATCACAGTTCAATTCACGCCAAGGTTTATGATAACAATAGAGAGGGACAGCTAAAGCTTGTTGGTTATGCTATAACTGAAAAGCTTCAAGTATTCCCTGAATATAAAGCAGCAATAATTTCCTTAAGTACTGAGGAACTCGATAGATTTGGGTACGAGAAAGGCGATACAGAGGGTCTTGTTAATAGAGCTTTGAGTTTAGAGGGTGTAAACTTTGCTGCATTTCTTCACGAATCTGGTGATAGAGTAAAAATGAGTTTTAGATCAGTAGGAAAATTTAGCGTAAGGGATTTCTCATCTAAGCACTTTGATGGAGGTGGTCATCATAATGCTGCAGGAGGGGCCTCGTTTGATTCTCTTTCTGATGTGGTTGACAAAGTGATAAGTTTATTGCCTGAATATGCAGATCAGCTAGCTTACTAAACACCTTGAAACAAATGATTTACATATTTTTCAGTACCCTCATTCTTGTGTCTTGTTGGTCTAATCCCAAACCTAAAACACTTCATACTCCTGAAACTCTTGATGAAGTTTTGCTAGATTACAGTGAGAAAAGATTCCTAGCTGAAATTTCAATTTTAGATTCTCTTTCTAAATCATGGGGTTGGCAGCCAGACACTTTAGCCGGAGGTATTTTAGTCCAAACTATTTTTGATTCATCTAATGAGAAAAACTCATTGTCTGATGAAATTATATTAAGAATTAGGGTGAAACTCGCAAATGAAAATTTGTGCTTTGAGAACGACTCATTGAAACTTATAGTTGGACATTACGAAGGGCCTAAAGCTATTGATGAGATTGCGTCATTTATTTCAGAAGGAGATAGTGTCAATGCTCTTGTTCCTTCTAATATGGGCTTTGGGGTTAAAGGCTTGCCGGGATTTGTTCCTCCAGGAGCTATGCTCCTAGTGGAGGTCAGTCAACCAATTCGTTAAGCCATTTTTGGACAGCTTCGTCTAGCATTTGATACACGTTCTCAAATCCTTCATCACCTCCATAATAAGGGTCTGGAACATTCATACCATCAATTACCATGTGAACCTTACTCTCTTCTTTTTCATTAATAGCAATGCTGCACAAATCAAGATAATTTGAGCGATCCATTGCAAGAATGATATCGTACTCTTCAAAGTCATAGTGATGAAACTTTCTTGAACGTTGATGACTAATATCATGCCCATATACTTTCATTATTTCAATAGATCTATGATCGGGAGGGCTACCTGAATGAATTCCAATTGTTCCTGCAGAATCAACTATAATATCTTTGTCGTATTGTTTGGCATAGTGTTCAAGTAGTCCATGGCATATTGGTGAACGACAAATGTTGCCAAGACAAACAGCTAATATTTTTATCTGCTTTTGTTCCATGTAGAAAAAATAAAAAAGGGACCCAAATGGGCCCCTTAGTTACTAGTGTATTGCTAATTTCTTTTCTAAATCTTCTAAGTACTTTCTAAAGTGCTTATCAGTTTCGCTTAGGTTATTCACTGTACGACATGCGTGAAGTACAGTTGCGTGGTCTTTACCACCACAGTGAAGTCCAATGTTTGCAAGAGACGACTTTGTCATCTTCTTAGCAAAGTACATGGCAATTTGACGAGCCTGAACGATTTCTCTTTTTCTTGTTTTAGATTTTAGTAACTCGATAGGAAGGTCGAAGTAGTCGCAAACAACCTTTTGGATATAATCTATGCTCACCTCTCTTGCAGTATTCTTTACAAACTTGTCAATCATCTGACGAGCAAGGTCAAGCGTAATCGATTTTTTATTCAAACTGCTTTGAGCGATCAGAGAAATAAGAGCACCCTCTAGTTCTCTCACGTTAGTTGTTATGCTGTACGCTAGGTACTCGACAACTTCCCTTGGCATATCAATGCCATCGGCATACATCTTCTTTTCTAGAATAGCCATTCTAGTTTCTAAAGAAGGTGTCTGTAGGTCTGCACTGAGTCCCCACTTAAAACGGCTTAGAAGTCTTTGTTCCATACCCTGCATTTCTACTGGTGGTTTATCAGCTGTTAGTACTAGCTGCTTTCCAGTTTGATGTAGGTGGTTGAAGATGTGGAAGAATACATCCTGAGTTTTTTCCTTTCCGCTAAAGAATTGAACATCATCAATGATGAGTACGTCAATCATTTGGTAGAAGTGACTGAAGTCATTTACGGTATTGTTTCTAACTGAATCAATAAACTGGTGAGTGAATTTTTCAGAAGTAACGTAAAGGACTGTTTTTTCAGGATCCTGATTCTTTATCTCCAATCCAATCGCATGAGCAAGGTGAGTTTTTCCCAATCCAACACCTCCATATATGAGGAGTGGATTGAATGCTGTTCCTCCTGGCTTATTTGCTACTGCAAAACCTGCAGAGCGAGCTAGTCGGTTGCACTCACCTTCAACGAAGCTGTCAAAAGCGTAGTTAGGATTTAGATTGGAATCGATTTTCAACTTACGTAGTCCTGGGATTACGAAAGGGTTCTTAATCGGAGCAGGTTCGCCAACAACAGGCATGTTAACTGCAGGATTTTTAGTTGCAGCTTGATTTGTTGTAGGTACTTTAACCGTGTATGGGTTGGCTTGGTTTCCTTCCAAACTGTGTTCCATAATTATGCTGTATTCCAATTTAGCATCTGTTCCCAATTCTTTACGAACAGTCTTGCGCAGCAAAGACACGTAATGTTCTTCTAGCCATTCGTAAAAGAATTGAGATGGTACTTGAATCGTTAGAACGCTTTCTTCTAGCCTCACCGGTTTAATGGGTGCAAACCACGTTTTGTATGCTTGAGAGCTGATATTGTCGCTTATGACTTCTAGGCAGCGAGCCCAAACTTGATTGTGGTTTTGTTCCATGAATTTGATTTGATTATCGTGGTGGTTAGAGGAACGTAAATTTTTTACAAAACATCTGTAAAAAAAAATGTTTTGGGTATTGTTTTTTCAAAAAGTTTGATTAGGGATTTGCTATTGTAAGGTAGTATTTAAACATTATACATTTTTCCTTTCCTTGAACTAATGATTATTCTAAACATGAGTTTCAGTTAGTTAAGAGAAAAACGAGTGTATTTGAACTAGCATTAAGTTTTAATATGACTAATCTTCAAAGCCAATTTCAATCAAAAAAATATTTGTGATAAGTAGAATTTTTCGTGTGATTTTCACATCTACTCAACATTAATTTCATCATATGGACAAAAGATATACCTCAGGTTGGACAGGTTCAGAATGTAAAAAAGCATTTTTCATTCACCATCGTGTTCGATATGCAGACACTGATAAGATGGATATGGTTTATCATGGTTCATATATTCCAATGTTGGAAGCGGCTAGAGTTGATACTCTAAGAGAGATCGGTTGGGTGTATGAACTAATGGAAAAGAAGGGGATTTTACTTCCTGTTGTTGATTTATCAATTAAGTATTTTGTTCCAGCTAGATATGACCAAATTTTGAAAATAGTATCACACGTAATAGAAACACCGACATCAAGATTGAAATTTAGGTTTTCCATTTATCATGAGGAGACATTGCTAGTTACAGCTGAAGTTTGTCTCGCCTTTATTGATACCAAGTCTGGTCGTCCAATCAGAGCTCCTCAAGCTTTAATAGAAGGTCTTGAAAAACATTGTTTGATTCATGAGTAGTCTCTTAAATACAATTTAAGGTGTTCAAGCATCTACACACACTGTTTAATACTTAGAAGAAAATGCATTTACGGATGATTTACATCATTTCTTCGACCACAACTTCAAGTGGCACTATGATTCCATTTTTTAGAATGGGGATTGCAGATAAAATGTTTGGCGTAAGGCAGTAACTCACATCCGCATTTAAGTCTAGAGCTCTTAATCTCCTTCTGTGAGAACTAGCTTTAAGATATGCGAACATGTTTTCTTTAGCAGAACGATAAATAAATTTAGCAGCTACAGAACTGTCCTCTTCAGATGTGAATTGTCCACTTTTTAATAAGGTGTCAGTTATTGCCCCACCACAAATAGTATCCTCTAAATTGAATTTATCTTTCCATCCTGAAGCAAGAACTAAAACGTCTCGCTTTTGTTTTACCAACCAATTACAAAGGCTTTTCAAGTTGTTTAAAGAGCCAATTACAACAGTCTTTTTCTGTTCAGAAATTCTAATTGCTTTGGTGCCATTTGTAGTTGTAAGCGCTATAGTTTTGCCTTTTAGCTCAGGCTTCATGTAGGCGTATGGAGAATTTCCAATGTCAAATCCTTGAACTATTGCTCCGTTTCTTTCAGCAGCAACAATGTATCCTTTTTCCTTATACTCTCTCGCTTCTTCTAAAGTTGCTAAAGGTATGATGCCTTTTACTCCATATTCTATAGCAGTGCAAATAGCAGATGTAGCACGAAGCACATCGATAACTACAATTAGATCAAAACCTTCTTCATATTGATGGAAGTCACATGGTGTAAAACACACCTCAACACGGTTTAATTCTTGATTAGGAGTCATTGATAATTTGTTAGGCCAAATTCAAAAAAGGAAATCCTACTACATCAGCAGCAATTTTCTTGTTGCGTATTTTTACGAAAACAGGCGTGCCTTTTTTTGAATAATCTCTTTCAAGATAAGCCATACCTATTCCCATTCCTAATGTGGGACTCATCGTTCCACTTGTTATTTGGCCTATAACATAATCCTCTTGAGTAACCACTTCGTATCCTTTTCTTGGAATACCCCTATCATTGATTTTTAATCCGACTAGTTTACGAGAAGGACCGTCAGACTTAATTTCTTGAAGACGATCCTTGTCAATGAAATCTTTCTTGAATTTTGTTATCCATCCAAGGCCAGCTTCAATTGGGTTAGTGTTCTCATCTATATCGTTTCCATATAGACAAAAGCCCATTTCCATCCTTAGAGTGTCTCTTGCTCCGAGTCCACAAGGAACAACGTCATTATTTATTAGAGAAGTCCAAATTTCAGATGCCGCATTGTTTGGCATATAAATTTCAAAACCACCTGCTCCAGTATATCCCGTTGCTGAAATTATACATTTATGTCCTTGAATTGTAGCTTCTTTAAATGTGTAATACTTCAGGTCAGCAGTAGATTTGTACTCTTGGTCAAGTATTGGTCTAAGCTTTTCAGCTGAATTTGGTCCCTGAAGTGCGATAAGTGACCAAGAGTCAGATTGGTCTTCAAGGCATACATCAAATTTTTTTTCTTTTGCTTTTCGGTTTATCCACTCCCAATCTTTGTTTTTATTTCCAGCGTTTACAACTAGGATGTAGTCACTCTCACTTTTTCTGTATACTAATAAATCGTCTACTATACCTCCACTACCGTTTGGAAAGCAGCTGTATTGAATCTTTCCGTCATAAAGTTCACTTACATCATTTGATGTTATGTATTGTAGAAGGTCTAATGAACCCGGTCCGCTTACAGAAAATTCACCCATGTGACTTACGTCAAACATACCGACGTCATTTCTTACCGCATTATGTTCATCTTTTAGACCAGAATACGAAACTGGCATAGAGAAACCAGAGTATGGGACCATTTTAGCGCCTAACTTTAAGTGGTTTTGGTAAAATGCAGTTTTAATTAACTCTGACACAGATTAGGTGTTTTGTTGAGGGTTTAAAGATACATCTGTCCACCACTTTTTGGCCTCAGGTCCAACATGGAATATTGCATCTAAAATTGATCTTCCTGAAATAAAACCATTTCTGTCCTCAAATACTTGTGGGTAAGATGGGTAGTTCCAATTTGAACTAATTAAAGCTTGCTTATTTCTATAGTCATTATCAGACTTTTCCATATATGATGTGCTAATGGTAATGTTGGAAATCCCTAATTCATTTTCTACCCATTTTATTGAAGCGAGATTAAATTCTAGCAAACTTTGTTTAGGTTTTCCATTTGTGTTGAAAAGCTCACTGAGAGATTCTTCAAAATGCTCATAAAATGGTGATGAACTATAAGCTGTTTTAATGTTTTTCAGTAAGAATTTAGGATCCATTTGGTCTGTGAAAATAATGTCTTTCATTAACCTTGATTCAGCATTTCGTCTGTGTACAGGTAATGTAAAATTCCAAAGCCCTTGGGAATTAGCTAATAGAATTCTATTCCTAATACTTTGCTTAATGTAGTTTTCGTGTACATCTATTACTGTTGATGTACTGTTGGAATAAGCTAAGTGATACCAGCTCAATGGGGGAAATGGACAACAGGGTAGTATCACTTATTTTACTGTTGTGAAGACTCTATCCCAACGAATTTTAGATTCTCCGTGTTGTTCTTTAGTTTGACGACTAAACCAAATAAATGAAGCTCTACCAACAATATGGTCGTTTGGCACAAATCCCCACATTCTAGAATCAGCAGACCTGTGTCTATTGTCACCCATCATCCAAAAATAATCCTGTTTAAATTTGTAAGAAGTTGCAATTTCTCCATCAATATAAATAACGCCTTCTTTTACTTCTAAGTTGCACTTGTCATAAACAGAAATGACTCTCTTGTAAATATGTAGATTTCGCTCGTTAAGTTCAACTGTTTCACCGGCTTTGGGAATGTAAACTGGACCAAAATCATCCAAAGTCCATTCATTAAATTCATCTGTGTAAGCGTTTGGGAAAATTTGTAATGTTCTTTTTCTATTCACAGTACTCATAATCTCAATTTTGCTATAAAGTTCAGAGTTTTCAAGAATCTCAACTTCAGCATTGGTAAGGGCAATTATTAACTCAATTCCCCCTTCAGAATTGTACACTGTTCCCAAATCTTGGGTCGTAAGTTCCAATGATTTAATTGCTCTTTCAGCTTTAGTTCGACTATCGAAGCTAACCTTGTATTCATATTGCAGGTTATCAGGATTTTTTATTGGTGTCCCGTCGATAAATACTTGTCTATCCTTAATTTGAAGAGTTTCACCAGGAAGTCCTATGCACCTCTTTACGTAATTTTCTTTTTTGTCAATAGGCCTTTGCATTAGACCTGTACTTCTTTTGCCTGCTTCTCGAGCCATTTCTAAATACTCGTCAGGATTTTCTGAAAATTTCTTTACATCGTTTCCCGCATATTTGATTGCTTGGTCTCTTAGTATTCCATAAAAATCGTGACCTGCTAATTGCTTGTCTACATAAATTGTATCACCAGGAGGGAAGTTAAATACTACAGCGTCACCTCTTTTTACTTCTCTATACCCGGGCAGTCTTATGTGTGGCAGTGAGAACCAAGACGTGTAACTTGGAATCATTGAGTAGGGAAGGGTGTTGTGAATTAGTGGAGCAGCGAATGGGGTTTCAGGTAATTTTGCTCCATATGTCATCTTATTTACAATTAGATAGTCACCAACAAGCATGCTGCCTTCCATTGATCCGGTTGGGATGGTAAATGTTTCAAATGAATAAGTTCTAAATACACTAGCAACAACTATAGCCCAAAGTATTGCTTCACCCCATTCTCTTATTGATGATTTCTTCATTCTAGACCAATCCCTTGGGCCTACATATAAATCTTCATTTAAAGCTATTTGGGGTAATGCAATCCAAGGCAACCCACCAAAAAACCACTGATATTTAGTTGTACGTTTTCCAAAAACAATACCTAGTTCGACATGCATTATTGTTAGCATTATCAGATTTACTCCGGGGACTAATAAGAATAAAGCCCAATACCATGGTCTTCCAATGATTTTAAGAATGGCTAATGCATTTAGACCAGGTATATAACCATGCCAAACGGTTCCAACAGATCTTTTGATTAGTTTGGGAATAAAGATTAAGTGTTCAAGGCATACTATACCTAGGAGAATCCAAGGAATTAAACTCATTATAATTCTTTTATCATATCGTCCATAGTGAAGACGCTAGTTCTCCCTTTAGACTTTTGTTCAACAATCCATTTTGCAGCTTGCACTGCACCAAGAGCAAAGCCTTTTCTGTTTTTGGCCTCATGTTTAATAGAAATACTATCCATCTCAGAATTCCAAACAAGTTCATGAATTCCAATTATTTCTTCCTCTCTAATTGAGTCGATTTTTATCTTAGAAATTCCACTAACGTCTGAAATCTTTTCACTTAATGTAAGAGCAGTTCCGCTTGGTTTGTCAAGCTTGTGAATGTGATGAGATTCAACTATTGCAGGCTTGTAGTTTTTAAATGAACGAAGAGTACTAGCCATCTGAGTGGAAAACACATTCAATAGATGAACTCCAATACTAAAATTTGTTGCGTGAAATAGTTGGCCATGAGTTTGTTGAATTGCCTCCTCAACTTTTGCCAAATCTTTATACCAACCTGTCGACCCAACAACTACAGGTAACCCGCAGTTAATACATGCAAGTATATTCCTAGTAGCGCTATCAGGTGTTGAGCTTTCAAGTACAACATCGCAATCAAGTTCTGAAGCTTTCCATTTACTTGAACTTGTTATAGTATCAGTCACAATACCGCCATCTTCTTCCCAAGCAGAACCAACAGCTTTCCCTAGCTTTCCATATCCTATAATTGCTAGCTTCATCTAAGCTTAAGATTTATTCCTACTTGCCAAACATCATTTGTTATAAATTTAGAGTAGGGTGGTAAAACAGAAAAACTAAGGTCGTCATTTGAGTCGAAGAATCTAAGGTGTGCGTCCACATTTGCATCAACTATTTGAAGTAGATAAAACCCAGCCAAGGCCAAATAAGAAAAATCTCTATACCGTCTAAACAAATAAGTGTTGTTTTCTAGATCTGATAATGTGTATAAAACCCCATTATCATCAGTTAATTCACTAACTGTATTTACATCATCATCAATCTCATAAATCCAAGCCTGCTTAAATTTATTCATCTTAGCAGTATTGTCTAAGATTAGATATACACTTGTTCCAATTGTTCCATAAACAATCGGAACTTTCCAATACTTCTTATTTATTATTTGTCCGGAGCCTGGAATTATTGCGGCCCATCGAGTTGTGCTACGAACTCTGATTTGGCTTTCTGTGAGCTCAGGCGTTGCATCTTCAACTTTTTCCTGACAAACGACCCAAAGAGGAAGGGATAAGAGTGCTATCAGCAGCAGTTGGTGCATTCAGTATGAAAGTTTGTCTAAAAATTTATCTAACTCCTCTTGAGAGCTGTACTTAATCTCAATTTTACCAGACGTAGCACTAGCTTTAACAAGTTTTACTCTTTGGGAAAAACGCAGATTTATCTCATGTATTGCTTCACTTTCTACATCTGTTATTTCAAAAGTAGGTTTCTTTTTTCTTTTCTTCTTTTTACCCTTTCTACTTATTTCCTCAGCGAGGCGCACACTTAGATTTTCATCTTTAATAAGGCCAAACAAAACCATCTGGTAATCAGGATTATCTGAAATAGAAAGAAGAGCTTTTGCATGACCCTGACTGATTTTTTTGGTAACTAGTGCAATCTTAATTTCTTCAGGTAAATCTAAAAGTCTAAGCTGGTTTGATATTGACGATCTTGATTTTCCGACCAAGTTTCCAAGCTTTTCGTGACTTAGATTGCACTCATCGATTAACCTTTTGTAAGATGTAGCAATTTCAATAGGGTGGAGGTCCTCTCTTTGTACGTTTTCAACTAAAGCCATTTCTAGAAGCTTTTTATCATCTGCTTCCCTTATGTAAGCGGGCAATTCCTCTAGACCTACCAGCTGACTAGCTCTAAACCTCCTCTCGCCAGAAATTAATTGATATTTGAGTGCACTTAGCTTCCTGACTGTTATTGGTTGAATTATCCCTAATTCTTCAATGCTATTAGCAAGTTTTTTCAGTGCATTTTTATCAAACTCTGTTCTTGGCTGATCCTTGTTGGGGATTATTTGTCCAATAGGTACCAAAGCAATGTCGCCTGCCATCTTACCAATAATTCGAGGTGAATTTTGTGATGACGACACCTCTTTTAACTTGTCTGAGCTTCTGAAAAGAGGATGTTTGTGCTTGCTTTCAGAACTGAAATGATTCTGATAGTGAGGCATATCTGTAAGCCCTCTGCCTAAACCCTTTGAAGCTTTTTGTTTGGACATTATTACCCAAGAATGTCACTCAAGAATTTTTCTTCGTCAGACAACTGAGTGTATTTGTTTTTCTGAAGTACTTCTCTTGCAAGATTAAGATAGTTAACTGATCCCTTGCATGTTGCGTCATGTAATATAATAGATTCACAATGACTAGGAGCTTCTCCAAGTCTTGTGTTTCTATGAATCACAGTATTTAGAACTAGATCTTGAAAATGCACTCTTACTTCTTCTACAACTTGATTAGCCAAGCGCAATCTTGTATCGTACATAGTTAAGAGAATTCCTTCTACACAAAGAGATGGGTTAAGACCGCCTTGAACAATTTTAATTGTATTTAGAAGTTTACCTAAGCCCTCAAGTGCAAAGTATTCACACTGAACAGGAATCATAACTGAATCTGCTGCTGTTAATGCATTAAGTGTAACTAAGCCCAAACTTGGTGCACAGTCTATCACGATGAAATCGTATTCATCTTTAACAGTAGCTAATGCAGTAGCTAACCTATGCTCTCTATTTTCAGCATCTACTAGGTCTATTTCAGCCCCAATAAGGTCAAGACTAGAAGGAAGAAGGTCTAAGTTTGGAGAGTTTGTACTTAGGATAACCTCTTTGATTTCTGCTGTTTCATTAAGAACTTCATACGTTCCTTTTTCATTAGAATATGGGTCTATCCCAACACCAGAAGTGGCATTTGCCTGTGGATCTGAATCTACAAGTAGAGTCTTGTATTCAAGTACTCCTAAGCAAGCGCTTAGATTTATTGCAGTAGTAGTTTTACCTACTCCGCCTTTTTGGTTAGTAACAGCGATAGTTTTTCCCATTTTCTATATAATCTTAGGTATAGTTTGAGCCTATGCTAAGTTAGAATTTGGAAGACTGTTATGCTTGCAAAGTTTTACACACCGTAGCCCAATAGAATAAGCGATTGAGGTGTTAAGAAGTTTGAAAATTGTGGATAAAGTCTAGTGTGTTAATTCTAGAGGTCGTCGAATTCAACTTCGTCTTCTGAAGTAGTTTCAGAAGTGTCTTCTGCGTTTTTTTCAGAATCACTGTCATAATCGTTTTCGCTGTTTCCCTCTGCTGCATTTCGTTCAGCAATTGGGTCTCTATATTCACCCGTTGTCATAAGTTCTTTAATTTTATCTGTAGCGTCGATAAAACCATCCTCAAACTTTTCGAAATCCTCTCTGTATAAAAACAGTTTGTGCTTTTGGTAGTGTATATTTCCATCGTTGTCGAAATTTCTTTTCGATTCTGTGATGGTCATATAAAGATCTTTTCCTCGAGTTTCCTTTACATCGAAAAAGTAAGTGCGTTTTCCTGCTCTTACACGAACTGAGTACAATTCCTCTCTGTTCTCATTTCCATAATCTGACATCTCTTGTACTTTTAGTTTTAATTTCGTCTAAGTTAGTTAAAAATTATCTTGTTAAAAACACTCTTCCAGTTTTTGACCTTGGGTATCCTATTTGGTCTACCCAAACCACTTCCCAAACATATAATCCGTCAGGGCAAAAGTGGTTTCCGTCGAGACCCTTTTGACCCAACCAAGGATTCTCACTATCAAGAGTTTCCCATATTAATTCACCCCATCTATTAAATATTCTCAGCCTATAAGAATTAGCACCTAAAATCACGGGCATCCAATAGTCGTTTATTCCATCACTATTAGGAGTGAAAGAGGTTGGAGCATAAAATACAGATCCAGATATGCTAACTTCTCCACTTGCATTATTTACACATCCAAACTCGTTTATAAGAGTTTGGGTTATAGTATAATTACCTCCGTCACTATATAAGTATTGACCATTGCAATCCTGCATTGAACCTCCATCTCCAAAGTTGTAGTAACAATCTACTTCTTCGTCACCAAGATTTGTGATATTGACTAAAGGAGTCAGAATGTCTACTTGGTTTGGGTCGACATCAAATGCAGCAATGGGAACAGGGTAGGTGTTTACTAGATTTTCTTGAAGTAACGCGAGTTCTTGAACACAGAATCCGCCAGTTGTCATTTCAAGAGCAACATTGAATGATCCTGTATTTAAGTATTGGTGAACTGCATGAACTGAATTTGAGGTAGAACCATCACCAAAATTCCACAAATAAGTTGTAGCAGTATTTGTGGTACTTTGGTTTGTAAAAGAGACTTGGTGAGGGGGGCATCCCTCAAGAGGCCCTGCGCTGAAATTTACAGTTGGGTCTGCAATTGCTTCCACTTGTTCAGTATATGATTGGAGGCAACCATCTAGTCCAGGTACTTCGGCAGTAAGTGTAACATCATATATGCCAGGTTCAGAATAAACTAGATTGCTAACATTAGGTCCATTAGTATTTGCGCTTGTAATATTACCTCCAAAGTCCCAACTATATTCAGTATTTGAATCAATTGAAGCTGTTCCGGTCATAGAAAAATTATGAGACGAAAAGCAATCAGGGTGAGGTGCTTGGAATTGGGGTTCAAGAAGGTAGTAAATATCTACAGTGGCTGTAGTTGAATGCGGACAGGTGAAAGGTGCATAAGCAGTTAATGTCACTATATATGAGCCTGAATCTGCATATGTGTATGAAGGCTCAAAATCCATGGACGAATCATCACCCCAAGGGCTGCCAAAATCCCATAGATATGTCTCTGAATTTGAAGAATTGTTTTCAAATGTGAATGTAAGACCCTCACAGAATCCGGTTTGGTCTTCAATAGAAGCTATAGGTTCTAGGGGAGCTGTGTAATCAAAACTTGTTTCAGCAACACATCCATGGTTGTTTACAGTAAGATCTACGCTCCATGTGTCTGCATTGGAAAAGTTGATGTTTTGAGGATTTTGGATATTTCCATTTGCGGGTTGGCCACCGTTAAAATCCCAGAAATAAGTCGCCTCAGTATTTAAGTTGCCAGTTGCTGCAAAATCAAAAATCTCAGTGTTGTTTATGCAATCAAAGTCATCGATTAGAATTTCAGGTTCTAGGGGTTCAAATACGTCGAATATTTGAGATGAAGTGTCTGAACACGGCCATGTTGGATTTGCAATCAGAGTAACAATGTATGTTCCTGTATCTGGGAAAGTGAACTGTGGTTCAAACTCTGTGCTTATATCAGTTTCAATTCCATCTACGCCAAAATCCCAAATGTAATCTTCTGCATTAATAGAATTATTTTCAAAAGTTAATGTCTCACCTATGCAAAGTTGTTCGGGTTGTTGAGGGGTAACTGAGCTGACAATATTCGCGTCACATAGAACTACATTGAATTGAAAGTCCCTTAGTATTCTACCTAGGTATACGCCATCTCTGTATTCTTCACAGCAAATACCCATTGCATATTGTCCTGGAGTTGTAGGTGTCCCAGTTATCAATCCAGTCACAGGGTCAATTGTAAAAGCAGGATCAGAAGCAATGGGGTAGTTCGCACTAAAGCCTGGGGCGTATGGAACGGGGATATATGGTGGATTATTAGGAGGATTAGGAGCAGGGTCATTTCCATCTGCACCATGAAATGGAGCGCAAAATGAATAAACGAGTTCATCTCCATCACTGTCAATAGCTCCGTGGTCAAAGAAAAATTCAAAGTTTGCACAAATAGCTACTGGAGGGAATTCTTCCCAAACTGGTGAGCTGTTATTTACTTGATTTATTTGGTTAGTTCCTGGAATAGTAACAGTAGAAGTCATTCCCGGCTGATTACCTCCGATGGTGTTGAGGTTGCTTATTGTAGGGTTCCTACAGCATCTTTGCCAAACTACGGTGTATCCATCGGGTCCATCTGGTAGATACATTTGTTGAGTAAAAGTCGCCTCGTCAATACACAAATCTGTTGGAGGAATTCCACATGGATTTGTCATTATTATTGGAACGTCTTGTATTGTTATAGCGTTAAGAAAAACATCATATTCATCAATAAGTTGGTTTGTTGCACTATTGAAAACGCCAAAGTAAATGATGTCATCAAATCCTGTTCCGTTTGTGTTAGCAGGGCCACACTCTCTGTAAACCTTTAGAATGATGTTGTAATTTCCTCCGCCCAAATCCTCGTAATACATATCGCTACCAACAAGGTGTGTTGCACTCATGTCATCTGTGAATAACATAGAAGCTATGAATAGACAAATGGTTATAAATGTTTGCGAAAAACGTCTCACGAGGTAAAGGTAGGTTATATTAACGGCGTGGAAAAAGAGGAAGTTACTGAAAATCAGACGTCATTTTATGACCTTGAGTTGCATCCCGATATTGAGGATGGATTAGAGGCCATGGGGTTTGAAAAGCCAACACCTATTCAATCCGAAGCTATACCTCATATTTTAAAGAAGAAGGATGTATTGGGTATAGCCCAAACAGGTACTGGAAAAACCGCAGCATTCTTGCTTCCAACTATGGATAGGATTTTAGACACTCCTGATAATGGTAAAGTAAAAGCACTAGTTGTTGTGCCGACAAGAGAGTTGGCAATGCAAATTGATCAAGCAACAGAGGGGTTTGGATATTATACAGGGGTTTCTAGTTTAGCTATATATGGTGGTGGAACAGGAAAGGAGTTTTCAAGGGAGAAAAAGGCTCTTCAGCAAGGTGCAGATTTGGTTATTGTAACTCCCGGTAGAATGTTATCTCATTTGAATTTGGGTTATGTAGACCTAAGTGAATTAGAGTTTTTGATTTTAGACGAGGCAGATAGAATGCTTGACATGGGATTCCACCAAGACATCATGAGAATTGCCTCTCATTGTAAAAAGAAAAGGCAAACTCTTCTTTTCAGTGCAACAATGCCTGAGAAAATGAGGAGACTTGCGCACGACTTATTAAATGATCCAGTTACCGTACAACTTGCTCTAAGTAAACCATCAGAAAATGTTAAACAGAGCGCTTATGTGGTTTTTGATTATCAAAAAGATGATGTTCTTATAGACATATTAAAAAAGAAAAGAGTTGAAAGTGGGATAATATTTACTTCTAGAAAGAAGACTGTTAATCAAGTTGTCAGGGCATTAAGAAAAGCAGGCCTTAAATGCGGAAAAATTTCATCTGATTTAAAACAGGAGGAAAGAGAAGAGGTTATGTTAGATTTTCGCCAAAAGAAAATACCTCTATTAGTAGCAACAGATGTTGTTTCTAGAGGAATTGACATTGATAGCATAGAGATTGTAGTTAACTATGATGTTCCGCCAAACGAAGAAGATTACGTCCATAGAATTGGTAGAACAGCAAGGGCGTCAAGAGAAGGTGAAGCATTTACTTTGATTGTTCCTGATGACATGCAAAGGTTTGGGCGAATTGAGAAGCTTATTGAAAAATCTGTTGAAAAGTTAAGTTTGCCAGAAAATGTAGGTAATGGTCCTGAATACAACCCAAATAGAAATAAGAGAAGAGGCTTTTTCAAAAGTAAAAAATCTCATAATCATGATTCTGGCAAAAAGAAACCAAAAGGGAGATATGGAAAAAAGCGGTAGCTGTTTTGTCAGAGGTGTTTTGTTTTTCCTCATATTTAACTTAAACAAATTATTAAAAGTGTCTTTTATAGAAATTAATAAAGCAACCATTTTAATTGTTTGATTGTTTTATTGCCATGAAGAGCTTAAATATAAAAAGTATGAGATTTAGCATCTTATTTTCAATTCTAATGACATGCACACAAGTGTTTACTCAGGTTGAAAAATCTGAGACTTTTTCTAGAGGCACAACGTCTTCAGCAGGTTCTACAGTCCAAACTCAAATTGACGGTCATAATGTTGTTGTCCATCAAACCATTGGGCAATCATCAATTATTGGCTCAGCAAAATCAGCAAGTTTGTCAGCTGTTCAAGGTTTTATTCAGCCATTTATTCTTGAGAAAATCCTTACACCTCAAATCCCACAGGTGTTGGAAGCTAAAATCTACCCCAATCCGTTTGTCAATAATCTATTTCTAGAATTTGACTTTATGCCTAAAACAAATATTGTTGTTAGTTTGTTTGATATAATGGGCCAAGTGGTTTGGTCTAAATCATATGTTTCCACAAATTTTATAACTTTTGAACCCACTAACCTTACATACGGATATTACTTTTTAAAAGTTGAATGTGACGCTATGCAACGAGTAGAAAAAATTTTAAAATCTAAATAATGAAGAATTTAACCTTTTTGATAATTGCTGCTTTTTTAAGCGCATCAGTTCTTGGTCAAGAAATCTACCTTGAATCAGGTGTGAATGTTACCAACTTTGAGTTTTTAGATTCATCTGGAGAACTTTATGAGACCTTCTATCCCAAAACAAATAACACTTTTAGTCTTGGGTACAGACATTTTTATAAGGATGATTTCAGTTTTACTGGAGGATTGTCATTCGTTGAGTTTGGTGCATTAGGAAGAAATTCAACTAATAATATCAATTTAGATTATTCTCTTTCTTATGTTCAACTCTCAGTAGGTGGTGAATATGAGTTGCGTTCACATAAGGATTTTATAA
The DNA here is from genome assembly GCA_002722795.1 of Crocinitomicaceae bacterium. Lineage (GTDB taxonomy): Bacteria > Bacteroidota > Bacteroidia > Flavobacteriales_D > Sanyastnellaceae > UBA974. The sequence continues at coordinate 64,078 of PBMY01000023.1, forward strand.
ACATATATGCAAAAGCAAATTTCTCTGTTTCACGTATGGTGTCAGGAACACAGATGTTAAATAATGAGGTTTACTCATTAATTGGACATGAAGATTTTGGCCCTTTTCTACTTAGTGGATACGCTGGCTTAAAGGTAAGTGTTCCAATAAATGATAGGGTTGACATATACACATTAGCTATGGTAGGTATTAATGATCCTGCAGGCGTAATCAGAACTGAGGACATAGAGAGATTGAGAATCAAAGGAGCAAACGTTGCTTTTGGAATTTTAGTAGACCTAATTACTAAATAATCATGAAACATTTATTTACAACATTACTATTTTGTCTATTTGGGGCTTATGCTTCAGCCCAAAGTCTTGGTATCAATTATCAAGCTATCATTCTTGACTACCAGACCCATGAAGTGCCTGGGGTGAATATTGATAGTAATCCATTAGCAAATACTGATGTTTATATTCGTTTTTACATCTTTAATTCAGATACAATTCAAGAATTTTCAGAGCAGCATGCTACTACGACTGACGAATACGGGATGATTAACTTGCTAATTGGTAGTGGAGTTGCTTTTGAGTTTATGGATTTTGAAAATATTGTTTGGGATGGTACGCCAAAGACTCTAGAAGTTTGGTATAATCTTGATGATAATGATGATTTTGAACATTTAGCTACTCAAGGCCTATCATATGCTCCTCATCCAATGTCACCTGAGTATTATGCTATGATTGATGCTATGAACGCTGAAATAGATCAAAACCAAGCTGACTCAGATGCTTCTGATGCTGCTTTACAAGCAGCCTTAGATGCGAATTCTGAAGCCGATCAGGCTGAAGCGTACGCTACCATTGCCGCTGATGATGCTCTTCAAGAAGATATAGATCAAAATGAGGTAGATTCAGATGCTTCTGACGCTATTCTTCAAGCTGCTATTGATGCAAACGCTGCATCTGATCAAGCTGAAGCTGATGCCACTATTGCAGCATATATGGCTCTTCAGTCTAATATTGATTTAAACGAAACTGATTCAGATGCTGCTGATAATGCTTTGCAAGCAGCTATTGATGCAAATTCAGCTGCTGATAATGCTTTGCAAGCAGCCATTGATGCAAATTCAACTGCTGATGCAAGTGAGTCTGTCGCTGGTAGTGCTGCAGATGCTGCACTACAAGCAGATATAGATCTGAACGAAGCTGATTCAGATGCTGCTGAAGCTGATTTATTTACTTCTATTGAAGCAAACTACGCAGCAGATCAAGAGGAGTCTGAAGCTGGAACTGCTAATGATTTAGCACTTCAGAATGCAATTGATGCGAATGCTGCAGCCGATCAAGCCGAAGCGGATGCTACCGTTGCAGCAGATGCCACTCTTCAGTCTAATATTGATTTAATCGAAGCTGATTCAGATGCTTCTGATGCAGCTATTCAGGCTGATGTTGATTTAAACGAAGCTGACTCAGATGCTTCTGATGCAGCTATTCAGGCTGATATTGATATAAATGAAGCTGATTCAGATGCTGCAGACTCTACTCTTCAAGATGCAATTGACGCAAATTCTGCTGCTGATCAGATTGAGTCAAATGCAGGTGCTTTAGCTGATGCTGCTCTTTCTGAACTTATCTCTCAAAATCAAATAGATAACTTGGAAAATGAGACAGCTATTTCTGATTTAGAGGTTGATCTTTCAGCCAATGCTGAAGCTGATGCAAGTGAATCAGCTGCTGGAGCAGCCGCTGATGCTGCTCTTTCTGAACTTATCTCTCAAAATCAAACAGATATCGTTGAAAACGAGATTGCTATTTCTGATTTAGAGGTTGATCTTGCAGCCAATGCTGCGGCTGATGCTAATGAGTCAGCTGCTGGAGCAGCCGCTGATGCTGAAGTTCTGTCTTTTGTAAATCAACAACTATCTACAGTTAACCAATCTATAGCTAGTTTACAAGTAGATATTATACAAAATGAAGCTGCAGATTTAAGTGAATCTACAGCAGGTGATGCTGCTGATGCAGATATTCAAGCTGACATCGACCAGAACGAGGCCGATTCAGATGCAGCAGATGTTATTCTGCAGGACCAAATAGATATGTTAGAGGATGATATAGTAGTTTCTAGCACCTCACTTCAATCAGATATA
>PBMY01000024.1 GCA_002722795.1 Crocinitomicaceae bacterium
CACCATCCCTTGTGTTCCCAAAAGCTTAAAAGCGTATTTTTACCAAGTCTAGGCACAATTCTGTTCTTAGATATACCGTAAAAGTAGATATGGAATTTACTCAATCTGTAAGAAAATTGATTTCTTCTGCCGCTCTTCTTTTAGTGGCCGTTGGAAGTTTGTTAGCTCAAAACAACCTAATAATGTTGTCGGGTACCATTAAAGACACTGATTCTGGTAGAAAACTACCGGGATCTGTTGTTATCGTATTTCAAGACGACGAAGAGATAAATAGGCAAGAAGTTGACAAAAACGCTCGCTACGAGTATGAATTACCGCTAGGTCATAAATACACTGTTTCGTTTGAAAGAGATGGTTTTACTGCTAAAAAAATAGTTCTCGATGCAACTCATACTCCGGATGATGAAAGTGTTGCTGGGTTTGGGTTTGATTTACCTATGACTCTTTTTAAGAATAAAGAAGGATTCGATACAAGCATTTTAGATACTCCAATGGGTATTGCAACGTATGATCCTAATACAGGAAATTTCCCTTTTGATTCGGATCACACAGATCTAATGAAGATGAGAGTGGAGAATGAATTCAATAGACTTGCTGTAATTGAAGAGAATAAAGCAAATAATAAAAGGGCTTTCGACCTAGCCATGAAAGCTGGAGAGAATGCTATGAAGAAAAAGAATTGGCAAGAGGCTCTCGGACTTTTCAATGAAGCTCTAGAACTTATTCCTGATGAAGAAGAGGCAATAGAGAATCGCGATATGTGTCGTGAGAAGCTTGATGAGATAGCTGCTAAAGAAGCTGAAAAGCAGGCTGAAGCTGATGCCAAAAAAGCAGAGGAAGAAGCTAAGGCAGCGGCACAGGAAGCTGAGCGTTTGGCTAGAGAAGAAGAAGCTAGAAAGCGTAGGGAGGAGGCTGAAGCAAGAAGAAATGCTCTGAATAATCCTGCTTCAAGCCAAATTGAATCCGAAGATGAAACCACTGATAATGTTGAAGAGGAAGAAGATGAATACCTTCCACGAGAGAGAGTAGTTGCTGAAGATAACAGCGATGATAGGAGAGCACAAGAGGAAGCAGAAAGCGCAGAGCGTCGCAGGGAAGAAGAGGAAGCTGCAAATGCTGAAGCTGAGAAGCGTAGTAAGGAGCAGGAAGAGACTGCAAAGAGAGCAGAACTACTTGCAAAAAATGCAAATAATAGGTCAGATGACGCAGATCAATTCTTCCGCGAAGCATTAAAGTCAGAGAATCAGGCACGAGCTGCTGAAATTGAGCAAAAGAAGCAAGATGGGGAGCAAATGCTTCAAAAAAGAGAGGATGAGGCTCGCGAGAGAAAGAATGCTTCTCAAGAAGAATTAGACGAAAAAATTCAGTATAATAAAGATAATGCTGATAGCGCTGAGCAAAGAGCTCGTGATAAGGCAATAGTAATTGTAGATGTACATCGTTCTCAGCAGGAGTTTATAGATTCTCATAAGGACATGAGTCAAAATACCCGTTCATACTATGCTGAACAAATCCAAGGAACAAAGGACGCGATGGAGAATCTGGATAAGTCCATCAAAAAGTCTCCCCAAGAAATGTACGAGGGTAGAGCAGACGAGCACCAAGATGAGATAGAGTACACTCAGTCACTTTTGGATGCTCAAGAGATTCGCCAACAAGGGGTTTTGGATCAACGAAGAATTGATGCAATCTCTGGAGGACAAGATGGGTCTAAAGATCAACACGATAGCTACAAGGGAGAGTATGAGCGCAATGCCGGAACTCCTACTCTGAGTAAAAAGGACGAAGAATTACCCCAAGGGTTCCACGAGTATTCTTATGAGATTCCCAACGGTACAATAATAGAACTAACTTTCCGTGAGGACGATAAAGTCGTTCGTTACAAAAAGGTTTTGATGAAAACTGGAACCTTCTACTTTAGAGATAACAGAAGCATCACAGCATCAATTTTTCATAGAGAAACAACTGTTTTACACGATTAATTTAAAAAATGTCTCAGAGTGTTCAGAATGCAATAATTGTAACTCTTACTGTTCACGCGGTGGTTCTTTTCACGTTCACTCAAATTTCAGTATCTGATACAATACTAGCTTCTGAGCAGTATGCCGAGGTAGAGCTATTTAATTCTGAGGATTTGGTTGAAACGGAACTTATTCAACCAATAGATCCAATCCAACAACGTATTGATGACCAGGTAAATAACCTTCGTTCTGACGCATCGAAAGAAAGCTCATCAGATCAAAGGTCAACAGGGATATCTAAAGCTGAGCAAGAAGCAATCGATAGGGCAGTAGAGAAGGAACTAGCAGAACTCGAGGCGTCTGAAATGGACAGATTGAGCGCCGACGAGAAAGAATTCGATACAGTGGGGCTTCCTGATGATTCTAAGGGATCTTCAAGAGTAGATACCATGGATGATTGGGATAAGAAGTACGAGGGAAGGGTTACAGTTGAATTTGACCTTAAAAATAGAAGCGCTCAACATTTAGACGTCCCCGGATATCAATGCAGGGGTAAGGCAGATATTGTAGTGAGTATTGTTGTTGACGACAATGGTAAAATCGTTAGTGTCGATCTAGTCTCAGGTGCAGCTCCTCATTCTTGTTTTGCACAAGCAGCGATCAAATCAGCTGAGTCTTCACGCTTCCTTCCATCAGACACAGCACCTCGACGCCAAACAGGTACGCTTAAATATGCTTTTGTAGCTCAGTAGCTCCCCTTTCAGCGTACTCTTTGAGGTACGCGTACTTCTTGGTTAGATTGCCTTTAAGATCAGTCTCTCTTGCTCCTTTGAGAATACCGTCTTTATCGCCTTCAATTAACAAAGGAATTACATGCTTCATCATCTCTATCCCAAACCCCTTTGAAGCATCCCTTGGCAACTCACATGGCAAATTATCAACCGCCATCACTGTTATACCACCAGTCTTGTCAAAAGCGCATTCTTTCTCACTCTTGGGGTCATAACCATACAGAGGGTCAGCAACAGTAGAAGGTCTAATCGTACAAGCCACAGGCCCGTCAATATCACAGCTAACATCAGCCACTACCTTAAGCCTTAACTCTTTGTCCTTCAAATCCTCTCTAGTGATGATATATGGAGAGCCCTCAGCGTAGTAATGACCAGCTATAAACATATCAGCTGCTTTTGCATACTTCATAAAACTCGACTCAAACTCGCTTGGATCTTTCTTAAAGTCCTCTCTATTAAATTCTCTACCGTCCTTTCTTTCATTATAATCGCTTAAGCCCAAATGCGCATAAACGGCTCCTCCTTCAAATTCAGACTCTAAAAAATCGTGCTTGTCAACCTGCATCACACCAACTGCATCAAGCAGCTCAGCGGACCCTCGGCCCACTCGCCCATATCCTGTAAGAACAATCTTCATTCCATCAGGAAAAGCAACAGAACTAGCCTGAGCAATCATTGCCTTTAAATCCTTACAATTAATGGCCCTAGGCAGTTCAAAGCATTTTTCTCTAAGCCCCCAAGCTCTAAGCCCATTATATGCCCCCACAATACCTGCCCAACGCCCAAATCCGATAACCCTTTGGCCGTCTGCGTCTCTGATCATCTCGTAATCGATCAAGCTAACTTTATTTTCTAGAAGAGCTGCTAGGAGCTTCGCGTTGTATGGTTGTTGCTTATATGTGTGAGAAAAAAAGAGGAAGGTCTTACCGGGCACTAGGTCCTCGATATTCACTTCCTTAACTCCTATTAATATATCGCAATCGCTTACGTCGTGTACAACTTCTACACCATATTCGACGTATTCGCTGTCTTGGATACGCCTTACATTGGAGGTTTGGACTACAAGTTCTACATCAGGCCAACGGTCCATAAATTCCAAACACTGATTGGGCGTCAATGCCACTCTTTCGTCTAGCGGAATTTTGCCTTCTCTAAGTAGTCCAATTTTCATAGGTGCAATTTACTTAATCACCCTACCTTTGCCCTCATCAAAATGATGTTCTTTGTTTTTGGGGCCGATCTTGGATTTGACAGCAAGATGGTTAAGTGTGTAAGCATGTCGAGCTCTTAGTTGTTCAGCTCGTAAATCTCGAATTTCTAAAGTCAGAAATGACAACAATTCCTACGCGCTCGCAGCCTAATCGACTCAGTTGATTACGCCTAATTCTAGCCCTTAGAGGGCAGAACGAGCTATCCCGATATTACGTACGGACCCTTCCGCAATATCAATGGGGTATCAGGTAAATGGGACTAGTTAAAGGAGCGTTCTTCTCCTGGCACGAATCTCTAAGGAACTAAGCTTATGGTTATGTGTCTTTTCATTGCCTTAAGTCTAAAACCATAAATAGACTAAGCATGTAGAACCCACCCTTCTCCCTTGTTTGGACGGGGGTTCGACTCCCCCCGGCTCCACATGTTAAAGTGTGATTGACATCTCGTTTTGAGATGAGTGCATGGACTATATCTACATTCATCGATTTACCAAGTCGAGGTTGATTGTGTTTGGCTTCTGTCCAAGGAATCTAAGGGAAATAGGCAAATCTCTTTTAGGTATTTGCCCTAATGGACAGAGTAGATTACTCGCTTTTATTAGAAATTTTGTGAATTGGATAAAAAATGCCCATCTTGGGAAAAATTGAATCAAGTTTAATGTATACAAACGCATTAGATTTTACACAACTAGATAAAAATAATAATGGCAAAGACTGGCATACAGATTTCTAACGTTTTAAAAAATAAGATTCAAAACGATGATGATTTTAAAGAGAATATTGTAGAAATATTAAAGCAAAAAAGTTGCGGTAAGTGTTTTCTGTCAGGAGAAACATTTAATTATGCTACTGATTTAATACATGCGGATCATGATATTCCAGAATCGGAGGGAGGCCTAACAGACAGGGAGAACTTAAATCTTACTCTTGCCTATTGTAATAAGTTCAAACAAGCCAACCCATCACTCTTGGTTAAAAAGTATTTGCCATTTAAGTTTTTTGTGGACAAAAATTCAGATGTAAAGTTCGATAAGGCTTCAAAAGATTTTTTTGGCATCAAGAGTGAGCCTATTGTTGTAGAACCTCAAGGAGAAGGTTTTTTGCAAATCAGTTTCTCGAATGGAACTAAAACTCCTGTTTTACCTATATATACTGAGAAAAAACCTGAATTAGGAAACGGTTTTACTTATGACTATGTATTTCTGCAAGCACCGGCATCCGCTATTATGAATGATGAAGTACAGCCGCGAAACATTAAAACTGGACATATTTATAAAATATTTCAAGATTTACATTATAATCCTCTTCATGAACCATCATCAGTACGATTAAAAAAAGAATACAAAAACAAGACTCTTTCAACAGATTTATTGATGTTTGATGGGCAACACAAAACAATAGCTAAGATGCTTGTTGCGGATGGTGGTGACAGCATGATCGATCTAAAACTTTATTTGAACTTATCTAAAGAACAAGCCACGAGTTTAGTAAATACGATTCAGTCAAAAATTATCAAATTAGGCTTGTCAAAATCAGAATTCGCTTCTAAGATGGGAGACGAGTATAGCCAAGCTTTTGCGAGATATGAAAAGTGGTGTAAAAGTAATCCGGGCACTATAATATCAGAGGACGGATTTATAAAGTATTTTGATAAAGCAAAACAGGCAAATGCGAAAAAATCGTTAATACAGTCTAGAATTAATGACTTTTTAAAAATGGATGTTCATGAATTTAGTATTCTCGAGATGGTTGAGAATAAATCAAAACTAAAGCATAAAAAAAGCATCATAAAAGAGACAACGTTCATTAATAAAGTAATAAATAGTTTATTGTATTGTAAGCCAATTATACATCCTATTGGAGATGATGAACTAAGAATTAGAGAAAGGAACAATATTCGAATAATTTTAAATTTATTTCACGAAGAGTGTCTTAGTTATGACGAAGACAATGTTACTGATGATGAACTTACCAAAATTCACAGATTAAAGTCTCAGTCTTCATTAGTTTATTTCACGTCACTTATCAAAAAAGCCTGTGAACATAAATTTGTAATGCCCGGAGACAGTGAGTTATTTACTAAAATAGAGTTAAACCAAAACAAAGATTACTTAAAAAAGGTTATTGAAAGATATAGTGATCATCCTATATGGGGTCACGATGAAAAACATTCAAATAAGGTGACTCAGTTTTATAATTCTCTCCAAAAAAACCAATCATTAAATACTATTGGTGATGCTATTAAATTAAACTTACCGTATATCCTAGATGTTGTCCAACTAGTTGGCTCTGAATTAGATGATTAAAATGCTATTTTTTTCAACTAATAGAAAGACATTAAAAGAAATTGTATTCCAAAAGCATTTGTCCATCAGAGCGGATGAGTTGAATGTGTTATGCGGCTATATTTCTTCTACCATAATACAGGACTTAAAAGAATTGGATCTGAAGGTCAAAATTGTTTATGGATTGGCGCGCCAAGAAAAATTAAATGACGCATCTTATAAAGATTTATGTGATTTAAATACAGGTAATATATCTATTTATTGCCCAGAGATATTATCGCATGCCAAACTCTACATATGGAAGTATAAAGGAAGCATAGTATATGTCTTAAACGGATCAGCTAATTTCTCTTCTAAAGGTCTTAGAACTCCGCATATGGAAGTCTTGTCAGAGGTAAGTCATACATCATTCAGTGAATTTGAAGATTATTTTAATCTAATATTTGACTCTTCAGTTCCAATAAATAAAATTGATCTTGACAGATTTGGATCAACTCCTCGGCCCCAGTTTACAGATTCTAATGACAATGTTATTGATCCGCAGTTTTGTGAAACAGATTCATTATTTGCTCGCGCTTCCAAAATTAATTGGGGACATGGTAATGCCCATACAAATCCCAGGGACGCCTATATTCCGATAAGAGTTCGAGACATAACCAACTACCCTAATCTGTTCCCTGAGAAATCATCAAATCAAGGGCTAAGGTTTCACGATAATGCTCCTATCGACATTTTATGGGATGATGGTGAAAGAATGGAAGGTTTGCTAGAAGGAAGTACTATTATTGATGGCTTGAGATACCCCAACAAAATCTCATCTTTTAAATCAAAAAAAATAATGGGAGATTACTTACGAAAGCGCTTAAGTTTAAAAGAGGGAGAATTTGTCACCAAGCAAGTTTTTCAGAATTACGGCAGGGATAACATTACAATTTCCCTCATAAGTGAAGGAGTTTATTTTATGGATTTTAGCGTGTAAAATTATTTCGACCATTGCTCAGCCATAGCTTTGGCCATCCCTTCAAAAGTCTTACTTCTCATAGTCCGTCTTTCAGCAGAAGTCTTAGATTGGGTTAAAGCATCTGAATACCACTTTGGTAAGCTCTTTCCACTGCTTAATACAACCCTTTCTCCTTTCCCTACAATATCAGTAGGTTCGAGTAGGGGAAGGTTTTTAAGCCATAGACATGTCGCTTTAGAGGCTTCATCACCAAACATCCAGGGGTGAACAGTTTGGTCCGGCTTTCTGTAACGAGTGCTAACAATTCCGACAGGATTTTCAACAGCAATTTTGTTGATTGGAGCTTCACATAATTTAATGAAGAACGAAAGCGCCTCCTCACGGTCAAAAGCTCTGTTAGGGAATCGAGGGTGGGGTCTTCTAGATTTAACAGGCAATTTATTGTCGTCCGGATGATAATACCATCGTGCGCCACTTACAGCTAAGAAGGTGCACGGTGGATGAGCAATCATCAAGTCCCATACTTTTTTGCTGCGGTAATATTTTCCGTTTTGGAGTTTTCCACCACGTTGGTCGATGATTTTAAACACATCCTGCTGAAAATGCCACTCTGGATGTCCTCCGCTACAATGAAGCAAATCACAGCTATAAGCCTGATGACCAAGACTTCGAAGTGCTTTGGTCACTGTTTGACTTTCTTCGCATGCCACTAGAATTTTCACGATACAGTTTCTCTTTCTAATACACTACTAATCCCTTTAGCTATGGTGCAAGCCATTTGAGGAGGGACTGCATTTCCGATCATTTTATAGCAAGATCCCTGACTACCAAGAAATTCGTAATTCTCAGGAAAAGATTGAAGGAGAGCAGCTTCCCTAACGGTTATAGAACGGGCTTGGTTCTTGTCTGGGTGAATAAACATCAACCCATCTTTATGAAGATGAGCCACAATTGTAGGAGAGGGTTTATCCCATTCTAGATTTCGATATTTGGCATGGTTAGATCGTTTCTTTAGAAGGAGGTTGTAGAATTTTATTTTCTCCAACATGCTTTTTTTATTCATGTCTTTTACAATCCAATCTCTAAATACATTTATGTCTCGAGGATTGTGATACCTTGGTATATGATGTACGTCTTCCATTTCTTTGGTTAACGGTACATGTGAGATATTCCTCCCATTTTTCTTATATGGCGTATCTAATGGTGTTAAAGCAGGTAAATCTCCGATAGCGTCTCTGACTGTTCTTGATTTCGTTTTTAAAGCATGTTGCCTGATAGTGCTGTAGATTGATTCGAGATCGTGGCTACTACCATCCCTAATGCCTATCATTATAAGTCGGTTACGTTTTTGAGGAACGCCAAAATCTGAAGAGGTAAAGACTGCTTGCTTAAGATCTTCGGTGTTTTTAATTGTATATCCAACTTCACTAAAAGCTTTGGACACTCTGTGCGTAACAGGAATTCCACCTGGAGCAGCACTCAGCATCCCGGGAACATTTTCAAACACAAACATTTCAGGTTGAAACGCTGATACTACTTTTATGAAGCTTTCAAATAAGAAGTTTCTATAATCATCTTCCATGGAGTTTTTGTCCTGAGCTCTTCCTGCGATTGAATAGGCCTGACATGGTGGTCCTCCTATAATAAGATCTACCTTTTTTTCACCAACAAGCCCTCTCAGGCCTTTAACTACGGTATCCTTATGATTGCTTCCTCCAAAATCTTTTACAGACTCTTCACTCCAGTTTCCTTCAATAAGTTCGTCTGATTTCTGAATATCAAAATGCACGACACGTTTGAATGCGTTTTCAGAAGTGTGTTTCCATTGCTTTTTCAATCGATTGCGTAATGTTTCTACCATAGGCAATTCCCACTCCACATGAGCCAATCCCTCAAATCTTTTGGATTGTAAAAATCCTTCTGATAACCCACCACATCCCGCAAAAAGATCAATGAATGTGTGTTTAATTGCTTTTTTCATGTTTAAATCAAAATTATATTGACACTACTTGTTATCAAACAGGATATTCTTTTCTTATTTTTTACTTGTCAACGATATGCTAACATTAGTTATGTTATCTCAACAAATAAACACTTGAAACTTCGTAACCTATTTATGTTGTCATTTTATTTCAATTTACACCTCCCAACCCTACTATATACACACCCTCTTTAATTTCCACTCTCCCTTTAAGATTTCAAATAATTATTAAAATGTATTGATTTCTAGACCCGCTTCTCCACATGTTGAACGGCATAGGAAAGTCTAGCCTAATTAAGCTGTACCTTGGAGCATGGTTAAACTTACAACCCCTTGTAATTTTAGGAGGAATGAAATCATTGGTTTTTTCCGAGCCTTGTCCGTTTCGGTGACTTTTATTGTGTGTTCCATGGCACCCCTGATCTCACAAGTTTTTAACTTGGATGAAGAATCACGACAAGTCAACAATATATATGGGGAAATCAATTTAGGTGTGGCTGACACGCCTTTTGGATGGTGGAATGTAAGCCCAGGAGTTTCTGTTTTAATGGTGCACCGAAAACAGAATAAAGATTGCAAACTTTTTCTCGAATACGGTTACGGGTTGGCCTTACCCACCATAATCACGGGTAAAGTCGGATTTGGCGTGTATGGAAAGTCCAACACTAATCTTTCTGCTGGTGTTCGTGTTTTTCCTTCTCACGGTTATTTAAGGCTCGGTATTCCGTTAAAAACGAAACAAGGAATGGCGGAGTTGGGCTTCAGTATTGAGAAGTCAGGTAGAGAAATCAATCCAACGTTTAGGGCGCTTTCGTTTGGCTCTGACCGGATGCTCACAGTTGGGCTGTGTATGGATATTTTGTAAAGTATACTTGACCAAATAGGGGTAAGGTTGTTCGGCTTCTGTCCTGCTATATCTTAGTTAATTAAGCATAGCTTATAGAATACGTTCAATTTAAATTTTATATTCTTGGGTCAAACCTAATTTTATTTCCTAAAAGGATCTTCGGATCTATTATTGATAAAAGTTACTAAATGATTTATTTTTATTATAAATAAAAACAAAACAGATGATTAGGGGTTTTTTCATTCTCGGTATTGCACTATTTGGATACACTTTCAAAACAACCGCCCAATCTGACGGACCATTCACTATCTATCTCGTTAGGCATTCTGAAAAGGATCATAGTTCGGAACACAAGTCAGACCCCCCTCTGTCACAATGCGGCGAACAAAGATCAGAAACACTAAGCATATTCTTCAGTGACGTTCGACTCGAAGCAATATACAGCACCGACTTCAAAAGAACAATTAGCACAGCTAAACCAACCGCAATATCGAAGGGGCTAGAAATTCAGAAATACGAACTATCAGACCTCGAATCACTTGCGCAAACCCTACTTGACAGGAAACAAGATGCATTAGTTGTGGGGCACAGCAATACAACTGGATATTTAGCAGGATTTTTAATTGGTGAAGAAGTTGAACATATTAGCTTAGATGTCTACGATCGCATATACCAAGTTGTGGTAGCCGAAAATTCAAGCCGTCTTCATTTGTTGCATTCATCTTTTAAATGCCATGAATAAATTGAATACACCTTAAAACCAAGTATTACCGCTCATTGTAACGTAGTCTACTTTCTCATAATCATATTAAAAGGAATGGAAAAGTTAAAAAACATGCATATATTTCAGCTTATTCAAGCTACACTTTTGAGATGCCAAATGGAACTTATCAAGTTTTCTTTTATTACGGTGAAAATTGGAGTAGAAATAAGAAAATGAATTCCAACGAATGCTACTCTATATATGGTGGGTTTCTAGATAATGAATTTGTTTCGAAGGATAATCCAATTACTCTTCAAAATCAAATAATGGAGTATACTCTAACAAGAGTATCTAATGGAAATTTTGCGCCAAAATCAAGTAGCATCAATGAGGCACTTTAAATTTACTTAAGACCAAGTCAAAAAATTATTCTTGATGTTATGCAAATAGTGAGGTAACCACTATCTTGATTGCCTAAACCAATTAAGATGGCTACATTGATTTCTAATTCAGGCATTCAATTTATTGAATGGACTGCTAAAATCGACTTTGATACACTAAGGAGTGTGAAATTAAATTACCGATCACTTTTGACTAGTAGTGATGAAAATAATTCCTTTAAGTGGATATATGATGATTTAGTCAAAGTTGACGGAAGAGACAAACAAGTTGTAGATGAAGATGGTCCTGTGAGCCCAGATGCTGATGAATTTTTTCAAGATCAGTGGTATAGATCTGCATTCATTCATTCTTGTAATCAGCTAGATCCAGGTGGTAAACCACAATTATATATTAGTAAATCTGATAGAGCATACGAAAATGCAGGAGGAAAAAGAGTTGAAGAATTGGTCGTGGAATCTCTAAGTAGTCACGAAACAAATTTTAGACGATTTGAAAAAAAATGGATCCCATTACCATATTGTAAAAATGGTCCCATGGGTGCTGAAAATCAGCTTGCTAATATTATTCCACCAAGGTTGTACTTTGAAAAGATAGATGACCGGGAGTATAAATTTGTTATTGCAGTCGAAACTGATGGATTTACTGTTGAGGCTAATATTGATGAGAATAAGTATAGTCTTTCACCTTATGTAAATTCTATTCTAAAAATTTTTGAAACGAACACTCTTGGTGGTGGTCCTTGGGTAGATGAATATCTAAAGCATCTTGTCTATGGGGATAAACAAGATGCTATTGCTGAAGGCAAAGCTTCATATCTAGCGAATTATGTTTTACTTATTCAAGCGCTTGAAGACAGGTTCGCCTCATCTTCAAAAATTGAATTTGTGTCATCAAATCATATTATGACGCGTGATGTTGACTGCTTTATTGATTTTGGGAATTCTAATACATGTGTTGTTTTATCAGAACAAGCTACTGACGTTGATGAAAAAACACTTCACAACTCTGCTTATCTAGAAATCAGAGATTTTACTAATCCCACTAAATCGTATTCTGAACCTTTTCCTTCAAAGGTTGTTTTTTCAAAACCACAATTTAGTAGTAGGGCCGTTCCATCCCCACATTTTTTATGGCCATCCCCACTTCGGATAGGTTTTGAGGCAGATGCTATCATTTCAAATGAAAAGTTAAGAGATTATTTGGTTGAATATAGATCTTATTGCTCTTCTCCGAAACGTTACTTATGTGATTTAGATGCTTCTCAAACAACTTGGAGATTTGCTAGTTCTAATGATGATGGAGTCAATAATGTAAATTGGATTACTACGAATCCTTTCACTAATGATGCCGGTGGATTTATTGATGTAAATAAAGGTCAACATGGCTTTATGATTAAGCCTAATTTCTCTAGGTCTTCTCTAAATAGATTTGCTTTTTTAGAACTTTTTTCTCATGCTTTAACACAGATAAACTCTATAAATTTTAGAAAAATTGGAGGAGGGATTCATGATAAAAGGTTATTAAAAAATATTGTAATTAGTTGTCCTACGGGAATGACTAGTTCGGACCAAATTCTTCTGAGGCAATATGCGGAACAAGCCTTGGAAATACTTTTCAATGGTAAAGATGGTAAGCCTGATGTTGTCCCCTCTGTGAAAGATGTTTCACGTTCACCAGAAAGTCATGCAGACCGAAAAGAATGGATGTATGACGAAGCAACTACTACGCAGATGATGTTTATGTATTCTGAGTTAAATCATGGTTGTAAGGGTAATTCTCAATTATATAATAATTTATTTGGCAAAGAGAATTCTGTTAGAGTAGGTAGTATAGATATTGGAGGCGGAACAAGCGATTTAATGGTTTGTGATTATGAATCTAATCAGAGAGATGGCATCACAGAATTATATCCTACTCCAATATTTTGGGATTCATACTATCGTGCAGGTGATGATTTTCAAAAGAAACTAATTGAGGAACTTGTAATTAAAGGTGATATCTATTCTCATGGAATTAAGGAATTTGATGATCAAACAGTCCAAGAAAAAATAACTGCTTTTTTTGATAAAGACTCTATTAATGATGGAGTCAAATCTACAGCCATGCGAGTAGCTTTTATACAAGAAGTAGCATTACCAATTTCTAAATGGTTAATGGACTGTTCTAATCAAGATGAATCTGAACAAATAATATTGTTTACTGATTTATTTAAAAATTCAATAAACCCTGATCTTTTAATTGAATTAAATGATAAGTTGAGTTTTGATTTTTCAGAACTCACCTTCACATATAACAGAGAAAAATTCCATGAGGTTTTAAACAACTTCTTTAAGAAGCAAATAGATACTATTGCGGGAATTATGAATGCGCTTAAATGTGATGTTTTACTTTTAAGTGGAGGTACTATGAAAATGAAGTTGTTAGAAGAACTTGTCCGTAAAACATATAATTTTAGTCAGTGCCGAATTGTGAATATTAACAATTGGATGCCGGGAGGTTGGCATCCTTTTAGAGATAATCATACTGGATTTATTTCTAATGCCAAATCAACTGTTTCGATTGGGAGTTTAATTTCTTTTTGGGGTGGGAATAATCGTATGCCCAAGTTTTCTTTAGAAAACGGCAAATTAAAGACGCATATTAAGTCGAGCACAAATTTTGTTTTTGACAAACGTATGTCTGGTCACGCTCCACTTGTGTGTTTTTCACCAAGACAAACAACTTGTGAGGTGACTGCTATGCAGTTACCTACTTATTTTCATAGTTCGCCTATTAATTCGCCCAACTATTTACATAAAGTAGGCTTTAAGATAGATTGGGATCCAAAACCGTTTTTAAGAAATGAACAGGTATTTACTGAGGAAACTCTCGCAAAGTTTAATTCCAAAAAAGAAAAGATTCTACGTAGAGCTCCCATCACCTTCTCGTTAACTAAAGAAGCTTCTTCAGATATACCTTCAATTGAAGAAGCGAAGAACGACAAAGAAGATGGGTTAGATAAGTTTTTTAAGGTAACTCCCTATTCTATGGAAGAAAATTCATATTGGTTAGATCAAGGATTCGAAATAAGATTTTAATTATGACTTTAATACAGAAAGGAAGAGATTTAGATGCGAGTATGGGAAATGCTATTTCTTGGCTAAGAAATTCTAATAGTGTTGATCTAAGAACTATTAGATCGCTAAACGAGGCAAGGAGGTCTGTTTCTAAAATGACAAAATCCTTAGAGCAAAAAAATGTATTTACAGTTTTTGGTGCAAGTCAGGTGGGAAAGTCTTATTTGGTTAAGAATCTTTTAAGCGTAGATAATAAACCATTAAATATTGACCTTGGAAATGATGATTTTGTGGACTTTATAAAGGATATTAATCCTCATGGCGGTGGTAAAGAGAGTACAGGAATTGTGTCTAGATTTACGATTGATAAGGTTAAAAACACGGATTTTCCTGTAGAGCTAAGGTTGCTGTCGGTTAAAGATTTAATTCTTATTTTTTCTAGATCTGCATTTTCACAAATTACGGCTTGGTCACCTGTTCAGCGTGATGAAATTTTAAGCTCTTTAAATCATCTTGATAAATCTGAATGGGAGCCGTCTAATTGTAAGATTCCTTTAACACGTTTTGAAGTAGATGAAATATTTGATTCATTGGAATCAGAGTTTATGCAATACAAATCTTTTTGGAATGAGCTAGCCAATCTTGACTACATAAAGTATATTGAGGAAAATATAGATTCTATCTGTTCTAGTATAGATCATTTTGATGCAGTTTTTAATATCATTTGGAGGAATTCAAATCATCTAAATAGTCTTTTTAAGGAGCTATTAGAATTGTATAGCACATTAAACTTTGAATCAAATGTGTATGTTAAAAAAAGAGCAATATTAAATGATGTTGTCAATGATGTTGGAGATGCTCTTCTTGATGTTAGTTGTGTTTCTAACATGGCTGGAGATACTAAAACAATTGACGTTTTATTGACCGCAAGTAACGTGTCTACAAAGGTTTTAAGAGGTGGTCTCAGTGTAATTTCTAAGGAGATTGTATTAAACGTAGAAGAAAGAATAGCTGAGACTCGAGAATTTCTTAAGAGGACTGATTTTATGGATTTTCCTGGTGCAAGAAGTAATATCGAAATTAATGCTGACTCAGATCTTCAAATGTCGACAGATCAATTATCACCTGCAGATATTTATATTAGAGGAAAAGTATCTTATCTGTTTGATAAGTATTCACAAGACTTTGAAATAAATAATCTTTTGTTTTGTATCCCTTGTTTAAAAAATGAAGTTGGACAACTTCCGGGATTGTTAAGTTCTTGGATTAATAGAAATATAGGAAGTACACCAGCTGATAGAGAAAAAGCATTAGTAGAGATTAAAACTTCTCCATTAATGATTGTGTTTACTTGGTGGAACATTGAACTTCAACCATATGCATCTGACAATCAAAGCTTTGATATTAAATGGGAAAGAAGGTTTGATGAATTTTTCGAAAAGCAAATGGTGTCAGACCATGTGTGGTTTAATAAGTGGACAGAGACTAAGCCTAAATTTTCTGATTTTTACTTTTTAAGAGATTTTAATGAATCTCATCCTGAAAGTCAACATGGTGGCGGTGTTTTTGCTGGTTTTGATGCTATAAATAATTTGCCTGAAACAGGCCTCCAATTGTCTATGCCGCCCGATTTTGATAAATTTTCCAATCCGGAAGATTACATGGATGAGCTAAAACAATCTTTTTTATCATATCCATTTATTCAGCAAAATATTGATAATCCCGAAGAAGTATGGAACGCGACTTCAACTCCTGGTAATGATGGAAGTGAATTAATTGCTGAAATATTACATGAGTCCTCATTTTCTTCTCCAAAGGAAAGGCGTGCATCACAATTGTTTTCTGAGTCAAAAAGCAAGTTTATTGATATATTGAGTGATATTGTCAGAGATGATGATCCTGCAATAAGATTAAGAGAAATAAAAGCGTTGATTCAGGAAATAAGGTCTGTATTTCTACCTCATATTCAGAAGAAGTCATCATTTATTCATGAATTTCAGAATTTTTTATCTACAGATTTGTCAGAGGTGTATCCTATTCTTAACCAGCATAAAAAAGTTGAGAAGACAAATGGAGATGTAGATGTAAATATTTTTTTACAACTATATGATATCAGCCTTGATATGCCGTTGTCTAAAATCTTAAGCAAATTGTCGAACTATTTAGGCATTTCTGAAGCAAATGTCGCAGCTTATGTTTTAGAAAACCATCGAATAAATTTAAAGCTCTTGTGTCAAAGTGACCTTCAAAACGATGAATCTAGTTGGGTTGTGAATGTTATTATGGAGCTAGCAGAAAAAAAGTTTGAGCGAGCTGAAAAACTTGATTATCTAGTAGAATATGGAATAGATCATCAGTTATTAGTTAGATTATTTGATCAATATAAAGACGGAATCATTAATAGAAAGTTGTCCAATAAATTGGAAAGTCAAATTGCAACTGTAGATAATATTATGATTGGTGTAGATGATTTAGAATGGATGGCCAACTTGATATGTAAATGGTGGAATGAGTTCGTTTTTGAATGTGATTCTAGATTCTACAGTGATGATGAATTAGAACAACTTAATAATTCAATTGAAGATGGACATTACAAGATTTCTAAATTCACGAGAGAAGTAACTGATAATGAAACAGCATTTGCTAAAATGACAGATCTTTTTGGAACGGATCAAATGTCAAATAATCCATCTATTACTTCTTTGCCTGGAATTTTTAAACTTAAAGAGTGGCTTCATAATCTTGAAAGAATGATGATTCTTAACGCAGGCGGAGATGCTTTTGATCAAGAAGATCAAGCTGAGTTGGTTCAAATATATGACTCACTAAGAAATACAGATATTTCATCTCTATGACTAGGCAAGAGTATAAATTCCCAAAAGAGAGGTATAACATTTTAGTTGATTCTTCATCAGAATTAATGAAGATATTAGAAAGTCTTAGGTTTTTATTAAAAAACAAAAACCAAGGAGACGAAAGAATTGCATTATATTCAGAGCAGGACTCGCAATGTATATTCCTGTTTGAATCACAACTGTCAAATGCGACGTTTTTAGAAATTACTGAACTTGACGAAACAAACCGTAGAATGCTTAGATACGCATTCAGAGATTGGAAGGAAGTTGTTTTAGCGTCTCTTCAAGGTACAAAACTATATGAAGCCCTTGAAAAACATCAGCTTCTGAACATTGATAATGTTAAGTTGTTTTCTGTTCCTGGAAATTGGGAATCGTTTGAGTGGAAAGTTTGTATCGGTTATCATTTCAACTCTTATGGAGATAATTATTTACCAATTAATGTTGGGCCATATAAACCTCTTGTAATTACAAATCAGGAACCAGAACCATTATCACCGCCGTCATCTTCACCTGATGACCATGACTCTTCTAATAATCCTTTAACAGATTTCCCAACAAGTGAGGTTAATCTGACTTCGATTCCTGCTCAAAAATTTCAGCCTAATTCAGGTTTGAAATATTGGGTGGATGCTAATTGGCGTTGGCTATTGGCATTTTGTTTAGGATTTTTAATTGCAAGTATTATTTCATGGCTTATTACTAACTGTTGTGATTGTGAAATATCAGATAGATTAGAAGAGATGTTGTCTAACATTAATCAGAATTAATCATGAGTTTCAAAGAGAAAATAAATGATTGGTCACACATAATATTTATAATATTATGTACTTTAATACTTATTCTAGGATTTATGATATTGCGTTTGCCAGAAAGGAAGTGCGACATGTTAGATGACCAATTAATCTCGTTGATATCAGAAGAAATTGAAACTGTTAATTTGTTTCAGCCTCCAAATGATGCAGAAGTTATCGCAGAAAATGTTACTTGTGGTCCTGAAGCTGGAGGTTACAAAGGACGTACTGCATGGAAACAAATGAAAAGTTATGATTTAGGTAGTTCTAAGGGTACAGTGAATATTATTTTTGAGCCATATTTTATGCCGGATAGATTTATTATTTATTACAATAATAAGATATGTATAGACACTGGCTTTAGGGGGAAATTTAATGGATCTGACAACTTAGGAAATCCACTTAGTGCTACATGGAATACGATAGGATCTCCTGATAGAGATGCTTTTATTAAAGGATTATCCGGTAAAGAAGATCCCATAGTAAAATTAAAGTATCCAAATAAATCAATCCCTGGAACGTTGTCAGATGGTTATCCAAAAGTAATTGATTCAAAAGGTCACTTTACGATGTCATTTAATAAGAAGCATTCAAATATCAATGAGGCTTTTGTCTACATTTATGCTCCAGGTGCTGATACGGCATGGGATATGATAATGGGATGTCCAGGAGAGAATATCCAAGCACCTGCAGGTGGATTTATTGCACCGTCACCTCAATAGTTTGTAAATAATTATCATGAATCTGATTGCAAAATATTATAATAGTCCTGAATCCAATATCACCCTTTTGAATTTGGACGCTATGGGTAATTACGCAATTTATAATTATGATAGTTTTAAGCATATCCCGAACCATGACATTGATTTATATAATTTACTAGGATATCCTGTCCTCAATAATAATGTTCTAGAGTTTTATTCTTTTTATGAAGGGTTAAAAGGTATTGACAGTTTTGATGATGTTGAAGCATATAGAATTCAAACGGAAATAAGTGATATTATTAATAATGTAAATTCTAGATTAAGTAATAATTCAATTAGAAATAAAATAGTTGATTTTTTATCAAAACCATGTGATATATTCTCTAATGGTAATGATCATATGATCACCTGGGGTTATTTCGAGCTTAAGATTTCTGATACGATTAATCAAGATGTGGAACCTATTGATTTAAGTACTTATGTCTCTGAAGCAAGCACTAGAAGAACAGAAGTAGGAGGTGAGATAGGCAACTTAACGGTTTCATTAATTTGGGATACAAATGATGATCTTGATTTATTTGTTATCGAACCTGATGGGACAAGAGTTGGCCCGGGAGCGCCTAACAGTAAAAATGGCGGAATATTGGATGTAGATGCTAACTTTAAAACGATTACGCCTAATCCCATGGAAAACATCTATTGGGAAACACCTCCAAAAGGAAATTATAAAATTTATATCAGCTGTTTCGAACGTAGAGAAACAAAGAAGGGGTCCCCAATTAAGTTTGAAGTTGAAGTTTTAAAAACAAGGAGTGAATTGCAAAAATATAGTGGAGAGGTAAAAGCTATTAACCGAGAAAATATTCATGTCCCTCTTGAAGTTTTAATTACATAAAAGATGGCCGATTTTAAATTTCATACATCTTCCAGAAGTGATAATGAATCAATTAAACTTCTATCCTTCCAAGAGAGCTATGTCTTACATCAAGCTTCGTCTCTTAAAGCTGCTTTAAAAAGTATTAATAGAGAAGATGCTTTAGCATTACCAATCCTCAGAGACGGCGTTCAAAATAACAGCATTGATTGGTATTCAAAGTATACCGGATTGCAATCGCTAGATTGTTTCTCTCTAGATGAAAGGCAACGTATACACTCACAATATTTTAATTTTAGGAAAGAAGTTTTAAATAAATTCAGTTCTTCTTCGACTCCTGGACGTTTGTTTCGAGAGATCTTGCCAGATCAGATAAGTAATGTCAGTCAAGATGGTGAAGCTTATTTTCCCCAGCTATGGTCGAATGGTTCAAGCTTTACCTTGATTTGGGGTATATACCGGAAACAAGATGAGATTATTCTTCCGACACTTCTTCGAGGACCGGAAAACCCCTCAGCATTGGGGAAGACCTCATCACCGGGAAACATTCAAGCATCTGAAAATATCGTAGCACTTGAAAAGCCAATCAGACTGAAAGGTGGTTGGATAATGCTTTTGTTTAGCCTTTTGTTATTGATAGCTATGTACTTTGTAGGTTGTCATAATTGTGATGATATTATTTCACCTCTAACAGGCTCTAGGATTGTAAATCCTGCACCGGGGTTATTACCAAATTATCCAAATAATCCTATCGAACCCGAAGTTGAAATAAGGGATTCACTAACAAACTCTAGTCTGCTTAATGTTTTAAATTTATATCCGAAGGATCAAAATGTTGATGTTGTTGAATTTGCAAATGCATTAAAACAGTTCTGTCCAGACTCTACTATGGAGGTTTTAAGTAGGTGTGAATTCTCAAAAAGATTGATGATTGAGTTTGATTACACGAGCTTTCCCAACATGAAAACAATCTTGAAAGATTCTCTGAAAATAGGTGGGTATGAATCGTTAATATGGAATCCTAGGTTTTATTCTACTTCTCAATCAACCTACTCTCCTTGTGATAATGGCGAGGAAAAAGGTTGGCACTTAGAAGCTATAAATTTCAAGGATAATCACATAGAACTTTCAAGCCCTAACATTAAAGTAGCTATTATTGATTCCGGGTTTGATTTAAATCATGAAGATTTTCATCCTCTTATAGAGGATCAATTTAATTTTCCAGATTATGGTGAATATATATATTTTATTGACGACTATATAGATCCTAAAGGATATACCAATGTTGATCATGGAACAAGAGTTAGTGGCGTGTCTTTTTCGGACCCAAATAATAGTATTGGTGCTTGTGGTATTTCTCCAAATTGCACATTTATTCCTATTCAAATATCTAATAATAAACGGCCGTCGGAAATCTCATCAACACATATTATAGATGCAATTTTATATTGTGTAAATATTGGCGTGGATATAATAAATATGTCATTTGGTGAGCCTGTAGCTTGGACAATAGGCAAAACACAACAACAAATTCAAATGGTGTTAAATGAAAGGGAAGATGAAAGATTGTTTTATGAAGAGCTTTATAAAATTTGTGAGGATGCTGGTATTGTATTAGTTATCGCCGCCGGCAACGAGCGTGAATTAGAAGCAAATAACTCAAATTTTACGGCAGATTTTTCATACTCTCCTGATGTTAGTTCACTATATCCAATTTATGCAATGTCACATAATATTAATTATGAACTATCATATTTTTCTTCCTATACAAAAAATCCCGATTTCTGCACAATTTTAGCTCCCGGAGATGAGATTTGGACTACTCTTGGTGGCGGTGGATGTACTATTGCAACTGGCACTAGTTTTTCAGCTCCTATTGTAACTTCTGCTATTGCATTAATGTTAAGTCAAGATGACAATCTAACACCTCAGGAGATTAGAGATATTATCAATAGTGAATCGAAAGTTGAAGTTTTAGATGGAGTCAATTCTCCTATTCTGAATATTGAATCATTGTTAAATAAGACACAACAACCTTTGTAATATGGCACGAACCAACCTTTCTTCACTTATTAGATTAGACGATGCATTTGCTGAATCTCCAAGAATTTCAAGGCTTTTAATGTATGGTTCGATTTTAATTCTTTTCGCTCTTACTTTCTATGGGGCTTGGCTTTTTACTTGGTCTTGGTTGGTTGCTGTTTTGGTTGCACTTTCATCAACTTTATTGCTATTTTATCTTCAATACAAGGCAATACTAGTTAAATCGGAAAATAGGTATGTAAAATTGCCCTTTGTACACATGGTGTTTTTTTTAATACCTCTTTCATGTATGTCTTTTTTCTCATTACATGGGTTAACTCTACATTTCAATTTTCAAGATGATATTGAAGATGAAATGAAATGCAAAGCAGCAAGTCTTACAGATATGATCAATGACTTTGATCAATTTTATGAAAATGAGATGAATCACGTTTTTGAGACATACAATGATGCGATTGACAATAACACTCCTTTACCTTGCCAACCATTTAATTTAACAGATGACAAGGTCCAATATTTAAAAAATAAAAGTTTTGATGAGCGTCTTGAGCGTTTTGATCGACAAGTGAAAAATCCGATTGATCAAAAAATAAATGATTTACGAAAAGATTTATTAACGGAAAATGTTCAAAATCATTTAAAATCTGACTATGATTGGTCAACAATTGTGACCACATTAAAAAGCTATGATTTTGAGTTTGATAAAATGATGAAATTACAACAGACCGTATCTAGTATTATAAATGATAGTTCGACATGTTCATCACTTTCTTCAAATCCAGATGCTTTTATCTACTTGAAGTCACTTACTCAACACTGGGATATTTCAAAAAGAGGTAAAAATTGGCAGATCATGATGTTGTTAGGTGTTTTATTACTTTTTACAATACTTCCAATTATGACATCTGACCCTTCGTCTCGTGACTATTAAACAACTAATGATTTATAATGCGTAAAGAAGATTTTTTAAACTCATATTTATGGGATGCAATTGATAATTCTGCATTCAATGCGGCCATTAAGCAGGAGATTATTTCATTTGAAGACCTGACTTCAGCGGGCATGAAACAGTTACGTATTGAAGCTATCAAGAATGCGGGAATTCAAGAAGAAATTAAACCAACAACACCTGTAGAATCATCACCTCCTCCAAAAGTACCAAAAGTAGAAATTTTGCTTTCTGAGCAAAATGGTGCCATCTCTGCTTCATTTCAAATGACAAATGTTGAAGAACCTTTGAGGTCAATAACTTGGACAGATGAAGATGACAATGTGATATTGGAAGAACATTTAGGTGATATTAAATCAAACAGTATAAAAGTTGTTATTGTTGATTACAATAACCAGAGATGTTCGGATAAAAAACTTGTGCCACAGATAGAGATTGTAGCTCCCATTGAAATTTCAGATATAGTAACAACTTCAAAAAAAGACAATAATTTAGGTTCAGTAAGTTTTAATGTTTTTGGAGGCAAATCACCCTACGTCATTAAAGTTAATGATGCCTCCAATATTATTATTCATGATGCTATATCCAATGAAAATCATGTTCAGTTTTCTCAACTAGTAGCAGGAGATTATACATTGCATGTTACAGGCTCGAGCTCGCAAGAAGAAATCGTTGCGAAATTCGAAATCCTTGAAGAAAACAAAGAGGAGAGTTTTGAGCAGTATATAAAAGATAAAGTTATTTCAGGTGTAATATCTCATGATAAGGTTTGTAAAGATTTAGACATAACTGAATCCGAGTTGGAGATGATTTTATATCAGTATCAAAAAAACATACCTGTTCCTTGGGATGATACTATTCCTGATATGCCTCATGGTGTTGGCTCATACACTGATCATTGGCTTTTAGGTGTTGCCGGTAGTGGTAAGACTGCACTTCTTTCTTCTTTAATTCATCATTTGCGAGATAGGCTGTTAGGTGATGATATTCACAATCAAAGGCGAGGTACTAATTATAAAAATTATTTATTAGAGTCCAAGAATAAGCAGTGTATGCCTATCCCAACTCCTACAAATAGTTTTGCTTACTTACCCTTTAATCTTAAAGCTAAAAGATTCAAGAATAAAATGAAGCGAATTCATTTAATTGAGCTAGCAGGGGAGCATGTTCGCAAACTTTTACAAGAGACTAATGAATTACAAAGATTAGATTGGATTAGGTCTTCTAATGAAAAAGTAATTAGTTTAGTTATCGAACATGATGCTGGTCATGAACAAGAGCAGATTTTGATTCAATGTCTTAAATTATTTCAACAAAGAAAAGCATTAGATAAAACATTAAAAATAGCTTTAGTTTTCACCAAAGTTGATACGCTTCAGGAATTCCAAGATGGTGCAAGTTATGATGAAATGGAACTTGTTGCTAGAAGAATTTTAAGTGAAAGATTTCCTGTCTTGAAAAACACCATTGAGGGAACTATAGATCAGATTAACAATAGTAACAGAAAAGGTTGGTTTAAGTCAGGATTAGATATTGAGTTTAAAGTGTTGCCGCTTACTGTAGCGACTAACCTAGTCAAAAACTCGTTTATTAAAAGTTGGGATCCAGAGTATATAGAACGATATGCTTCCTTTATTGAAAGCGGTTTGAAAGCCAAGGATTTAAAAATGTAAATCGCTATGAACGGAAATATTCATTTTTGGGGAATTGCAGGTGGATTAAACGCTGGTTTTGAGCGGAATTTTTATTCTGAAAAAAATACAATCTTTCCTTTTGATCACTTTAAACCTAATAGATTTTTAGATGAACGAGTATTTATAAAGAAATTGTTGTCGTTAGGTCTATTTGGAAGGTTAGATATAGTTGATAATACAGCTGCATTTACAAGATATATTTCTAATTCTGATCGGCAAGGTAGACCAGCTTTCACAGCTGGAACATATTATTTTAATGATCGCATTGCGCTATCAAATATTGGTTTAAGTGCTCTAGAGTTAATTGATAATTCAATACGCGAATGTGTAGAAAGTCAAAAGCTGTATGTTTTAGGTAATCTTAATTATCCAAAACTAGATTTATCTGTGTTAGATGAATTTGGACATAATAATATTCCATGGCAAACGGCTTACCATGGCAAAAAAACCCCTAAAACCCTTATCGTTCAAGGGTGTGATGATGAGTCTATAAAGTACTTGTTAGGAAAGATAAGCTCCTCAACGACGTCAAATATTATCATTTATTTTATTGATAACAACTCTGATTTACCACTAGACTTATCAGATGTCCTATCACCTTCCTCTATTAAAAACATCATAGTATTAGACTATAAATCTCCTGATTTTCTTAATGAATTCGAAGAACTCCTTTTTAAGACACGATCTACATTAAAATCGTTTTTTGCGAAATACTTAAAACACATTTTGTTCATTCTATCTATTGGTTTGATTTTTTGTGTTTTCATGTTTGATTGGAAATCTATGCTTTTTCAGAAGAATGCTAGCATTCCACCTCATCTGAATCAAATTTCTTTTGCTTCATCTGCACAAAATCCTGATGTTTATCTATTTGACACTCTTGATTTTGAATTAAAGTGTGATTCTAAATTGGATAATGACAGTTGCATAATTCTTCAATCTACTACACATCCAAGTCTTATATTTCGTCCTGTTGAATTACGCGTGATTAATTTAGATTCTAACATTTATCTATTTAGAACAATTCTTGAAAATGACACCACTAGTTTGTTAGGTGGTGCTGTTCAAATCAATGCCAGTATTTCTGGTTATTCAGACACACTATCAACTAGTTTTCAATTAGATATTTAGTATGACTTTTGAAAGATTAAAACCATTTTTAGTATTAATTCTGCTTGGAATACTCCTTATTGGTGGTAAACT
Source organism: Crocinitomicaceae bacterium (assembly GCA_002722795.1). GTDB lineage: Bacteria > Bacteroidota > Bacteroidia > Flavobacteriales_D > Sanyastnellaceae > UBA974. Next base: position 25,315 of record PBMY01000024.1, read on the forward strand.
ATACTTTGATTACACACAAAAAATCGCTGATATAAAAGATGATAATAATAAAGCAATACTTGACTGTGAAAAATATAGAGATCATTTTAATGCATTTATTAACGAAACAACAGATTTTAACTCTTTAAATATTTCCGAAACCATTGATTCAATTAATGCTTCAAAAATCGAGTTGAAATGTAAAAAAGATATAGATGCTCTTGTTCAGAAGTGTAAAAAGAAGCAATTAGATTTTCTTTCTGGTCAATGTCATAATCCTAATATTCAAGTATTAATTGATGAATTCATGAATTGTACTTTAGGAAGTTCATTCCAAGGTGATGCGCAAGAAATTTTAGATTGTATTGAGTACCTGAATAATTCTTATCAAGCTGACTTAAATGATTTTGTATATAATTGTAAGAAGACTGCAGAAAATACTCCGTGGACTTCATCTATATGGAACAGTAAGGCAGAAAATTCAAAAATAACTAAAAACTTAAATGCTGTTAGTTCATGTCACTGTTGTAGAACTCTCAAAAATGAAGTAAACATTGAGTTGAATAAATGGAAAAGCAAACATAAATATTATGCTAATCAATATAAACTCCTTCAAGAAAGCTATGAAATGAAAGATTCAGATGGCCCAAGAGATAGAACAATAATTGACGGTTCATCGTTTCAAAAAGCATTAAATAATTTGCCAAAAGGAAGTTATTATTACAATCTTCATACTAACAGCGGTCTTTCATTTCATAATCCTTAATTTTTGGTGTCTTTTAACTCACACAATATCTTGATTGCTATGAATAAACACAATCATTTTTTAGTTCTATTTTTAGTTTGTTGTTTTTGTCAAACAGCTTTTTCTCAATCTACAAACCTAGATGTAAATGAAATCGAAAGCACAAAAAAGCTTCAGGCTAAGTTGTATGCAATTAATACAGTTGATGAATATTCATCTTTAGTGAGGCTTTCATCCGATTATTCAACAAAGAAATTCCCGAAGAAGTTTTCCTCTAATGCCAGTCACGTAAATGACATTCTATGGAGAAATAGTTCAATGTTTCAAACTTTAAGTTTTCAGGAATATTTCACGGTGTTACAAACATTTTGTAGAGAAAATACACTTATTTCTTCTTTTGATGTCAATTGTAATATTACAGATGTCAATCTAATTGAGTCTAGAACGGAGTTTTCTTCGGATACAAAACACTCGATTTCGACAGTTGTGATTGTTGATGTGATTAAAAACATACAATTCAAGGATGTAAACTATGATCTTCTATTTTCAGGAGAAATCCCGTTGACCTTTGAAGTGAATATTTTTGAGGATAAATATGGAAGACTTAGATCAGAAATATCATCAGCTGTAACTCAAGATAGCTTTATTCCATTTGACTTTTCAATATTAGACTTAGGCACTGGATATGCACTAAAGGATATGTGTGACCTCAAGGATTATGGTATCGAAATAGAAGACAGAAACGAGGAGTACATCCTGTTCAAGTATGAAGACCCAACTTCGCAAATAATTTTAGAAGATATAGATAAAAAACGAGATGATGAGGATCCTGTTATAAGTGATCGTAATAAGGATAATGTCTTAAAAATTGACTCCCAAGAGTTACGCAGTTTTTCTGTATTTGCTTCAATTGACTGGGCGGTTCCAGGACAAGGTAATATAGACTTCACATCTTCAGAGAGTTTTTCAAATCCAATAAATAATACAATTGAAGCTTCTGGTTTAGTTTTTCTTAATGATATAAATCCCGGAGACAAGCGGAAATATCAGCAATGGAAGCGGCAATTCGACTTCCTAGTAGGGCTTTCTTATCTTTCTCAAAGATCTGAGTTGAGACTTGATGGTTACTATCAAACATCACCACAGTTTGACAGTGATAATTTCGCATATTCTAGACTTTCAACTTACACTGATGTTAAAGAAACTTTTAATATCGAAGCTTTTTCAGTCACGTTTGGATTGCAACTTCCAGGGCTTAATCTTCCAGGGCTTAATAAAGAAACGCTGAGAATAAGAGGATTTCATAGTTTTTCGTTTAATACGAATGTTGATTATGCTAACAGATGTGTGTCTTCTCATGCAGGATATTATGAGGATTTGTATGGTATTATAATCGATGAAAATTTATACGATTATGGTGTTTATCAGTCGTATGGAACTGGGTCTCTGAACTCTTTGTCTAGAGTCTCTGATTGGGGTGTAACCCTTGATTTGAAGCCAAAAGCATTTGCTATTCCTTTAGGACAACGATACCAACTTAATCCTTCTTTACGAGTCTCTTGGGTAAGCCGTTCTTTTTCATTTGAAAACAATTCGGATGAATTATTAGAGGTAGATCCAGAAACACTAAACTCAACTACCATGCTTATTGATGATATGAATTTTAATTTTTTGAAAATTGGTATCTCCGGAGAAATCAGTAGGATTCCAACTCCAATTAATGATTGCCCATGAAAAATATAGTGTATTCAATTGTTGGTGTTACTGTTATTACGCTCTCTATTGCTAGTACTTTTCTTTTGCCTGACAGTGAATATGAAAAGTTATGTGTGAGTGGCGGTGAAGTTTCCATGCATGCTAGTTTAAACACAAATTTCACTGCTAAATTCAAAGATTGTGAAATCACATTTTTTGATGTTTGGCAAGACAATAGTTTAGAAGAATTTTTATTTTCAAATGATGGAGGTAATTCCTGGATATCTGCAAAACCAGGAATTTCAGTTCTGCAAAATGGTGTTTCACAGTGTGACATTTGGATTAAAGAAATAGGTGATAATGTAAGACCTTATAAAATCAAAAAACCTATTAATTGTAATTGCGGACCCTGCATACCTTCTAATATTGATCAATATCAGATTATTGAAGATTTTGTTTCAAACCCTACTAAAGCATATTTGTCTTTTAATAATTGCTGTTGTCAAGATTATTCATTTTCTATAAATGGTAATGAGATCTCATCTATTTTGATTTCTTTAAAATTACACGTGGACTATTTAAATAATATTAAATACTCTATAAATTCTGTTGATGATGACAATAAGATTATATACTTAGTTAGACTCTAATGCCATGAAAATAATTTATTTTTTATTCTTTTCCTTAATAGGTTTTACTGGATTTACTCAGAGTCTAGATATTGTATTTATAGACTTCGAAAATTCTGAGTCTAATAATTTTGATAAGGATTTTTACCTCTCTAATCAAGCTTCATCTCTGCTTGATATTGTTGACAATTCTGACGACTTAGTTTTAATACTTATGGAAAAAAACCTCTCACATGTAATGCCAACAAAAGAAAAGGCAAAAGAGTTAATTAATCATCTTACAGATGCCGATTATGGATATCAGTCAATAACTAATGTTCCATATTGGGATGAACAAATCAGAAACTTAATCAATGAAAAATCATTCAGAGATAAAATTTCTACTTCAATTAGTCAAAAATCGGCTATTAACATAACCTTTATTGCTAACGATTCTTCATCTTCTACAAAGAATGGAATAATTGAATTTTATAACCAGTTAAGTCTAGTGTTTGATTTGTACAATTCTTCTGGTTTTATTGATAATTTAACTTCTAATCTATATTCCTCTTATAATAGAAGCGACCAAAATATAATTAATCTAAATGATGAAATCAAAAATGCTAAATAATAGGTTTTTATTCCTAGCCACTGTTTTTTTTGTTGCGAGTTCATCATGTGTAAATTCTCAAAATAATTTAGAGGCTTTAGACCGTCCATCTATTTTCAATAATAGCTTAATTAGTCCTGAATTGCATGACAAATATTTAGTAGCAAGTGGGGCTAATTATACGAAACTAAAGTTTGATTCTGGTGTTCCTTGGGAAGTTTGGAGCGATAGAGATGACAATCCTATCTATGAAAATCCAAGCGTAAATAGTCGTGAAATTACCGCCTTATCTTTTAATCAAGGTCTTTGGGTTCTCGAAGTAAATAAAGATGGTTGGATTAAGGTTCGGGCAAGAGAAAAAGGGTCTACAAATCAACAAATAGGGTGGATACAGGGTAGGTTCTTGCAACTCACGCCTTTTGCTTTGTCTGAAGATGGTATCTCTAGAAAAGCTGTAGTCCTAAGGGATGGTGATTATCAATTTAATGAGGACGAATTAGAGGGATTATTTGAAGAACTTACGCGAGTTTATGATAATCCAAAAGTGGACATTAAATACAAGTTTAAAAATTCAAAAGACTTTGAAATCTTTTTTATTGTCAAAGAATTGGATGATTTTTATCTTTTATCAAATTATGAAGATTTCAAAAATGCTCCAGACCCAATCTTTGGGTGGATGCCTAAAGGTAATGTTACTGAATGGGGGTCGAGGGTTTGTTATGGGCCAGCATATGGTCAGGCCGCATTACAAGATTATCCGGGGCCTCTGCCCGTTACAACTAATTCTAATCTGAAAAAAAAGTTATCTAATTGGAATCCAAGATCAAATAATCAGAATCTAGATTTATTTGAAGTAGACGGACATGAAGTAACCAGTGAAGATCCAATAGAAAATCCCTACAGTATTCGGTACCCAGATCTTACGTCTTTAAATGAGAAGTATAAAAATATTCGAACTTTACAGTACATACTCGCTAACAGTAATATCAGAAAGATGGATCAGGATGAAATTGCTAGAATTAGAAGAGAAATTGAAAAACTTAAGGACAGTATTTCTCATGTGAATTTGATTTTTATTATTGATGCTACATCTAGCATGAGACAATATTATGCAGATATAGCAAATGCAATTGACGATGTCTGTGTCTCTGTGAGCCAATACTCTAAATATGTTCAATCTTTAACTGTTACTGTTGGATTTTATAGAGACTATGATGATGGGAATGACGTTTTTGATAACATTACCACTAGTGTATACGACCCGAATATTACTCAGACCTTAAAAACTGTTGAGTGCAAATCTGTAGGCAGGGATTGGTATGAAGCTATGTATCAGGGTATTGTTAAGACTTTTGATAGTGCTCAAATCAATAAAAGTCAAAATAATCTTGTTGTTTTAATTGGTGATGATGGCAATGATCCTCTTGATTCAAGAGATGTAAATAGCTTTAATAAAATTTCAAAACTTTTTAAAGACTATAATGTCAAATTATATGCATTTCAAGCAACAACTAGATACACCGATGCATCATTACAATTTCAAAAAGACGTTCTGTCTTGGATTGATGTTATAAAAGACAATTCTCAACGTTCAACAACATATGAAATATCATCTTTACCTTCACAAAACAATACAATTGCATACGGATTAAAACAAAAAAATTCTAATAACATTAATTTTGGCAGGACGTATGGTAAGTTGATTACAAATGCGGGTAATCCTGGAAAACCTACTGATGCATCTGTATTGAACTCCCAACTAAAGGATGACATTATCACTTGGATTGATCATGTTGAAGCTAATATTAGGGAGCTTAATGGGCCTGTCGGACCTGGTTCACTTAGAGAGTGTGTAAAAATTAAAATGAAAGGTGGTTTAAGTCGAGAAGCTGCGGAGTTTTTGTGTTCAAGTAAGGATATGTCTACTAAAGCACATACAGTTATGAAATCTAATTATGTTGATGAAAATTGTTTAATACCATACGTATTATTGACAGACAATGAGTATGTATCTATGAAAGACGATTTTTATGACTTTCAAAATGCTGCACAAGGTGATAAAAAAGCACAAGCGCTCACAGATCTTTTTACGTCTTTAATTGCAAATGCATATGGTTCAGATAAAACTCAAATTTCTAAGTATAACAATAAAAATCTTGAAGACTTATGGTTTCAGTTATTTAAGGTAGAATTAGGTATTGAAGGATTGAAAAATAGATCGCTAGGAAATTTAAAGACTGTCGATGAATCTGTCATTGATGAGTTACAAGAAGTAGTTGATGAATTTCTAAGCGTAGATGTTTCTTTATTTGAATGGAAACGTTATAATTCAGATAGTCAAGTGTTTTATTGGATTCCGGCAGAGATTTTCCCGGGATACGCAGAGCAGTAAAGGATGGCAGATATTTTTCATATAAAAAAATTAAATTGCACTTATGGTGTTGAAAAGCCATCTGTTTTAGAAATAAACGATTTAAGAATTCAACAAGAAGAACTTATTTTCTTTTTAGGCGCATCTGGTGTTGGTAAAAGCACGTTGATTGAAAGTTTAGGTCTTATGACTAATACTATCAAGAATTCTAAAAATAATGATGTTCGTTACAACAGTGCTGATCATGGTCAAATTAATCTAGTTAAGCAATGGGATAAATCATCGGTTGAGCTTTCAAAATTTAGATCTAAAGAGTTTAGCTTTATTTTTCAAACTACCAACTTGTTTGAATCAGTTTCGCTTATTGATAATATTATCCTTCCGTCATTTGTTGAAAATCTTGACGCTGCGAGAGAAAATGCAGAGAGACTTTTAAAAATATTTTTACCCAAAATAAATGATTATCATACTCGTCTAGCTGGAGATTTATCTGGTGGCCAGAAGCAGAGACTTGCATTTGTTAGAGCATTAATTGCTGAATCGACAGTTCTGTTCTGTGATGAGCCAACAGGAAATTTAGACGTAGGTAATGCAAAGTTGGTTTTGCGTCATCTTCAACAAACAATTAAAGAAAACAAATCAACAGCACTTATAGTAAGTCATGATGTTAGATTGGCTGTGCAGTTTGCTTCTAGAATCATACTTATGACTAAAGTAAAAAGACCAGATGGGACTTCCTATGGATCAATCACGAGTGATAATCAATTTATCAAGACTGATAATAATAATTGGAAATATTCTGATAGTGAAATATCTAACGATCAACTAATTAAAAAGCTCGTTGAACATTTTGATAATACTATAGAAGATGAGTAATAATATTTTATCAAGAGTACTATTTAAATCAGAGTTTAAATCGCTAGCCGGAAACAGGTTTGTACACATAATTTCTTTGTTTTTTATTTTTTTATTTTCCATCTTCTGTATTGGATCATCTGACGGTGTTTTAAAATATTTAGAAGATAAGATGGACAATGCATATGTGAATATGGTTGATGCTGCGAGAGATAAAAACTATGTTAAGTTGGACGATTTGGAATTTTTAAATAATGATAATTTTAAACAGACCTATAGTTTAATTGGATATGATACGTTTGCCAAGTCTTATATGAATTTTTCTAGTGATGATCAAGCTTCGGAACAAGAGGACTTTCATGCTTTAAAGATTGGTGTTATTGATTCTGAATCTCACCCATTATGGTCAATGATCATGTCAAATAATATTGATTTAAAACCTGATAATGATCATGTTAATGTTGTTGAATACAGTGGTGAACCATCAAGTATTTATCTTACTAATGAAGCATATTTAAAACTTTTTGACGATAACAATTATTCTGATATTCAAGTCTGTTGGTATCAACAGCCTAATACAAATTCTAAAAAAATCTATCTACCGATAGGTGGTGTTACTACCCAATTGCCGTTTCAAATTGATGCAATTATTTTTGAAGAATGTTTTGAGTGGTTAAGAGGATCAGCACAAGACGGTTGGGGTGTAACAATTCCGAATTATTATGTTTCAGATTCTAATTATGTTCAAAATGCTCCTGACATTATTAAGAATAATTTAAGTCCAATATTTTTTAATAATTACCAACTTCTTAATCATCAAGGAACCTCAAATCAGAGGTCAAAGATTACGTCTCTATCTCGAATAGATATTCCACAAATTGATCCTAAATATAAAGTTGCCTCTGAGGATGAGTATTTATGTTTTTCTTTTAAAAATTTAGATATGGTTGAAGGTTTCAATAGGTATCTAAATGACAATTCGACTATGTATTCTTCAGACGTAGAAGGTAGAAATGGAAAAATTGAGATAGATTTAACCAAAATTCAAACAAAAAAATATCTAAAACTATTTAGCAACTTTGGCAGTGCACTAGCAAAAGCATTAATGTTAGTTTCAATTGTGTTAATTATAAACTACAGTCTTGCTATTCTTACTCAGCATATTTCTAAGAACAAAAGAAATTTAGGTACTCTTATTGCCTTTGGTTTTAAAAATAATACAGTCGTCGGTTTTTACTTAATCATCAGTTCTCTTTTAATTATTTCCTCTTTTACAATAGCTTATCTATTAAACTACTTTTTTGGAGATTATATTCTACAGTTGTTTTTACAATCTGAAATTTTAGATATTTCTATTGATGTTGGTGAGATCAATTATCTATTTCCAGATATTTTATACTCAGTTATAGGATTCCTAATAGTTCCTCTTCTTATTATATATTTTCAAATTAGGAAGTTGTTAAAGACTTCTCCTGGCGATTTGATTTATAACCGATAGTAAACTTGATCCATTAAATCATGAAAAACTTTCTATTACTACTTCTTTTAGTTTTCATTTTGACACCTTTAAATATGGTGTCTCAAATATTGTCTCAAGACATTGCAGTATGTGAAAATTTCACATTGTTGATTTCAGAAGATTCTGAAGCAGTTGATCTACAGTGGCAATATTTTGACGGAATTAGTTGGGAAGATTTAATAGAAGGCTCCGATACAATTGGAACGACATCTAGTGAACTCACTTTCCTAAATGTGCAACAGGAGATGGACGGAGACTCAATTAGATGTATAACGTGGTCACAAGTTACAGGGTTACAAGATTCTCTACTTAGCTTGTATTTAATAGACGTTTTACCTGAATTGATGCCTCACGAATTAACTCATGTTTCTGATTCATTATTCCATTTGTGTGAAGGAGGTAGTGTGGAAGTCGAGTCTGAGATATCATGGACAACAGATCAGAATTATTTAAATGCTAGATGGGAAAAGTCAGTTGATGGTACATGGTTAACTACTGATGAGATTAATATTGATTCTTATATTGAAAATGATGTAAGCCAATCATTTGAGTTATATCAGATGTTGTATTCAGAAACAGCACAATGTCCAATTGTATACTCTGATACATTAGCGTTTACCGTTGATGCTTTACCGTCTGTTTTTGCTGGAAATGACACATCTTTTTGTTTTCAATCTACTTATGCATTACAAGGATATAGCCCTGGATTATTTGAAAATGGTGTAGGTACATTTTATGGGATAGGGGATGCTGATTCAGCAGTTAATAATGAAGGTGTTATAGATCCAAGCTTATCTCCTGGAACATATGAAGCAGTTTATTTTTTCACTAATAATGTTACTACCTGCTCGGATTCAGATACGATAACCTTTACGATATTAGAACCATTAACTACTCCTGTAATTGATGATAACATTAATGGCCAGCCAATCTGTTATGACACTTCTCCAGGCGTCTTGAATGTTGTCACTCCAGCGACCGGTGGTAGTGAAGATTTCACATATGTTTGGGA
>PBMY01000025.1 GCA_002722795.1 Crocinitomicaceae bacterium
AAATCCCCTCCTTTGTGGTTTTTGAAATTAATCAGTTGAAGAGATTTTAAATGCATAGTGCGAATTTCTTATTTTTGCGGCCTGCATCCTACTAAAGGAATTAAAAATGGCTAAGAAAAACGCAACAGAAGAAAACATCATCAATGTTGATGAGGTGTACACAAAGACAGAACAGTTTGTAGACAAGAATCGCAAAGCACTTACATATGGCCTTGGAGGTATTGCTATAGTAGTACTAGCATTTGCTGGATACGAGTACTTGATTCAAGCTCCTGCAAACTCAAATGCTGAAATAGCAATCTTCCCTGCGGAGCACTACTTCTCTAAAGATTCAGTAGAATTAGCTCAGTATGGAGATGGATTCTCAGCTGGTTTAGAAGAGATTATGGACGACCACTCTGGAACGTATGCCGCTTCAAGAGCTGCTTACATGGTTGGAATTGCTAATCGTGACGCAGGACTATTTGAAGAAGCTATTGAAGCTTTTGACCAGGTAGCTCTTAACGATGATGTAATCAAGCCATTCGCTCTTGCCGGAATTGGTGATTGCTACACTGACATGGGCGATTACGCTAGTGCAGAAGCATACTTTGCTGATGCTGCTAGTTCTGCAGATGATGGTCTTGCAGCTAATGCTATTGCTTCAAACTTCCACTACAAAAGAGCACTTGTTCTTATCGAGCTAGGAAGAGCTGATGAGGCAAAAGACGAATTAGCAAACATTGTGGAAGAGTATCCAAATAGCCGTCTATTCAAGACAGCTCAAGCTCTTCACGCTTCACTGTAACATAGATCAATGGCTACAATTGGCAAAAATCTAAGCTTCTACGATTCTAACGAATTACCAGATGGTGCCCGCTATAAAGTGGGCATCGTCGTTTCAGAATGGAATAGAGAATTCACTGAAGCTATGATGGATGGAGCTAAAGAAGTTTTGCTTTCTGCTGGAGTTCAAGAGGAATCAATCGTGGTGAAGTGGGTGCCTGGCAGCTATGAGCTACCTCTAGGTGCACAATTGATGTTAGAATCGGAAAAATTAATGCTCGATGGTGTTATTGCTATTGGAAGCGTTATAAGAGGTGAAACAGCGCATTTTGACTATGTATGCTCCGCTGCAGCACAAGGAATTAAAGATGTTGGTCTTAAAACAGGAAAGCCAGTTTCGTTCTGTGTTTTAACTGATGATAATGAAGACCAAACCAGAGCAAGATCAGGTGGAGAGCATGGCAACAAAGGCACTGAAGCTGCCGTTGTAGTCTTGAAAATGCTAGCACTTGGATCTGAGCTATGAACATCAAAAGCCTTAAAGAGAGACCTCTTTTACTGATTTTAACCTTAGCTGCAACTTTAAGGTTTGTAGCATCTTTCTTTTCAGAAGGATATCTGATGCACGACGACCATTTTTGGGTTGTTGAAACATCAGCAAGTTGGGCAGACGGTTACGATTATAATAATTGGCTTCCTTGGTCTCAAGAAGAGCTAGGCAAAGATCCTCAACCACATTACTCTAACCTTTTTTATTCATCTCTTCATTATATCTACTTCGTTGGAGTAGATGCTGTGGGCATGGACAATCCAAGAGAGCAAATGCTAATTTTGAGATTGATGCACGGGCTATATAGTTTAATTGCTGTTGCTTTAGCTTACCTCATTGCATTAAACTTAGGTGGTCGGAAACCTGCTATTCTTACAGGTGTACTAATGGCATCACTTGCTTGGATACCTATTATGAGTGTTCATCAGATTGTAGAGGTAGTAGTAATCGTGCCATTACTAGCTTTTTCATGGGTTCTAACAAAATATAATTGGACTACTAAAACTCTAATAATTGCAGGAGCTTGTTTAGGTATAGCTACCGGGCTAAGGTATCAAGTTGGAGTAATGGGGATTGGGTTAATAGCAGCATTTGTTATTGAATATTCTGATAGAAAGGTTTGGGTCCAAAAAAGTGCAATAATTGGCACCTCTGCCCTCTTGTCATTTTCACTTACACAAGTTCCAACTGACATGTTTTTATGGGGAGAACCTTTTGCACAGTTAAAAGCATACATTGAATACAACTTAAATAGTTCGGGCGATTACCCTCAAGGCAACATCTTTACCTACCTATTTGTAATTCTATCATTAGCCGCCCCGCCTTTATCCGTTTATTTATTTTTTGGATATTTAAAGTCGTGGAGGAAATATGCGTGGCTGGTTTTTCCTTCTCTTGCTTTTATTTTATTCCATTCACTATTTCCAAATAAGCAGGAAAGATTTATTCTTCCAGCCCTACCCTACATTGTTATTGTTGGGTCATTGGTTTGGCATGAAGTAGAAAGAAACAAAAAATTATCAGGTAGTATAATCACTTTAAGCATCCTTATAAATTTGATTCTTTTGGTGCCTATCACATTGTCTTCTAAAAATGCAAGTCAATTAAATGCAATGGATTTCATCCGAATGGAGGGTGATTTGGATAAGTTTTTATATGTCCAAACAGACAGCAAGTCTTTTCCTCCTAGATTTTATAGTGACAATTGGAACCCATATACATATGCTGACGAAAACACAGATGTATTAGGTCAAAAAAGAACCCATTGTTTAAATCCTCAGGATCAACCCAACTATATAGTTTTTGTTGGTGACTCTCACTTAGGTGAATTCGTAAATGAATTTAAAAGTCACTATACAACAATGGAATACGTGAGTCAGTTTGGTCCAGGTAGATTAGATAGGTTCTTAAATTATTTAAACCCACTAATTCATCTAAAAAGGACTATGGTTTACAAAATAGACCCGACCTTAGAATGCGCTGATTTTAAGACCATAGAAACCGAATAAATAACTACCATGCTAAGAAGCATTCATATAGCTATAACTTTTGTGTTTTCAGTAATTCTGAGCACATCAATTCAAGCTCAATACCCAGGATGGCAACAAGAAGCTGATTACACCATGACAGTAGACATGGATGTAGAAAAGCATCAATACAAGGGCTCAATGTCAGTTATGTACACAAACAATAGCCCTGACAATTTAGATAAGATATTCCTTCACGCATTTTTCAATGCTTTCCAACCAGGAAGCATGATGGATGTCAGATCAAGAAATATTGAAGACCCGGATAGACGTGTAGGATCTAGAATTTTTGAACTAACTGCTAATGAGGTGGGATGGATAAAACCTAGCACATTAACGATGAATGGAATGCCTTGTCAAGTAGAAGTTGACGGGACTATAATCGTAGCAAAACTGCCTGCACCGCTTAGAGCTGGGGTTACTTGTAAATTTATACTAGATTGGACAGCACAAGTTCCTAGACAAATTCGTAGAAGTGGATGGATGAATAAAGAGGGTGTTGAATTCAGCATGACTCAGTGGTTTCCCAAAATCTGCGAATACGATCACCATGGATGGCATTCAAACCCATACATAGGCAGAGAATTCCATGGAATTTGGGGTGATTTCGATGTTACAATTAACCTGCCAACAGGTTATGAAGTTGGAGGAACAGGCGTTCTTCAGACATCAAGAAAAACTGCTAAAAAAACCGGTAAATGGCACTTTAAAGCTGAAAACGTAATCGACTTCGCCTGGGCTGCAGATACTGAATTTGTAGTACGGACTGAATTTGTAGATGGCATAGAAATGAATTTTATCTATAAGCCAAACAAAGAGTATAATAAACAGTGGAAAGAACTTCCTCGTTTTGCAACTCAATCTATGGCGTTTTTCAATGAATTTATTGGCAAATACCCCTACCCTCAATACACAGTAATTCAAGGAGGTGATGGCGGTATGGAATACCCAATGATTACGTTAATTACTGCAAACAGAAAGCTACCGAGCTTAGTAGGAGTTACAGTACATGAAATGGCTCACTCATGGTTTCAAGCATTAGTAGCAACCAATGAAAGTCTTTATGAGTGGATGGATGAAGGGTTTACTTCATGGATAGAATCTGAGTGTATGGCTATTCTACCTAGCTTTAATCTAGATGGTGGCGATGAATCAGATGCTGCACCTGATGGTCTTCACGATTGGGCATATAGTAGGTATAAGAGAATTGTAGAATCTGGTAAAGAAGAGCCGCTAATTACTCATGCAGATCACTACACTACAAATAGTGCATATGGAGTTGCTGCTTATTCAAAGGGAGAAGTTTTTGTGGAGCAACTTGAAGCTATTATTGGTGATTCGCTTAGAGATGCTGGTATGAGAAAATATTTTGCAGATTGGTCTTTCAAACACCCTGGCCCAAACGATTTCAAAAGAACCATGGAGCGTATAAGTGACATTGAGCTTGATTGGTACTTCCAATATTTCATGAACACGACTCACACGATAGACTACGCAGTTAAAGATGTTAAAGTCGATATAATGAAATCAACCATTACTCTTGAAAAGATTGGACATATGCCAATGCCACAAGATTTACTCATAAAATTTGAGGATGGAAGTTCTTTGAAATATCACATTCCATTAGTAATCATGAGAGGTCATAGACCTCTAGATGGCGATGAGCAGATTGCTGAAGATTGGCCTTGGACAAATCCAACTTATCAGATTACTTTTCCTTCAATGGGCAAAAAATTATCTAAGGTTGAGCTTGATCCAAATCGTATTCAAGCAGACATAAATTTAAAGAACAACACTTTTGATTTTTCTAAATAATTATGCTAGAAAGACAGGTTAAAATAACTGGAATTAAGGCTTTTGACGAAAGTCTTTTAATTGCTATGTCTCTAATTACCATATGCACTTTAGGACCTCTTGAACTTGACCTTACTGAGGGATTACCTATTACTCTACAGTCACTACTCGTAGTTTGGTTTGCGGTAGCATTTGGTTTAAGAATTGGACTGACTGCTGTTGTACTTTATTTAGTTGCAGGCGGAATGGGATTTGGGTGTTTTGCCGGAGGAGCCTCAGGATGGGGACACTTTATTGGAAGTAATGGTGGATTCCTGTTGGCCTTTCCAATAGGCGCATTTTTAGCAGGTTCATTATCAAGATGGGCATTTTCATCATCTCTTTTTACAAAGACAAAATTCATATCATCAGCTCTAATTTTATTACTAAGTCAACTACTGATATTAGTATTAGGTGTAGTTTGGCAATTAGCATTAAGTTTGAAAACAATATCATTAATTGATGTGGTAAGTTTATTTATACCCGGGCTTTTAATTAAAACTGCAATAGGTACACTGGCTTTAGTTTTTATTTCAAGAGTAATCATAAGAATTAAATCATGAGATTAGTAAACACATTATCACTTATAGCATTTTCTCTAACTTTTTTTAGTTGTGCGAGCGACACAAATAGAATTAGTGAGAAATCAAAAGCAATTTTAGACATGAAGAGAGCTACTGACTTTCATAGTTTCAGCAAACCTGAAGAAGCATTTGTAAATCATCTTGAGTGGGACGCAAGTGTAAACTTTAGTGATAGAACCATAGATGCAAATGCAACTTATAAAATTCAAACTTCAAAGAATGCTGAACGTATAATATTAGATATTAGAGAATTAAACATTAAATGCGTAAAGGTTGATGGTAAAGAAGCGTCTTATGAAATAGGTGAAGAAATGCCTTTTATTGGTTCACCTCTTTCAATTAACATTACACCTGACACGAAAGAAATCAGCATTCATTATTCTACTCAGCCTGGAGCAGATGCGTTTTTATGGGTAGAGGGTGAAAACCCATTTTTATTTACTCAAAGCCAAGCAATTCTTGCTAGAACATGGATACCTTGTCAAGACAGTCCAGGCGTTAGGTTCACTTATAACGCTACTGTCAAAGTTCCATCTAACCTGATGGCACTAATGAGTGCTGAAAACCCTACAGAAAAGAATGAACAGGGGTACTATGAGTTTAGAATGAACCAACCTATCCCTTCTTATTTAATGGCTTTAGCTGTAGGTGATGTTGAATTTAGATCTGTAGGCGCACATACAGGCGTTTATGCAACTCCTGATTTAATCGATGCTGCCGAGTATGAATTTGCCGAAATGGAGGATTTACTTGTTGCAGCTGAAGCGCTATATGGAAAATACAGATGGGAGAGATATGATTTACTTATACTACCTGCAGCCTTTCCTTTTGGTGGAATGGAAAATCCCCGATTAACATTTGCTACTCCAACAATTATTGCTGGAGATAGATCTCTTGTAAGTCTAGTTGCACATGAATTAGCTCATAGTTGGAGTGGAAACTTAGTGACAAATGCAACATGGGATGATTTCTGGCTAAACGAAGGGTTCACAGTATACTTCGAACAGAGAATTATGGAGGCTGTTTATGGTAAAGAATTGAGTGAAATGCTTGCTAGTCTTAGTTACCAAGGTTTAGTTAAAGAGGTTGATGAAATTATGGACCTAAATCCGAAGGACACTCATTTAAGACTGCATTTAAAAGACAGAAATCCAGATGACGGAATGACAGCTATTGCATACGATAAAGGCTATATGTTCCTTAGAATGCTAGAAGGAATTGTCGGCAGAGAATCCTTTGACGAGTATTTAAAAACATACTTTAGTAAGCATGCTTTCCAAGTAATGGATACAGACAACTTTATTGCATATCTCAAAGCAAATCTTCTTACTTCAGAGGAATTACAAAGCCAGGCTATGATTAGCGATTGGATTGATGGAGAAGGTTTACCTAATAATTGTCCAAAGGTCAAATCAGATAGACTAAATAAAGTGGATAACATACTCTACATGTGGTCACAAAACAACGCCCTTACTAGTGATATTCCTTGGGCTGATTGGACTTATCAAGAACGTTACAGGTTCCTTACTAGGATTAATTCTGAAATAACTCTTGATGATTTAGCAGAACTAAATAATCAGTTCGATATTTTATCTACTGGAAATAACGAAATTCTTTTTGCATGGCTTGAACAAGCAATTAAAAAGAAGCATGTAGGTTCTTACCCAAGACTTGAAGAATTTTTAGTAAATGTTGGGCGAAGAAAATTCCTTACCCCTCTTTACAAAGCAATGTTAGAAACTGGGCAAAAAGAGATGGCACTTAATATATACAATAAAGCAAGAAAGAATTATCACAGTGTAGCTACAGCAACAATGGATGAGCTTTTAAAAATCGAAGCAAACGATTAGCTATCGGATCACCATTACGTGACCAAACACTTCTTTTCTGATCGCTTCTTCACTTATGCTGTGCACTTCTACTCTATACATGTATGTTCCATTTGGCACATAATGTTCACCATCATTTCCAACTTGGCCTATCCAAGGAGTGTTGATATCATTTGTTTCAAACACTAACTCGCCCCAACGGTCATAGATTTCGAATTCGAATTTAGAAGGGTCTATATCTGTTCCATAAACAAAGAATGCATCGTTTGTCCCATCGTTGTTTGGCGTAAACGAAGTTGGAATAAACAGATTAAATAGATCTCTGATCTCAATCTCTCTTGTTACAGAATTAGTGCAACCAAACACATCTTCTACCTCTAATGTTACTGGGTAGAATCCACCATCATCATAAGGGAATGTAAAGACTGGATCTTCTACAATATCAAATCCAAGTGGATTATATGTATTGAATGTCCACAACCAAGAAATTACATTTTCACTTTGAACTCCATCAAATGTAATTGTAGTATTTGGCACTCTTGTAGGTTGTGGGTTTGCGTAAAATCCAACATCCGGTAATGGGTAGATGTTTATGTATGCCTCTTTAACACCCTCATATTCACAACCACCTGCTAGCGATGTAACTGTTAATCCAACATCGTAGAATCCAGGAGAATCATAAATATGAGTTGTATTTAGTTCAGCAGCATATTGCTCATCACCAAAGCTCCATACAGAAGTAGTAATTAATGATGGATCAATAAGGTTGGTAAATGCAAATGCTCCAGTTCCACATGCTTGAGTAGTATCAGCTTCAAATTGAACATCAATTGGAGATTCTATAGTCACTTCAAAGCATGCTTGTGCAGGTGGCGTTTCACAATCGTCATTTACAATTACACAGTATTCTCCTGAAGAAATAGGAATGTTCTCAATTTGCTCGCCAGATTCATTACCTATAGGATTTCCCTCCCACAACCATGTATATGTATAACCCGATCCTGATCCGCCAAATGAGCCACTAGCATCAAGTTGAGCATCTTCACCACTACAAATGAAATCTGTACCATCTAAATCAGCTATTAGCTCACCAAGTACGTTTACATTTATTGTTTCATCATCAGACTGACACCCATTAGTATCCAATGCAAATACTGTATAAACAGTACTAGATAGAGGACTTGCAACGAAATTTCCATCAACTGTTGTAACGGTATCGCCAGTTAGGGCATTTACCCAATTATACGTCCATGAATTGGTTAAATCTTGATCAGACCATGCCTCTAAAGTCACTGAAGCAGATTGACATATAACTGCATCAGAACCAGTTTCTATTTCCATAGGAACAGGATCTCCCATATTGAAGTCGTAAGTGTAAAGACACCCACCGTCATCAAATACATTCACTGTATAATCACCAGGCCCAAGGTTTTGGTTTACATAATCACTTCCATCAAATTGAACGCTTTCAATAAGATTTGCACCTTGGAATAATTCAATAGTAAATGGTCCATCACTTACTAGTTCATTAATTTCAACTAAAACTATGCCGTCAGTAGCTAAACAAGAAGGTTGTTGGTCTGTAATTGAATAATCAAATCCTGGCATAACCAACATTGTATCAGTTGCTGCACAGTTATCAAAACCAACTGGAGAAACAAATAACACATATTCTGTTGGAGAACCTGAAAAGTCCGTTACCATAGGTTGTGCAGTATTAGGATCATCAAGAAAGTCGGCTGGCTCCCATACCCAATCAAATCCACACATATCATTACCACCACAGCTCACACACCAAGAAACAGATTCTAGTGGGAACCAAGTGTTATTACAGCTTGTCCAACCATCAGATGTGAATTGCATTGAAATACATCCATCAGGGTTTGTTGCTGTAAATGACTGGCCTGCAAATACTGCATCTAATGTTCCTAAAACAGCACCGGTTCCGTTGGGGCCATCGAAAATTGTACAAAGGTCCCACCCTACTTCCATAGCACCAGCATCAAAACTTATTGTCATCATAGTGCCGTCTCCAATCACATCTGGACAATAGCTAAAGATTGTATTATCGTTATCTACGTAACAATATTCAAATGAACCCCCCGAAGCTGCACAAGGCGATGGGTCAGTTCCATTAAAATCTCCTTGAAGTTGAATTGGATCTTGGCAAAACACCAAGTCAGAACCTGCAGTAATACTATTTTGCGGGCCTTCAATTACGGTAATATTAACAGTAGTATCCCAAGTGCAACCAAAGTTGTTTGTCACTTCGTATGTGAAAGAAAAATCTCCTGGATTTGGAAAATTTAAATCTACATAGTTTGCATCATCAGAGATAGAAACAACTCCCTCATCCATAGGATTTAACATCCAATAACTTGAATCCGCATCCATTCCAACAACTGGCGTAAATGTTGTAACACCGGGTACTATCTCAGGATTAAAATCTATTTGCCAACCAAAAAGTGTTCCATTATCCGCTGCCCATTGGTCAATTACATTAAATGTCCAAATACCATTTAGTGGACATCCAACAAAGTTGCATATATCTTCACATGATGCGTAAACACCTGAAGGAAGTGGATTTGTTGCAAAATCAACATCTGGATTATCTGCGTCATCAAGTACCCATACTCCGTCAGTACTCCAAGAATAATCCCAACCTTCTACGTCTACAATTCCAAGGTCATTTCCACCTAAGTCGTTTGGAGTACACCCTGTTGGGTCTGGACCACCTGACGCTCCATTATCCATCAACAACACTTCAGTTCCATCAGGACAGGTAATCCAAAAACTAAGGTCTCCAATAAATGAGTGCTCAATGTTTGCCGTAATCAATTCTAAATCTGCACAATCCTCCAACACCTGGTCTTGTTCAAAAAAGTCAATAAACAATTCAGATGTAAAAGCAACACCAGTAGCATCGGGTAGGTCTGCTTCTTCAGAAACAGCTAATGGAGGCAGTGCTGTCCACGTAATTCCTTGTACAGGATTTCCATTAACATAACCTGGTGACCCTGCACAAATTGGTGTAGTGTATTCTGTATTAAAAATTGGAATAGTACTTACTAGAACCTGATGAGGCTGAAGGTTGGTACTATTACACTGATTTTCGTCTACAACAGTTAATGTTACAATGTACTCTCCAGGTTCTGAATAAGAATGGCTAACAATCAAACCATCATCAACAGCAGTTGTTTCAACCTGACCATCTCCCCAGTTCCAAACCAATGAGTCAAGTTCAAATCCTCCGGTTCCCATTGCTGACTCAGCAGAAAAAGTAATAAAGTCATCTGGACATAGGCCAATACTAATTGATCCTTCTTGATTATTCGGGAATGGTTCCGGTGAAACCAACTCAAGCCCAGAAACCGGGTAAGAACAAGGAGTTACACAAGAAACTTCTGCTGCCCAACCTATATCCCCGCCTGTTGCTCCATTATTACAAACAAATTGGAATGTCACACAACCCGTAGGGTTATCAATAGAAGCAGTAATACTTACCCCCACAAAGCTATTTCCAGTACCAATTCCCACAAGATTGGCTCCAGTATTATCTCCGTCGTAAGCGTATAATGCGTCATTATTATTTGGATTTGCATTTGTCTGTAAGTCAAATCCAAGAAAGTTTACTTGAACTGCATCCCCTGGATTACTCGGACATAGAGTAATGGTATTGTTAGTGCATGAATATGGATCTTGAGCGTCAACGGAACCAGAATTATCATCAGTGAAAATTGTGGATACATTGCAGTCTACGACAAAATTGTCGCCTGACCCTATAGTAATAATTGTTGTTTCTTGAGCAACTAAATTTTGTGAAGCTGCAAAAAACAGACTTAGAATACTGTACTTAATTAATTTCATTTGTGGGAGAAATTCAATAGTGCAAGATAAGAACTGAAACTTATTAATGGACTTGCAAAAAATTAAATGGTTGGACTCTTATCAAGAGTGATTATGATTATCGCTCTACAACTACCTTATCTGAATAAACTCTTTGGTTTCCATCAAACCCAGTACACAATACAGTCCAATAAAATACTGACGAATTTTTAGCCAATTCTCCATTTGCCAATTCTCCATTCCAAGGTTTATCAAATTCAGAAGATGAGAATACCTCTTCTCCATCCTTGTTTGCAATAACAAGCTCCCACTTTTCTGACATTCCACTTAAATCAAATGGCATGAATGAGTCATACCTTCCATCACCATCAGGGCTAAATCTTGCGGGAGCATTTATCTGATTCCTGTTGCCTACTATGACAATATTAGAAGTGTGATCTTGACAGCCATATTGATTGCTAGCGATAAGATTGACTTGATAGGTACCTGGATTTTCTAGTCTCGGAGATTCTGAGCTTAAAATATTGCCATCTACAATCCAAGTTGCATCATTTGTATCTAGGGTTTGATCAATTAACTCAACAGGAACATTATTTCCAATTATTATTCTTGGGAATGACCAAGACATTTTAGCAATTGGTTGAGGATTTATTGTGATTAGATTCTCAATAGTTCGAGTCTGAATACTACCCTTTCCTGTCGTTCTTAAAGACAGTGTAACATCATATACACCTGGCATTTCATAAGTATGAATTGGATTCGGATCAGATGAAAAACTTCCATCACCAAAGTTCCACAAATAGCTTTTACTAATATCTGATCCTTCTACTTCAAAAGAAACCTGAGCGCCAACACAAGATGTTTGAGTAGAAGCGGTAATTGAAACCTCGTCAATTTCTTTTGAAATTTCATTTAAGGAGTCTAAATCTTTCTCTTTATCGCTTTTTATGTCCTTTTTTTCAGCAGAATTTGATGACTTAGAATTCTTACTTGTATTGCTTGACTTTTTTCTAGGTTTTGAATCAGGTAAGTCAGTTTTAGTTGTTAAGTCCTTAACTTCATCTTCGTAAATATCTTCTTCCTCTTCAAATGAAGTAGTAATATCAGTTGCATCACTTTCATCTGCATTATTTACTTCAGACACTTCTTCCAAAAGTAAATCTTCAAGAATATCCTCGTCTACTTCAATAAATTGTTGAGCAATCCACATCGATGCAGCTCCAATTACAACTGCAGCACCAATATATAACTGAGTCGCAATTTTAGATCCAGCAGCATCTACCCCCATCGACCCAATAGCGGCGGCAGCAGCGATTCTATCCCTCATCTTATTCCAATTAGGAGTAGCTTCAGGTTCATGCCCTTCTAGGGTATCTCTTATTTTATCGTCAAACTTAGAATCAGACATTGTCTGTTTTTTTCTTTGTTAAAATTTTTCGAAGGTTTCTTCTAGCCTTGGCCAAATTCGACTTCGAGGTCCCAACATTAACCCCAAGTTTACTTGCTATTTCTTGATGAGTCATGTTGTCGAAAACATATAGATTGAATACAGCTCTATACATAGGAGTGAGTTTAGCCATAGCTTCTTGGACATCACTAACTGTAAAAGTGTAATCATCGTCAGTAATTTCGAATTCTTCACCTTCATCTACCACGTCCTCAAAAGATTTTTCATCTCCTAGAACTAAACCAGTCGCTTTACGGCGTCTGATGGCATCAATAGAGGTATTCACCATTATCCGACGCATCCATCCTTCAAAAGAACCTTTGGAAGTGTATCCTTCAATGTTGGTAAACACCTTAAGAAACGCATCCTGTACAACATCTTGTACAGCGTCCTTATCCGAAACATATCTCATGCAAACCCCAAACATCACACGGTAGTACCGTTCGAAGATCCAACGCTGGGACTTTGATTCCCCTTGTCGGCATCCATCGATGTGGGCAAGCAGTTCTTTGTTTTGCATATTGGTCGCCGGTTGAATGACGCAAACCAATTAACATGGTTGCCTCATTTTTATTAAGACCGGTATTGCAATTTCGTGTATATCCTCTACCAACCCAAACGTACATTTGCATATGCGAATAGTTGTAGGTTTATCGGGAGGAGTTGATTCTAGTGTAACAGCACTCAAGCTAGTTGAACAAGGCCATGAAGTAATCGGCATATTTATGCGTAATTGGCATGATAAGAGTGTAACCATAAGTGACGAATGCCCATGGATAGATGATTCTAATGATGCTATGCTTGTAGCAGATCAACTTGAAATTCCCTTCCAAGTAATTGACCTAAGTGTCGAATACAGAGAGAGAATTATAGACTATATGTTTGCAGAATATGAAGCTGGAAGAACTCCAAATCCAGATGTGCTTTGTAATCGTGAAATCAAGTTTGATCTCTTTTTAAAAGCTGCTCAAAAACTAGGTGCTGACGCAGTTGCTACAGGACATTATTGCAGGAAGGATAAAGTAAATGGCGAGTATAGATTATTAGCCGGTTCGGATTCCAACAAAGATCAAAGTTACTTTCTTTGTCAACTAACTCAAGAGCAACTTAGTTATTCGCTATTTCCGATTGGTGAATTGGAAAAACCTGATTTAAGGATTATAGCAAAAGACGCGAGATTACCTACAGCCCAAAAAAAAGACAGTCAGGGTCTATGCTTTATTGGAAAAGTTAGATTACCAGAATTCCTACAGCAACAATTAAAGGTAAAAGTTGGGTTAATTGTAGAAATACCAAGTGACCACCAGATATACTCAAAACCTAGAATTTCAAATTCAGAAAGAGCGGCTAGCTTTTCATACTCCCCTGATATGGGTAAAGAAGTTGGAGAGCATCAAGGTGCTCACTTTTACACAATAGGTCAAAGAAAAGGATTGGATGTTGGGGGTAAACCTGAACCGCTATTTGTAATCGGAACCTGCGTGGACACAAACACTATATATGTTGGGTGTGGTGAGAACCACCCAGGGCTTCATAGAGATGCCATTCTGATTAAACCTGATGAAATACACTGGGTTCAACCCTCACGCATTCTTAATTTTGGGGAATCAGAAGAGTATTCATTAAGATTTAGATACAGACAATCACTCCAAAAAGGTCGTATTGAAATGACACAAGAAGGCTTGTATTTACTTTTTGAGAAACCTCAAAAGGGCATTGCCTCAGGGCAATTCGCTACTTGGTACGACGGAGATGCACTTGTGGGTTCAGGGCCTATAGCTTAGATAGTTTTAGAAACTCCGTAGTCTTTTCTAGAGGGGTCAGTACGAGAAACCATCTCAGCAATAAAACCTGAAAGGAATAGTTGAGAGCCTAAAATCATTCCGGTTAACGCTATATAAAAACCTGAAATTTCAGTAATGTTTTTGGCCTCAATACCCTGATTCAAAGCATATAACTTATACCCACCTATGTAGCAGAATATTGCAGCACTTACTATAAAAGTTAGAGTGCCTAATAGACCAAACAAGTGCATTGGCTTCCTTCCAAACCTTTGAACAAAAACAATTGTCATAAGATCTAACATTCCATTGGTAAATCGTTCAACTCCAAACTTAGTAACACCGTATTTTCTTGCTTGGTGCTGAACAACGTGTTCGCCAATCTTATCGAAACCAGCTGCTTTAGCTATAAGCGGCATATATCGGTGCATTTCACCTTGAACCTCAATAGCTTTAATAACTTCGTTGCGATAACATTTTAAACCACAGTTAAAATCGTGCAACTTAATCCCGCTCATTCTTCTAGTCATCCAGTTATAGAGCTTAGTTGGGATAGTTTTTGTAATTGGATCATGCCTCTTCTTCTTCCACCCACTCACCAAATCTAGCCCCTCATCTAGTAGCATTTTCTCCATTGGCAGAATCTCATCTGGACTATCCTGTAAGTCAGCATCCATTGTGAATACCACTTTACCTGAAGCTAATTCGAAGCCCTTCTGAAG
Source organism: Crocinitomicaceae bacterium (assembly GCA_002722795.1). Classification (GTDB taxonomy): domain Bacteria; phylum Bacteroidota; class Bacteroidia; order Flavobacteriales_D; family Sanyastnellaceae; genus UBA974. The sequence goes on from PBMY01000025.1 coordinate 14,884, forward strand.
GCCTGCACTCTTGCCGTAGTTGTGTGAGAGCTTAATGGCTTTGAGTTTAGCCATATATTGAGAAGATAAATTTTCCAAAACAGACCAAGAATTATCCCTAGAACCATCGTCGATAAAAACGACCTCATATTCGCGGCCTGCAAGCACTCTATCAATCCACGCCATCAACTCTGGCAAACTCTCTTCCTCATTGAATAGAGGCACTACTATGCTAAGGTCCATTTACTTGGGATTACTAGAATAAAGCTCTAAATATAGTCCTGATAAATGTTTGATACAACCTATATTTGCTGTTGGGGCAAGTCTCTTACGACCAGCTCCCTCTGAATCCCCCAGGGTCGGAAGACAGCAAGGGTAAGAGGTTGAGCGGTGCGATAAGAATCGCTTGCCCCTTTCTTTTAAGACTATACAAGCGAATTGGATGAGATCGATTAAGAAGGTTTTGATAGCCAACAGAGGAGAAATTGCACTACGCATAATCCGAACTTGCAGAGAAATGGGAATTGCAACTGTTGCAATTCATTCAGAAGCTGATGTAACTGCCCCCTTTGTTTTGGCGGCTGACGAAATTGTATGTGTAGGCCCTGCACCATCTTCCGAATCATACTTAGTAATTGAAAAGGTAATTGGTGCGGCAAAGAAAACTGGAGCTGATGCTATTCACCCTGGATATGGATTCCTGTCTGAAAACCCTGAATTCTCTGAAGCTGTAGAGAGTGCCGGCATTGCTTTTATAGGGCCCAAACCACACGCAATACGTATAATGGGCGACAAACTCAGTGCTAAAGAAGCTGTCTCTGTTAGAAATATTCCAATGGTTCCTGGAACTGAGGGAGCCATTTCTGATCCTGAAGAAGCTATTAAAGAAGCAGCTAAAATTGGAATGCCTCTTATTATCAAGGCTAGTGCAGGTGGAGGTGGTAAAGGAATGCGTGCAGTTCACGATGCTGCACTTGTAGAAGATGAACTGGCTAGAGCTATTTCTGAGGCTGAAAGATCGTTTGGAAATGGTGCTGTATTTATGGAGCGATTAGTTTTAAAACCAAGACACATTGAGGTGCAGGTTTTAGCTGACACACATGGAAACGTTGTCCACCTTTTCGAGAGAGAGTGCAGCATTCAAAGAAGACACCAAAAAGTAGTTGAAGAAGCCCCTTCAGCACTTTTAGATGATAAGCTAAGAGATGAAATGGGTAAATGCGCTATCGAGGTTGCAAAGTCATGCGACTACGTTGGTGCTGGAACTGTTGAGTTCTTAGTTGATGAGTCACGTAATTTCTACTTTTTAGAGATGAATACTAGACTTCAAGTAGAGCACCCAGTTACTGAGTGTATCACTGGAGTTGACTTAGTTAGAGAACAAATTAGAATAGCTGAGGGACATCCTATCTCATTCAGTCAAGAAGATCTTAAAATCACTGGGCATTCTGTAGAACTTAGAGTTTACGCAGAGAACACTGGAGCAGGATTCCTACCAGACACCGGAGTTTTGAAAAGATACTCCCCTCCTGTTGGTCCTGGCATAAGAGTAGATGATGGCGTTGAAGAAGGTGGTGAAGTTAGCATTCACTACGACCCAATGCTTTCAAAGCTTATCACTCATGGACCCACACGTGAAGCTGCTATAGACAGAATGATTCAGGCAATTGACAACTATGAAGTTGTTGGTGTGAAAACAACTTTGGATTTTGGTCGATTTGCTTGCGACCATGAAGCATTCAGATCAGGCAATTTTGATACTGGGTTTGTAAACGAGCACTTCACACCTGAAAAGCTCATAAGAGATCTTCCAGTTAGCGATGATGTTTTCGCAGAATTAGTTACTGAACTTTCTTTAAGAGAACTATCTCAAAAATCTATTAACGTGAGAGTTACAAGCTCATATGAAAGATCACCTTGGCGCAATAGAGCTGAATACTAATTCAAGCCCTTCTACTGCTCCCATAGAGTGGATATTCAGGTTTGCCATTGAAATTTCTGGTGGGTTTGGATCAATCAAATGTATTGGCACATCAGGTCTTGTATAGTTAATAAGATCCGCTGCTGGATAAACCTGCATAGATGTTCCAACTATGATAACCACATCTGCTTTTCTTACAATCTCTACAGCAGGCTCTATCATTGGCACAGCTTCCCCAAACCAAACTATATGAGGTCTTAACTGACTGCCTAACGGACAAAAATCACCCAGGTTAAGTTCTGCACCCTCAATTTCATAAACACCACTAGGATCAGCTGTTGACCTTGATTTAACAAGCTCACCATGTAGGTGTAAAACACTAGATGAACCAGCTCTTTCGTGGAGATCGTCTACGTTTTGCGTAACAATATTGACATCAAAACATTCTTCCATTTTAGCTAAAGTGTAATGACCACCGTTGGGTGTAGCTTCAAGAACATTCAAACGCCTTGCATTGTAAAAGTCCAAAACAAGTCTTGGATTTGCAGCAAATGCCTCAGGAGTAGCAACCTCTTCTACCCTATGCCCTTCCCATAAACCACCAGCACTACGGAAGGTTGTGATTCCACTTTCAGCGCTCATTCCTGCACCTGATAAAACGACTAATTTTTTTAACGATTTCATGAGCACTATAAATTTAGTGAACAGATGCTGAGAATGTATCTTTGCAGACGTATGTCAGATAGACAATTTATCATTTACGATTTGGAGGCTACGTGCTGGAGATCTCCTAAGCCCAGACAGGTTGAAATCATTGAGATTGGTGCTGTTAAGGTTAATGAAAAATTAGAAATTGTAGATGATTTTTGCATATTTATCAAACCACTCCTTCATCCAAAGATTGACAAGTTTTGTACTAAGCTGACTTCAATTACTCAGGAAGATGTGAAAGATGCTCCTCACTTTGATGGGGCTATAAAGCAATTTGAGGATTGGATGGATGCATGTAATAATCGCACAGCACTTTTTAGCTGGGGTGATTTCGATAGAAGTCAATTTGTCAAGGATGCTCAACTACACGAATTAAATTTAGATTGGCTCAAATATTGGGCTTGTTTGCAGAGGCATTACTCAAATTTTAAAGGTTCAAGTAACCAGATTGGCCTTAAAAATGCATTGAAATTAGAAGGGCTTGAGTTTGATGGAGTGCAGCACAGAGCTATTGAGGATGCACGAAATATGGCTGAGCTTTTTGTCAAAGTGGCCAAACCCCTTGGAATAGTATGAAGATGGTAAGCTACCTAGTAAGACACCATCTCAAGATGGAATTGAGAAGCCTTCACAATGTGATGAGCCTAGTAATCTTTGCACTTGCTTCAACATACACTGCATTACAAGTCCTTGGAGGTAAACCAGACCCAACAACATGGAATGCTCTAGCTTGGATCATATTAATGTTCACTGCGTTTAATTCTGCATCCAGAGTACTTCCTGAGGACCTAACTGCAGTTAGAGCATATATGCATTGGACAGTTCCACCTAGAGTAATGATAATCGCAAGGACTCTTCACCAAAGTATCATAATGATCATCTTAAGTTGTCTGCTTCTTTTTGCCCTAGGGCTTTTCCTTGGGTCGGGTAATATGGACACTCTGAGCATATTTGGGTTCTTGGCGGGAATGATACTGACTGCTGTTGGTTTGGCCTCTACACTCACTCTTTTATCTGCGCTATCTGCAAGAGCGGGTGCTGGATATGGATTAACTGCGGTTCTAGGTCTGCCACTTATCATTCCAATAGTTATGATTAGCACAAGTTTTGGGACTGATTTGGTGACTGGAGTTGCTTTAGGCCAAACAGTGCAAAACCTCTACTATTTAGGTGGATTATCAATAGCAATTGGAATTTATGGGTACATTCTATTCCCCTACCTTTGGAGGTCGTAAAAGCAAGGAAAATCAATGAATTTTATTCTGAAAAATTGGTGGAATATTTTAGGCGTAGGCTTAATTATGTACGTTTTTACCATGGTCTTTATGGTTCCTATGGGACCTGGGCTATTGAGCGCAGACTCAAGTGTTGATTCAGTAAGTGTAGCAACAATTGAGGTTGAGGGTTTTGCAACTCACTTTGAAAGCGCTCCAGATCAGATAAGAGCATTCCTACGTACGGATCAAAGTGAAATCATCATCGAATGTGAAGTAGTTGAGGTTGTTAGTAATTCTGAAGTAATTCTCTCTACAACTATGCCTTCAGCTGCACCCTCACATTCTTGGGATCTGCTTTTAAATTCTAAAAATGATGGCACGTTATTTCTTCCAAATGCTTTGTATCACAAGCCTTTAATAAAAGCTGTTCCTAACAATGGATCAATCGAATTAAACGAGGACGAACTATTCAAAACCGATTTAGGGCTTCACTTCCCCTATCAACCCCGAATCATAGAATCTATCAGAAATCTAATGCTCCACGTTCCGATGTGGTTTACTATGTTTCTACTGATGGGTATTGGTTTTGCCCAATCAATTAAAACATTGAGAAAAGGTGGAAATAACTTGCTACATGACTCAAAGGCAGTTTCCTCAATAAAGGTTGGTATTGCATTTGGTGTAATGGGGCTTTTAACAGGAAGTCTATGGGCACGTTTCACATGGGGTGCCTGGTGGGTGAATGACCCGCAATTAAATGGCGCTCTTGTAAGCGTTATGATTTACTGTGGATATCTGATTCTTAGATCCTCAATAGCTAACAGATCTCAGAGAGCAAGGCTATCTGCAGTATATAGCCTCTTTGCATTTGTAATTCTGATGGTGCTACTCATGATACTACCTAGATTCACAGAAAGTCTTCACCCAGGAAAAAGTGGGAACCCCGCATTTAGCAAATACGATTTAGACAGTTCTTTAAGAATGGTGTTCTACCCTGCAGTTATAGGATGGATGTTAATTGGAACGTGGATGTACAATCTATGTTTAAGAACTGAACTACTTAAAGAAAAGATTCAAACCAAAAAGGAGTACTAATGAAACTAATACTCGATTTAGAAGGTGTATTCTTCGCATCAGGAAAGGCCCCAGTTGTATTAGGGGTAGCTCTAATTATTATTTTGGGATTAGCATATTGGATGTTTAAAATGGATAAGGATATTAAGAATCTTGAAGACCAAATAAACAACATCAAGTGATGAAACGATCGCATATTGTACTGCTTATCCTAGTTGCCCTACTCGTAGGACTTTTGGTGTTTACTTATTCAAGCTCAAACCAAAGTGTTACATTCAGTCAAGCTATTGATAAACCAGGTGTAGAAGTAACAATAAATGGAACATTGTATAAAGAAGAGCCAGTGCTTTACAATCCAGAAGAAAATGCTAGCCTTACGTCTTTTTTCATGGTAGATTCTGAAGGCCAAACCATGCAGATTTATCTTCATATGGCGCAACCTCAAGGGCTATTACAAAGTGAGTCAATTGTTTTAGACGGAGCATATAAAGATAGTGCATTTCACGCAACAGACATGCTATTAAAATGTCCATCTAAGTATAATAGCGATAATCATCTAATTGCCGATTCTGAATGACTTTTGACGGTGAGTGGATATTAACAGCATGGGCCGGAAGAACCCTTGTGGCTCTTGCATTTACATCTGCCATTGTTTCAGGTATTTCTTATTTCAAAGGTTGGAAAGAACTTGGGCGTACAGCATTTTACACCCATGTAGCATCTGTGTTTTCAGTTATTGCGCTGATTTTCGTTTTATTCTTTGCTCATAGGTATGAGTTTCAATACATATGGAAGCATCTAAATAACGAGATGCCGATGCGATTTGTATTAAGTGCATTCTGGGGAGGACAGGAAGGTGGATTTTTGCTTTGGATGTTTTGGCACAACATATTAGCACTGTTAGTTATTCGCTCGGCAGATAAGTGGGAGCCCAAAGTGATGGTCGTACTAGCATCTATTGAGGCCTTTTTATCTATGATGTTATTGGGCATCTATTTCGGTGATTTTCAACTTGGATTAGATCCATTCCTTTTATTGAGAGAAGCCCCTGAAAATATTGGACTTCCTTGGACAGGAATGTCAAACTACTTGAACAATATTCCATTTTTTGCTGATGGTCAGGGACTTAATCCCCTTCTACAGAATTATTGGATGACAATACATCCTCCAACACTATTCCTTGGATTTGCTTCTACTTCTATTCCTTTTGCCTACGCAATAGCTGGATTATGGGAGAAAGATTACAGAGGTTGGATAACTCCAGCTTTACCATGGGCATATTTTGGAGTTGGAATTTTAGGCGCTGGAATATTAATGGGAGGAGCTTGGGCTTATGAAGCATTAAGCTTTGGTGGTTTTTGGGCTTGGGATCCCGTTGAAAATTCTTCTCTAGTTCCATGGCTAGTTCTTGTAGCTGGGGCTCACCTTATGCTCATCAATAAGAATAAAAAGAAGCCAACAGCCCTCTTCTCTACGATTTACCTTACTTCACTCTCTTTTCTACTAGTTCTATATTCAACATTCTTGACTAAGAGCGGAGTACTTGGTGACACCTCTGTTCACAGTTTTGTAGATAGTGGAATTTTACCTCAGTTGCTAGCATATTTATTGAGCTTTGTACTGCTAGCGCACACTCTTTTACTTGGTACTTCAAAACGTAGATTGTATCATCTTGCTAGTACTGGCCTTGTGTTGATGATTCTTTTTGTTGGGGAATACGGCATTGCTATGCTTGGTTTCATTGTGTTGCAGGCAACTGCCGCTATTAGGGCATTTAATTCTGAATTTACCTCAGATGACGAAGACGACTCTTTGCTATCTAGAGAGTTTTGGATTTTTGTTGGCTCACTTTTAGTTGTTATAAGTGCTGTTCACATAATATTCCAAACAAGCCTACCGGTATTCAATGCGTTTTTAGAGCCTTTTAGTGGAGTATTAGCTTCACTCGGTGAATCTCTAAACAGCGACGCACTCAGAACTCTTTCAGAGCACAACCTTACTCCTAGTAAGGATTTAGACAAGGCTTACCATTTGATACAGGTTCCACTTGCAACACTAATCTTTATCGTAATAAGTATAGCTCAGTGGTTGAAGTATAAAAAGACTGACGGTTCTAGGATGCTAAAGAATCTCCTAAGGTCTTTTGCTGCATCTGTCGGCTTAACTATTGTACTCGTTATATCGTACAACTTCAAGTCTCACGAATTACCAAGAGTAGCATTATTGTTTGCAACTGCATTTGCTGCATTTTCCAATGCAGATTACATTTGGTCTACACTAAAAGGAGCTTATGACAAATGGGGTTCTCCCCTAGCACACATTGGATTTGCTCTTACAATTTTCGGAGCAGTCATATCTACAGCTCAACAAAGCTTCATATCCCAAAACAAAATTGGAGATATTTCGTCTTTAAACGAAGAACTCAACAACACCACTGATCTTTTACTTATGCAAAACGACACCCTTCAAATGGGTGAATATTTTGTTAGCTACAGGGATAGACGCAACGAAGGTATCCACGTGTTATTTGACATGGATTACTTTGAATTCAAAGGATTCAACTACAACAAAGGAGATGTAGTCATGTTTGATAATATGATTTTTGAGGCGCATACAAACCATACTGCTGCTTACGATTTTGCCTATGATGTTGAGGAATATTGGACATTCTTACCCTTTCCAAAACAAGATCAAGCGGCAAGAGCTATTAATTGGAAGAATGGAAAGCCCGGAGAAAAATTGTTTACTCTATCGCCCAAAATCCAACTCAATGAGAGAATGGGTAATTCTCCTGAACCAGATACAAAACACAGTCTAACATCAGACCTTTATTCTCATATTAAATGGGCACGTATATCGCCTCCTGAAACTGATGAAGAAGGTTGGATAGGCGGAAAAGAAGCGACATTTAATGTTGGAGATTCTATCTTCATTAGCTCTACTCTCCTAACTCTAGACAGCTTGACACTTGTGAAGAAAGAAGACAGACCTGAGAGAGGGCTTTTAGAAAAGGATCTTGTATTAATGGGTTGCTTCACTCTTGATGCAGTTGGCAAATCAGCAACTGCTTCACCTCTTTACATTGTTAGGGATAGTTTAATTATTCCAGACATTTATGAAGCTGAAGAGTGGGGGTTGAAATTTAGAATTGACAAATTTGACCCCAGTGGTGAAGAGTTGACAGTTACAATTTGGGAGCACGAAAGCGCTAGAACTGATTTTATTGTAATTCAAGCTATAATATTCCCATTGATAAACGTTCTTTGGATCGGTTGTATCCTTATGACAATCGGTTGTTTTATGGCCGTTAGACGTAGATTGAAACTTAATAGAAATGTATAATCCACTTAAAATTAGCATAGCAGGTTCTGGTAAAGTTGCTAGAGTATTAAGTCTTGAGTTTAAGAATGCAGGTCATGATATAGCCCAAATCATTTCTAGAAATTCTGATTCTGGAAACAAATTAGCTGAAGAAGTTGATGCTGAGTACATCACATTAGACGAAGAGGTTAACAAAGTTGACTTTATTGCAGTTCTAGTTTCTGACGATTCAATTACGAAGGTTAGTTCTATGCTTCCAACAGACATACCACAAATTCATGCTTCAGGCGTAACAAGTATTGATGCTTTAAAGAGTGAAACGCAGGGTGTAGTTTGGCCTATCAAAAGTATAAACTCAAAAAGCGTAAATTCCACTCTCAAAGGAACCCCAATGGCTATCGAAGCAAATGATGAAGGTTTTAAAAGCAAATTGTCATCAGCTATTAAAAGCATTGGCGGAGAGGGATTCGGTGCAGATTCATCTCAGCGGGCAATCATACACCTTGCAGCAGTATTTACAGACAATTTCGCAAATCACTGCCTCACTCTTTCACAGGATATACTCAAAGGAGCTGATTTAAAAACAAATTTAATGAGTACTCTTGCCAACGGACTATTTGAAGGTGCTATGTGTGGAGATTCTGCATCAAGACAAACTGGAGTAGCAGTAAGAGGTGACATTGGATCACAGATGAAACATTTGGGCTTGCTCGAGAGGGACTCACAAAAAGAATTCTACAAATTCCTTTCAAAACAAATAAAAGAATACTATGAATTATAAGGTAAAGCTTGAGGAAATAGAGCTATTTGTTTTTGACTATGACGGTGTTTTTACAGACGGAATAGTTCTATTAATGGAAGACGGATCAAATGTTAGAACAGCAAACACTCGCGACGGTTTTGCTGTTCAATGGGCAGTAAAACAAGGATTAAATGTAGCAATCCTTACTGGCGGAAAGGAAAAGGCTGTTGAAGCCCGAATGAGACTTTTAGGCGTCGAAGAGGTTCACATGGGATGTCACGACAAACTACAGTCTCTAAAAGATTTATGCTCTAAACTAAATATTAGTTTAGACAGGGTGTTATACATGGGAGATGATATGCCTGATTATCCTGCAATGAAGGTGGTTGGCTTACCTGTCTGTCCAAATAATGCCTGTAGTGAAATCATAGAAATTTCTAATTATATAAGCCCGGTTGAAGGCGGAAAAGGTTGTGTACGTGATGTACTTGAACAAGCAATGAGGTTGAAAAAAATTTGGTCTACAGAAAACGCATATAAGTGGTAAGAAGGTGTAATCTTCTGAGTAACTTCGCAAACCCATGGATAAAAACACGATAACAGGTTTTATTTTAATGCTAGCCCTTTTATTAGGGTATAATTGGTACTACTCTCCTACTGAAGAAGAAATTGCTGCAGCAAAAGCAGCAGAGGTAGCATTAGCTGAAGAAGAGGCATTAAACTCTTTAGACAACATAATTTACGAGCAGCCACCAATAACTCAAGAAATCGATTCTATAGAATATTCTTTAGAACTAAGAAATGAATTTGGTGCTTTTTCAAACGCAGCTACAGGCTCAGAAAATATTGAAACTATTTCTAGCGAAAAACTACAATTAGAATTTAGCAGTAAAGGCGCAATGCCCATATCTGCTATATTAATTGACGGTAGTAAAAAGTATGGCGGTAACGAAAATGTTGAAATTTGGGATCCCAAACACTCAAAAATAAATATTCAGTTTGATATAAAGGGACTAGGGCGAATCAATACCCAAGATCTTTACTTCAACATAACAGATAAAAGCCCTTATAGTATAACCTACACTGCATCTGCAACTAATGGTGGGTCACTTGTAATAATTCACTCAATTGAAGATTATAGGCTGCACACTAACGTTGCTTTTGAAGGGATGCAAGGCATCGTTGAAGAAAGACAACTTCTAGATTGGACAGCTGCAGGACTTAGAAATGAAAAAGGACTTCAATGGGAAAGGCAGCACACATCTATTTTCTATAAAGAGGATGATAGAGGTCGTAACTATTTAAGTGAGGGACGTTCAGACGATGAAAAACTAGAAACAGAATTAGAATGGATGGCATTTAAGCAAAATTTTTTCTCTGCGCTTGTATCGACTCCAGATGGGTTCTCTGTTGGCTCTATATTAGAAAACACACTTGTTGAGGGAGATACTGTAAATACTCTATTCTTTCATGCTAATCTTCCTATGGATGCTAGAGTGAGTGGAAGCAAAATGGAAAAGAGGTTAGATTTTTACTTTGGGCCAAACAGTTTAAACGATCTAAATACTACAGAACTTGATGAAGTTGGTCGAATCATTGATTACGGTTGGTGGATTTTTGGATGGGTAAATAGAAATGCAATTCTACCTATCTACGATTTCTTTTACTCTAGAGTAGCTAGTGCAGGACTAATCATCCTAATCATTACACTTATCATTAAAATGTTCCTCTTCCCTATTACTTGGAAGAACTTCTTGAGTTCTGCAAAGATGAAGGTTCTAAGACCTGATATCGAGCAAATCAACGAAAAGCATAAAGACGATGCTATGGCACGTCAGCAAGCTACAGTTGAATTATATCGAAAGACAGGTGTTAATCCTATGGCTGGTTGCCTTCCTGCTCTGCTTCAGATGCCAATTCTTTATGCAATGTTCAGGTTCTTCCCTGCAAACATTGATTTAAGAGGGCAAAGCTTCCTTTGGGCTGACGACCTTGCTTCTTACGATAGTATTATCGATCTACCATTTACAATTCCAATGTATGGTTCACATATAAGTGGATTAACTGTTCTAATGGCTGCATCGATTTTTGTCTACATGAAGATGACCACTGCAGGTCAACCGCCACAGCCTCAACAGCCAGGAATGCCAAATATGAAGGTTATTCAGAACATCATTCCATTTACAATGTTGTTTTTCTTCAACAGCTTCTCATCCGGATTGAGTTTGTACTATTTCGCAGCAAACATAGTATCAATAGCTCAGATGCTTGTGATAAAGAGGTTCTTCATTGACGAAGCAAAAATTAAAGCTCAAATTGACAACTACGCTAAGACACCTCGAAAAAAGTCCTCATTCCAACAGCGTCTTGAAGAGATGCAGGCTGAGCAAATGAGAAAGACAAAGGAGCTTAAAAGTAAAAAGAGGAGATAATCTTGTTAAGAAATTTTCAGATAGTATGCCTAATAGTAGTTTTAGCAATATCGAGTTGCTTGACTGAAAAACATATCAAATCAACTACACAACTTGAAATAATAGTAATGTTGAAGAAAACACCGTGTTACGGCGATTGCCCAATTTATAATTTCCAAGCTTTAAATAATGGTCATGCTACACTTATTGTTGGGCGCATAACCTCTGAATATTTTGGCCTAGGCCTTAAAGAAGGAGAGTATGAAGGAAAAATTAATTCTGAAGATCTTAAGGAAATAATTGAGCTTGCTGAGGCGATTGATTACTTCTCTTTGAAGTCCAAATACGACGACGAAAAAATAATGGATCTTCCTGCTGCCATTTCAAGTATAGAAGGTCACAAAGTATTTAATAGATTTGAGGGCCCAAACCTCGACCCACTTTACTCATTAATTGAGCAAAAGATGGTTAAAATTCAGTGGCATACTAAAACATAAAACGAAAAAACAGATAATATGAAAAGGTTATTTTCTTTTGCATTAATCGCAATTCTATTCTCTCCTATTTCAAAGGCAGATGAAGGAATGTGGCTATTGCATATGCTAAAGCAGATTAATGAGGCATCTATGCAAGATGCAGGATTCAGATTAACAGCTGAAGATATTTATGACATCAATAATGCATCATTAAAGGATGCTATTTTGAGACTCAACGGTGGTAGTTGTACCGCAGAAGTAATTTCTTCTGAAGGACTAGTACTAACAAATCATCACTGTGCTTACGGTGCTATTCAGGGATTTAGTTCTCCGGAACACGACTACCTAACTGATGGATTCTTTGCAATGAATAAAAGCGAAGAAATGCATATTGATGGGTTTGAGGTAAGCTTTCTTGTTAGAATTGAGGATGTTACTTCAAAAATTCTAGACGGAATAACTGACGCTATGAGTGAGGATGAGCGTAATGCTGCAATTGGATCTGCTCAAAATGCTCTAGTTGGAGAAATGAGTGAAGCAGATACAGAGGGTTACTCTTACGAGGTAAAGAGTTTTTACTACGGAAACGAGTACTACATGTTTGTTTACAATACATACAAAGATATCAGATTAGTTGCTGCTCCACCTGAGAGTGTTGGAAAATACGGAGGTGACACAGATAATTGGATGTGGCCTCGTCACACCGGAGATTTCTCAATGCTTAGAATCTATGCAGATGGAGAAAATAATCCAGCTGATTATTCTGAGGACAACATCCCTTATTCACCCAAGCGTCATTTAAACATTAGCATGGACGGTGTTGAACAAGGAGATTTTACAATGATAATGGGCTATCCAGGAAGTACTGATAGATTCTTGAGCAGTTGGGGTATTGAGCAAGCTCTAAACCTTCACAACCCAAGTGTTGTAGAAGTTAGAGATCTAAAGCTAAAGACGATGAAGAAGCATATGGATGCAGATTTAGCTGTACGTATTAAATACGCAGCTAAATACGCTCAGACTGCTAACTATTGGAAGTATTACATTGGACAGTCAAAGGGCTTGCGTGCTCTTGACGTTCATGGAAAGAAGAAATCAATCGAAGATCAATTTACTGCTTGGGTAAATGAAAGTGAAGAAAGACAAGCTGAGTATGGAGAAGCTCTTACTATGATTTCTGAATTCTACAGCGAAACTGATGCAACTGCTAAATCTGATGCTTATGCTTTAGAGGCTGGATTAATTGGGTCAGACATTACACTATTTGCCGTAAGATTTGCTCGAACTGCTCCAGGCCTTATGTCTGAAAATCCAGCAGAGGTTGCGGGAACAAAGGTAGCACTGCATGGACTTTGTGATAATTTCTACAGGGATTACGACATGGCAACAGATAGAGATCTATTTGTTAATCTTCTTAGCAAGTATAAAGAAGATATTGCATCTGAACTTTTACCTTCATTCTTTGATGTTGTGGATTCAAAGTTTGGTGGAAATGTGAAAAATTACGCTGATGCTATGTACTCTTCAAGTATTCTAGTAAACGAAGCAAAAACTAGAGATTACATTGAAAATGCTACTACTTCAACTTCAAGCTCATTTATTGGAATTAGATTCCCAATGGGATCTGCTAGCAATAATGGTAGTTACAATTTATATAACGACCTTGCTGTTGGTGCTGCTATGAGTATTTTAGATACATATTTCGCTTCATTCACAAGTCCTTCTCAGGATAAGTTTGACAAAGGCTACAGATTGTTTGTAAAAGGCCTTAGAGAGATGCAGCCTGACAAAGCGTTCTATCCAGATGCTAATTCAACAATGCGTTTAACTTATGGTCCCGTAGGTGACTACTCTCCTGCTGATGCAGTGCAATATGATTTTATTACTACAGCAAACGGAATACTTCAAAAGAAGGATAATACAAATCCTGAATTCGTTGTTTCTGACCAACTAGAAGAACTTATTGAAAATAGAGACTTTGGTCAATATGCTGACGATAGCGGAGAATTAGTAGTATGCTTTATTCACGGAACTGATATTACTGGAGGAAACTCTGGATCACCAGTTATGAATAAGAACGGAGATCTTATCGGACTTGCCTTTGATGGAAACTGGGAGGCTATGAGTGGAGATATTGCATTCGAACCACAACTTCAAAGGACCATTTCTGTAGACATTAGATATGTTCTTTGGATTGTAGATAAATTTGCTGGTGCTACAAACATCATCGAAGAGCTTGATTTGGTTTACGAGAATAAGTAAACTGTATATAATTCAACTTACAAAGCCCCGAGCTACTCAGTGTAGTTCGGGGTTTTTTACATTTGCAACGTGAGAATAGATATATTAACTGTGCTTCCGGTTCTTTTGCAAGGCCCATTTTCAGTATCCATTGTTAAGCGAGGAATTAAAAAAGGTTTAGTTGACTTGCATTTACACGATATAAGAGATTTTTCTAAAGACAAGCATAATAAAGTAGACGACGCTCCATTTGGAGGAGCAGCTGGGATGGTTTTAGCAATGCAACCTCTTCATGATGCTATCACTCATTTACATTCTGAAAGACAATATGATGAAGTGATTTTTTTAACGCCTGACGGCGAACGATTAAATCAAGGTCGTGTAAATCAACTATCACTTTGTGGAAACATCATGATGATTTGCGGACATTACAAAGGCATAGACCAAAGGTTAAGAGATCATTTTGTAACTCTTGAAATTTCAATTGGAGACTATGTACTTAGTGGTGGAGAACTTGCCGCAGCTGTTTTGACAGATGCTATTGTACGCATTGTTCCTGGTGTAATTGGCAACGAAATGAGCGCTCTTACCGATTCATTCCAAGACGGCATTTTAGCTCCGCCTGTCTACACTAGACCTGCTGAATATAACGGATGGAAAGTCCCAGAAGTTCTACTTAGTGGTGACCATGAAAAAATCCGCAAGTGGGAAGAAGAGGAAGCAATAAAAAGAACAAAAGAACGTCGACCAGACCTTCTTGATAGATAAAGTAAATTTTTCTGCGGATTACATTAATTTTATTCGTAATATTGCACCCCGAAATTAGCCGGGGCAAAGTATTTTACTATGGAGCGTATTAAGCAGATTATAAACAAACTAGTTGAAAAACGTGAATGGCCAGAATTTGGTGCTGGAGATACAATCACTGTTACTGTAAAAATTAAGGAGGGTTCTAAAGAACGTCTTCAGGCATTTCAAGGTGTTGTATTACAACGTCGTGGTTCAGGCTCAACTGAAACATTTACAATTCGTAAAATGTCAAGTAGTATTGGTGTTGAGAGAATCTTCCCAATCAACATGCCTAACATTGACAGCATTATTGTAAACAAGCGTGGTTCTGTTAGAAGAGCTCGAATCTTCTACCTACGAGACCTAACTGGTAAGTCTGCTCGTATTAAAGAGCGTCGTGTAGTTAAGGCATAAGCCCAAGACTTCACCAAACAAAAAAGCCGGCCTTTTAGGACCGGCTTTTTGTTGCTCAATACTTTTTAAGATCCTAGAACTTCATCTACTCTAGCAAGAATTTCTACCTCTTTCTTGCAAGCATTTGAAACAAGATCTTCACATCTAGCTAAAATGCTAGAAACATAATCATCGTCTTTAAGATCATTAGCATTTACTCTAGCATTTAAAACTGCTCCAATAACTGCTGTTCTTAAGCACATTGCGCCAACGCCTGTATCTGTAATAGAATTTGGATTTCCTGTTTGAGCCATAGCTTCAGCAACCTGCATAGCCGCGTATGCGATTTCAGCAACCTGCATAGGAATTTCAATTGCATGTTTTGTCGCAGATTGAATTGCTTCAACTCGAGCTTCCTTTTCTTCTTCAGAATCTTTGGGCATGCCATATGCGTCTATTATTTTGTTGAATGCAGCAGTATCGGCGTCTACAAGAGCAAGAAGTTGGGTTTGAAAGTTTTGGCCTTTATCAGCCCAATCGCTAAACACCTCCCATCTATCATCCCAACCTCTTTTATTGGCACTAAGATTTGCAACCATAGTAGAAAGAGAAGCGCCAAGAGATCCAGCATAAGCTGAGATTGAACCACCGCCTGGAGCCGGAGATTCAGAAGCGGTCTCTTCTGCAAATTCCCTAAGATTTTTTTCAAGTAAAGGATACTGACCTTCTTCTCTAATCAAATATTCAATAACTCTTTCTTCTGGATTGAAAGGGGCTAAGTCGTCTAAGCCAAGTGATTTTACAGCAATCTTAATCTTCTCTGACTCACTTATTCCTGTTGACCTCTGTTGCTTTTTTAGAAAGTAATCTGCAGCTTCAATCAGTACCTTAAGAGGTACTAATCCCACAATCTCCGAACCAGTCACCCTAATCCCTCTTAGTCTTGCTTTTTCGCACGCTTCATCAAAAGCAATATGTGTAGGTGTAACATTGAGATCCGTAAGATTAAGTGAAAGTTGAGCAATTCCATATTCTTCAATGTACCACCCTATACCCTTAACAGACTTGAGAGACCCTGGAGTTCTTAAAGGCTCACCATTTGCATCTTTGAGAACTTTTCCTGAAAGCTTACCACCTTCTCTTGTGATTCTTCCGGCTTCTCTAATATCAAAGGCTACAGCGTTAGCTCGTCTTGAAGAAGTAGAATTTATATTTATGTTATAAGCAATTAAGAAATCTCTCGCTCCTATTGCTGTTGCGCCGGTTTTTTGAACCTTTTCATTAAAATCTTTTGGGCCAAAATCAGGTGCACCTTCATCAGTAGAAAGCTTTGCAAGACCTTCGTATTCGCCCTTTCGGCAAATTGCTAGGTTTTTTCTTTCAGGATGTATTGCTGCACTTTCATAGAAATAACCGGGAATTTCTAATTCCTTTCCCACTCTTTCTCCAAGATCTCTAGCAACCTTGATACAATCGTCCATTATAACTCCTGCTATTGGAACAAATGGACAAACATCAGTAGCACCCATCCTTGGATGCTCTCCTGAGTGTTTAGACATGTCGATAAGCTCAGATGCTTTTTTTATTAATCTAAATGCAGCTTCGCCTATTGTTTCAGGTGGTCCTACAAAAGTGATAACTGTTCTGTTTGTACTTTTTCCAGGGTCTACATCGAGTAACCTACACCCTTCTACTGTTTCTACAACAGATGCAACAGCATTTATAATCTCAGGACGTCTGCCCTCTGAAATATTTGGAACACATTCAATAAGTCTTTGCATGGCTGTGAATTTTCACTAGCTGTAAAATTACCTAAAGGAAAAAGGATTTACCCAACCCAAATCTCACCATTAACGTACACCTTATCAACAACTACATCATTGAGTCTGTATGGTAATACCTCTAGGCCTGAGATCGATTTAGTTACAATGAAATTAGCTCTTTTACCATATGAAATCGTACCAACTTCATCTTGTAACTCCATAGCAGCTGCACCATTAATAGTACCTGCAGCAATTGATTCTATTGGTTCCATTCCCATTTTAAGGGAACCGAGCTTTACAGCTTCTAACATATCACCAGATGGAGCGGTTCCTGGATTGTGATCAGTAGCAATTACAATAGGTAATCCCTCATCAATTAATCTTCTAGATTGAGTATAGGGTATTCCTAAAAAATGAGAGCATATTGGCAGTGCTACAGGGAAAGTTGGAGTGGAATTTTTCATGCTTGATTTCAGTGCATCAATATCATCCTCTGTAATTACTTCAAGATGATCTACACTTAATGCATTTTTATTAACAAATAACTCGATTGAACCTAATGTATTAAACTGATTTACATGTACTTTAGATTTAATCCCTAATGCAGAAGCTGCTTCTATTAATTTGCAAGTATCAGCTACTGAAAAGTAACCTACTTCGCAAAATGCGTCTACAAAATCTACTAGCCCCTTTTCTACAAAATCGGGAAGCATATCCTCAACTACATGATCAGTATAGTCTGATGCAGAATCAAATGCCTTTGGCACTGCATGACATCCCAAAAACGTTGATTTAATTGGAATTGGTGAAGCCTCCTTAAGCCTATTAATAACTCTAAGCATTTTCTCCTCACCATCCTTAGACAAACCATAGCCAGATTTAATTTCAATTGCACCTACACCAAGACTTATCACAGAATGCAATCTTTTAAGTGATCTGTCGTATAAATCATCTTCTGCCATTTCTCTCAATGAACTTGCTGAATTGAGAATTCCACCTCCTTTTGCTGCTATTTCAGCGTAAGTAAGCCCCCTGAGCCTATCTAAAAACTCATTAGCTCTATCGTTAGCGTATACTAAGTGAGTATGACTATCGCACCAAGATGGCAAAACAAACTTTCCAGAACAATCAACAACATTAACATCGACATTTGGGCAAGTATCCATGTTGCCAAATCCATTAATTCTTCCATTTTTAAAGGATAACCAAGCGTTTTCAATAACTGAAAAACTTCTCATCTCATCACCTGCTAAAAATTTTGGAGCTTTTTCATATGCTCCAACTAAGCCTTTAATGTGTTTAAAGAGTGTTTCCATAGGCCGCAAGTTATACCTTGCAGCTTATGGCAGGCAACACAATTGGCAAGCTCTTTCAAATAATGACCTATGGAGAATCCCATGGAGTTGCAATTGGAGGAATTATTGACGGAATTCCTGCAGGCTTAGTTATTGATTTACAGAATGTTCAGTCTGAACTAGACAGAAGGAGACCAGGACAATCTTCAATTGTAACACAAAGAAAAGAAAGTGACATAGTACATTTTCTTAGTGGGTTAATTGAAAAAGAGGGCCAAACAATAACTCTTGGAACTCCAATAGGCTTTCAAATTGTTAATTCAGATGCAAAGAGTTCTGATTACGATAATGTGGAAACGTCATTCAGGCCTTCTCATGCAGATTACTCCTATTCTACCAAGTATGGTTTAAGAAATCATAAAGGTGGCGGAAGATCATCTGCTAGAGAAACTGTTTCTAGGGTTGTTGCAGGAGCCTTAGCCCAACAATTACTAAGCAAATGCTGCAGTACTGAAATTAGCGCCTACGTTGAAAGGGTTCACAACATAAGCATGCCTAACCCTCCTAAATTTTACCCTAAAGAAGAAATTGATTCAAGCATTGTAAGATGCCCAAACCATGAAATTACTTCTAGGATGGAACAGTGTATAGCAGAAGTGAAAAAGGAAGGAGATTCAATTGGTGGTGCTATTGTAGTTGTTGCAAAATCTGTTGAAGCCGGATTAGGAGAGCCTGTTTTTGACAAGCTCAATGCTGACCTTGCAAAGGCTCTTATGAGTATACCTGCTGTAAAGAGCATTGAGTTTGGCTCTGGTTTAAGTGGAACGTTATTGAAGGGATCACAACACAATGATGAATTCACATCTATTGATGGCCAAATAAGCACTTCTTCAAACAATAGCGGAGGAATTCAAGGAGGTATATCCAATGGCGAGGATATTGTTATTAGGATAGGATTCAAGCCAACATCTACTATAGCTAAGATTCAAAATACAGTAAACGCTGAAGGAAAAGAAATAACTTTAAAAGGTAAAGGACGTCATGACCCATGCGTATTACCTCGAGCTGTCCCCATTGTAGAAGCTATGGTTGCTATAACATTAGCAGACCATTATTTGAGAAACAAAACATCAAAGATTGAAGATGTCTGAAAACAAAAAGAAATGTCTTGCACTTCATTGGCAAGTAATAATTGGATTAATCCTTGGTGTTGCATACGCATGGATGAGCATAAAGTTTGGTTGGAATGAATTCACACTAGATTGGATTCAACCAATAGGTGACATTTTCATTAACCTTCTTAAATTAATTGCTGTTCCCCTTGTTTTATTCAGTATAATAAGAGGAGTAGCCAGTCTAGGGGACATCAAAAAGCTTGGGAGAATTGGAATAAAGACTCTAGGCATTTACTTGGCTACAACTATGTTCGCCGTAATTGTGGGTTTGGCTTTGGTGAATATTTTCCAACCTGGAGCAAAGGCTTCACAGGAACTAAAAGTAAAAAACAGGATCAGCTATGAACTTTGGAGAGACGCAGGAGACATTGAGGTTTTAGACGAAATTAATCTTAGCGGGCTAGAAGAAAACCAAAACATAGTTAAAGAGATAAAGGGGACGATTTCAACCCAAAACAACTGGGTAAGCGACAAGCTTAATAAAGCTGAAAACAAAAAGAATAGCGGGCCTTTGCAACCTTTAGTTGACATAGTTCCCAAAAACATATTCCAAGCACTTTCAAACATGCAGATGCTTCAAATAATCTTCTTCGCAATCTTTTTTGGTGTTGTTGTTACTAGCTTAAATGCTACCCGCAAAAAGATTGTAGTTGATCTTGTGGATGCAATAAATGAGGTGTTTGTCCAAATGGTTTGGGTTGTAATGAAGGCAATGCCATTTTTTGTTTTTGCACTTATGGCTGGCCAAATTGTAAAAGCTGCAGGTACAGATCCTGAAAATTTTAACCAACTCCTCTCCTTCCTTCTCAGATACGGTTTAGTTGTAATATTGGGTCTAATAATAATGGCTTTTTTTGTTTACCCTCTTGTGATTACTCTTTTCGTTAAGAATATGACTTGGAATAAATTCTTGGCTGGAATGAGAGATGCACAAATCACAGCATTTTCTACTTCTTCCTCAGTGGCAACACTTCCTGTAACTATGAAGTGTGTGGAGAAAAACCTAGGAGTATCTGAAAGAACAACAAGTTTTGTCTTACCAATTGGCGCAACAGTAAATATGGATGGTACAAGCCTGTATCAAGCAATTGCTGTTGTAGCGCTTGCACAATTCCACATGGTTGATTTAACTCTTGCACAACAAGCAATCATTGTCCTAACTGCTACACTTGCTTCAATTGGTGCAGCAGCCGTTCCTAGCGCTGGACTTGTGCTTATGATAATTGTGTTAGAAAGCGTAGGTCTTAACCCAGCCTGGATTGCCTTAATCTTCCCAATTGACAGAATTTTAGACATGTGTCGTACAGTTGTAAATGTGACTGGAGATAGTACTGTAAGCACCCTTGTTGCTGCAAGCGAAGGCGAGTTAAAAGAGGTGTAAATGAAACATGCGGGAGCATTTTACCATTTTCTTTTGTACTGCATTTCTCTTGCAGCCCAAACACCTGCATGCCCGTTTCCAAAAGACATTAGCAGTAAAGCCCTAAAACTTTACGAAAAAGCTTTAGATCCCAAAAAGAAAACTACATCTGACGATCGTATTGATTACTTAAGACGAGCAATAGACGACCAAGACAATTTCACTTCAGCTTATGAACTACTATCTGAGCTGCTATTTAAAAAGTGTAAGCTAAACCCTAATAACATTTCAGAATGTAGGGCAATCACAAACAAATGGATAGAGCTGTGTGAACTGTACAACCCTGAAGCTCATTACATCCTAGGTGCTTTAGCTTTCATGCAATCTGAACCTGAGAACGCGTTAGCACAATTCGAAATTTTTCTAGACATAACAACTGAGTCTGAATCACGAAGTATTAACAGAAAAAGAGAAGAAGTTGAGAACCTGATTCCAAATATCAAATTTGAGATCGATTACTACGCAAATGAAGGAACATACATCCCAACTCCACTACCTCTCACTTCTCTAGTAAACGATGAATACTTGCCCGCTCTTTCTCCAGACGGAAGAATATTGTTTTTTACTAGGGCAGACAAGATTAAAGCTCGTGGAGATTTAGTTACAAAGCGAGTGGAGGAATTGGTTTGGGCTAAAAGACTATCGTTAGATACACCATTTGACGTAGGCGAAGTTCTTGACTACCCATTCAACGACGGCGATAAATACGGTGGTGTCAGTATATCAATTGACAATAGAATTCTAATCGTTGCGGCAACAAATCCCGACGAAAGAAACCAACATAATATAGATTTATTCGCAACGACTTATAAAGTTGACGGCAAGGATGATGAAGGAGGGTTTATCTATTACTGGGACGATTTAGAAAATTTAGGACCAACTATAAACACTGTTATGGGATGGGAAAGCCAGCCCGCATTAAGTTCTGATGGTAAAGAGTTGTTCTTTGCTTCCGCTAGGGAAAACTCCACTCTGGATACCGATGGAAATCCAACTATGGATATTTATTCAAGCAAAAAGGACAGTATTGGAGTATGGGGAGAAGCGAAAAAACTGCCCGAACCAATTTCAACTTCTGCACAAGAAAAAGCACCTTTTTTACACCCTGATGGAAAAACTCTCTATTTTTCTAGCAATAGAAAACCAAGTGGCGGGGGTTATGATCTTTGGGTTACAAGGCGTGATGAAAATGGAAACTGGAGTACACCCACCAACATGGGGACTCCGGTAAACACTAAAGGAGACGAACACGGTCTAGTCGTAAGTTCAAATGGAGAAGAAGCATTCTTTGCAAGCAGAAGAAATGGCACAAAAGGGCTAGACATCATGCGATTCCCAGTCCCTAATGATTTAAGACCAGAAGCCGTAAAAGTCATTCAAGGTGCAGTTGACCCAACTCCTCCTGAAGAAAATGTTAAGCTCACAATCAACTATGTTCAGAGTAAACAAGCAGAGGAAATAGAATTGAATATAGACGATGGATCATTCGCTGCTGTAATTAACACAAGCATAAATGAGGATGTAATCTTACAAGTTGAAGGTGATAATATAGCATTTGAGGCAATGGTCGTACACCAAGCAGGCGAAGTAAATTCAGGAGTTCCTACACCAATAATTAAACTGAGAGCTAACAAAGCGTCAGATGAGAGTGCATTCGAGTTGACTGACGTGCAGTTTGGCACAAATTCTACACACATGAGTCACGCTGCGCAACTTGTACTTTCATCATTTGCCGATTACTTGCTAAAACATCCTAAATATAATGTTGATATTGAAGGTCATACAGATGACGTAGGAAGGGCTGAAGAAAACTTAGATCTAAGTAAAAGAAGAGCGTCTGTTGTTGCAGATTACCTGATAGAAAAGGGTGTTAGCTCAAATCGACTGCACCCAAGGGGGTTTGGGCAAGAAAGACCCAAGGCTCAAAACTCAACTGCTGAAGGAAGGGCTTTGAACAGAAGAACTGAGTTTACAGTTTGGGATTAAGCAATACGATTCACTCACAAGAGAGCGTTAAGAAGATAGTTTCACCCTATTGAAAAGCGTTGTTGTATAAGGGTATTTTCGTAGGATATGGAGCGTAATCACCTCACCATGCCAAAAGAAAGAATCCACACTAAACTTCCATTACTAGCACTTATAGCTGCTCTATCCTTTTTTCCATCTGAGTCCAAATCTCAACTAACTCTTGAGCAAGGAAAAACTGAAAGAACTTGGGATAAAGCAAAAGATGCTTATGAAAAGAATCAGTTTGCATTAGCAATGAATGTTTTCGAGGAATACATCTCAAATTCTAACGACCCAAATTCTGACCGCCATGTTGAGGCTCATTATCTAGCCTCAATTTGTGCTTTGAATCTCTACCACAAGGATGCTGAATACAGAATTGATGCTTTCATTACAAAGTATCCTGAGAGTGTATACGTTCAGGATGCACTTTGGGCTATAGCAGACCACCACTACAAAAGGAGACATTTTAAAAAATCTGCAACTGCCTTTGATAGAGTTAATCTTCGAAAGCTCCCAAAAGACAAGCAAAGAGAATTAAGATTTAAGAGGGGGCACAGTTTCTTTGAGGAAGAAAACTATGAAAAGGCTAGATACGACTTGTTTGAGGTGATGAAAAAACCAGGAACATTCTTAGAACATTCAACATATTACTTCAGCCACATTGCATATATAAACAACAAACCCCAAGTGGCTCTTGAGGGATTTGAAGCTATCAAGAATCATCCAGATTTTGCAGACCTAGTTCCAGTTTATATAGCTCAAACCCTACATGCAACACAACAATATTCTAGACTTAAGACATATGGATCGAACCTTTTAGAAAACACTAGTGAAATTGATGAAGACATGAGAACTGAAATCGCGCGCTTAGTTGGTGATGCATTTTACAAGGATCAAGAATTTGCAGAAGCTTCACCATTCCTAGAAGTTGCTTGGAAAGGTACTAGAGGACCTGGTCGTAAAGCTGAATTTGCATACCAAGTAGGATACACACGCTACAGAATGAGGCAATGGAGGGGAGCATTGGATTGTTTAGCCTTGACTGCTAGAGAGAATAATAAATTAGGCCAAAACGCAACTTACCATATTGCAGATTGCTACATTCAATTAGACCAAAAAGACAAAGCGCGTAATGCTTTTGGGCGTGCAGCTTCAAAGAATTATGATTTGGAAATCATGGAAGACGCATTATTTAACTATGCTAAGCTTGCCTTTGAATTGTCGTACAATCCTTTTGACGACGCAATCACTGCCTTCACTAAATACATCGAAAAGTACCCAAACTCAGTAAGACACGACGAGGCATACCGCTTCCTCCTGCAAGTATACTTGACTAGCCGTGATTACGAAAGAGCTCTTCACGCATTAGACCAAATCCAAGACAAGGATCCAACAGTCCAAAGATCATATCAATTACTGTCATATAATAGAGGCGTTGAGCTCTATCAAGCCGGTGATTACACTAATGCAATTGACTATTTCACAAAGGTCCGAAACTACCCCATCGATCCTAAGCTAGCAGCAGAATCTTATTATTGGCAAGGCGAATCATTCTTTGCAATGAAGGATTACAAGAACGCAACAGGTTCATATGCTGATTTTTCAAGGTCACCCGGCGGCTATCTGAGCGATTATTACCCTGCAGCTGATTATGCAAGAGGATATTCTCTCTTCAAACGGAAAATGTATTTGGAAGCTTTGTCTGCGTTTAGATCGTACTTGGATGCTTATCCGGATGAAAACGAAAGACGGTATAACGATGCTGAGCTTAGGACTGCAGATTGCTTCTATGCTAAGAAGGAATTCAGCAGAGCTATCAATTACTATAACAGATGTTTGGAAAGTAATTCTAGCGGTTTGGACTACATACTATTTCAAAGAAGCATGGCATATAGTCACAGTGAATTAGATGGTGCACTTGAATCTCAAATTGCTGATTTAGATAGAATACTTGAAGAATTTCCAAAAAGCAGATTCGTAGTAGATGCACTATATGAAAGCGCCAGAACACAAATAGAGTTGGATAATCTTGATGATGCTAAGGCTAGAATAAATATTCTTCTTGAATCTCATCCTAGAAATGCTAGAACGAAAGAAGCCTTAGTTGATTTGTGTTTAATAGGAATTAAGCAAAATAAACCTGAAGAAGTTCTTGAAATTTGGGGGCAAATCATAACCTCATACGGTAATGACCCTATTGCTTCTGATGCTTACAACATTGTTGAGCCTCTTCTTATCGATAGAGGATTATTAGATAATCTCCCACCTGCTGTTGGCTTAACCGGCAAAGAGATAGAGGAAAGGTTATTTAAAGCAGCTGTAAACCTAGCAATTGACGGAAATTATTCTCAAGCACTTCCAAGACTTGATGAATACTTAAGACAATATGAAAATGGAAATCATGTTAGCGAAGCTCATTTCTATTTGGCCATGTGTCTAAATGATGCTTCTGATGCATCAGGTGCATTGCTTGCTTATGAAAAAGTATTAAGCCTACCCCCTTCTGAATTTACTGAAGCTTCAGCTTTAGGTGCTGCGACATTAAGTTGGAACATTGGTGATTACACAAGAGCATTAGATCATTATAGGCTTCTTGCAGAAGTGGCAACACTTAAGGCAAACAAGCTTGAATCTTCAATTGGATCGATGAGATGTTATTACCTATTAAATCAGCCAAAACAGGCGTTTGAATATGCTAATGAGGTGTATATAGATGAATCAACGCCTGAATCAATTAAAAGAACAGCGGCACTTTGGCTAGGTCGAATTAATTACGATGCTGGCAATATTGATGATGCTCTAGAAAAATTCAAATCACTTGTTCAATATGGCGGATCTGTTGGGGCTGAAAGTAATTACATGATATCGCAAATTCAATTTGATTCTGAGGATTACACTAACGCAGAAAAAAGTGTGTTTACTTTAGTTAGTGAATACTCTACTTATGACGAATGGAAACACAAGGGCTTCATTCTCCTAGTCAAAACTTACTTGGGCTTAAATGATTTATTCCAAGCAAGAGCAACTGCAGAAAGTATTATGGATAATGTTGAAGTTGAGTGGGTGCAAGAAGCATGTTCTGATTTAATGATGACTATTGAAGAATTAGAAGCTGCAGAATTAGAGCCTGAAGAAACTGAAGAAGAAAATAACAATGAAGATGAGCAAGACTAAAAAATTAAGCACACTTGGAGTATGTTTAGCATTCTTGTACTCAACTAGTACTTATCAAGCACAGGAAATTAATGACTCTCTCAGCATGGATGTTACATTCGTGGGTGAAAGAGAAATGGTTGTCAAAGATGCAATTAAGCTCCAAAGTTGGCCTGAACCTAGAAAACTAGATGGAGGAAATAGAGATTTTTCCTACAAGCTTCTTTCAAAAAGGCTAAACGTAACCCCAGAATGGACATATATTGAACCAATACAACTCAAGGTTGATGCACCTCTTGCTAGACTTTATAGAGGTTACATTCGAGCTGGTTTTGGAATGTATAATACTCCACTACTTGAACTTAGTCTAACTGATCTTAGATCTAGAGAAGGCACTTGGGGTGTGCAGGCTAATCATTTTGCTACCGATATGCCAAACAATTCGATTAATAACAGATATAGAGACACTAGAGCTAGGTTATGGACCAGTAGATTCATCGGAAAAGAGAAAGTGAATGTTTCAACACATTTCAACAACAATTCAATTGCCTACTACGGAAATCCAATAAATAGTGAGGTTGTTTCTTTTGATAACGAGAATGCAACTGAAAACTATATGAGTTTTGGCTCTTCTCTTGAGTTTAAATCACATCATAGGGATTCAACTAATGTCAACCATCAAGTTAGCTTAGATTGGATTTTACTAAGAAGCGCATCAGGACTAGTAGATAACAATTTTGGCGGTTCATTTGAAGTTGGAAAATTCATCGGAACTGAAAAGTTTTCTTTCATCACATATTACAATTTTGACAAAATCAGTATTGATTCCGATTCCGACTCTCCAAACATCATTAATGAAGGAGTTGTTGGTATGGAGCCTACTATCACAACATACAAAGGCAACCTGACCATCAAGGCGGGTGCAGGTCTTTGGGTTGATGCAGACAATGAAAGTCGTGACCCTGATAATTTGGCAAGTCAAAACTTCTACATTTTCCCTAAAATTGATGCCTCTATTAGCTTAATGAAGGACTTATTTATTCCTTACTTACGGCTGGATGGTAGTCTGCAGCAAAACAGGCTACAAACTGTTCTTAACGATAATAGATTTTATGAATACAAACCGACATTTAGTGAAGATGGGCTAAAATCACCACTAAGAACTACTGCTCGTAAAAACGACATTAGCCTGGGGATGAGAGGTACTATAACAGACGCGTTAAGCTTCAACTTCTATGGCAGAACCGTAAAGTATGATGACTACATGTTCTTTATGAATTCATCTAGTAGTGGTGGTGTAAAATTTAAAACTTTCTTCGAGGATATTAGAATTAATTCAGCTAGTGGTAATGTCAACTTAAAGATTGGTGAAAATTTCGAATTAGCTATTGATGCTGAGCTTTATAAATTTCAATCAGATTCTACTAATATATTTTGGAATTTACCGAGCTACAGAAGCTCAATTGACCTCAGCTACACCCTGATTGAAAAATTCACGATTAGCTCAACTACTAATTTAGTTGGAGCTAGAACTGGTCTTTCAGCTATTGCTCCAGATTCTGTAAATACATCTGTGACTTATTTGGAACACGAAGATAATTATGCTGTTGATCTTCCAGCTTACATAGATATGAATCTAAGTCTTGAGTACAGATACAATCGAAGAACTGCTATTTGGTTATGTATAAACAACATTACAAACTCAGATTACAGGAACTGGACTGGTTATAGAGTACAAGGAATTCAAGCTCTTTTTGGAGCTAGTTACTCCTTCTAAAATTTCATCTAAATACTGAATGTGTATTAAGTGTGTTTTTTGTGGAAAAAACGCACTTTTTATACGCAGTAAATTCAACTGTTTTAACCTGAAAATACTGTATTTTTAAAGTCTATATAAAAGACTAATTTACAATGTCAAAAGAGCAGAAGAAACCAACGTATGGAGCCGAACAAATTCAGGCTTTAGAGGGGATGGAACACGTACGTATGCGTCCATCGATGTATATCGGTGATGTAAACGTAAGAGGTCTTCACCATCTAGTATATGAAGTAGTAGATAATTCAATTGACGAGGCACTAGCTGGTCACTGTAATAAAATTGATGTTGTCATCACGAAAGACAACGGAATTAAAGTTCAAGATAACGGTCGTGGTATACCCGTTGGTATACACGAAAAAGAGGGTGTGAGTGCTCTTCAGGTTGTAATGACTAAAATTGGTGCTGGGGGTAAGTTTGACAAGGATTCGTATAAAGTAAGTGGTGGATTACACGGTGTAGGTGTTTCATGTGTAAATGCTCTATCTACATTCCTTAGAGCTGAGGTACACAGAGATGGAAAAGCGTATGAGCAAGAATACCACAGAGGAAAAGAGCAATATGAAGTTAGAGAATGTGGATCAGCTACTGATAATGGTACTATAGTAGAGTTCCAGCCGGATCCCGAAATATTTGAGGTATTAGTATACAATTACGAAACACTTGCAGATAGAATGAGAGAACTCAGCTATCTAAATCAAGGAATTACTGTAACTCTTACTGATGAAAGAGAATTAGCAATACCAGAAGATGGCACCGACCCTGTTGAAGGTGTTTATAAGAACGACATCTTTTTCTCAGAGAATGGTCTTAGAGATTTCGTTGAATACCTAGATGAAAACCGAGATACTCTTATTGCTGATGTAATCCACATGGTTGGTGAGAAAAACGGAGTACCTGTAGAAGTCGCAATGACTTATAACACTTCTTTCTCAGAGAATCTTTTCTCTTATGTAAATAACATCAATACCCATGAGGGAGGTACTCACCTTACAGGCTTTAGAAGAGGTCTAACTAACACTCTAAAAAAATATGCAGATAACTCTGGCATGTTGAGTAAATTAAAGTTTGACATAAGTGGAGATGACTTTAGAGAGGGCTTAACAGCTGTTGTATCTGTAAAAGTTGCTGAGCCACAATTCCAGGGGCAAACAAAGACTAAGCTTGGTAATGCTGAAGTAAGTGCTCCAGTATCTCAATCTGTAAGCGATATGCTTGAAGCGTATTTAGAGGAACATCCTAACGATGCAAGGTCTATTGTCCAGAAAGTGATATTAGCTGCTCAAGCTAGGCACGCTGCAAGAAAAGCGCGTGAAATGGTTCAGAGAAAAACAGTAATGAGTGGATCAGGACTTCCTGGTAAACTAGCAGACTGCTCTGAAAAAGACCCATCTCTTTGCGAAATATTCCTTGTGGAGGGTGATTCAGCAGGTGGTACAGCTAAGCAAGGACGTGACAGAAAATTCCAAGCTATTATGCCTTTGAGAGGTAAAATCCTCAACGTAGAGAAGGCTATGCATCATAAGGTTTTTGAAAATGAAGAAATCAAAAACATTTACACTGCGCTTGGAGTAAGGCTAGGAACAGAAGAAGATGAAAGAGCATTGAATTTAGAAAAGCTGAGGTATCACAAAATTGTAATCATGTGTGACGCTGATGTCGATGGTTCTCACATTGAAACATTGATCCTAACTTTCTTCTTTAGGCATATGAAAGACCTTATTGAAAGAGGATTTATCTACATTGCCACTCCCCCACTTTACTTGGTTAAGAAAGGAGGTAAGCAGAAGTATGCATGGAATGATGAAGAAAGAGATGCAATTATTGCAGAACTAAAAGGTTCATCAGATGCTAATGTGAATGTTCAACGTTACAAGGGTCTTGGTGAGATGAACGCTGAACAACTTTGGGACACTACATTAAATCCAGAGCACAGAACTCTTCGTCAAGTAACAATTGAAAATGCTATGGGTGCTGACCATGTGTTCTCAATGTTAATGGGAGATGAAGTTCCGCCTAGAAGGGCATTCATTGAAGAGAACGCAAAGTATGCAAACATCGACGCCTAAAGCAATTTGGATTACTGGAGCAAGTAGCGGCATTGGCCGTGCATGCGCTGAAGTATACGCAAATAAGGGCTATAGGGTTGTTTTATCTTCTAGACAAAAAGAAACTTTAGAAAAAGCTGCGGAAGAAATATGTTCTTCAGGTAAGGTTAATAAAGAGAATCTTATAATCAAACCTTTGGATTTGGCTGAAAACTCTAATTACAATCCAGTTGTATCTGAGGTATTAAATGAGATTGGTTCATTAGACATAATGCTACACGCTGGCGGAATAAGCCAACGTTCTCTTGCAATTGACACTTCTGTTGATGTAGACAGAAGGGTTATGGAAATCGATTATTTTGGAACAATAGCTTTAACCAAAGCCTTACTGCCTCATTTTATTGATAAAAAAAGTGGGCATTTTGTAGTAATCACTAGCCTAATGGGGGTATTCTCTTCACCACTTAGATCTGGTTATTGCGGAGCCAAACATGCTTTACATGGCTTTTTTGAAGCCCTTAGAGCAGAAGTTTATGACCAAAACATTAACATCTCAATGGTTCTTCCTGGTTTTATAGCAACTGACATTAGCTTAAATGCTGTTGTAGGTGATGGAAGTAAGCAGGGAACAATGGATGCAAAAACAGAGGCTGGATTAACACCAATGCAGTGTGCTGTAAAGCTTGCAAAAGGAGTTGACAGAAAAAAGGCTGAAATTCTTATCGGAAGAAGCGAAATACTAGCTGTTTACCTTAAAAGATTTTTCCCAAGACTATTGAGAAGAATTATAAGAAAAGCTGCAGTTACCTAGTGTACTATTTAATGTACTCTCTACCCTCTACATCTAACCATTGAGTCCTTTTTTTAATAGTTCTCAATGTTAGAAAACAGACTGTAGTTATAGCTAAAACAACCTGCATATAATCACTCATCTGCAGTTCGCTTAATTCTCTGTAATTGTGAGCAATATCAAGTGTTGCAAAGGAAACAAATACGGCAAATACTCCGTTGTATTCTCTCTTTAATACATTTTTAAAAGAGAAGAAAACTCCTGGATGAATCCACCTTAATTTTCTTGGGATAAAAGCTGGTATTCCATCTGCCCAATTAGAGTATTCATCAGCGAATTTCGACTTCAAGAACTTCTCCTCAGCCATGGCTATTAGAGTATAG
Source organism: Crocinitomicaceae bacterium (assembly GCA_002722795.1). Classification (GTDB taxonomy): domain Bacteria; phylum Bacteroidota; class Bacteroidia; order Flavobacteriales_D; family Sanyastnellaceae; genus UBA974. Next base: position 46,012 of record PBMY01000025.1, read on the forward strand.
TAAAGCAGAAATGCTATAGAAAAATATATTATAAACATAGTCGATCCTACATATAGCATTATCCCAAACCACATGAAGTAGTTCCCTAGATAAAGTGGGTGTCTAACAAGGCTATACATGCCTTTAGTATTCAACGTCATTGCCACTTGTCCCTCGCCTGTATTTCTTCCTGAAGTTCCTTTGGGTACATATCCAATAGTGAGTGCTCGTATGGTTTGGCCTAAAAGACTGAAAGAAAAGCATGTAGCTAACCAATTTAGGTCATCAAAAGCCGGGTAAGAATCATCTGAAATAGTTACCCAAATCGCAAAAGGGACAATTACAAGAGGAAGAAATGACCTCCACCTAAAAAGCCACTCTCCTCTCCTTTCAAGATTTTCCGTTAGTGGCATGGAGAAATACATTCTGGAGTGTTATTACGCAACCATGAAAGTGCAGCGTCAAGCATTGGCTTCATATAAACATCTTCGCTGATGTATGGAACGTGATTTCTAAGGCTAGTTTTAATTGCATTTAGTCTTGGTGACATTTGTGCATCATCAAGCAAATCTGATGCCTGAGCGGCACAAAGAGCTTCAATTGCTAAAACTTGCTCTGCGTGATTAATAACATCCCAAAGTTTAATTGCAGCGTTTGCCCCCATGCTAACGTGGTCCTCTTGGCCATTTGAGCTATCAGCATTGTCTGCTGAACTAGGAGTAACAAGTTGCTTATTCAATGAAACTAGAGAAGCTGCTGTGTATTGAGCTATCATAAATCCAGAGTTAAGTCCTGGATTTTCAGCTAAAAATGATGGCAAACCACGTGTTCCACCCATTAGTTTAAATGTTCTTCTCTCAGAAATAGAAGCCCACTCGTGAGTTGCTAATGCTAATCTATCTAATGCTAGAGCTAACGGTTGTCCGTGGAAATTTCCGCCGGAAACGATTTTATCTGCATCAGGAAATACAAGTGGGTTATCTGTCACCGCATTAACCTCGTTTTCAAATAGATCTATAGCAGATTTAAGAACGTCTCTTGAAGCACCATGAACTTGAGGCATACAGCGAAATGAATAAGGGTCTTGAACATAGTCCCTAGGTGTGTTTATCCTTTCAGAACCCTTCAGCCAATTTCTTACAGAAGCAGCTACTTCTCTTGCCCCTTCTTGGTTTCTAATTCTATGAACGTCATCGTCAAATGGAGATGCAAGACCACTCCAAGATTCTAATGATAAAGAGCCAATTGCATCGGCCCAAGACATAAGGTTTTGGATTCTTTTTATTGCCATTACACCGTAACCGAGCATCAGCTGAGTTCCGTTGATAAGCGCAAGCCCTTCCTTGGGGCCTAAGTTAAGTGGCTCAAGTCCTGCTTGACTCGAAGGAATCTCTTCACCCCCCTTAATTCTAACTGTACCTTCTCCTATTAATGGAATTACCATGTGAGCTAATGGAGCCAAATCGCCTGAAGCACCCAAAGAGCCATGACGAGGAACAACAGGAATAATGTCTTTTGCCAGCATATCCATTATTCTCTGAATGGTTGCTGGAGCAACAGCAGAATGCCCTTGGCTTAGAGCTTTGGCCTTAAGAAGCATCATTGCCCTCACTACCTCGACAGGAACTTCCTCGCCTACTCCGCAAGCATGAGAAAGTAGGATTCTTCTCTGTAAATCAGAAAGTTGATCATCAGGAATTTTAGTATTTGCTAGCGATCCAAATCCAGTATTTATTCCATAAAAAGTATTTTCATTATAAGCAATCCTTTCAAGCAAATAGTTGTGACATTTTTCTACTCTTTTTGCTACTTCATCATCCATTTGGGGAATGGTCTCTGAGTCGAGTCGAGAGTACACATCTTCTAATTTCCACCACTTACAATCTATCATCATAGAATTATCCGCTTTCATGCGATAAAGATACCCCTACCAAGGTTAACTTGTGCCTCCATTATTCATGATATATAAATATGAAACGTCTCTTTAGTGTTGCATATGCGTTGAGCATGCTTTCTTGTGTTTGGGGCCAAAATGCAAACCAAATTGAATTTACTGAATACGATTTGGAAAACGGGTTACACGTAATCCTTCATGAGGATCACAGCACTCCAATTGTTGCAGTTACTGTGATGTACCATGTTGGTTCCAAAAATGAAGATCCTTCTAGAACAGGAATGGCTCACTTTTTTGAGCACTTACTTTTTGAAGGTTCTGAAAATATTGACAGAGGAGAGTTCGATAAGTACGTAGAAAATGCAGGTGGAGTATTGAATGCAAATACTACTCAAGACAGGACTTTTTACTACGAGCTTCTTCCATCAAATCAATTGGAATTAGGGCTTTGGCTAGAATCTGAAAGAATGCTTCACGCTAAAATCCAACAAATTGGAATTGACACTCAGAACGAAGTTGTAAAGGAAGAAAAGAGGATGAGAGTGGATAATCAACCATATGGTAATCTTCTAGAAAAAACAATGGAGGCTTGCTATGACGAGCATCCTTACAAGTGGACACCAATTGGTTCTATGGAACATCTTGACGCTGCTGATCACGCAGATTTTATGAAATTCTATGAAACATTCTATGTGCCAAACAACGCTACTTTAAGTATCGCTGGTGATTTAGATATAGCTCAAACGAAAAAGCTTATAGCTACATATTTTAATGACATTCCCAAGGGAACTAAAGCGATACCTAGACCTACAATAGTAGAAGAAAAGAGATCTGAAGAAAGAAGATCAGTGGTTTACGGAAAGGATAGATTACCATTAGTGGTTCAAGCTTACCCTATACCTGCACAAGGAACTCCAGACTATTACGCTGTAGACATGCTAAATCAAGTTCTAAGCGGAGGAGAATCTAGTAGATTAAATACTAGAGTTGTAGATGAAAAGCAACTCGCTCTATACTGTGGAGCATTCAGTTTTGGACTTGAGGATCCAGGCTTAACTCTTGCTTTTGCAATGGTAAACATGGGTAATACACCTGAGGAAGTTGAGGCAGCAATAAATGAAGAGGTTGAGCTTATGAAGAATGAACTAATTTCTGATCGTGAGCTACAAAAACTAAAGAATTCAATTGAATCTGATTTTGTCACTGCCAATTCTTCAATGGCTGGAATTGCAGAATCTTTAGCGAATTATCACACATATTTTGGTGACGCCAATTTGATTAACACAGAAATTGATAGATACCTAAGCATCACACCTGAAGACATTAAGAGGGCAGCTAACGAATACTACAACAAGGATTCTAGGGTTACGATTTACTTCAAACACAACGATGAAAAATGAAATCACTAAAGGCACTAACGCTAATTCTATTAGCCACTCCCCTTACTCTAGTAGTAGCCCAAATCGACAGAAGCAAGGCTCCTGAGCCAGGGCCTGCACCAATAATAGAATTAGGAGAATCAACTGTTTCAAGTCTTGATAATGGTTTAAGAGTAATCGTAGTAGAAAACCATAGACTACCTCAGGTTAGCTGGAGTATTTACCTAGAGCACACACCTGTAGCAGAGGGAAATAAAGCAGGAATGCTAGGTATGTTTGGCGAACTAATGAAGGCCGGAACAGAATCGAAAAGTAAGGCTGAAATTGACGAATCAATAGATTTTATTGGGGGTTCTATTTACTCATCTTCAAGTTATTTAAGTGGCTCTTCACTTACAAAGCATTCTAGCACGCTGCTAGATATAATGACAGATTTACTATTTAACCCTTCATTTCCTGATGCTGAATTAGAAAAGCTTAAAAATCAGTCACTTTCAGGCCTAGCTGCATCAGAGACTTCTCCAAATGATATTTCTAGCAATCTTACAAGAACTCTATTATATGGCAATCATCATCCATATGGAGGTGTAACTACAGCTGAAACTCTTGATGCAATTACAAGGGATGATTTTGTAAACCACCACTCTACTTTCTTTAGACCAAACACAGCTTATCTAGTAATCGTTGGCGATATCACTCCAGAAGAAGCACTAGCTACAGCAGAGGAAAGATTTGGCTCTTGGGATAAGGCCATAGTGCCATATCAGAGATGGGAACTACCCAATAGACCTACAGGCCAAAAGGTTTGTCTTGCACCTCTAGATGGATCGGTTCAGAGCCTTTTAAAACTTACACATATAGTTAACCTTCGTCCTGGCTCTGATGATGCAATTGCTGTTTCAGTAATGAATAGCATTTTAGGTGGAGGCGCGTTCTCTGGGCGTTTGATGCAAAACCTTCGTGAAGACAAAGCGTTTACTTATGGTGCGCGTTCTTCAGTGAGTACTGATCCTTTAATCGGGTCATTTACAGCCTATGCGGATGTAAGAAATGAGGTTACTGATAGCGCAGTAACAGAATTCATGCATGAGATACGTAGAATGCAAAATGAACAAGTTGATAGTGCTTCACTTGCTATGACAAAAAGCTACATGACTGGCTCATTTGCTAGAAGTCTTGAAAACCCAAGAACTGTAGCGCGTTTTGCCTTAAATATTGAGAGATACAATCTACCAAAAGATTATTACTCAACATATCTAAAAAGGTTAAATTCTATCACAATTAAAGATGTACAAACAGCAGCAAGGAGATATTTAACACCTGACCAAATCTATATTACTTGTGTAGGCACCCTTGATATGGTTGAAAAGCTATTGCCATTTGCATCTTCTGGACAAGTTGAATTATTCGATGCATACGGACAGCAACTTGTTGAAAGACGAGAAGCAGAGGCTAGTATAACAGTTGAATCTGTTGCAACAAGACATTACAATGCGATTGGTGGATTGAAGAAAATTTCAAAATTAAAATCAACCTTTACTAAGGGTTCAATAGAAATAGGTGGAGCAATGACTCTAGGATATGAAAGCACAGTCTCTTTCAAAAAAAGCAAGGGGTCTTACGAATCTTATAATATGTCTGGCCAAAACATTTCAGAGATTATTATAACAGACAACGGTGGAGTAGAAAAGCAGTTAGGTGGTCCTGCAATTCAAATGTCTGGAGCAGATTTGATAAATAACCAATGGTCAACACTATCATCTACTCATTTACTTAATTATTCTAGCTATGGAATCACTGCAGAACTTCTTGGTGTTGAAAGCATTAATGGAGTGGATTATCACGTGATAGCATATACATCCGAAGATGGTGAAATTGTAGACACTTACTTTTTCGAAGTTGAGAGCGGTCTTCTCAGGTTAAACAAGAGCATTAGACAAAGCCTTGAAGGTCCAATCAGTTCCACAACTGAGTACAATAATTATATTGATTTGGGCGATGGAATTTTATTCGCATTAGAATTAAAAATACAGGCCGGCCCTCAAAGCATGAATGTTAGAATCGGTTCTGTTGAAATAAATTCAGATATTGACACTAGTATATTCATCCTAGATTAATTAAAAATTGGAACAAGGCAACTCTCATTTAGTTTCTATTTCAAACCTGAGTATCAATCAGGCTGAACACATTGTTTTAAGCGATGTTAATCTCGACGTGGGTAGTGGTGAGTTTATCTATTTGATAGGCAAAACTGGAAGCGGCAAGTCTAGCTTACTCAGAGCATTATATGGTGACATTAAAATCAAAAGCGGAAATGCAGAGGTTTGTGGAATTGATCTTTCTAAGGTGGGTAGAAAAAACGTCCATCTATTAAGAAGGAAATTAGGTATAGTATTTCAAGATTTTGGCCTTCTAACAGACAGAACTGTGGAGGAGAATTTAAAATTTGCTCTAAAGGCTACTGGATGGAGTAGAAAAGACCAAATCAAAAGCAGAATTGAAGAGGTACTTGGAAGAGTTGATTTGGCAAATAAGGGTTATAAATTTCCACACGAATTAAGTGGCGGAGAGCAGCAAAGAGTAGCAATTGCTAGGTCTCTACTTAATTCACCATCATTAATTCTAGCAGACGAACCTACGGGAAATTTAGATCCAGACACTACTAGAAATATTCTAAGATTATTACACGAGCTTGTGGCTAGTGGATGCAGTGTAATAATGGCAACTCACGATCATCTCAACATGGATAATTTTCCGGGGAGAATGCTGAAATGCGAGAATGGATTAATCACTGAGATTACATAAATAGATGGTAAGTTCCTCAACTCCACTTTTAAGTGTAATTATACCATCCTTCGATCAGTTTGAGGGGTTAAAAAGAACAATTACATCACTAAGAAGATTTGATGATATAGAGCTAGTTGTTATTGATGGAGGTTCCAAAGATGGCTCTGCACAATGGTTGCTTGAAAATCAAGACACAATAAGTAAGCTTAGAATCGCTCCCGACAAAGGCATTTACGACGCAATGAACAAGGGAATAGTCCAAAGTTCAGGGCAATGGCTTTGGTTTTTGGGCACAGGCGATGTCCCAACTAATGATGCAGTGGACGCAATCATTGAAAAAATAAAACTAGACACTGAAAGCGATTTACACGCATTTTCAGTAGAACTAGCTCCCCCTCTTGAACCTGGCGTACCTCCTTTCTATAGGCCCAACTTCTCTTCTGAAATAAAGTGGCGCAACACCCTGCACCATCAAGGTTTGGTTTACAGAAAGTCTTCAATCATAGATCACAAGTACGATACTAGATTTAAAATACTAGCAGACTATCACTTGAACTTGAAACTTTGGGCTAATGGAGCAGCGTGCATTTGTCACGACAGAACTGTAGCAAGAGTTGATTCTGGTGGGGTAAGTAGAACCTTCAATAAAAGGCTATATGCTGAGGAAAGACTGCTAAAACGAGATGCTCTTGGAGGAGGATTAAATGCTATGATTCAGGTTGTTTGGACTAGTATGAAATACTTGAACAAACAATTTGCTAGTGTTTTACCCAAGGTTGGCTCTTAGCTCTATCCAATTGCTCTAATATGATATGAGCATCCGCACCCCAATGCAAATTTTCTCTCGCATTTAGGCAAGCCTTTTGCCAATGCTCTTTGGGTTGAGAAAGCACTTCTTTTACAGCTTTTGCAATTGCTTTTGTACTAACCTCATCTGCAACTACGCCGACACCGTACTCCTCTACGATTCTCTTAACTTCAACCATGGGGCTTGCAACAATTGGTAGCCCAACGTGAATGAAATCAAACAATTTATTTGGAAGACTTAACTGGTAATTAGTGTGTAACGCCTTATCTAAACTTAGCCCAACATCTGCCGATGCCGTTAATTCTTTAAGTTCATCATAAGGCAATCTAGGAATACAGTAAAGTCTGCCTTTCCACCTTGGATCATCCATTCTTTCAAGACTCTCCTCCCACTCTATTCCAGCGCCAACTAGCACTAGAATTGCGTCGGTTATTTCTTCTAATGCGTTTACTGCATCTGAAGCCCCTCTGTCTCTGTCCATAAACGCCCCTTGTAAAAGCATAATGGGCAAGTCTGTTCTTACTCCATATTTTTCAAAAGGCACTCTATGATCTACCTGTGGGATATCAGATAATACTGGCATGTTCCTCATTACATCTACTCGGATGTCATACCTCTGCTTGTAGCTTTCTGCAATGGAATTATTGACAGTTATCATTTGGCCTACTTTAGGAACAGTGTATTTCTCTATTATAAGCCAAACCAAGCGTTTCAAAGGAGCATTTGTCAGTCCAGCAGCCTCAGTAAAGAATTCATGAGAATCGTAAACAACAGGCAAACCTTTTTTACGACCAACTACAACAGCAGGATAAAGTGTGTCTAAATCATTAGACCAAATCGCATCAATATCTGCACTCTTAAGCCATTTTATCAATGCGCATTGCAATTCAAAGTAAAATCTAACACCTCTAATATTCTTTAGTTTCAGCCTATGAGCTGTACCTGGACCAGTGTAGGGAACTGACCCCTCTAATTCTCGCCCAACCAGCAAAATATCATGACCAGCATCAACTAAAACCTTGCAGGTTTTTTTGACCCTCTGATCAAAACTTAGGTCATTTGAAACAAGAACAGCTATTCTCATTTTTTGAATGTTCCCTCTTTGATTTGCTTTAAGACTCTGAGAGTGTATCTAGGGAAATCACCATTTATCATCCATCCGTAATACCCCGGCTCCTTTTCAAGTAAGTCCTTAACTGACCTGCCTCTGTGCTTTCCAAAATTGAAAACCACTTCGCCGTCATCATTGAAAACCAACCTACCAGCTAAATCAGCATTTTTTGACCTCATGCAAAACTCGTGTAATTCATCCATTTTCTGCGGTACAGGCCCCACAACTCCACCGTGGCTATCCTCAAATGTAATTGACTTATACTTGTTCAATTGCTCTACCAAAATCTCCAAAGTTGCGGATGTATCAGGCATTGCCTCATGAGCTGCATCAAGATTTTTGTTACAATAGAACTTATAAGCTGCTTTTAGCGTGCGCTGTTCCATCTTATGGAAAATGTTTTGGACATCTATTAGGTTTCTTCCTTCTATGCCAAACTCAACTCCCACACGCAAAAACTCCTCTGCCAACATAGGAACGTCGAATCTATTTGAATTATATCCACCTAGGTCACACCCTTTTAGGAATTTAGCTAATCCAGGTGCGATTTGGCCAAAAGTGTATTGCCCTTCGACATCCTTATCGTATACCCCATGTACTAAACTAGCCTCTATGGGAATGGGCATTTCAGGGTTTACTAAAATTCTATTCTTAGCGCCGCTTTTTTCAGGCTTACGGACGACTGTGCCATCGACCTCTACCTTGATCATGGCTATTTCGACTATCCTATCAACCCCAACCTGGGTTCCAGTAGTCTCTAAATCAAATACAACGAGTGGTTTTTTGAGGTTAAGCCTTTTCAATCCTTCTTCTAATCCCATATTCCAAATAATTACCTCTACAAGGTACGCATGGAAATGAAAAATATTATCCCTCTAGCGCTCTATCAATTGAGAAACTTTCAAGGTAATCTGCTACCCTTCTAACAAAACTTCCTCCAAGCATTCCATCAACTACTCTGTGATCGTAGCTATGAGAAAGGAACATCATGTGTCTAATTCCAATCACATCTCCCTCCGGAGTTTCAATAACTGCAGGGCGCTTTCTAATTGCACCTAGAGCTATAATTCCAACCTGAGGTTGGTTAATGATTGGTGTACCCATTACGTTGCCAAAAGTTCCAACGTTACTCATGGTGTATGTACCACCGGCAATATCATCAGGGCCTAACTTCCCTTGACGAGCTCTATTTGCAAGATCGTTTACTTGGCGAGCAAGACCTTGAAGATTGTATTGATCTGCATGCTTGATTACTGGTACAATAAGATTACCATTTGGAAGTGCCGCAGCCATTCCTAAATGAATTGCCTTGTGAATTACGATATTATCTCCATCTACACTTGCGTTTACTCCTGGGAAATCTCCAATAGCCTTGATTATAGCTTCAGCAAGAATTGGTGTAAAAGTAAGTTTCTCTCCGTATTTCTCGAAGAATGCGTTTTTGTTCTTATTTCTCCATTGCACCATTGCTGTAACATCAGCCTCTACAAAAGAGGTTACGTGAGGAGAAGTGTGAACTGAATCAACCATATGCTTAGAAATAAGCTTACGCATTCTATCCATCTCAATGATATCATATCCACCAGATACTGATTTGAATGCTGGATGAGGTTCGTGAGATGTTGTACTTACGTTGTAAGTAGGTGTTTGTGCAGGTTTTGGCTCAGCCTTAGCAGGTTTAGAAGCAGCAGCAACCGGAGCTCCTCCTCTATTAGCTAAGTAAGCTAGTATATCCTTTTTAGTAACTCTTCCTTCAGATCCTGAACCTGAAATAGATTCAAGCTCATCCATGCTAATCCCTTCTTCTTGTGCGATACTACGCACAAGTGGAGAGTAGAAACGTCCTGAAGGACCAGTTCTTTCAGGTGAAGATTCTAATGGTGCAGTAACTGCAGCAATAACTTCAGGGGCAGGCTCAGGTTTAGGAGCCTCAACTTCTAGTACAGGCTCAACAGCAGGTTCAGCAACAGGTGCAGACTCTACAGTCGGCGCAGGTGCAGACTCATCTACCTCACCTCCAACTTCGTATTTAGCAATAGCTGCCCCAACAGGAACCACATCGCCTTCAGCAATTAACCATTCTACAAGCACTCCATCTTCTGGAGCTGGAACCTCACTATCAACCTTATCTGTTGCTATTTCAACAATAGCCTCATCAGCCTCAACACTTGAGCCTGGTTCAACTAGTAGATTAGTAATTGTAGCCTCTGCTACACTCTCACCCATCTTAGGAAGTAGAATTTCGATGATTGCCATACTATCAGTTTTCGTTTTGCAAAAGTAGTGAGTTCAAGACAAGCTTCAAGTCTTCGAAGGGGTGGTATTGTCTTGCATATGATAAACTAAGTCTTTCGCGAACCCTAATGTCGTCATAATCAACTGCTAAGACAATAAAAGGCTTAGAAAATGCTCCTTTATTTGTTCCCGGAATATTTATACCTACCCATGTTTTAAAGCCCAAACCAACGCTAAATGACCTCAATACCCATCTCCAGCGACCGGTTAAAACAAGTATTGGAGTGAGTATTATTAATGCAATGCTCAAGCTGATATCTAGAAGTCTTTTAGTCCTTCTAGCTGAGGGGCCATAAATCGCTCCATCGAGCTCGGTTACTGGGTCATGGCCTAGACCTCCGGACCCCATTACTGATCCGTCGTCGGTCCATGCTATACGGCTAACAACGGTGCCGGAAATTGATGCGAGAGATGTTATAATTGCGCTAGCGGCAACATCTCGTCCGCTGAATATCACTTCGTCTATTTTGTGTATCCTAATGTAATCAAGCAAAGAATCTAGCTCTTGAGGTTTGATGCTTTGGTTTGATGATGACGAAAAGTGAGGTTCTAATGAATCAAGAAGAGAAAAAATTGATTTAGACTCAACTTCATTTGCTACTACCAGGCGGTTAGATGTCTTTCTGCCTAATCTCCATCCTCCAAAAATTATTCGGCCTATAGAAACAATCAAAGTAAAACTTCCTGCTCCTAATAATAGGATTGCTCTTGAGAAACGCATAGTCTCAGGAAACAAACCGTATACAGCTAATAAAGCAAGAGTGCCAAAGGCTATCCCTTTCATAACTCTGCGTGGAACCCAGGGCTTATCATAGCCGCTGAAAAGCCACAGAAAAGTAAGCCAAATCAAGGTATATAGACCAAGAGCATTATATGCTTGGCCCCAATCATATACAATGCCAGTGTAATCAGAATACTGCTGGAGGATGAATATTAATGATGAGTAGAGAACTGCTCCTTCTACAGTTGGCAAGAATAATTTAGACGCAATGCGACGTACTATCGAAAGTGAAGCTCTTGCATAAATCGCAAGTCGGATAATCCAGTTGAAGAATGTCGCTTGGCCACCTTCAAAGTGTTTAGCCGCAAAGATTAGCATGGCCTTGTAGAATACGCTGACGTAGTTGAGGCTGCCTTTTTAGTGCTCTCGCCTTTATAGTGTATTATTTGGGTGTCAGTGAAATAATGATTCTCCCATCCGCCTTTGATAATTCTCCAACTGAGATCAATGTCTTCTCCGTACATGAAGAAATCCTCATCGAGGACGCCAACCTGTTCAAGAGCCTCTGCCCTCATCCACATAAAGGCTCCGCTAAGGATGTCTATTTGAGAGGTTTGGTCCTTATCTAGATGTCCTGCGTAGTACGAGTTTAGATTAGTGGATTTAGGTGCAAGCCTATAAATCCCTGAAATGCGACACATTGATGCCCAAGGGGTGGGAATTCCTCGCTTGCTTTCAGGTAGGTAGGCACCACCGCCATCGTACATGGGAACACCGAGGCCGCCGAGTTTGGCATTCTTATCAGAATATTCAATACAAGCCTTAAAAGTGTTTTCAGAAACAACAGTGTCAGGGTTAAGTAGTAAAATATACTCACCCTTTGCAAGGGCTATAGCCTGATTGTTGGCAACAGAAAAACCTGTGTTTTCCTTATTCTCAATGAGTTTGACCCAAGGAAATTTGCGCTTCACAATTTCACAAGTTCCATCAACTGAATCATTATCCACTACAAAAACCTCAATCTGATCTGCTACTACTTTAGAAATCGCTCGCTCAACAGACACAAGACATTGTGTGAGGAATCCCTCAACATTGTAGCTTACTATGATTACGCTCAACTTCATTATTGTGCCTTGTAAGCAGTTCTGTTTTCAATAGACCTTGAAAGTGTTGCTTCGTCAGCATATTGAAGAGATTCTCCAACAGCCACTCCCCTAGCTAGAGATGTAACTGTAGTATTTAATGTGTTGAGCTTTTTAAAGAGATAGAACGATGTGGTTTCGCCTTCCATGGTAGCTGAAAGGGCAAAAATCACCTCAGTTTTTTCAGTCGTAGAGCTCACTCTTTCAATTAGAGTTTGAATAAACAAGTCAGATGGGCCAATCCCATCCATGGGACTAATAACGCCACCAAGAACGTGATACAGCCCCCTGTAATTGCCTAAGCTTTCAATGGCTAAAAGATCTCGAATGTCTTCAACTACACAGATTGTATTCGCATCTCGACCCGTGCTATTGCAAATGCTGCAAATATTGTCTTCAGTGAGATTGTGGCAAACATCGCAGGGCTTTACTCCGTCGCTCATTGCCTTTAGCGCATCTGCTAGCTGGTGCACTCTTTCAGGATCCTTTCTCAATAGGCTGAGAGCTAATCTCAGAGCAGTTCTTCTACCAATTCCTGGTAGAGTTGCAATCTGATCTACAGCTGCTTCTATGAGTCTTGAGGGTAGTTGATCCACGGTGTAAAGATAGTCAGGCAAACTCACCGCTCGAACCTTACATTTGGTCTATGACTCCAATGACATTTCTACTTATAGCTTTAGGCTATGTGGGCGTTCTTTTTACCATTGCTCATTTTACTAGCGACAGAAGCAAAGCAAGTGATTTTTACTTGGCAGGCAAAGCAGCACCGTGGTACGTGGTTGCTTTTGGGATGATTGGTGCTACGCTTAGTGGAGTAACATTTATTTCCGTTCCTGGATGGGTTGGGTCTCAGAACTGGACATACCTGCAGATGATGATGGGGTTTTGTGCGGGATACGGATTCATTATGTACTTCCTCCTACCCCTTTACTACAGGCTAGGAGTCACGAGTATTTATACTTATTTGGACGAGAGGTTTGGCTCTAAAGCGTATAAAACTGGGGCGTCTTTTTTCCTTTTAAGCCGAACCATAGGTGCATCCTTCAGGCTGTTCTTGGTGGCTTTAGTCGTAGAAATTGCCTTCTTAGAGCCAATGTATGGTGGTGCTATCCCTAACTGGGCTTTCGCCGCCACGGTGATAGTTGTGCTTTCAGTGATTTACTTCTACACTAAAAAGGGTGGTATGGCTACTGTAATTTGGACAGATACAGTCCAAACCGCGTGCATGCTAGGTGCCGTCATCTTATCCATCCTTGCCATTGCTAAGGCGCAAGACGTGAGCTTTTCTAGAATACCGGCATTGGTGGAATCTAGCGGTATGACTCAAATCTTTGAGCTTGAAGATTGGAAGGCTCCAAATCATTTTGTCAAGCACTTCATTGCCGGGATATTCCTCTGCATTGCTATGACAGGCCTAGACCAAGACATGATGCAGAAAAACCTTACGTGTAAGGACTTGAAGTCAGCCCAAAAAAACATGGGAACTTTCACATTCATTCTCTTCTTTGCGAACATACTGTTCCTTGCTTTAGGAGCCCTGCTGTATGTGCAGGCTGAGCACGAAGGGTTAGCACTACCTGAGCAGACGGACAAGCTGTATCCCATGCTAGCTTTAGGCGGATCTTTAGGGATGTGGATTGGTGGAGTATTCTTGGTGGGGCTGCTTGCTGCCGCATTTAGTTCTGCGGATTCGGCTATGACTGCACTGACGACTTCTACTTGTGTTGATTTGATTGGGACTGAAAAAATAGAGGAGCATCGTGCATTAAGAATTCGTCAGAATGTACACATTGGTGTTGCTGGGGTGTTGCTGATTGTGATAATGATTTTCAGGTCGATAAATGACCAAAGCGCAGTAGCCGCATTGTTCACCGCGGCGAACTATACATATGGTCCCCTTTTGGGATTATTTTTCTACGGGATATTCACAAAACGAATGCCTTTGGATAAATTCATTCCTTATGTTGCGATTGCTGCACCCGTAATATGCTATATGTTAGAGCATTACCTAAACAGTAAATACGGCTTCAGTTTTGGCTTTGCCCTACTCCCAGTAAACGGAATAATAACTGCTATAGGACTCGTTTTACTCCCACATAAGGAATTACCTTTGGGGGCGAATTTTGTACCTAAAAACTAGTTTCAAAACGGCATGAATAACCGCACCTCAGACCTTCTAAACAGCTTATCTGAATCAGCAACAATCGCAATGGCCAAAATGGCTCGCGAGCTCAAGGCATCAGGCATTGATGTTATCTCTCTTTCATTAGGGGAACCAGATTTCGACACTCCTGAGTCACTAAAGCAAGCAGGTGTCAATGCAATAAATGCAAACGACACTCACTACACCCCTGTAGCTGGAACAGTTAGAGTAAGAGAAGCAATTTCTAAGAAATTCAAAAGAGATAACGGACTCGAATATGCACTAGACCAAATCGTAGTAAGCAACGGCGCAAAGCAAAGTATTGCTAACATAGTTTTATCTATTGTGAATCCAGGTGACGAAGTGATTTTGCCTGCACCTTACTGGGTTAGTTACGCTGAGATTGTAAAGCTTGCAAAGGGAGTTCCAATTGTACTGCCAACTAGCATTGACGACGACTACAAGATCAAGCCTGAGGCTCTCGCAGCAGCTATCAACGAAAAGACTCGCATGGTGATTTATTCTTCACCCTGTAACCCTTCTGGATCTGTATACACTCTTGAAGAAACTCAGGCCATCGCCGAGGTGCTTCTTCAAAACAACAACATTATCACAATTAGCGATGAGATTTATGAGCTTATCAACTTTACTCCCAAGCATGCTAGTCTTGCCGGCATTCCAGGGATGATGGATAGAGTGGTGACTGTAAATGGTGTGAGTAAGGGATTCGCTATGACTGGTTGGAGACTTGGTTACATTGGGGCTCCTAAATGGATTGCTGCCGCTTGTAATAAGATTCAAGGCCAAATCACATCAGCACCTTGTTCCATTGCCCAGGCTGCCGCTGCTGCCGCAGTAGACGCAGATCCAAGTATTGCCAATGAGATGCTAGAAGCATTCCTAAGAAGAAGAGACCAAATGCTTGCAGATCTTAATGGCATTCTAGGTATTAAACTCAACAAGCCAATGGGTGCATTTTACCTATTCCCGGATATCAGCGGGCTATTTGGCAAATCTTATAACGGAAAAACTCTTAGCAATTCTGACGACGTTGCAATGTTCTTAATTGAAGAGGCACACGTAGCAACTGTAAGCGGTTCAGCTTTCGGGACACCTGAGTGCATTCGCATCAGTTACGCTGCAGCTGATGAAGTTCTTGCAGAAGCAGCAAGCCGAATTAGAGAGGCCGTGAGTAAATTGGCTTAAAAATCCCAAATGACTTTCCCGATTAATCGTATTTCAAAACTTACTGCGCTTGTGGTTGGCGATGTTATGATTGATGCATATCTGTGGGGGGAAATAAACAGACAAAGTCCTGAATCTCCAGTCCCCGTTTTACTGAAATCAGGGAAAGACTCTAGAATTGGAGGTGCTGGAAATGTTGCTAGAAACATCTTAGCAATGGGAGCTAAAGTTCATCTTGCTTCAGTTATTGGCAACGACATAAGCGGTAAGTATTTAGAGCAGTTGCTTGAAGAAATAGGCATTGGAACAGGTGCTGTAATAACTGAGCATGCTCGAACAACTACAGTGAAAACTCGAATGATTGAGGGGACTAAGCACATGCTTAGAGTCGATGAGGAAACCACTGATCCTATAAATGGTGACTCAACCCAAAAGTTGAAGTCTGAAATTGTCAAACTTTTAGATTCTCAGCAAATTGATGTAATCATAATTGAGGATTACGACAAGGGAGTTATGAGCAAAAAGTTTGCTAGGTTTTTGATTGACTTAGCAGCTTCACGAAACATACCTACAACTGTAGACCCAAAACTTGATAACTTCCATTCTTACAAAGGAGTTGATCTCTTTAAACCAAACCTCAAAGAGCTTAGAGAGGGTTTGGGATTAGAAGTAAACCCAAATCACAAATATTCGCTAGAAAGTGCAGTAGAAACGCTGCATCAAGTCCTTACACCTAAAATGAGTCTTACCACTCTTGGTGCAGGCGGAATGTGGCTGCATTCTTCAGAAGTTAATCATCATTATCAAAATGGAATTGCCAGAAACGTTGTTGATGTCAGCGGAGCTGGAGATACAGTTATAGCTGTTGCTTCTCTTATGCTTGCAGCAGGTGCAGGTGATTTGGAAATAGCTAAAGCAGCTAATATTGCTGGAGGACAGGTTTGCGAAAAGAGTGGAGTCGTTATGGTTGATTCAAATGCATTAGCAAAGGAATTTGAAGCATGACTTTAAGGGACTTTAGAGAAAAGGTGAATCTGGGACTTTACGAATCAAAGTCTAGAAACTTGAAGATTCTCAAGATCATCAACCTTTTCATTTCTCTGACTGCTCTTGTAATTCTTTCAATCTATTACGGATTTCCTCAAACAGAAGAAACCTCAATAGGCCTAATAAGTTTTATAAAATTCAGTTTTGGGTTTTATGTGTTGCATTATCTCATTAGGCTGATATACGACTTTCACCCATCTACATTTATCAAAGATAATTGGTTTGAAGGGGTGGTGATGCTTCTTCTAGTTGTTGAGGGAATAGGAGATTTGTTTTTTGACCGATTGCTTTTAGAACCACTACTTATAGCAATGGGATTTGATTCATATACTGACTTTTCAACCATCTTTATTCAACTGTATTTCGTTGTGGTTGTGGTTGCGGAATTGATGCGTAAGGGCAGTGTTTTACCTAGAATAAAAATGCACCCTGCAGTGCTTTTTATAATGAGTTTTTTAGGGATTACAATAGTAGGCACTCTATTATTAATGATGCCTGAAATGACTAAAAATGGTGGTGGAATGAATTCTTTAGATGCTTTATTTACATCTACTTCTGCCACTTGTGTAACAGGATTAATGGTGGAGGATGCAATGACTTTTTTCACTTTTAAAGGCCAAATTGTACTACTAATTCTTATTCAACTTGGCGGACTTAATGTGATTGCATTTGCTTCGTTCCTTGCATTAGCATCAAGATTTGGAGTGAGTGTAAGACAACATGATGTAATTGAGGATTTCGTTAACGAAGACAGTTTTTTAAGCGGTAAGAATACTCTTAAAAAAGTAATAAGCTGGTGTATATCTATAGAAATAATTGGGTCTATAGCACTTGCATTTGCTTGGTCAAATGGGGTTGAATTTAGGACCTTAGGCGATAGAGTTTTCTCTTCAGTATTCCATAGTGTTAGTGCGTTTAATAATGCTGGAATAACACTGTTTACTGATGGTTTGGCCCACGCTAGCGTTAGTACAAATTGGGCTGCTCATTGGGTGGTAACCATACTTGTGTTTATTGGTGCTTTAGGTATGGTAGCTCTATTTGACATTTTTGAACCCATTAAGCTAAGAGAAAGAAAAGCCGCTCCATGGAAGGGGTTTGGTTTTGCTACTAAAATTGCGCTTTATTTTTCTCTAATTCTAGTTGCTATCGGTGCTATTTCATTTGCGGTTCTTGAATGGCATGGTGTGATGGATGGTATGAGTTTATACGGCAAATTCACAACCTCAATTTTCCAAAGCGTTACAAGAACATCAGGTTTCAACACTATAGACATTGGATCAGTTGGTATTCCAATGCTGTTCTTATTTATTATATTAATGTTTATTGGAGCTTCGTCTTCTTCAACTGGTGGTGGAATTAAAACCTCAACATTAAGCGTAGTCTTATCTGACGTTTGGAGAACTGTTAGGGGATTAGACCACGTACACTTATATAAGAGAACTATCAGCCCCATGCTAAGATCAAGAGCTTATAGTGTTCTTTTATTCTTCATTTTAGGAAATGGCTTATTCATCTTTATCTTAACTATAAGTGAGGCGGAGTTACTAAGAAACGGTGATATTAGCTTTTTGGACTTAGTCTTTGAGCAAGTAAGTGCAATGGGAACTGTAGGTTTAAGCACTGGCCTTACTCCTCTCCTTTCACCTGCTGGAAAAATCATAATTTCTCTTTCGATGTTTATTGGAAGAGTTGGAACTTTAACTGTTGCATTTGCTCTAGGTGGCCGAGCAATTGAATCACACTTCAAATACCCTGAAGGTCACACTATGATAGGATAATGGGAACTAAAATAACTCCATACACTACTCCGGACAACGAGTCCAAAAAGGAACAAATCGAACGAATGTTTGACAACATTGCTCATAAGTACGACTTCTTAAACCACTTCTTTTCATTGGGTATAGACGTGCTGTGGCGTAAACGATGTATCAGAATTCTTCGTAAAGAATCTCCAAAGTCAATATTAGATATGGCTACAGGAACTGGTGATTTTGCTATTGAAGCAATTAGAATGGGATTAGACGCTAATGTCATTGGTATTGATCTAAGTCGTAAAATGCTTGATGTTGGAATAGAAAAAATTAAAACAAAAGGTTTTCAGGATAGAATTTCTTTAGAGCAGGGTGATTCTGAAAACCTTCCATTTGATGATAATAGCTTTGACGCTTACACTGTTGGATTTGGAGTAAGGAACTTCGAAAATTTAGATAAAGGTTTAAGAGAAATGCATCGAGTTATAAATAATGGTGGAATTACCATTATACTTGAATTTAGTAAGCCTAAATCATTTATAATAAAGAATTTATTTGGATTATATTTTAAATTCATCATGCCGACTTTAGGCAAGGTTATTTCAAAGGATTCTGCTGCTTACACATATTTACCTGAGAGCGTTTTGGCTTTTCCTGAGGGTGAGGATTTTCTTGACAGGATGAAATTAGCTGGTTTCGAAAAGTTGAAGCAAGTAAAATTAACTGGCGGTATAGCAAGTATTTATATCGGCTACAAAAAGGTATGATTCTTAAAGTAAGCCCTAGTATATTAAGCGGTTCTATTCAGGCTCCAAGCTCTAAAAGTTTAAGCCAAAGGTTTATTGCCATTTCTATACTAGCAGCTTCTCAGTCAAAACTAATAGGCGTAAGCGAATGCGACGATTGTACTGCAGCAATAGGAATGGCTGCAGAATTAGGGGCTGAAATTGAGTTGGGATCAAACGGAATAATGATAACTCCTACTCCCCTTGGCATCCCCCAACCTAGGACAGGAAAGCTGAATGCTGGTGAAGCTGGCTTAGGCTTAAGATTGTTTGGACCTATATCAGCTTTGAGTGGAGAGAATATTGAAATCAAATCTGAAGGAACCCTATCACAAAGGTCACAAACCCAAATGCTCAAGGGATTAGAAGATTTAGGCTTAGAAATTTCATCAAATTCAGAATTACCTCCCGTCAAAATTAGTGGCTGCTTAAATGGCGGAAATATTGAGATTGACGGCGGTTTAGGATCACAGTTTATTTCGGGATTATTACTAGCCCTACCATTTGCTGATCAGGATTCAACTCTCACTGTTTTAAACTTAGTATCTAGGCCATATCTAGAGATGACCTTAGAAGTTTTAGATAGTTTGGGTATTGTCTATAATCACACAGCATTAGAAGGAAATGATATTTTTAATATCCCTGCAAATCAATGTTTTGAAGGAAAAGAGATAGAAATTGATGGTGATTGGAGTGCCGCAGCAACCCTGCTAACACTTGGAGCTCTATGCGGTCGACCCGCACTAGAGGTAACAGGGATTAGAGGTGATTTTACTCAGGCAGATGCTGTAATAAAGGGCGCTCTTTTATTTGCAGGATATAATCTTCTTGGAACAGAATTTGGAATTAGCATTTCAAAAAATAAGCCTAGAGCATTCAACCTAGATTTGACTGATTCACCTGACCTTTTCCCAACTCTTGCTGCACTTGCTGCATTTGGCAAGAAACCTTCTAAACTAAAAGGTGTGAGTCGTCTTAAAAACAAAGAATGTGATAGGGCAAAAATTATTTCAGAAGAATTTGTCAAGGCTGGTATAGAGGTTAATATAGAAGGTGATGAAATGACCATTAACCCAGCAAAAATCAAGTCGTGCAAAATTAACCCAAGAGGAGACCATAGAATCGCTATGGCAGCAGCAATTCTTGGATGTGCAGGATCTCCTATAGAAATCCTAAACGCCCAATGCGTAGCTAAAAGTTATCCATCATTCTTTGATGACATAGAATCTTTAGGAGCGAATATTTCCACGGTAGTTAGCTAACTTTAGCTCATGCGAATTCACCTTATTGCAATAGGCGGAAGTGCTATGCACAATTTTGCATTAGCCCTTTCCCACCTAGGACATGAAGTAACAGGTTCAGATGACCAAATCTTTGAGCCTAGCATGGGGCGTTTGCTCAAGGCTAATTTACTCCCAGAAAATGAAGGTTGGAATGAATCGGTGATTACCTCTGATATAGATGTTATTATTCTTGGGATGCATGCTAAGACTAACAATCCAGAGCTTTTGAAAGCCCAAAACCTAGGTCTTAACATTCAATCTTATCCTGAATTTTTATTTAACGCGACAAAGCATAAAAAGCGTATTGTAGTCGGAGGAAGTCATGGCAAAACAACCATTACTTCAATGCTTCTTCACTCTATGAATAAGTGTGACATTAAGACCGACTACTTGGTTGGGGCTCAGCTTGAAGGTTTTGATCGAATGTTAGAGCTAAGTAACGAAAACGAATATGCTGTAATTGAGGGGGACGAATACCTAAGTTCTCCAATAGATAGACGATCAAAATTCCTACACTATAGACCCCATATTGCTATTATTACAGGAATTGCATGGGATCACATTAATGTGTTTCCTACAAAAGAAAGCTATATAGACACCTTCAGGTTATTTATAGAAACAATTGAGCAACAAGGCACTCTTGTCTATTGCAATGAAGACGAGCATCTCAATAAGCTAATTAGTGAGTACTCATCAAAGAGAAATGACATTAAATACATTGGATATTCAACTCCTAAAAGCATTCCCGGATTAGGAGCAAGTGAAATCGAATTTACTGATGGGGTTGCACTTTCTACTCCACTTGTTGGTTCTCATAATTATCAAAATCTCGCAGGAGCAAAAGAAATTTGTAGTGAAATTGGCATTAGTGCCGATGAATTTACGTCAGTTATATCTGATTTTAAGGGGGCTGATAGAAGATTAGAAGTTATTGTAGAGTCAAGTGATTTTACTGTATTTAGAGACTTTGCACATGCGCCATCTAAGTTAAAGGCAACACAGGATGGTGTAGTTGATGCATTCCCTAATAGAGAAGTTACAGCAGTATTTGAACTGCATACATTTTCTAGCCTCAACAAAGATTTTCTACCGCAGTATAAAGACTCTATGAATTCAGTGGATAAAGCCATAGTCTACTACGATCCAAAGGTCGTAGAACATAAAAAACTTCCAGCTATAAGCCCAAAAGATGTGATTCGAGCATTTAATAGACCTAACCTAGAAGTAATCACCTCAATTGAAATTCTAGAACAACGAATTAAGAATATCCCAAAAAAGAATCACTGTGTTATTTTAATGAGTTCCGGAAGGTTTGGTGGAGCTGAGATTCCGAGTGGAGTTTAGCCTAAACCAACGTCCAAAGTCATCATCACAATAAAACCACCTATAAATCCTAGAGTAGCAAAATCAGTGAATTTATCACGCTGAGTTTCAGGAATAACTTCCTCAACTACTACATATATCATTGCTCCAGCTGCAAAAGCCAATGCATAAGGGAGAAGAGGCTTCATCTGAAGAACTAATAGAGCACCTAGAACAGCTGCAAGAGGTTCAACTATTGCACTTAACTGTCCATACCAAACAGATTTAACTGTGCTCACACCCTGCCTTCGTAAAGGCATAGAAACAGCTAGGCCTTCAGGGAAATTTTGTATTCCAATACCAATTGCAAGGGCTAATGCACTAGCAGTAGTTGCACCATCAATCCCAAGTGCCGCTCCGCCAAAAAGAACACCAACTGCAAGGCCCTCAGGAATATTATGCAATGTGATTGCTAACACCAAAAGAGTAGTACTGTGCCAATCAGTTTTGGGGCCCTCAGCCTCATCTTCTTTAAAATTAATATGTAAGTGTGGTGTCAGTCTATCTAAAGCAAAAATGAATAATGCTCCAACCAAAAAGCCTGTTGCTGCAGGAATCACCTTGATAAATCCATCCCCTTCAGACATCTCAATTGAAGGCGAGAGAAGCGACCAAAAACTTGCTGCCACCATTACCCCTCCGGTAAAACCAAGCATTCCATCAAACCACCTCCTATGCATGGACTTAAAGAATATCACAAGTGATGCACCAGCCGTAGTCATTAGCCAAGTGAATATAGTCGCACACAGTGCGGCGAGCACAGGACCTATTGATTCTAACCAATCAACTATTGAATCATACATTCTAATTTATTTCAGCTAATAATTGTTCTACTAATTTTCTTGACCACGAATACTCTCTTTGAACACCATCATCACCAACAAATTCAACTAGAAAGTTCCCGTCGTATTCAAAGACTTTTTTCACAGTAAACACCAACCCCATCTTTATTCCGAATTCTCCCAGATGTTTTAAAAAAGTATCATTACTTCCTAAAACACCCTGAATACATCCAACCTCTCCCTTTTGCAACGTATGAACTTGAATGAGTCTTCTGCTATCTGTCAAATTACCATCCTTATCTGGAATCGGGTCGCCATGAGGATCAAAGGGTGGGTTACCCATATATGCATCAAGTTTGTCAATCAAATCTTTTGATTCAACGTGCTCTAGCTGCTCTGCAACTTCGTGAACTTCATCCCATCCAAAACCCAAATAATCCACCATAAATGTCTCCCATAACCTATGTTTACGAATTAATGAAATAGCTTCATTTCTTCCTAACTGAGTAAGCTTAGCTCCCTTATATGGCTGATATTTAATAAGTTCTAAATCTGACAAAACCTTAAACATTCCAGTTACAGATGCAGGTTTGGTACAAAGTTTTTCTGATATAGATGTTGTAGTTATTTTATTCCCTTTTAATTCAAGAGATAAAATAGCTTTTAAATAATCCTGCCGACTTTTAGACTTATATGATGTATTCATAATGATTTGCAAACATAAAACGATATTTAGCCATGCCTAAATTTATTTGAACTAAATTGCTGTCATGAATGAATCTATGGTAAAGAAGGCAATCAGTATTATAACTGTTCTGATTTGTGCCTATGGAATTTACATTTTTAGAGATCTTATTGGTTATCTACTTGTTTCAGTCGGTTTGAGTTTTGCTGGTCGTCCCATAGTTGACTTAGTGGCTAAAATTAAAATCAAGGGCAAGGAGCTTCCCTCATCTATTGGAGCATTAGTGGCTTTAGCTTGCTTTCTTATTACAGGAGGTATAGTAATTGGGTTGTTTGGACCACTTATAGCCACTCAAGCTGACGCATTGGCATCTTTAGACACTCAACAAATAGCAGGAGATTTAAAAGGATGGGTTGCTGTAATAGACCAAATCACACGTCAACTCGACCTAGGTCACGACAGCTTTTCATCATTCTTACTAGACTCTACTTCAGATATAGTCGGCTTTGGCTCTGTATCAACTCTGTTTAGCAGCATATTTAATTTATTAGGGACAGCATTTGTCGCAATATTTTCAATTTTATTTATGACATTCTTCTTTTTGAAGGATGCTAATCTATTCTACAGAATTATTATTGCGATTACTCCAGATTCTAAAGTTGAACACATTAAAAATATCATGAATAACTCGTCATACCTATTAACTAGATACTTCAGTGGACTTTTTGTTCAAGTGTCTATCGTTACAGTTATGATTTCTACAGGACTTGCTATAGTTGGTGTTGAACACGCATTAATATTAGGATTTATAGCTGGCATTCTTAACCTAATCCCATATATAGGTCCATTGATTGGTGCTTTAATAGGTCTTTTAATTGTTGCCACTACATATACTGATGATTCGGCAGGATGGTTACCGCATATTGGTTCTGCCGCGATTATTTATTTGATCACACAGTTAGTAGACAATTTTCTTACACAGCCCTTCCTCTTTTCAAACAGAGTTAAAGCACATCCTTTAGAAATATTCATAGTAATAAGTATGGCAGGAATGCTTGGAGGTGTGACAGGTATGATTTTAGCCGTTCCGGGATATACATTACTGAGAGTAATTGCTAATGAATTTCTTTCAGGACACAAGGTTGTAGATGCTTTGACAGAACGTATGGAAGAGAAGTGATTTTTCTCTCGTTGTAAGGCAATTTTCTTCTACCTTTGAATCCCGTATTCAAAATTTAGAATTCGGGACATGCCAAACGACTCAGCGCAATCAAGCGATAATTTAACTAGCGGAAGAAATAGCCGCTATATCTTTGTAACAGGCGGTGTTAGCTCAAGTTTGGGCAAAGGCATTATCTCAGCATCTTTAGCTAAATTACTTCAGGCACGTGGTTATAAAGTCACAATACAAAAGCTTGATCCATACATTAATGTTGATCCTGGAACATTAAATCCATACGAGCATGGTGAGTGTTATGTTACAGTGGATGGCGCTGAAACAGACCTAGATCTAGGTCACTACGAAAGGTTCTTAAATGTTTGCACTACACAGTCAAACAACATTACAACAGGACGAATATATCAAAGTGTAATAAATAAAGAACGGAGAGGCGAATATCTTGGAAAAACTGTCCAAATCATACCTCATATTACTGATGAAATCAAAAGATGTGTTCAAATTTTAGGATCAGAAAACGAATTTGACTTTATCATCACAGAAATTGGCGGCACTGTTGGAGATATTGAATCACTTCCGTATATCGAGGCTGTAAGGCAAATGAAATGGGAAAGTCCAGAAGATACACTTGTTATTCATCTTACATTAATTCCTTATTTGAGCGCTGCTGGTGAGCTTAAGACCAAACCAACTCAACACTCGGTAAAACAACTACTTGAATTCGGTGTTCAGCCTGATATTTTAGTTTGTCGTACAGAGCACGAATTAAATGCCGGAATAAGAAGTAAACTTGCTAGATTTTGTAATGTTAGTCCTGATTCAGTTATTCAGTCAATCGACGCAGATACCATATATGACGTCCCTCTATTAATGAAAGACGAGAAATTGGATGAGGTCGTTTTAAAGAAAATTGGTGTAGATATTGAATCCGCTCCAACTGCAGACTTAAGCAGATGGCATGATTTTTTAAACAGATACAAAAACCCTGAAAGGTCAGTAAAAATTGGCCTTATAGGGAAATACGTTGAGCTCAAAGACAGTTATAAGAGTATTACTGAAGCATTAGATCATGCAGGTGCTGAACTCAAAACAGGCATCGAATTAGATTGGATTCATTCTGAACAAATCAACGAAGGAAACATCGAAGAAAGACTTGGAGGATTGGATGGCATTTTAGTTGCACCAGGCTTTGGTTCTAGAGGAATTGAGGGAAAACTTCTATCTATCAAGTATGCTAGAACTAAGGATGTACCATTTTTTGGGATATGTCTTGGAATGCAGTGTGCAGTAGTTGAATTTGCTAGAAATGTCATTGGATTAGAAGAAGCTCATTCTACTGAAATTAAAGAATACACGCCTCATCCTGTAATTGATCTAATGATGGAACAGAAATCAATCACAGATATGGGTGGAACAATGCGTCTTGGTGAATACCCATGTGATTTGAAAGAAGGTTCAAAGGCTCGTGAAATATACGGTGTTGATAGTGTTGAAGAGAGGCATAGACATAGATACGAGTTTAACGAAACATATAGAAGTCAGTTTGAAGAGGCAGGAATGCTTGCAACAGGTATAAACCCTGTTAGTGGTCTTGTAGAGATAGTAGAAATACGTGAACACAAATATTTTATAGCATCTCAATTCCACCCAGAATACGCTTCAACTGTACTTGCACCACACCCGCTATTCATTTCATTTGTTGCAGCTAGTGTTAAAAATGCTAAGTGATTAGCTCCTAAACATCTGTACATGAAGAATATCATCCTCTAAATAGGGCTCACTACATACTTTAAAGTCCAAATTCTCGTAGAATTTCACTAAATATTTCTGTGCAGAAATTCTAATACCGGTATTTGGCCATTTTTTTGAGCATACCTCAATACCCTTCTGCATTATTTCATACCCAAGACCTTGACCTCTGACTGATTTTGAAGTCACAACTCTTCCTATGCTTGGCTCTTTATAGCTAATTCCAGGCTTGCATATTCTCAAATATGCATCAGTTGACGCACCAACTGTGAGATCTTCATAAGTAAGATCAGCAAAAACATGTAGGCTATTCATGTCTTTACCGTCTAAATCAGGATATGAACAGTCCTGTTCAACAACAAATACGTCAATTCTAAGTCTTACGCAAGCGTAAAGCTCATCACGACTTAAATCACTCCATTCAGATATTTTGTATGATCTAGACATTAATTTTTGCTAAAATAAAAAGGGCCGCCATAAGGCAGCCCTTTTAATGTTATTAGTTTCTATTTCTTAGAAACGGAAACCGAACTGTATACCAGAAGTCATGTTCTGGTCACCGTCCATAGTGATATTAGGGTAGCAGAACAAACGGTCAGAAATAGATCCAACAGTTAAGTACTTACCAACACCAAAGTGCATATCACGATCACCATTAGTTTCAGTAGCATCATTCATGATAACGCTGACACCGAAACCATCAAGTAAACCGTAATAACGAACTTCCATATCGAAAGTGTTATTACCTTCACCATCGTTAGAAACAGTACCTGAGACTACCCAGTCATCCTGTACAGCATAACCGATAGTAGCTGCAATATCCATATCTGTATGGAAAAGATTTGTTAAGTTAGTCGCATCACCTGTTCCTAGGTAAATAGACCCTTTAGCGTGCTCTGATTGAGCAGATAGTGTGAAAGCTAATAGAGCTGACGCACAAAGTGTAAATAATTTTTTCATAGAACCAAAGTTTTAAGGTTGTAGCGAATATCCGAAGATAAAAGCGGTGCAAATATACAATAGTACATTAGGTTTTCACGCAAAATTGTGAATATCCTCTGAAACCCTAGTATTTTATGGGAATATTAATTTTAGTGTCGGTTGAAAAGAAGTGGTTTTAATCTCAAAATTATAATGACACATGGGTAAATTAAGCAATATGTAATTGCTTAATTAAACGAATGTCAGTGTTTACTCAAAATAATGCATAAAAAAAGGGCTGGTCTAGCAGCCCTTTTTAAAAAAATAATTAATTCTTAGAACTTCATTCCAAGCGTTACTCCAAATGATGTATCGGTGTCATTATCAGACCCAAGTCCTGAAAGAGTTATACTAGGATCTAAGTATAATCCATCAACCCAATCAAGAGCGAACATTTTACCAACACTCATTGTTGCATCCTCATCAGCATCTGTTGCGTCTTGAACATCCATCATGTTAAGCTGACCGTAAAAACCGTTGTAGAAGTAACGTACACCAAGATTAATTGATGCATCTTCTCCATCAGTGTTTTCGTCTCTTGTAGCCATAATAGTAAACTCATCAGAAACAGCATAACCAATAGTTAATGCAAGATCATCAGTTATACTCTCATTGTCATAAGCAGAATTATAAGTAATACCTGCAACCATGTCGCCCTTTGACAGAGTCATTTGAGCGGATAGTGTAAATGCCATTGTAGCAACTACACATAAAGTAAATAATTTTTTCATAGAACCGAGTTTTAAGGTTTGGGCTAATATCCGGACTTAAACGAATATGAGTAAATAAGCTTTCAATAAGCTACTAACGGTAAATTGTGGAAATCCCCTCAAAAATCAATAAACACTAGGGTTTTGAAGAATTAGTTGGCGCTATATTTGCCCGTAATTATGGCTAAAATCAACGTTTTATCGGTTGAAGGTCTGACTAAGAGATACGGTGAAAAGCTCTTGTTTGAGGGATTAACCTTTGGACTTAGTGCTGGTCAGCGCGTCGCGATAGTTGCTAAAAACGGTTCGGGTAAGACTACTTTGATGAACGCTATTTGTGGAATTGAGCCATCAGAAGCAGGGAAAATCGTCTTTTCCTCTAACGTTAGATGGTCATATTTGAAGCAGGAAGCGGAATTGGATGCAGAATCCACTCTTCTCGACAGCTTGTATATAGGAGATTCACCTGCTATAGTGGCATTGAAAAATTATGAAAGGGTAATATCAGAGAGTTTAGAGGGAGATCATCTACAAAAAGCAACTGATGAGATGGACAGGTGTAATGCCTGGAATTATGAAGCGAGGGCAAAGGAAATTCTTGGGAAGTTGAATCTTCACGATCTGAATAGGACTATTAAAACACTTTCAGGTGGTGAAAAAAGAAGAGCTGCGCTAGCTCAGGTGTTATTAGAAGATCCTGAATTGTTGTTTTTAGATGAGCCAACAAATCATTTGGACTTGGAAATGATAGCTTGGCTAGAAAAGAAATTGGCTTCGAGCAATAAAACTCTTCTCATGATTACTCATGATAGGTACTTTTTAGAAAATGTATGCAGTGACATTTTTGAACTAGATGACCAAAGTTTATTCCACTACAAGGGAAATTTTAGCTATTACTTAGACAAAAGAGACGAAAGAAGAGAGAATGCTCTTGCAGTTAGAGACAGAGCCAGGCAGGGATTTAAAAGGGAGCTTGCTTGGATGAGATCAACGCCGTCTGCAAGGACTGGCAAGAGTAAAAGCAGGATTAATAGATTTTACGACATTAAAAAGGAGGCTAAAAAACGTCTTGAGGAAGATCCAATGCACATTAGTGTTATTCCTCAAAGGCTTGGCGGAAAAATCGTGGAGCTTCACAATATAAGTAAGAAATACAATGAAAGAACACTATTTAAAGGTCTAACTCATCACTTTAAACAAGGAGAAAGACTAGGAATAGTTGGAAACAATGGTTCAGGAAAAACTTCACTACTAAAGCTCATTACAGGCGAAGAAAATACTGATTCAGGGAAAGTAGTTATTGGAGATACTGTTGTGTTTGGCCATTATCATCAACAAGGTGGTGTGTTTTCTGAAGAATGGAAGGTAATTGATGCTGTAAGAGAGATTGCAGATTTCATTCCCCTTAAAGGAGGCGCTAAACTAACTGCGTCCCAACTTCTAGAAAGATTCATGTTTCCTAGAAGTATTCACCATAAATATATAAAGGTGTTGAGTGGTGGCGAAAGGAAAAGGCTGAATCTATTGAGAATTTTAATAGCAAATCCCAACTTTTTGATTCTAGATGAGCCCACAAATGATTTGGACATCTTCACGCTTACTGTTTTAGAGGAATTTTTGATGGATTTTCAGGGGTGTATAATTGTAGTTTCTCACGATAGGTATTTTATGGATAAGATTGTGGAGCATATTTGGGTTTTAGGAGAATATGAAGGAGTTACTGACTATCCCGGGAATTTCACTCAATACAGGTTGGCTAGCGAAGAAAAGCTTAAAAAGGTTGTCTCTTCACCAAAGCCTCAGATTCAAAATCCAGAAGTAAAAGGCGATTACACAACTCGCTTATCGTACAAGGAGAAATTCGAATTCGAAAAGCTTGGGCCTAAAATTGAAGAGCTAGAAAACAA
Organism: Crocinitomicaceae bacterium; assembly: GCA_002722795.1. Taxonomy (GTDB): domain Bacteria; phylum Bacteroidota; class Bacteroidia; order Flavobacteriales_D; family Sanyastnellaceae; genus UBA974. Next base: position 75,678 of record PBMY01000025.1, read on the forward strand.
GAGAGACGAACTGTCTAAACGACTAGAATCAAATCCACCACACGACGAATTCATCACAATTGGAGAAGAGCTAGGCAAGGTTGCTGAAGAGATTGAAAAAGCTGAGATGCGTTGGCTAGAACTTGTAGAAAGAGCTGAATAATTATTGCTGATCGAAATCAGCAACCCAAGGTCCATCACCGGTTGGACGAGCTTGACACGAAAGGATAAATCCATTTTCCACCTCATCTTCCTCAAGGGCGTAATTGATGTCCATTGAGGCAGTTCCTTTATCCATTTTACACCTACAAACACAACAAACTCCACCTTGACAAGAGAAAGGAGCGTCTAGACCAGCATCGAGAGCAGCATCGAGAATTGACTTATCTTTCTTTTTCACTTTCACCTTAGTTGTAACTCCATCTAGTACGATGTGAACGTCTACTTCGTCAGAATCCGAATTTTCTGTAGCAACATCAGAATAACCTGCTGCTTTCGTTGAAGATGTGAAAAGCTCAAATTTTACTTGGCTTGCTGGCATACCAGCTTCTACAAGCGCATCCTTGCAATCCATAATCATAGCTTCTGGACCACAGATATATGCTACATCATAACTGCTTGGATCTATGATATTATTGAAAATTCTAGAGCATCTTTCTTTATCAAGTCGACCTGCAAATAATTCAGCGTCAATTGGTTCACGAGTTAAAAGGTGGAATAATTGGAATCTATCCAAATATACATCCTTCAACTCTGCTATTTCATCCCTGTAAATAATACTTGCAGTTTCTTTATTTACATAGAATAGAGCGAATTTGCTATTCTCGTTTGTTTCAAGAATGTGCTTGATTTGGCTTAATACAGGAGTAATTCCGGACCCTGCAGCAAAACCTAAATGGTTCACAGAGGCTTCGTCTACCTTAAATCTTCCATCAGGAGGTAGAGATTCAATCACATCTCCTGCCTTGAGTTCCCTGTTTGCAAAAGTGCTAAATAATCCACCAGACACTTCCTTAACGGCAACTCTGAGCACACCTTCTTTAGGTGAAGTGCTCAACGAGTAGCTTCTGCGCACCTCCTCTCCTTTTATTTTGGTCTTTAGTGTTAGGTATTGGCCTGCTATAAAAGAAAAATCTCCGCCGTCAGTAGGTTCTAAAACTAGGCTTACACAGTCCTCAGTTTCTCTAATTATATCTACTACTTTTAAGGGGTAGAATTGTGCCATACTACGAAGGTAAGTAAATTTTGAATAGATATTATATAAAAAAATTATACAAAATTCAATATTCAATGTTACAATATTATCTTTGATAGATATTTAAATAAACAATGCAAGTCAGTAAAGAGCATCTAAATAAACAGTTTGAAGCCTACATAGCTGCTGATAAAAAAATCGAGCCAAAAGATTGGATGCCAGACGCATATCGAAAAACTTTGGTACGTCAAATTAGCCAGCACGCTCATAGTGAAGTTGTTGGTATGCTTCCTGAGGGTAATTGGATTACTCGCGCACCAAGTCTCAAGAGAAAGGCAATTTTGCTTGCCAAAGTCCAAGACGAGGCTGGTCACGGGCTGTATTTGTACTCTGCGTGTGAAACTTTAGGGGTTGAAAGAGACGATTTAGTTAAGGACCTTCTTTCTGGCAAGGCTAAATATTCTTCAATATTCAACTACCCAACTCTGACTTGGGCTGATATAGGTGCAATTGGATGGTTAGTTGACGGAGCTGCAATTATGAATCAAGTTCCTCTTTGCAGATGTTCTTACGGACCATACGCAAGAGCAATGGTTCGAGTATGCAAAGAAGAGAGCTTCCACCAGAGGCAGGGATACACAATTATGATGGAGCTTATGAAAGGGACAAAAGAACAGAAGGCAATGGCCCAAGACGCACTGAATAGGTGGTGGTGGCCGTCGCTAATGATGTTTGGCCCTAGTGATAAGGATAGTAAGCACAGTGCTCAAAGCATGAGATGGAAAATTAAGAGATTTTCTAACGACGAACTCCGCCAAAGAATGGTGGATATGACTGTCCCTCAGGCTGAGCTAATAGGCCTTAAAATTCCAGATGATGAGTTGAAGTGGAATGAAGAGAAGGGAGGATATGATTTTGGAGAAATAAATTGGGACGAATTCTACCAAGTAATTGCAGGAAATGGACCCTGTAATAAGGAGAGATTAGATGTGAGGAACAAAGCCCATAATGATGGCGCTTGGGTTCGCGAAGCAGCAATTGCTTATGCAGACAAACAAAAGGCACAAAGAGCATAAAGATGAGTGAAAACAGAAACAGCTGGCCTCTTTGGGAAGTGTTTGTGAGAAGTCGTCAAGGACTGGGCCATAAGCACGTGGGATCGCTTCACGCGGCTGATGAAGAAATGGCAATTGGAAATGCTCGTGACGTATACACTCGAAGGCAAGAAGGTGTCAGTATTTGGGTTGTTCCCGCAGAGCACATTACTGCGAGCTCACCAGAAAATAGCGAGGCTCTTTATGATCCAGCAAATGACAAGGTATACCGTCACCCAACGTTTTACGACCTTCCTGACGAGGTGAACCATATGTAATCAAAAAAACCTTGACAGATTCTCAATTAAAAGAAGTATTGCTTCGCCTTGGAGACGACACATTAGTACTCGCCCAAAGATTAGGCGAATGGTGCGGCCATGCTCCAATTTTAGAAGAAGACATAGCTCTGACAAACATTTCGCTTGATTTGCTTGGCCGTACTCAGAATTATTTGAAGCTTGCTGGCAAATTACACCAGCCAACTAAAAGCGACGACGACCTTGCTTTTCACAGAGATCCAGACGAATTCACCAACCTATTGCTTTTAGAGCAGTCAAACGGGCATTTTGGCGATACGATTTGCCGCCAATTCTTGTTCGACAATTTCTCTCTATTGCTGGCTGGTCATTTGGCTACTCAGGAAGTGAACACAGAAATCGCAGCAATAGCAGCTAAGGCGATCAAAGAAATTAGATATCACGTCGATCACAGCAGTAAGTGGGTGCTTCGCTTGGGAGGAGGCACTGCTGAAAGTCATGAAAAAATTCAAGGTTCACTTGACAAGCTTTGGCAGTTTACAGACGAGATGTTTGAAATTGATGAAGTGACTTCGGCTGCTATAGAATCTGGGCTATTCCCTGATTTATCTATCTTAAAATCAAAGTGGCTGGACAATGTGATGTCAACACTAACAGAAGCTGGACTGAGTATTCCTTCAAACGTAGAGATGAAATACGGAGGTCGAAACGGAAACCACACTCCTCACCTAGCTGAAATGCTAGAAGTAATGCAAGTGCTACCACGCACTTACCCAGGAACTACTTGGTAAATGATCAATTCTGAGAGCCATAAAATAGTCGAGGCAGTCAAGAGACAGCTCGAGGACGTTATGGATCCAGAACTTCCTTTTCTCACCATAGGCGAAATGGGAATGCTTAGGGATGTATACTACGCAGGCGACCACACAGTAATTGTACTTACTCCAACTTATTCAGGCTGCCCAGCGACAGATATTATTTCAGAGGATTCGCTAAAAGCTGCTCGCGTTATCGATCCAAAAGCTGAGATCTCAATAAGTATGAGTCCAGCTTGGACTACAGATTGGATAAGCGAGGAAACTCGTGCAAAAATGGAAGAAAAGGGAATTGCTCCACCGATAGGCTCAAG
>PBMY01000026.1 GCA_002722795.1 Crocinitomicaceae bacterium
ATATCCTATTCAATTTAATACGAATCAAGATTAAAATTATTTAATATCGAACCTACCTGTATGAGGAGTAGAATGTGTTCCTGTTAATCTGAAGAAATAAGCGCCTGTACTTAATGATCCTTTTTCAACAACATGTGTGTTACCCGATGTTTGCTCAACTCTTACAAGCTTACCTTGTGCATCAATGATTTGAAGAATCATAGATTCTCTTGATGGGTTATGGAAAGATAAAGTTGTGCTAGTTGTCATTGGATTTGGTATAACTATTACATGATTTTGAACCATGTCTAAATCGTTAATTTCACTAACACATGCATCTTCAATATTTATTAATGTATTGTGGTAATCATCATTTACAACATCTTCGACTGATGATATACAAACTTCATTTTCAACATTGATCCAGTACAATCTAAGTAATGGTGTCCACTCGTAAAATTTCATCATACTTTCTCCTTCGTAGCTTAATCCAATCACCTCATTTCCACCAGGAACAAATGAAGGCTCAATTGGATAACTTACTACATCTGCAAGAGATATTGCCTGACTAATCTCAATACCACTAAATTCCAATTGATAACCAACTACTCTACAGTTTGGATTTAAAACATGAACATCTACAAATCCTTGATCCCAATCAATATTACCAATTTTAAAGTGAACTGTGTCGTACATGTTAATGATTTCAGTTACGGGCAAATCACACTTGTCGTGAACACCTGAGCTATCTGGGTGCTCATGAGCTTCATTCCAAAATTGGCAGCGTGACATAAGTGCCGCATCAGTAACAGTGATATTTTCGTCTTGGTCTATATCAGTACAAGGAGCAGCAGTGATATCATTGCCTAAAATACCTTCAACATATGCTACAGCATCAGTGTATTCCTGTGCACCATTGTTATCTAGATCTCCCACTAGAGCTGTTCCGTTACAATCACCATTACAATCTACAAAAGCTTGGCCATATAAAGTGCCCTCGCAATCATAGAAGGGCTCGCAATCATTGTAAACATCAACTTCAAGGCTACCCATTGATCTATCAAAGTTTACACATACAGCTGCGTAATTGTTTGAGTAATTTGTTTCATCTCTTCCTAGAGCATCCGGTATAAATTCCCAATTTGCTCTAACTAGAAGGAAATACGTACCATCCGGAACATCGGTAACATCAATCCACTGACAGCTCAAACCACTTCCATATATATCACCACAATGTGCGGAAATCCCCATTGTACTACATCCATATTGTGCAGTACCGCCATCACTACACTCTAAATCCATTACACAGAATCCATTCTTGAATCCAATTGGAATATACTCGCCATCTAGTGTAAATAGATCGTATTTAGCATATCCATTGTGGTGCCAGTGATTGTGACAATCTCCCCACTCAAACTGATTGTTTTCATTATTTGGAGAGCCGATGTAGTAGTCTAGATCTCCAATGTTTTTAATGTGAGTTGTGAATCTTACAATCTCTCTATCTCCAAACCCATTAAGACATCCCTCAGTAATGTAACAATCTGATTCACTCACCTCCATCACAGTTGCGTATATACTATTCACAATAGCATCTTCAACAACCATTAAATCTGGACCAGTACAATTTGGATCTCCTGGGTAAATACATGTACCATTATCTACTTCTGCATCTGGATTGTAGTTACAAGCCTCAGGATCTGTACACCCTTCTGGCGGTCCTAAATATGCATGCTCCCACTGCCAATCTTCTTCGCATCCTTCAAAAGAAGCCCAACGAATCCAATATGTTACTCCACCTTCAAGCAGAGCTGTTAAGACTGCTTCGTCTCCACAACCTCCCTGATTGTCATCATAATATATTGTTCCTGTATTATCATCCTCAAAATTGGACATGTTACAGTATTCGTAGATGTATAATCTTGTATCACAACCTGTTTCACAGCTACTAAATAAATACATGCCGTTTGAACTAGGAGTAAATTGATACCAATAGTTATCTGAAGGTTGATCAATCATATTACCCTCTTCTGAAGGTTGATTTAGAATAATTGAGTTATTACAAGTTGTTCCAGGAGCACAATCAAAATTCACTTGATCACTGTATCCGTAATCACCACTACCATAACCAACTTCCTCACCATCCATATAGATTGCATAATATCCTGGAGAATTCAAACCATCTCCATATGAATCGTAAATAGTAAACTCAAAACATGGAAACTCTTCATCTAGTTCAACACAAATAACATCAGAGTTTGATCCACCTTCTGAGATAATATTGCCGTCAACTAATAATGTCCAACTAATCTCACCCGGCCAATCGTCTGGCACAATTTCAATTGTAATCTCAGTTTCACCTTCAGCACATTCGGTTTGGGCTAAAACGTTTAATGGAAAAAGGAATAATAATAATGAAGACAGGAAAAAAGATGCTAGCGCTCTAGTAACATTTAGGCTCATAAGATATAGTTTCAATTATACAGGTAACGTTCTGCAAATTAGCACATAATAGATAAACTTCTATTAATTCAAAAGGTTGCATCATCTCATATGTATCTTCGCAAAAAAAACACGAAATGGGCCATCACGAAGAACCACAAGAAAACGAGATTGCAGGACCAGTAGTTTTTGCTCTGTTCCTATTCGCTATTGTAATTATTGCTATATCGTTTATGGCATAGCCCTACTCTACTATTGTCATCTCTTTTACTAGATGACCCGCACCTGCATAATGGTCGATAATCCAAAGAACATAACGGATGTCGACCATTATATTTCTACACCTACTTTCATCGAAAAGTATATCACTCATGGTACTCTCCCATGTTCTATCAAAGTTGATTCCAACTAATTCGCCATCACCGTTGATTGCTGGAGATCCAGAATTACCTCCAGTAGTGTGATTTGAACCAGTAAAGCAAACAATAAGCTCACTATCCTTTCCATCTGTTCCGTATTGTCCCCAATCGCCCTCTCTAAGAGCTTCTACTAGATCTAGCGGAAGATCAAAATCTGGGTGACCAGGCTTATACTTTTGAAGGATTCCTTTTGTAGTTGATAACGCTTCATAGGTCATACCATCATGAGGTGAAGACCCCTCTACTCTACCAAAAGTCAATCTTAGTGTAGAGTTAGCATCAACTATGAATTCTTCATCTGGGAACATCATTCTTAACCCTTTCGAATATGCAGCTGTAGCAGTCTTTATTTCACCTTTTGCTCTAGAATAAGTAGGAGAAATCTGAGTGACATAATGGCTCCTTAATTCATTAATTAATTTAAGAGCCGGGTCATTTAACAGCTTCTTTATTGACTTAGACTTTCCCTTTAAAAACAACACTTCCAATTCATTTGGATTGTCAAAAATTGAATTTTCATAGAAATCTGCAGCGTAGTCTTCTGCAGTATTAAAGCTGTTAAACTCTTCTTTAAAATTTTGAGGGGCCAAACCCTCTGGAATATAGTTTAGATACCCCTCGCTAAGAACTCTGAAAATTCCTTCATCTACAACTGCATTGTAATTTTTGGCATACTCTTCATTTGTGCGAAGTGCTAATTTTAATTTTTCAGACAACTCTCCTGATTCTAAAAGCTCATCATAATTTTCTACAATCTCACCAAATTCAAGTGCATGTAATAAAATGTCAGGACCGTAATAAACTAATTCAAAAAATAGTGCCCTTGCCTCTAAATATGGATAATATCCTTCATTAGCTTTTTGAATTGCCTCAATCACTCCTTCATATTCTGAGAATTCTAACGTAGAAGCAAAGGATTTAAATTTATCCTCTAGCTCAATCTTACCTCCAACAGCATCTAATTCTTTGAGACCCATTGATTGCCCCATCCACTTTTTCCATGCATTTGCAATGCTGCTTTGTTTTGAAGCGTATGCTATTCTCAATTCATCAGAAGATGATCTCGCTGCATTTATAACTCCTAGACTAGCATCTCTCATCGCTATCCTCATTGGATTTAGAGTTTCGATAACATGTTTTACTGCATCAGAAGTTAAATACTGTTCTGTTCTTCCAGGAAATCCAAACACCATAGTGAAATCACCATCCTTTACGCCTTCTATTGAAATTGGAAAATGATGTGCTGGAACAAAAGGAACGTTTGATTCAGAGTACTCTGCTGGAGAATTATCTTCACCTGCATAAATTCTGAATACTGAAAAATCTCCTGTGTGTCTAGGCCAAATCCAATTGTCAGTATCACCACCAAATTTTCCTACTGCAGAAGGTGGAGCGCCTACTAATCTCACATCATTATAAGTAATCTTAGATATCAAAAAATATTGATTACCAAAATCAAACTCTACAACCCCACCTGTCAGACTTGCATCCACAAACATCTCAGCTTCAATCTCTGCATACACTTTTTTTCTAGCCTCTGCTCTTGACTCTCCCTCAAGACCTTGAAGTGCATTAAGAACTCTCTCACTAACATCTTCAATTCTATGAATAAACGTAGCCTTGAGACCTGGATTTGGCAATTCTTCAGCTCTATTCATTGCCCAAAAACCATCTTTTAAGTAATCGTTTTCAACCGAACTATGGTACTGAATTTGACTATAACCACAGTGATGGTTTGTCAATAAAAGCCCCTCAGAACTCACCATCTCAGCAGTGCAACCGCCACCAAAGTGAACGACAGCATCTTTTAAACTACTTTGGTTTATTGAATAAATGTCTTCTGCTGTTAGCCTTAAACCCATTGCTTGCATCTCATCTTCCAACGCTTGAAGAAGAGTAGGTATCCACATCCCCTCCTTTGCCTGCAATGTTGTTACAAAACATAGAGACACCATAATACAGGCTAACATTTTTGTTGCCATGAAATTGAAAGTTTTCATTTTTACTGAATAATTGCTTTTGAGTGCCAAATGACAACGCCATTCTCGTTTATCACTTCAACTAGGTAAATACCTACATCAAATTTTGATGCATCCCAAAACGTTGTTTCCATTGCCTGCATAGATTCAATGATTTTACCACGAGCATCTCTGATCTGGCATAATGAATTGGGATTAATTCCTTCTAAGTTCAATGTTGCAGAAAAATTAAAAGGATTGGGATAGATAGTCCAATTTGCCATTTCCCCCTCTTTAATTCCAACACAGTTTACAACTGTAACCACAACAGCATCAGATAACTCACAACCATAAGAATTAGTTACAGAAACTCCAACCACTTCTGTAGTTGCTATACCTTCTTGAGTTTGAAGAATATAAATTGATGATGTAGAACCATCCTGCCACTCATATGAGTAGTCACCTGTCGGTGCTAGGAAGAAATGAAAATCTCCAGAACACAGATCAAAATCTTCACCAAGACTATATGGTTCAATTCCAACAAATGGGACTTCAATATCAATATCTGCAACACAACCATTTACGTCTGTCACTTCTGCGTTGTACATCCCAGAAATTACTAGTGGCAGATCCTCTCCATCAAAGTCATAATCGTTAGGCCCATCCCAATCAATTGAGTACTCTCCGGTACCACCTGTTACTTCCAAATCTACAGATCCTCCATCACCACCTTCACAAGAAGAATTTATAGTATAGTTTAACTCTAGAACCTCTGGGTTAACAACTTCATAACTAGCGTAATAAGTTTCGTCCATACATGTTGAGTTTAATTCTACATTATATACTCCAGGTAGTAATCCATCAATGTAATTCCCTGTTCCTGTATAACCAAATGGACCAGTCCAATTAATCTCACCTCCTAAACCGTCGTAATAAGCCACAACAGAGATTGCACCATCAGGATTAAACTCTGTTTCTAACGCGCAAGTGATGTTTGTAACACTAGATGAAATTGATGGCTCAACCTCAGAAGGTTCAACTGTAATTTCTGCTATACCATTTGCTCCATACCATCCATCTATTTGGCAATAAACTTCTGTTCCAATTGGAAGACAGGGAGTGTAAGCAGTACTCGCGTAATTATCACCTACTTCACAAAAAGCGTCATCATTGGCTCCTATTAATTCATATGAATCCCAATCACCACATCCATCATTAGTCCATAGAGCAAGTTGAGAATCAAAATCTGTATTTTCATTACAAAGTCTTACTTGATATCTAATCTCTTCTTCAACTGTGAATTTAGCCCAAACACTAACGTTGGCTTCACCTTCACACCAACCATTAGGATTGTTACATCCAATAGCTGGCGGTGCTATTTCAAAATAAGATCCTGTTGCACCAACTGATGATATTAAACTTGAAGTTCCATCAACTGGTATTTCTAAAGCATCACATGGGATGTCGTGGTCAATTAGACCGTCAGTATTTATATCAATAGTCCAAGTATCCCCATATCCTGAACCATCTAATAATTGAGTTTGGACGCCATCTACTAAAACATAAAAATCTGTTCCACCATCACCATAACTATCAGTATGATGTAGAACAACCTGAGAATTGGTTGTGAGACATATTAAATCAGTTAATTGAGAACCATTATCTTCATAAGTATATCCTGGCGTCCCATTCCCTGTATTTCCACATCCTACATTTACATTTCCACCTGAATAATACAAGTTATCAGCGCTAACTATGTTCCAAGAAATTTCAGTAGGCCAAGAACCACCACTAATATCAATAGATACGTCAGAACAAGTTGGAGTATCAATTGGGTCGTCTCCACCTATGCAAAACTCAACTGAACCTATGTCAATTGGAGGTCCATCCCATGAAAGAACTTCGTTTCCGTCTTCATCTGTAATCGTCATTAAGTCTCCATTCCATCCGTCTCCGTATGAATCGAATCCGTTAACTATATAACATCCATCAGCAAGACAAGCGCTAGAAGCACCTGCAACACCAGAAGCAACTAAATTTCCACCACATTCGACATCAACAGGAGTAAGTTCGTAATACATTTCATAGGCCCAAGCATCTGTAACAACAATTAATTCAAAAGTAGATTCACCATCTGCACATTGTGCCGTGGCATCATTTAACGTCGCAAAAAGAGCGCAAGCGACAAATAAAGGGAGTAACAATTTTTGCATATCTGCAATATAACACGACCTTAGCAAGGATGATAATAATCCTATCACCTTCTAAGACTTTGGACTTACGTCAAGAGACTTCTTCAGAGCTACTTACATCTCCTTTTTTTCAATCTGAAGCTTCAAAACTGATGAAATCATTGAAGAAGAAAAAAGCAAGTGAACTAGAAAAAAGTATGAAACTCAGTGTGGACTTATCTAAAACTGTAAAAGGTTGGCATAAGGAATGGGGAGAGAGTGATTCTTTTTGGCAAGCAGGAATTGCAATGAAAGGTGAGGCATTTAAAGCTCTTGATTTCAATACGATCTCAAACGTTGATACCTTAAAATCAAAACAGAGATTATTTATTCTTAGCGCTGTATACGGAACTCTTTCACCCTTTGATAGAATACAACCCTATAGGCTAGAAATGGCACAAAAATTCTCTCCATTTGATGGTAGTAAGAGCTTGAATACATTTTGGGCTAAACGATTACCTCAATTTTTCAATAGTAAAGCTAAAGAATTGAATACTAATATGATTGCAAACCTCGCATCCGACGAATACAATAAAGTTGTTTTGAAATCAGATCTAAATCTTAAAGTCATCAACTTTTCATTCAAAGTTGAAACTGATCAAGGACTTAAGAACATCAGTGTTTTTTCAAAGCAAGGTAGAGGAGCAATGGCACGATACATATTAGAAAACAATATTGACACTATTGAAGGTATTAAAGGATTCAATTCTCTTGGATTTAAATATCGTGAAACCCTTAGTACAAGGTTGGTCTTAACATTTACAAAAACCAGGTAAATCAAGGACTATCTTTGCGGCCTTAATTATATTTTAAACTATTCAAAATAAATGGATTCACTATCCTACTCACTAGGCGTTGTACTAGCATCAAATCTTAAAAGCCAAGGATTTTCAAATATTAACTCTGATGAATTAGCAAAGGGTTTTAGCGATTCATTAGAAGGAAGAGCAGCTCTTTCAATTGAAGAAGCTGATACTAAAATTCGCGAGATAATGACAAAGATGCAAGAAGAAAACGCTGCTGAGGCAAAAGCTGAAGGAGAAGCATTCTTGTCAGAAAATGCCAGAAAAGACAGTGTTTATGTTACTGACAGTGGACTTCAATACAAGCATGAATCTAAGGGTGAAGGAGAAAGCCCAACTGCTGAAGACACAGTTACTGTTCATTATAAAGGAACACTAATAGACGGTACTGAATTTGATTCTAGCTACAAGACAGGAAAGCCTATTTCATTCCCTCTAAATGGTGTTATTTCTGGATGGACTGAAGGATTACAGCTAATGAAGGTTGGTGGAAAAACAATATTTTACATTCCACAAGATTTGGCTTACGGAGCAAGACCAAACCCAAATGGCCCTATCCCACCCTACGCAGCACTTATATTCGAAGTCGAATTAATCGATATTAAAAAGGTATAATCATGTTCCCACTAGAAAACGACGCAGTAGTACTAGGTTTATTAGCAGTTTCCCTCGCAGGGATATTCTATGCTGCTAAGCAACCATCAATGAAGAAATTCTTCACGTTTGTGCCAACACTTTTGTTGTGCTATTTCGTGCCTGCTGCTTTAAATTCTTTGGGAATAGTTGATGGCGAAGCGTCTAGCTTGTATTTCGTTTCTTCTAGGTACTTGCTTCCTGCAAGTTTAGTTTTACTCTGTTTGAGTATTGATCTGAAGGGGATATACAATTTAGGACCTAAAGCCATTATCATGTTTTTTGCTGCTACATTTGGTATTATTATAGGTGGACCATTAGCACTTTATATAGTTGGACAATTCAATCCTGAAGTATTTGGGGGAGATGGCCCAGAAGCAATGTGGAGAGGGCTTTCTACTGTTGCTGGAAGCTGGATTGGTGGCGGTGCAAACCAAGCTGCTTTAAAGGAGATTTCAGATACGTTAGATAAGCAATTCTCAATTATGTTGATAGTTGATGTCTTCGTTGCGAATCTGTGGATGCCATTTTTACTTTATGGCGCTGGGCACTCTAAGAAAATAGATTCTTGGTTAAAAGCAGATAGCAGTGCTGTTGATACACTTAAGAAAAAGGTAGAGGATTATCAGGATAGCATTGCCCGCATTCCTTCTTTCACTGATTTAATGATTCTTGTGGGTATTGCATTTGGCTCAGTTGCTATAGCACATTTGATTGCTGACTTCGCAAGCATTAGTATACACGATAGCTTCCAAGCAATACTGGCTGACAACCCCAACAGCCCAGTAAAATACCTAAGCTCTCTAGAGAAAGGATTCTTCTGGATAGTTGTTGTAGCGACAGCGTTAGGTGTTGGAATGAGCTTTACTAAGGCTAAACAATACGAAGGTGCTGGAGCTAGTAAATTAGGATCAATCTTCCTTTACATACTTGTAGCAACTATTGGTATGAAGATGAATGTAAGTGAACTAATCGCAAACTGGGGAACCTATTCTTCAGCAATAATTATTGGCCTTCTATGGATGCTAGTACACATTATAGTACTACTTGTTGTAGCGATATTAATTAAGGCTCCATTCTTCTTTGTAGCTGTAGGCTCTCAGGCTAACGTCGGAGGTGCAGCATCAGCTCCTATTGTAGCAAGCGCCTTCTCTCCTGCTTTAGCGCCTGTTGGAATATTATTAGCTGTTCTAGGATATGCAGTTGGCACTATAGGGGCAATAATATGCATGGAGTGGATGCACGTTATATCTTAAAGTAGTGGCCTTTAATAAAGTGTTTAGCTTCTATGTATTCTTTATTCTCAGGAACAACACCAACTTGAAGTGGAATCCTTTCTAAGACTTCAATACTTTCTACTAAATCAAATGCCCTAACCTTGTCAGGGTTATTTGTTAAAAGCTTAATTCTTTTCACTCCGAGATACTTTAAAACCTCAACAGCTGTTTCAAAAGATCTAGCATCTTCTGGATGCCCTAGATTGACATTTGCTTCATAAGTATCCAACCCATCATCCTGTAGGTTATAGGCTTTAAGTTTTTCTATAAGACCTATCCCTCTACCCTCCTGTCTTAGATAAATCAAAATTCCACCATCTTGCTGGAGTTTCATAAGAGATGTATCTAATTGTTCACCACAATCACATCTTGAAGAACTAAATACGTCACCTGTCATACACTCACTATGAATTCTAACCTCAACAGCATCCTTAGAGTTTGGGTCGAATTTATCAGACACCAGGACAATGGTTGGCATTTCGCTAACTATACTTTCAAAAGCAAGGATTTTGAACCCTCCAAACTTTGTTGGCAATCTAGACTCAACAATCGGTTTCATTGGGGCAAAGATACTGCTAAAAAAAAAACAAAAAAGCGCCAACTCAAATTGAATCGGCGCTTTCCTAGTAATAAATAATCAATTATAAATTCTCACATGCTTGTCCGTAAGCAACAAGGAATTCTAATAGGTCGGCAGAACCAATCTCGCCATCACCATTAGCATCAAATGGACAATCGCTCTCTCCAGTACACTCTTCATAGACACATGAACCATCATCACTATTTGCATGGACGATAAAGTTAATAGCTACAGAATCTGTACAACCTAAGAAGATACAAGACCCATCATCAGATGTGTTTATAGCATCGTAGTTAGTAGCTCCTTGGTAAGTGCATCCTGTAGCTTCACAAGATCCATCATCATCAGTTGCCTCTATATTATAGTTATCTGCTGCCGGGTTAGTACAACCTAGAACTATACAAGAGCCGTCGTCTAAGTTTGCACCCTCGTCATAGTTTTCAGCGTTTGGATTAGTACATCCTAAGTATTGACAAGAACCATCCTCATCAGTAGCATCTTCATTATAGTTATCTGCTTCAGCATCTGTACAACCTAGAATCTCTAACTCGTCACATACACCATCACCATCAGAATCATTCAAACAGTTTCCATTACAGTCATAGTACATATCAGGATACACACAAGAACCGTCATCTAGAGTTGCTGACGAGTCGTAGTTACAAGCTGCAGAATCTGTACATCCAGAACAAGAGCTGTTATCACCTCCACAAACGCCACATAGGTCATTTTGTAGACAAGAATCATTGTCATCTGTAGCATTAGAATCATAGTTACAAGCAGATGCGTCAGTACAACCCTCAATCTCTAACTCATCACACACACCATCAGCATCAATATCATTAATACATCCATCACAGTTGTAGAATTCCTCTGGGTAAACACATCCGTTATCGATCACAGCATCTGGATCATAGTTACATGCTGTATCATCAGTACAACCTAAACCTGGTGCTGGGAATGTGATAGACATTCCCTCAGCATAGTAAGAAACTTGATCAGCATCTCTGAACTGAATATTAATAAGAGCAGTAACAATACCTGATGTTGTGAATTGTCCTAAGAGAACCTTACCATCTACAGGAATACCTTGATCATTAGCACCAGGCACAACAAACACAGAACCACCTACAAATGTGTTAACAATAAAGTCATCACCTGAGTTGAAGTCATCTAATGAAGTAAGTTCTGAATCAAATGCACTATTTAAGCCATCATCATCACCAGGTTCTGCACCAATAGTAAACCAACTGTCATACTCTAATTCAGGGAAAACAGCAAAGAACATTGGATTTATAGATCCACCGAAATCTGCACCAACTTCATAGTTAAAGAAGCCATCATCAGCAGTTGACAGAATTTCCCAAGGAGCAATATCTGTACCATACATTGCTGTTACCTCAACATCGTTGTTGGGGAAGTTGACATAAAGTCTGTAAGTAGACTGACCTGTACCCATTGCATTTTCTGCAACCTCCTCATAAGAAAGTCCCAAGACCATACCTTCAAGATATGTACATGAGAAATCATCCTCAGTAGCATCTGAATTATAGTTATCCGCTCCGGGGCTTGTACAACCTAGAACCTCTAATTCATCACAAACTCCATCTACATCAGCGTCGTTAATACAACCATTACAGTTATAGAATTCTTCTGGATACTCACATGTTCCGTTATCTACTACAGCATCAGAGTTGTAGTTACATGCAGCCTCATCAGTACAACCTTGACATGTTGAGTTATCTCCTCCACACTCGCCACAGAGGTCATTTTGTAGACATGAGCCATCATCTACAACAGCATCAGAATCATAGTTACAAGCTGTAGCGTCAGTACATCCTTGACATGTAGAGTTATCTCCTCCACAATCACCACAAAGGTCATTCTGTAGACATGAGCCATCATCTATAACAGCATCAGCATCGTAGTTACAAGCTGTAGCGTCAGTACATCCTTGACATGTAGAGTTATCTCCTCCACAATCACCACATAGATCGTTCTCTAAACATGAACCATCGTCAAGTTCAGCAGCAGGATCGTAGTTACAAGCGTCAATATCAGTACAACCAGTTGTTGCCTGTGGGAATGTAATCGTCAATCCTTCAGCATAAAGTGACTCCTGGGCAGCATTTCTGTATTGAACATTTACTAATGCAGTTACTAGACCTGAAGTTGTGAATTGACCCAATAATACTTTTCCATTAATTGGCACACCTTGATCGTTTGCTCCGGGAACAACGAAAATCGAACCGCCCACAAATGTGTTTACAATAAAATCACCTCCTGAATTAAAATCATCTAGTGACGAAAGTTCTGAATCAAATGCGCTATTTAAGCCATCTTCATCACCAGGACCTGCCCCGATAGTAAACCAACTATCATATTCAAGTTCTGGAAATACCGGGAAGAACATTGGGTTAATTGAGCCTCCAAAATCTGCTCCTACAGTTTGATTATAGAATCCATTAGCAGATGTTGAACTCATCTCCCATGGAGTAGTATCAGTACCGTACACAGCAGTCACCTCAACATCATTAGTTGCGAAGTCTACGTAAAGTCTGTAGGTATGTTGTCCGTCACCCATTGGGTTGGAAGCCACTAACTCGTAAGACAGACCAAGTACGAGATCATCACCCCCACCGCCAGTAGATTGACAAGACCCGTCATCGTAATCAGCATTAGGATTGTAGTTTAATGCACCTGCATTTGTACAACCTCCAGTACCAACTATAATAGTACCAACCATACCATTTGCTGCATGGCTGCCAATTGAACAATCATAGTTGTATACACCAGGTATGTTGAATGTGTATGTACCAATACAAACTCCATCTCCACCTCCACTAACTGCATTAAGGAAAAATGCTTCAGGATTACCAAAAGATTCTCCAGTCAATGTATTGATATCACCATTAACATTGTGAAATCCACCTGTATTTGACCAAGCAACTGTAGATCCTACAGATACTGACACTGAGTTTGGAGAATAAGCGTAGTTAGAAGCAAGAACAACTTGATCTGCACCTGAACATTCGTCGTCGTACTCACATGTACCATTATCCTCTGTTGCAATTGGATCATAATTATTAGCGTTGGGGTCTGTACAGCCAGGCACTACTGCCCCTCCTGGAAAGGTAATGCAATATCCCTCGTCGTTAAATGTGTTCGCATCAGCATCGTCCCATTGGAAGTTTAGGCAAAGAGAAACTTCACCATCTGTAGTAAACTGACCTATTAACACTTTAAGGTCATCCCCTGCTTCTGCGTCTACTGAAAGATCTGGGATTAAAAAAATCGAACCTCCAATAAAGGTGTCAATTGTAAATCCATTACCCGCTTCAAATGCAGTGAAGTATTCATCCATACCAACTTGTTGTATATCACTTGACCCATTTGAATTCTCAGATCCAATTGTAAACCAACTATCAAAAGCAAGATCGGGGAAGAACGGTAAGAACGCTGGGTTTATACCTGTAGCAAGTGCTGAACCTACTCCACTTTGGAAGAATTGTGTTGAACAAGTAACATTGATTGGTGCAGTTTCTAATGCGTAAATCGCAACAAGTTCATCTGTTGGGTTATCAAATGTGGCATATACGCGATAAACATTTCCGTATTCGGATTCTGTTACTAACTCACTTTCTAAACCAACAAAATTTGCAGACGCAATACCTGAGGTAAGCATAGCAATTAAAAAGAGTAAAAACTGCTTCATTTTAAAAATTTTAAATTTCGATTCATATAAAAGACGCATATTGACACAAGTGGTTGCGCGATCTAAGTTTATTATTTACAATTTGTTGCGGTTAATACAATTTAGATCTTCAAACGCCTGTTTCAATCTAGCCACCAAAGCGGCCTCTCCTTGTCTTAACCAAATACGAGGATCATAGAATTTTTTATTTGGATTTTCATCACCTTCTGGATTTCCAATCTGAGATTTTAGGTATGCTGACTTTTCAGTAACATAGTCTCTAACCCCTGACAAAAATGCCCATTGCATATCTGTATCGATATTCATTTTAATTACACCATAGCCGATAGCCTCTCTTATTTCTTCTAAAGAAGAACCGCTGCCTCCATGGAATACAAAATCAACTGGCTTATCACCTAAACCATTTTGCTTAGAAATATGTTTCTGACATTTGTCTAAAATAATTGGGCGTAGCTCGACATTACCGGGCTTATACACTCCATGAACATTTCCAAAAGCAGCTGCAACAGTAAATTGATCACTTATTTGGCTTAATTCATCAAATGCGTACTTTACCTCCTTTGGCTGAGTATACAATCTAGAACTATCAATGTCTGTATTATCCACTCCGTCTTCTTCACCTCCAGTAACACCAAGTTCAATTTCCAAATACATACCCATGGGTGCAAGGCGCTTTAAATACTCCTTACACATTGCAACATTATCCTCGACTGACTCCTCACTTAAATCAATCATGTGAGAACTAAAAAGAGGTTTTCCTGTTGTATAAAAATGTTCTTCACTTGCTGAAACCAAACCATCAACCCATGGTAAAATCTTTCTAGCACAGTGGTCAGTATGAAGAATAACCGGAACGCCATAAGCTTTTGCGAGAGTGTTCACGTGGTGTGCTCCGGCAACAGATCCCAATATAGCATGCTCTTGGTTATCTAACTTTAATCCTTTACCAGCATTAAAAGCAGCACCTCCATTTGAGAATTGTATGATAACAGGAGATTTCACATCTCTAGCAGTTTCTAAAACTGCATTAATTGAACATGAACCAATAACATTTACTGCTGGAAGGGCATAACCTTTATCCTTAGCATCATCTAGCACGGCTTTTACTTCTTCACCGAATAAAACGCCTGAACGAAAACGACTTGACATAGTAGTATTTAAATTTTGCCTAAAATACTATCTCAACAAGGTGATGGGAAACTTATTTATCGAAGGTTTTACAACACTTATACAATTGTTTCAATTTTTGTACAGATTCAATCTCTTGTGCATGATGAAAAAGAAAAGAGGCGGCACAAGAGAAAGTAAAATCATACCAGGATATCCAGTTGGCAATTGAGGTGAATTCTCTGGTGATTCAAGAATCTGATATGGCTTTGAAGGAGTTTCATGATGATCTGAATGTCTTGTTAGTTCAAACAATACCGCTCTTCCAACTTGGTTATCAGCATTCCAACTATGACTTGGGTTTACCTTTTCATATCTGAATTCATTGATTTTATCCCTAGTCAATCCATAATGTTCTATGTAATTAATCGCTTCTAAAATGAAGACGCTAATAAATGAAGCAACAACAAAACAACATAGAACTAAAGTCCCCAAGAAAAAATAAACTAATGCTATCAACACAATTTGAATCAACTGCCAAACTAAAACTTCATTTTTCAGACTAATAGCACTACCACCATTTCTTGTGAGTCGTTTATGCTCAATCTTCCAAGCACCTATCCAACCAAAAATAATTGATCTCAATACAAATGAATATAACCATTCCCCCCTCCTAGCAGTCGCCGGATCTTCATGTGTTCCTACATTTTTATGATGACCGTAATTATGCTCTTCAAAAAAGTGTACATATAAAACAGAAGTCAATAGAAGTTTGGACAAAAGCTTATTTAGCGGAGTTGTTCTATGTCCAATTTCATGAGCACTGTTAATGGCAAGTACACTTCCCATAGCACCCAAAGAAAAAGTTTTAGCAAACAACTCAACACCCGTCATTTCTTGTGACGCAATCCCTACTAAAAACCAAATCACAAATCCAAGCTGAACTGGAACAGTACCATAAAGAGCAATGTTGTAAAACTTTGAAGACAAGGCATCATCAGCCTCTACTTTTGTGAGATTAAACGAATCAACCTTTAAAAGGTGATCTATTATTGGAAGGATAATAAAAGCGTAAATAACCGTAGCCCAAGACCAAATACCATCATACATAAACGCCACCACAGTGACAAGTGGTATAGTGTAAACTAGAAGGTATTTTATCTTATTCATCTATTCAGTGTGCTTCAAACGCATTATTAACTCATCCGTTGTTTCTCTCAAATGTCTTAATGATACCCTTGCGACATTTGCTTCGTGTGATGATGGATACGATTCAATAATTTGAAGGTACAATTTTTCAGCTGAATCTCTATCATTCAACTCAGTCTCATAGAGAAAGGCTGCAATAAATGCACAAGTAATCTTATTGTGATACTGAGGATATCCGTCATGTATAGCTTTAAATTGAGTTATTGAATCTCGGATTTTCCCATCACCCCTCAACAAATCTGCTCTTCGCATTAAAAATTCCGGAGTTAGCGAATCTGACGCACATGAATTGGCAAAATTCGCATATGAAATTAGCATGTCTTGTAATAGGTCTTGTGAGAAGTTTGATTCAGAAAAGGCCACCTCTTTTTCCAAAATCAATTTAGAATGTTCGGAACAGCTAAGACTCTTAACATCATTTTCCTGATTTGAACAAGCGACAAGTGTTGATGTTATTATTAATAGGCCAAACAATCTCATCTCACTTTCCCTTTTGGTAATCTCATTCTATATCCTACCGCCACCTTACCTAAGCCAATGTCTCTCAATTTACCGTGAAGCAATCTTCTTTTAATTGAAGAGATATGGTCTGGAATCATAATTCCATCTAAATGATCATATTCGTGTTGTACAATTCTAGCAGCAACACCTGATAACATTTCTTCTTTCAAGTCCCAATTCTCATTAAAATATTCTATTTTGACAGAAACAGGTCTAACAACTTCTTCTCTAATACCAGGAATTGACAAACAACCCTCCTCCATTACGCTAGTTTTCTTAGAAGATTCATAAATTACAGGGTTTATCATAACCCTTTTAAACCCAACGCAATCAGGATCCGCATCTTCTCCTTCACCAAAAGGTGAACCATCAACAATAAACAATCTGATAGATTCTCCAATTTGAGGAGCAGCAAGCCCCACACCCTCAGCCTCATACATGGTTTCCCACATATCATCAAGCAGTTTTTCAAGTCCTGGGAAATCCTTTTCTATCTCTTCAGCCTCAGCTTTTAACAAAGGATCACCAAAAGCAACTATAGGTTTTATCATGGAGCAAATTTATGAATGTATTTTTACACCATGTCAATTTTAGATTCTATTCCGGAAGCGATTGAAGAAATTCGCAACGGAGGTGTGATTATTGTAGTAGATGATGAGGATAGAGAGAACGAAGGAGACTTTCTTACTGCAGCTAGAAATGTAACTCCAGACGTTATTAATTTCATGGCGACTCATGGAAGAGGCCTAGTTTGCGCTCCACTAGTAGAGAGTAGATGTGATGCTTTGGGCTTAGGGCTTATGGTCCAAACCAATAATGCAGCCTACGAAACTCCTTTTACTGTTTCAGTCGATCTACTAGGTCATGGTTGTACAACTGGGATATCTACAAGTGATAGGTCTAAAACAGTTCAAGCACTAATTGACCCAAACACTGATCCCAAAGAACTTGGTCGTCCTGGTCACATTTTCCCTCTTAGAGCTAAAGCTGGTGGAGTATTAAGAAGAAACGGGCACACTGAAGCTGCAATTGACTTCGCTAGACTAGCGGGTTTTGAACCCGCCGGAGTTATCGTTGAAATCCTTAATGAGGATGGAACTATGGCAAGACTTCCAGAACTCAAAAAGATTGCTGACAAGCACAATATGAAGCTTGTTTCTATTGCTGACTTAATAGCATATAGATTAGAAAACGAAACTTTGATTGATCGTA
Source organism: Crocinitomicaceae bacterium (assembly GCA_002722795.1). Taxonomy (GTDB): domain Bacteria; phylum Bacteroidota; class Bacteroidia; order Flavobacteriales_D; family Sanyastnellaceae; genus UBA974. The sequence goes on from PBMY01000026.1 coordinate 18,067, forward strand.
CTTATGAAGTGAAATTAAATACTAAATATGGTCCATTCAATGCTATTTCATATAAGCAGCTGACTGACGATACTGAACATTTAGCACTTGTAAAGGGCAATTGGAATATTGAGGAGTCAGTTTCTGTTAGAGTACATGCTTCAAGTATGATTGGTGATGTATTCCAAGTAAGTGATCTTGGAAAAGGTCCTCAACTTCAAGCCGCTATGGCAAAAATTGAAAATGAGGGAAAGGGGGCAATCATATTTATCAATAAACTACATCAAAGTAGTGGTATTGCTGAAGAGCTGAAGGCATATGAAGACTATCATAAAAAGAAAAAGAACACTAGAGTATTCCACCCTTTTGATTCTAAGGATTATGGCATAGGTGCTCAAATCGTAAGAGATCTTGGTATTAGAAAAATTAATATTCTAACAGACACTCCTAGAAAGTCAGGGAATATTGGATACGGTTTAGAGATTGTAAGCCATTCTCCACTAATGAAATAATTAAAAAGTTTGGACATTAAAAAAGCCCGTTCGACGGGCTTTTGTAATTCTGTTGTATAAATATTAATCAGGTGTGTTGTCTGTGTTTTCTTCAACAGCTAGTGTTGGCTCATCAGGTGTAACATTTGCATCAGGTGCTTGAGAAGCATTACCCTTATTGAATTTACCATACTTCTGTCGGAACTTATCAATACGCCCAGCAGTATCAACGAACTGTGCCTTACCAGTGTAGAATGGGTGAGACTTTGAGCTAACTTCAATCTTAATAAGCGGATATTCGTTTCCGTCTTCCCACTTGATTGTCTCTTTAGTTTTCGCAGTAGATCTGCTTAAGAATGCATAATCGTTTGACATATCCTTAAACACAACTGTGCGGTAGTTTTCTGGGTGTATTCCTTTTTTCATCTCTCAGAATTGGAGTGCAAAGATACACAAATCTTTAATAAAGACCCGTAAATAAAAAAGTTTGTTTGTTAATGAATTTTCTTCTTATGTTTGAAATGAATTTAAGTGAGTTTAGCATTGCGCTAAACATCAAGTGATAATTTGGTTAAGTTGGTCCCGTGCTGAAACGTCGGCACGGGATTTTCTTTTACTCTATTTTTACGATTAAATAAGGGTGTAAATGCAAACAGATTGGAAGTCAACGCTTAGAGGATATAATGATTATTTGGCCTTGGAAAAGGGACTGAGTGAAAACTCTATTAAAGCCTATTTAATGGATGTCAGAGGTTTTGCGGAATTCCTTCTCGGTGCGTGCAATGTTGAAAATCCTAATACTTTTAAACCCAAACACATAGAAAAATATATTTCGCACATGTATGATGTGGGCTTATCAAGTAATAGCCAAGCCAGGATAATTAGTGGCATCAGAAGCTTCTGTAAATACATGAGAATTGAGAAGATAATGGACAATGATCCGCTAGAACTTATCTCCACTCCAAAGCTCAGTAGAAGACTACCAATTGTACTAACTGTTGATGAGATTGGGGATATCATTTCGGCAGTTGATATGAGTAAAACGGAGGGTGTTCGTAATCGTGCTATTTTAGAAGTTCTATACAGCTGCGGATTGCGAGTAAGCGAATTGATTAATCTTCAAATCTCAAGACTAGATCTATTCGATAATGTGATCATAGTTATTGGAAAGGGTAATAAAGAAAGGATTGTTCCAATTGGATCTCAAGCATGTGAAGCAATTGTCGATTATATGGATCAATATAGGTGTCAATTAAATATTAATGAAGGTCACGAAGACACATTGTTTCTAGGTAGATATGGAAGGGGATTGACTCGCCAAATGATATTTACTATCCTAAAAAATACCTCCATCAGAGCTAGAATTAAGAAGAAAATAAGTCCACATACCTTTAGGCACAGTTTTGCCACCCACTTAGTTGAACACGGTGCAGATCTTCGCGCGGTACAAGAGATGCTTGGTCACGCTCAAATCACAACAACTGAACTCTACACTCACCTTGACAAAAGGTATCTGCAAGATCAGGTGAATCAATTCCACCCAAGATCTAATTCATAGCTTCCAATTTGAAACTGCTTGAAGAAGCATGTTTTCAGGGCTATCTAGAGAAACTGCTTTTTGGCCTAAAAACTCTAATGCTTGTGCAATCACCATAGGTGCTTCATCTACTTCAACTGGGACTGCTTTATTAGCCTTACTCAGTTTGGATCCGTCACTATTCAATGCTAAACCAAAGTGTGCATATTCCGGTCTTTTATACCCTAGAGCATGTTGAAGATGAAGGTGAGCAGGAGTTGATGCCAATAAATCCTCTCCTCTAACTATTCTAGTCATACCAGCCTCAGCATCGTCAAGTACAACGGCTAAGTGGTAAGCATAATATCCATCAGCTCTCTTAATTATAAAATCTGATTCCGTTCCACCTCTTGAAAATTGTTCACCAAGAATCAGATCATCCCAAACCAAATCCTCTACAGGAGTTAGAAATCGTACAGACCTCCCCTCTTTTCCTTCTAACATACCATTTCGACAATAACCTGGGTATAGCTTATGCCCTGCTAATTCCTTCCTTGTGCATGCGCAATCGAATGCTTCTCCTCGAGATATCAAATCCTGAATAACTTCTTCATAGTGATGGACACGTTGGTTCTGCCAAACCACATCACCATCCCAATGCATCCCATAAGATTCTAGTGTTCGAAGAATATCGTTTGCAGCTCCATCAACAGTTCTTGATCCATCTACATCTTCAATTCTGACTAACCACTTACCATCATTTGCTTTTGCATCACAATAGCTTGCAATGGCCGCTACAATTGAGCCAAAATGCAATCTACCCGAAGGCGATGGTGCAAATCGACCTATGTAGCCTGAAGACATTATCTAACGAGCTTGCGATATTTGATCCTTTTGGGCCCTTCGCCCCCTAATCTCTTCTTTCTGTTCTCTTCGTACTCACTGTAAGTCCCCTCGAACCAATATGCAGTTGATTCTCCCTCAAATGCAAGTATGTGAGTACATATCCTGTCTAAGAAATATCTATCGTGAGAAATCACTACTGCACAACCAGCAAATGACATGATACCCTCTTCTAGTGCTCTTAAAGTGTTAACGTCAATATCGTTAGTAGGTTCGTCAAGGAGTAATACGTTTGCTTCTGTTTTGAGAGTCATTGCTAAGTGGAGCCTATTACGCTCTCCACCTGATAGAACTCCACATTTCTTCTGTTGGTCAGGACCATTAAAATTGAAACGACTAACATATGCTCTACTATTAATGAGTTGGCCACCGATTTCTATGTGTTCGTTTTTACCTGAAACAACCTCCCAAACGCTCTGTTGGGGATCAATGTCTTTGTGGGTTTGGTCTACATATCCTATTTCGACTGTATCACCTAATTCAAGCGTACCCTTGTCAGGCTTCTCCTCTCCCATTATCATCTTGAATAGAGTTGTTTTACCAGCACCGTTGGGACCAATAATTCCAACAATTCCAGCAGGAGGTAGCTTAAACGACAAGTCATCAAGGAGTAGTTTCTCTCCGTATGCTTTCTGTAGCCCGTTTACTTCTAGTACTTTATTTCCAAGACGCGGACCGTTTGGAATTGGGATCTGAAGACGAGTAGACTTTTCCTTATTACCATCAGCAAGCATGGTCTCGTAGTTTGAAATACGAGCCTTGTTTTTAGCACGACGTCCCTTGGGATTTGTGCGTATCCAATCAAGCTCTCTGTCAAGTTCTTTTTTGCGTTTAGACTCTTGCTTTTCCTCTTGAGATAGCATCTTTGTCTTTTGCTCAAGCCAACTCTGGTAGTTCCCTTCGTAAGGGATTCCCTCACCTCTATCTAGCTCTAGTATCCATTCTGCAACATTATCTAAGAAGTAACGGTCATGAGTTACACATAGTACTGTTCCTTTATACTGCTCAAGATGTTGTTCTAACCAATCGATCGATTCAGCATCAAGGTGGTTTGTAGGCTCGTCTAGAAGCAGTACATCTGGTTGCTTTAAAAGAAGCCTACAAAGAGCAACACGGCGTCTCTCACCACCACTTAGCTCACTGATTTTCTGATCATCTGGAGGGCAACGAAGTGCGTCCATAGCAATGTTAAGCTTGGTATCAAGCTCCCAAGCATCAAGAGCATCGATCCTATCCTGTACCTCAGCCTGTCTAGTAATCAAAGCCTCCATCTTATCAGGGTTGTTTAGGATTTCATCCTCCATAAACTTGGCATTGATTTCTTCAAATTCTGAAAGAGTATCTACAATTTCTTGTGTTCCTTCTTCAACAATTTGCCTTACTGTTTTGCTTTCGTCTAAATCTGGCTCCTGAGGCAGATAGCCAACCGTGTAGCCATCAGCCCAAATCACATCTCCACGGTACGCCTCATCTAATCCGGCAATGATTTTCATAACAGTAGACTTACCCGAACCGTTCACACCAATGATACCAATCTTAGCTCCATAAAAGAATGAAAGATATACATCCCTCAATACTTGTTTTCCGGATGGAGTGTCCTTGCAAACCTTTACCATGGAAAAAATCACCTTCTTATCGTCTGACATATTTAGAAATTATTTGGTATTGAATAATGTAAATTTACTCTAGCCTAAAGCTTTTTAGTACAAGAATGAGGATGATACTTTGCAATAGAATTAAAAAGTAGTGAAGAATAGCTATCTGCTCCTTAGGGTCCGTTATTTCTAAGCCCAAATCAAGCGTTTTATAAAACACAAAAGACGCGCCAAGCCCTACTAAATAACCAACCTGTTTATTAACATCAATTTTACTCAAAAGCTCCTTTCTATTTGCAACTAACGTTTCTGCCCTAAATAGGTACCCTCCAAAAATGAAAGTTAACTGGTATCCACAATATATAACAAGTGCAGATGTGAAGCTGTATTGAATAGCGAAGAAAACAACAATTGTCAATAGCATTATCATTTCAACAAAAAGCGTAATCCAATAAAAGCTCTTAATGTTCAAGAGTCTATGGTAGAATTTGGCAATAATCAGCATTGCACAAGCTAAAACCATTCCGCCCACAGAATATATTTCAGGATCTAAGGGCTCATAGATTGTAAACAAAATTCCTATCGATAGTCCTGTAAATGATGAATTAAGGAGCTTGTAAATCAGGAAATTATTTTCAACTAGCTTCATTATGAATCTGTTTTTGACTAATGTCTTGACCCCAAAGGTACTCTCGAATGGGCTGCCGTGCTTAACTTCGAGGCGTGGCATATAAAGCAGACATACAAGCAAACAAAAACGAAGACAAGATGCGTCTTCTTGTTGCTGACTTAAATCGCAAACTCAGTAAGGTGAAAAAAGGCGGTGGTTCCGAAAAGATAGAAAAACAACACGCTAAAGGAAAACTTACTGCTCGAGAAAGACTTGATCGAGTTTTTGACGAGGGTTGCGATAGAGTTGAAATTGCTGCATTAGCCGGTGAAGGCATGTACGAGGAATACGGAGGATGCCCTTCAGGTGGCGTAGTTATTGAAATAGGAAGAGTACACGGTAGACTTTGCATCTGCGTTGCTAACGATGCAACAGTGAAGGCTGGAGCTTGGTTCCCCATAACCGCAAAAAAAAATCTTAGGGCACAGGAAATTGCTCTAGATAACAAACTACCAATTATCTACCTAGTTGACTCTGCAGGAGTATTCCTTCCAATGCAAGACGAAATATTCCCTGATAAGGAGCATTTTGGCCGAATGTTCCGCAACAATGCTAAAATCAGCTCAGGGGGAATACCTCAAATTGCTGCAGTAATGGGCTCATGTGTTGCCGGAGGAGCCTACCTACCTATCATGAGTGACGAAAGTCTCATAGTAGAAGGCACTGGATCAATCTTCCTCGCAGGAAGCTACCTAGTAAGAGCTGCAATAGGTGAAGACATCGACAACGAAACTCTAGGAGGAGCTAAAACCCAAACAGAAATTAGCGGCGTCATCGACTACCCATGTACTAATGATGAACATGCCCTTAAAACCATTCGCGATATTGCTTCTCATTGGGGAGACATTCCAACTGACGCAAATTTCTCAAGAGCCGAATCTAAGGCACCAATCGGTCGAACCCCATCATCTATCCTTCCTGAAAGTAGAACTCAACCATACGAATGTCGTGACCTAGTAAAATCTCTTGTTGACGAGGGATCATTTACCGAATACAAAAAGTCATACGGCAAAACCATAGTTTGCGGTTACGCCCGAATCGACGGCTGGAGCGTAGGTATCGTTGCGAACCAACGCAAAATTGTAAATTCAACAAAGGACGGTCTTCAATTTGGAGGAGTGATCTACTCAGATAGCGCAGCCAAGGCCGCGCGATTTGTAATGACTTGTAACCAGAAGAACATCCCACTTCTTTTCATACAGGATGTAACTGGATTTATGGTGGGATCAAGATCTGAGCACAACGGCATTATTAAAGACGGAGCCAAACTAGTAAATGCAGTTGCAAACAGCGTTGTCCCTAAGTTCACAGTAATCGTAGGAAACAGTTACGGAGCCGGGAACTATGCAATGTGCGGAAAGGCATACGACCCAAGATTAATTATAGCTTGGCCTACAGCAAAGATTGCAGTAATGGGCGGCGAACAGGCAGCTAAAGTTTTAAAACAAATTGAGGTAACTAGGCTAAAACATGCCGGAGAACAAGTAGATAAAAAAGCACAAGAAGAGTTATTAAAAAAAATTGAATCTCGTTACGAGGAACAAACTCAGCCTGAATATGCAGCCTCTAGGATTTGGGTAGATGCTATTATTGATCCAGAGGATACTAGAACTTGGATTAGTATGGGAATAGAAGCAGCAAATGCAGCGCCAGCAGAGAATCCATTCAGACCGGGCGTTATGCAGACGTAATTTTATTGAGCTCTTTCTAGCTTAATTAAAGCTGCAAGCATGGGCTCGTAAATCGCTTTCCAACTCTCATCTTCGCAAGTATCAATAGCACTTCTTATATTTAAAATTGCCTCTAGAAGTACATGCTCCTCTTCAATTATTTCGCATTGCTCAATGATTGTCAAAGCCTCTAGTGCTGCTCTAAAATCACCCTTGGTTGCAATTCTAGTTATTAGGTCCAATTTATTTGCGGGATCAAATCCTGCGCTCCAAATAAATCCAAGTATGTCAGCTTCTATGTTCTCACAGTCTCCACTTTCCAATGCTTCAATATAAATCTGCTCAGCCCCACTCAATTTTACAGTAGCGAGCATATCCCCCATTCTCTCTCTAATTTCATCCTCCTTCCTATCTCTAAAGGCTTGCAATAAAGGCAAAACCCAATTTATATCTCCTTTTTGTTCAGCTCTGTCTAGTTCTGCAACAACCTTTTTATCGTCTTTAGAATTGAGATCTTTCATGATTCAAAGGTATCTATGAAAATGTCTCTACAACAATCAGAAATTTCAGCAAGCATCATCGCAGTAGCTCCCCAAACAATATTCCCCTCTATCTCAAATCCAGGTACAACATTACCCTTTATTTTATACTCTCGCCACAAATCTTCAGAACACAACTTTGAAATTTTCAAAAACAAAACTTCAGACACTTCAACCTCGTCCAAAACAAATTCAGGTTTATAGTCCAAACAAGCAACATATGGTCTAACATAAAACTTACTAGGAGGAATGTACAATGGAGATAATGCACCAACTACCTTATTGCGCTCAACTCTAACTCCTATCTCTTCTTCACACTCCCTTAATGCAGCGTCTAAATCATTTGCATCACATTCATCTCTCTCTCCACCTGGAAGTGCAACCTGTCCTGAATGAACGCCATCATAGGGTGCTCTTACAATAAGCACGCCTTCCCATCCATCCTCACATGGATACATCAACCAAAGTACAGATGCCCTCCTAGCAACTTTAATATCTTCCTCAGAAAATAAACTTGCTCTAAATGGTGGAGCTGCAACAAGCTGAGAAGACAAGCCGGGCAAATCCTCATTCATTTTCACTCTTAGTTTATCAACTAATATTTCTTGCTCTATTTTCACCATTGCAAGGTCGTACGTTTCTACCTTAGTTCAATGCAAATACAGCTATTAGATGAGAACATAGAATTTCCAGAAGTAGAAAAGGCTACCGAGGAAGGACTACTAGCTGTTGGAGGTGATTTAAGTCCCGATAGACTCATTGCAGCATATGAACACGGAACTTTTCCTTGGTATAATCCGGGTGATATGATTTTATGGTGGGCTCCTCCTCAAAGAGCGATAATACCTCTTGATGGAATTAAGATTCACAAGAGTATGAGGAATGAGCTTAATAAAAAGAGATACAAGGTAACTTATGACACATGTTTTGAAGATGTAGTAAAAGGGTGCGCCATTGCTACACGCGGAGAAGAATCGCCCCAAACATGGATAAGCAATGATATACACAAAGCATATTGCAACCTACACGCTCTAGGCCTTGCACACTCTGTGGAGGTGTGGAAGGACGACGAATTATGCGGAGGGCTTTATGGAGTGTCTATAGGGTCCATATTTTTTGGTGAGAGTATGTTTTCTAATTCTACAAACGCATCAAAAGTTGCTTTGATTCATTTAGCACAAACCCTAAAAGCGTGGAACTTTGGCCCCATTGACTGTCAAATTATGAACGACCACTTAGGGTCTTTAGGCGCGATAGAAATTGAACGCTCTGATTTTCAAGAAACACTCAAATTTCATCTAACTTCATCTCCAACTAAGAAAGGACCTTGGACACATGAAGTATCCTAAACTATTTTTAATTTTCAGACGAAGGCTAGCAAAAGCTATCCTTCAAATTATGGGCTGGAAATTTAGAGGACAAGATCCACCTTCAGGTTGGCATCAAATAATTTTCATAAATGAAATAGAAGGTAAGCATTCATGCACACAAAGAAAATGGATGCGACATTTAACCTCATCTGCTTCTTTTTTTCTTGATTTATCAGATAAATCTAAAATTGAGAAAAAAATAAATCAACATGCTACTCTGCTAATTAAGTGGACGAGAAATACTAGTAATGAGGACCTAGTTTGGTTGTTGGAGTTTGCTCGTGCAAACAAGATTAAATTATCTGCATGCGCTTGGGAACCAGCTAATAGCACTATTAAATTCCACTCACAGTTTAACCCTTCCCCATATACTGCAAGAGACATAAGTTACCTCGAAAGATTCTTTGTTTACTTCAGAAAAGTTTGACCTTAGCATGATGAATTAACAGGTTACTAACAAGAATACATCAATCGTTAACAACGCGTTAATATCTGGATAGGCATCTATAGTAGATGCTTTAAGTGGAAACTTAAATTGCATTTAATCTTTAACCTTAAAAACCACCACGATATGCAAATGGACAAGTACGACTTTATGATTCTTGACATAATCCGGAATTTCAAATTAGAGAATCAAAACCACATTAGACTTAGTGTGTTAGAACGAAATTTCTGGAAAAGAATTGAAGCCGACACTGACCTTCATGTTGGACAAGCAAGAATTGGTGAAAGGATTACCAATCTTTACTTAGATGGGTTAATTCAAAATAAGGATGGATACACTCTTACTAAAAAGGGTCGTGAGCAACTAGCTTTCGCACCTTGGAACAACGAGTTAGTTTCGTAAAGGATTTACCTAGAAATAAAAAGGGGACAAAATTTTTGTCCCCTTTTTATTTACAGCACTTTTTCAGGCCTTATCATCAGACTCTTCTATAATCTCAAGATTGGGATATTTTTCCCTCCAAAAATCAAGTTTACTTCTATCCTTAACAGTAATTACTGTTCTACGATCTAATCTAACTTTGATATTAGGCTGTAGCTCTTTTTCCTTTTTCTTTCTCGCCATGGTATTTATTTGGATTGCGAATGAACGCAACTTAGGATAAAAATCATCTTAATCGACAATTTAATTTGAATTCTTTAATGTTAATTGTCATTTGATACTCAACTACTATCGAGTTAAGTATACCGTTCCTCTTAATTCTTCAGCTTCAACATCATATCCTTGAACCTTTATGACCCAATTGTAAATGCCATTTGGAGCGAAATGATCTCCTCCATTTATATCACCAACCCAAGGATCTTCAATAGAGTGACTTACAAAGACAGTTTCTCCCCATCTATTGTAAACTATAAGTTCAAATGACTCTACCTGTCTAGCCACAATTTCCCAAGCATCGTTCTTACCATCATTATTTGGAGTGAATGCTGTAGGAATGTATACAATTACAGAACCATAGATATGAACAGTTGCAACATCAGAACACCCATTATTGGTTATAGTGGTGATATAAGGATCATATTCATCTAACCCATCGTAACTATGAATCATATTCTTCTCAAAGCCCAAAGTTCCATCACCGAAATCCCAAACATAAGTAAAGGCCCCGGGATAAGGTTCTTCAGGAGAAGTTATAACGTCAAATTCATAAGTATCATCTCCAATTTCATATCTAACAATTGTTGATGCAATCGTTTCTACATCAACCCTAGTGGTTGCAGTCTCAGCATAATTACAGTTATCTACTACAGCTACAGTGTAGTTAGTACCAACTGGTGGTGAAACTGTATATGCATAATCATTTGTAGAGAAATTTTCCCATTCAAATATATACGGCTCCTCTCCTCCATGTATATCAAGATTTAAAGTTGTGCTTGCGCCATTACATAATATAGTATCCGGAGGAAGAGTCACTACTAATGGTTCATAAGGTACCTCAAATAAAGTCTGTAAATAAAGAGTCCTATCACAACCATCTTGTATATAAATCTCAAATAAGTGATTTACTAAAGAAGTATGATCCAAGCATTGCTCACTGCCATAGTCAATACCGTTTATTGTCCAATTATAACTAACCGAGGGATATTCTAAATCAGGATCTTGTATTAACTCTACACAAACAGTTTCATATTCATCACACGGAACAGTGACGACTTCTGGGGTGACGGCTTCAAGTGGAGGAGTGTCATATATAAATATACTCAAGAAACTCTCAATATTGCCGCTAACTATTCTGAGTTTCAATTCTTCTGTTCCTTCATCTATAAAATCTTGGGGTACATTAAAACTTAAGGAAACTGTATAATCACCAACAGGAATAGTTGCTGAAGCAGGGAGACCTTCAATGTCTTCAGTAAATGAAGCTTCAGAATCATCCTCTTCTAGAATCTGGAAATCAAATGGGTATACTGAAGGAACTAAACATGGTCTACTAACAGTAATTGTAGAAACTCCACAGTCTTCCCAAGCACAGTAAATAACAACGTCATCATCTGGATCAGGATCACAAGAAGGTGCAGCTGTTGCTTCGTACTCAGTTGCAATTGGTGAACCAAAACTTCCCTCTTCAAGTACTACTATTGACTCAAGCCAACTATCTGATCCATCAGCAATAGCAAGCTTAATGTGGTAAGTAAGACCACAGCTTACGGGATGTTGAGCAGTAAATGACTGAGTATAACCATTAATAAAAGGCGCTGCTGTAGCTCCAGGGTTATCAATATAGTATTCTGGGTTTGTGACATCATTTACCGAACTAATTGTAATAGGCAATTCGGGATCTGAATCTGGTACCTGTGCAATATTTATAGCACCATCAGGAAAACCTGCTGGTGAAGCATATGGACCGGTAATGCCTGGTCCAGAAAGAAAGAATGCAAATATGTCGTTGTATGCCGAGTTAACCCAAGTTAGGTATTCATCAGATCCAAATACATAGTTAAATGAAACAAAATCTCCAGCAGGTTGGAAATCAAATTCTAGTATACAAACATCATTTACACTTGAAACTGAAAAAGATTGACCAATTAATGGAGGAACCGAATTAGCCACTGTCAAAAGATCAGGCTCTCCGGTTACACCACCAAGACCAGCATCACCGGCATCAGTTTCAATATTAGTTGCGTTACCTGAACTTAATACTAGACCACTTTCAATTGAAAAACCATCGCCGCCAGTTAAGTATCCAAGCTGAACATCGAGTCCGGTAAACTGAACATTTGTTGCTGTTACACCCTCTCCTAATAGCACGTTATTTACATATTGCGTTGGGGTCATGCCCTGAGCAACATCAAATTGGGCTGAGATACGATTAAAATCTCCTGCAATACATGCAAATAAAACTGTAATAACTAACGTTAACTTACTCATAATGAGTTGTAATATACTCATAGAAATTTATCAGTTCAAACCCTAACAATCTATTATGTTTGTCTTATGGTAGAAATCAGCTTTTTTTCAGACTCAAAATGCGACCAATTATATCCAATGAATTTAGGGCGTTGTGTCTCGACTTTGAACTATGGTGCAAGGTCAATTTCTGATCAATGGAACGATGCTTTTATTAAAACTAATGGAAGACGTATTAGATTAAATTCTAGACTTTTACCTACTTATACGTCAGTTAACATAGTACACAACTTAAGACCAGGTGATCAGTGGATTCATGAGGGAATTTTAATTGCTGAAATCGAAGGAATAACTGAGAGTATTGATGTTTCTATTAGCACTACTCCATTGCTATTAAGTTCTCCAAAAGAAATATTTGAAAAATGTGGCGATGGAATTAAAGAGGATTTAGAGAGAATTAAATCTACTTGGAGAACTAGAACTCTTGATGAAGAAGAAAGAAATGCTTGGGCACAATCAGGTGTTTTTGTTCAAGGTCCGATGGACAGAATTCATTTAGCTCCCGGGGCTATTATAAGACCTTGCTCATTGAATACTGAAAATGGTGATATAGCAATGGGGTCTGAATCTGAAATAATGGAGGGGTGTAACGTAAGGGGGCCATTTGTTATGGGCGCCAATAGTCAAGTGAAAATGGGTACTAATGTTTATGGGCCTACAGGAGTTGGTTCAAATTGCAGAATAGGAGGTGAAATAAAAAATTCTGTAATTCACGATTACAGCAATAAAGCACATGGCGGATTTATTGGCAATAGTGTAATTGGATCATGGTGCAATCTTGGTGCAGAAACAACTACAAGCAACTTAAAAAACAACTACTCTGAGGTAAGTGTTTGGGATAATGAGTCAAATACATTAGTAAATAGCGGTAGGACATTTTTGGGCTTATTTATGGGAGATCACAGTAAGACTGCGATTCACACTGCTTTTAACACTGGTACTGTAGTTGGAGCTTTTTGCAATGTCTTTGGGAACTCAACACCATCAAAACATATAAAGTCATTTACTTGGGGAGGTGCTGAAAATTCTGAAGATTATGATATAGATAAGGCATTGGATGCTGCAAGAATCATGATGCAACGTCGTGATATCAAATTAAGTAGTGAGGATGAATTAAATATCCGGCAATTACATAAATCAAGCACATTTGACATATAGATTTATGACACGCTGTCAGAGAAAGGTTCAAAAATTAATTGGCACACACATTGTCAACACTAGAGTGAGAAGAAGAAAACAATATGATTGATTTAGAAATAGGGACACATCTCCTGTCAGACAAACAGGATCACGACATTATCCCGTTGATCTCTGAGGAGGACGAGAAGGCAATACATAAAACTGACCTTCCTGAAACGCTACCAATTCTTGCATTGAGAAATACTGTTCTATTCCCTGGTGTAGTAATTCCGATTACTGTTGGAAGGGATAGATCGATTAGGTTGATTAAGGAAGCAAATAAAAACGATCTAGCTATTGGTGTTGTTTCTCAAAAGGATGCAGATGTTGAGGTACCACTAGGTGATGATTTAAATAAGGTTGGAACAGTTGCTCGTATTATGAAAATGCTCCGTATGCCTGACGGAACCAATACGGTAATATTGAGAGGAGAAAGAAGATTTACTTGGGATAGCATTGTTGGTGAAGACCCCTATTTAAAAGCATTAATTAGTCCTTTTGGCGGTATTGAAGATGTGCCCAAATCAAAAGAAACACAAGCATTAAAGGAGTCATTAAAAGAGCTAGCAATTGAGATTATTACAATGAGCCCTGGCATTCCATCAGAGGCAGCTGGTGCGATAAAGAACATTATGAGACTAAGCTTTTTAGTCAACTTCATAGCCTCAAACATGAATGCTTCTGTTGAAGATAAACAGGGGCTTTTACAGATTGAGTCTCTTCAAGAAAGAGCAAACAAGGTTCTTGAAATGCTGCACAAAGAGAAGCAAATGCTCGAGCTCAAAAATGACATTCAAAGTAAGGTTAAGAGTGATCTTGACCAGCAACAAAGAGAATTTTTCCTGAATCAGCAGATGAAGCAGATTCAGGAGGAGCTTGGTGCTAATCCATTGAAAGAGGAGATTGAAGAAAAAAAAGCAAGGGCAAATTCAAAGAAGTGGCCAGAAATAGCAAAACAGGCGTTTGACAAGGAGATTCAAAAATTAGAAAGGATAAATCCTCAAGCTGCAGAGTACAGTATGCAGTCAAGCTATATTGATTTATTGCTCGACCTTCCTTGGGATGAAAAGTCTGAGGATAATTTTGATCTGAAGAATGCTATTAAGGTTCTTGATGGTGATCACTACGGTCTAGAGAAGGTAAAAGAGAGAATAGTTGAGCATTTGGCCGTTTTGAAAATAAAGGGTGATTTAAAATCTCCTATTATTTGTCTGTATGGACCTCCGGGGGTTGGCAAGACCTCTCTTGGAAGGAGCATTGCCGAAGCACTTGGAAGGAAGTACGTAAGAATGAGTCTTGGTGGGTTGAGGGATGAGGCTGAGATTAGAGGTCATAGAAAAACCTATATAGGTGCAATGCCTGGGAGGATTTTGCAAAACTTGAAAAAGGCTGGTACATCTAATCCTCTTTTTGTACTTGATGAGATCGATAAATTGGGATCTGACCATAGGGGTGACCCATCCTCTGCCCTTCTTGAGGTTTTAGATCCAGAACAGAATAATGCATTCCACGATAATTATTTGGATTTGGACTATGACTTAAGCCGAGTGATGTTTATCGCAACCTGCAATGATTTGAGTAGGATACAACCTGCTCTTAGAGACAGAATGGAAATTATTGAAGTAAGCGGATATACAATTCAAGAGAAAATTCAAATTGCTAAAAAGCACCTTTTACCTAAACAGGTTAGTGAATCCGGGCTGAATAAGAGCGATATCCAACTACCTATATCAACAATTGAAAAAGTTGTTGAACAATACACAAATGAATCTGGCGTTCGTGGTCTAGAGAAAAAGGTGGCAAAAATCGTTAGAAATAGAGCAAAAGAGATGGCAATGGATGAACCGTACAAAACAGAAGTCATGCCACACGACTTAAAGGTCATCCTTGGTAGACCTAGGGAAAAAGACAGATACCAAAACAATGATGTTGCTGGTGTCGTAACTGGTCTAGCTTGGACTCCTACAGGTGGTGACATACTCTTTATTGAGACTTCACTTACCCCTGGAAAAGGAAAACTAACCTTGACAGGTAATCTTGGGGAGGTGATGAAGGAGAGTGCAATTATTGCTCTTGAGTATTTGAAAGCTCATTCAAAGGAGTTGGGAATCAATCCGGAAGTTTTTGACAAATGGAATGTACACGTTCACGTTCCTCAGGGTGCAATTAAAAAGGATGGTCCAAGTGCTGGCATTACCATGCTTACAGCACTTGCCTCCTCATTTACTCAAAAAAAGGTTAGGAAATATCTTGCGATGAGTGGTGAGATTACTCTTAGAGGACAAGTTCTTCCAGTGGGTGGTATCAAGGAGAAAATTCTTGCAGCAAAAAGAGCTGGTATTAAGGAAATTATTCTTTGCGAGCGAAATAGGCAGGATATTGAGGAAATTGATACGCGGTATTTACGGGGTATGCAATTTACATACGCTAATAAGATGAATGAAGTTGTTAAGCGTGCTCTTTTAAGCCAAACCGTAGAATCACCTATAGACTTCAGCCCTGATAAATGAAACTGAGGGCAGCAATATTGTCAGGACTTATTCTAACTTTGAGCACATCTTTTAATGCTCAAACTACTTGGGTGTCCCCTGCCCTTGATTTAGCAATTGATGCAAGATCTGCTGCATTAGGATGCAAGCTTGCTGCTGACGTCGATTTCGATGGCTTTTCTTCATCATATAATCCAGCATCTACCGACTCAACAAATTATAATGTGATTTATATCACATATTTAAATTACTTAGCATCCACCAATTTAGGCGCAGTTAATGCTGTGGTTAAGTCAAATAGCAAGTATGCAATTCATAGTGGAGCAAGATTTGTGTCATACGGTGAGTTTGAGGGATTTGACTCATCAGGATGGCCTACTAGCAATTTCTCTGGTGGTGATTATTATGTTCAAAGCGGAATCTCTTACAAGATTGACTCTAGCATTACAATTGGAGCTACTATTTGGGGAGGCTTTAGAAATCTAGCACTAGAAAATGTTGGAGCAATAGGTGCTGATTTCAGTTTAATGAAACGATGGAAAGAAAAAATAATGGCTGCTGGTATATTGGTTTCTGGAGTAGGAAGGCAATTTGCTAGCACTGGCTCTCAGCCTGTTGGTTGGACTCCTTATAATATCCAAGTTGGTTTCACTAAGGGATTCAACCATGCCCCATTTCAACTATATGTAAATTTACAGAATTTACAGACATGGGATTTGGCTCCAGATGGGACTTATGACGACGGGTTTGACCCACTAACTGGAGAGATTGTGCCAAACGGGAAATGGAAGTTTGGAGATCAGTTTGCTAGGCATCTAAATGTTGGTGTAGAATTGAGTTTTGGCACAAATTTCATTGCACAAATTGGATACAATTAC
Organism: Crocinitomicaceae bacterium; assembly: GCA_002722795.1. Taxonomy (GTDB): domain Bacteria; phylum Bacteroidota; class Bacteroidia; order Flavobacteriales_D; family Sanyastnellaceae; genus UBA974. Next base: position 34,758 of record PBMY01000026.1, read on the forward strand.
AGACAAAGAGCAGAGATGATTGCAAAGGGAATGCAAGGAACAAATGGACTTTCTATGGGAGTAGGCATGAAGATTAAAGACCTTAACATTAGGCTAGCAAGAAACACTTATCATTTTGCTGGCTCATCCACTCATTTAAGTATTGGTGTCAACCTCCCTAGTTAGTATCTTAGGAACATGGCAACTCGCAGAATTACCATAGCAATTGACGGGCACTCTTCAGCTGGCAAAAGCACTATGGCTAAAGCTCTTGCCAAGGAACTTAACTACGTATACATTGATACTGGTGCCATGTATAGGGCTGCAACTCTTTATGCAATAAAAGAGCGATTAATTTTAAATAGCCAAGTAGATATGGAAAGTATTGGAGAAAATTTGGACCGCATGTTCCTTTCATTCAAATTTAATCCTGCAACAGAGAGACCTGATATGCACCTTGATGGAGTAAATGTTGAAAAGGAAATTCGCACCCTTGAAGTAGCAAAAAATGTTAGCTTTATAGCAAAGATTCCAGAAGTAAGAAAGAAGCTAGTTGCTTTACAAAAGAGAATGGCTGAAGGATCAGGAGTTGTTATGGATGGTAGAGATATTGGCACTGTGGTTTTGCCCGATGCTGAACTTAAATTTTTTATGACTGCAGACCCTGAAGTAAGGGCATGGAGAAGACTTAAGGAAATAAAGGACAAAGAGCGAGATACAACTTTTGATGAGGTGTTAGAAAATGTACTTCACAGAGATAAATTGGATTCAGAAAGAGCTGTTGCACCTCTTAAACAAGCTCACGATGCTGTAATAATTGACAACAGCAATTTGAGTATGGAAGAACAATTTGAGTTTATGCTGAAGATTGCTTTAAAGAGAATGGAAATATGATTACAAGAGGTATTCTATCATTAATCACATTTTCTACGGTTCTTTTAAATTGCGCTCAAATAAACAACGGAGAGCCTAAGATTAAAACCCCTGACTTTCTAACCAATACAAATGCTATCGAATATGCTGATTCTGTGTTAAGCACACTTACTACAGAACAAAGAATAGCCCAACTATTGATGGTTCCCGTTTATTCTAAAACTGATACAACAGGATGGAGTGAGGCTGAACACTGGGTTCGTGATTTGGGTTTGGGCGGAATCATTGTGATGCAAGGTGGTCCGGAAAATCAAAGGATTAGAATTGGACGTATGCAAGATCTTGCAGAGGTACCTCTACTTGTTGCTTCTGATGCTGAATGGGGTCTTGGGATGAGACTCGATTCTACTAGAAGCTTCCCACGCGCAATGACTTTGGGTGCTACAAGGGATGCTGATCTTGTGAGAGAGTTTGGTGAAATTATAGGCCAAAGTTTAAGGCAAACTGGTGTTCATGTGAATTTTGCTCCTGTTGTTGATGTGAACTCGAATTCTAAAAATCCAGTGATTGGGTCAAGGAGTTTTGGTGAGGATGTGGAGCTAGTTTCAAATTTGGGATGGGCATATTCAGAGGGACTACAAAATGTAAATGTTATTGCTACAGCTAAACATTTTCCGGGACATGGAGATTCTGATTCTGATTCGCACAAGACGCTTCCTGTTATAAACCAAACCGCTGAAAGACTAGATACTGTTGAACTTGAACCGTTTAGGCATCTTTTTAACAATGGTGTTGGAGCTGTGATGATTGCACATCTAGATGTTCCTGCATTAGATAGTACATCAGGTTCTCCATCTACCCTTTCGCCGTATATAGTGGATACACTGCTGAGGGAGAAAATGGGATTTAGGGGATTGGCGTTTACTGATGCATTGTCAATGAAGGGATTTACGGATTTTGTCGGTGATAGACCTCGAGCGAGGGATGCTTTGATTGCAGGAAATGATGTGCTTTTGTTTCCAGGGGATCCAGTTGAAGTAATTGAAGAAGTAGCGTTTGCAATTGAAGATGGCACTTTGGATTCAGCTGCTGTTGCACAAAAATGTCGTAGGGTATTGCAAGCTAAGTTTTGGGCTAAAGCAGGAGAAGAGATTCCTGCAAAAGGTGAATATTGGGACCCGGAAAGAGCTGAGAAAGTTCACAGAGACATCATAGAAGCATCTATTACAGTTTTGACAAATATTGGGTTCTGCGCAGACTACTTTGAGAATGGAGCAAGCTTCACAATTTTAAATGTGTCTAATAAACCAACCTCTGGAAATCCCTTTTCTGATCACATGAAACTTGTGGGTGGAGAAAACTACGAGATTAAAACTTTTACAATTGGAAAGGATGCCGTGGGGCTCAATTCAAAAGACGTGAAATCTGCTTTAGAAGAGTCTGATTACGTCTTTGTGAATTTCCTTGAAACAAGCAATAGACCATCCAATAAGTTTGGAATTCGATCTGAGGCAGTAAAAAAACTGTCTGAAGAAATGGTAAAATATGACAATGACTGGGTTTTCAATCTGTTTGGAAATCCTTATAGGCTAAACGAAGAGTTTACCACAATTCATGAAAAAGCAGGGAGTTTAATTGTGGCTTATCAAGATGGGTTCCGTTCGCAGGAGGCAGTGGTTAATGCATTGCTTGGGACAGGAACTGCAAATGGAGTTTTGCCGGTCACTCCTCCGGGGTCATTATTTTACGAAGGGGATGGTTTGGGTTTAAGAAAAGGCCGAACTACTCGACTTGGTTGGGGATATTATGCAAAAGAAAATACTTGGGGATGTGCAGAAAGGATTGATTCAGTTGTCGCTGATGCTTTTGCTGAAAAAGCAATGCCTGGTTGTCGAATCTTAGTTGCTCACGAGGGTGAAGTTGTACATGACAAATGTTATGGAACTATAGATGGTAAGGAACTAGTGCAGAAAAACACTGTTTATGATTTGGCATCTATTACGAAGGTTGCAGCAACATCAATTTGCTTAATGCAACTACATGAAAAAGAGTACTTTAATCTTGATGACCCATTAAGCAAGCACTTACATGGAATTGATACACTAGAGATTGGAACTAGGACTTTTAAGGAAGTACTAACTCATTCAAGTGGTCTTGACCCGTGGATACCTTTCTACAGAGAACTCCTGAATGACAGCATTGATCATATGCCTGTTGATACTATGTATAAGAGAATTTACGAAAGTGAACTAAAGCCAGTTGGAGAATACAAGTACAGTGATTTGGGATACTATCTTATCCATAAGATTTTTGACCAATGGTTTGAGACTGAACATGCTATAGATTCTTTATCTAAGGCTTGGGTTTATGAGCCTTTAGGATTTTATTCCATGGGCTTCCACCCGCTTCATAAAATTGATAAGAGTAGAATTGCACCAACTGAGAATGATAAGATTTTTAGGGAAGCTATAGTTAGGGGCACAGTTCATGATCCAGGCGCTCACATGCTAGGTGGAGTTGGTTGTCATGCCGGGTTATTTAGTGACGCACATGATTTAGCTAGATTTGGCCAAATGCTTTTAAATGGAGGTGTGTACAATGGATACAAGATTTGTGAAAAAGAGACTGTTGAGAATTGGACAAAGAGAACTTACCCTTATGTTGAAAACAGACGAGGTATTGGGTTCGATAAAAAAGGCCTCAACCCTAATGAGGGTGTTGCTTCTTTATTGTCGTCTGATGCAGGCTTTGGTCATAGTGGGTTTACTGGCACTCTGCTTTGGGTTGATCCAGACTACAATTTGGTATATGTATTCTTGAGCAATCGAACATACCCAAACGCAGAGAATAGAACATTGATTACTAAGAATGTTAGGACTGTAATTCACGATATCATCATAGAGCACATAATGGAAGAGGCGAAATGAAAATAGCTATGGTATGTTACCCCACTTTTGGTGGGTCCGGTGTAGTTGCAACTGAGCTTGGGAAAGCTTTAGCAGCACGGGGCCATGAAATACATTTTATTACATACAACACGCCTGTTAGGCTTGGTAGTTTTAAGCCAGGCATATTCTATCACGAAGTAAGAGTTAGCGATTATCCTTTATTTGACTACCCTCCCTACGAGCTTGTATTAGCAAGCAAAATGGTTGAAGTTGTGAAGGATCACGATATTGACCTTATACATGTGCACTATGCAATACCACATGCTAGTGCAGCAATAACTGCTAAGAAGATTTTAGCTGAAGAAGGTATAAGTCTTCCTATAGTAACAACACTTCACGGAACTGACATTACTCTTCTTGGAAAGGATATCAGTTTCGAGCCTGTAATATCTTTTGCAATTAATAAAAGTGACGCTGTGACAGCCGTTTCAGAGGATCTTAAAAGTGAGACAAACAAACTTTTTGGGGTAAATAAAGAAATTGAGGTGGTCCCAAATTTCTTCTGCCCAAATCATTTGAATGTTGAGGCTGACGAAGAATTCAGGTTAAAAATTGCACCTGATGGCCAACCTATATTAATTCATATTTCCAATTTTAGACCAGTAAAAAGAGTTTTAGACGCTGTGAAAGTCTTCAACAAAGTTTTAGAAACTAGAGATTGCAGACTACTACTAGTTGGTGATGGTCCAGACAGGACTGCAGCTGATAAACTTTGTAGAGAATATGGCATTGACCATAAGGTGGTGTTTCTAGGAAAAGTAAAGAACCCAATTGAGCCTTTAATGATAAGCGACTTGTTCATCTTACCAAGTGAGGCTGAGAGTTTTGGCCTAGCAGCTCTTGAAGCAATGGCTGCAGGGTTACCTGTTATAGCCACAAATACTGGAGGTCTTCCTGAACTTGTTGAAAATGGTGTCTCGGGCTTCCTTTGCTCTGTAGGAGATGTTGAATCTATGGCATCTAGAGTTTTAAAAATATTATCAACTGAAGAGAGTTTTAAGGGATATAGATCTTCTACTCTTGAGAGAGCCCAAACCTTCCAAATAGATTCAGTTCTCCCTAAATACTTAAACATTTACAACAACGTAACAAGCAATTAATGAGCATTAAGACGATAGGCAAACGAATATCAATAGCCGAACATTCAGACGCTACTACAATTGTAATTGACTCAAAAATCCCTGCATCTCAGCAGATTGCCCTTGAGACGTGGTTTGGTGGTTGGATAGGACTAGGTGGATTAATTGGTTATGGTGCATTTTCTTCGGATGGAGAAGAAAGAAACGTATTGCTAGTGTGTATGGTGTTTTGGTCCTACTTCTTCGTTAGAATTTTAAAAGTCATCTTATGGAGAAGAATTGGAAAGGAGATAGTTCGAGTAAATTCTAAAAATTTCTTGGTGAAAAATGTTTTTAAAAAAAGAGGCAAAGACAGATTCTACGAATTGAAAACTCTTGGTGAATTCAAAGCTGTAAAAAGGGATAATAGTTCATTTTTGGCTTCCTTAGACCAAAGCTTCTGGATCTTTGGTGGCGACAATATTCACTTTAATTACTTAGGCAAAACTCACGTACTAGGAAAGCAATTAAAAGAGTCAGACGCTCTTCAATTGTGTAATTATCTAAACAAAAGCGTAGCTAAGTATTCTAAAAAAAAGTAATTTCAATTTATAGATCAAAAACGAAAAATCCTATTAGCTAGATGTCTCATAGAAAATGATAAAAAACTAGACAGAAAATTAGTTTGATCCAACTAAGTGCTGAAGAGCAAAAGAGTAACCCTCTGCACCTAATCCAGAAATAACAGCTTTACATGCACCACCTGTAATTGTAGTATGTCTGAATTCCTCTCTTGAGTGAATATTAGAAATGTGAACTTCAATTACGGGTAATGTAACTGAAGCTATAGCATCTCTAATTGCAACTGATGTGTGAGCATAACCTCCAGGGTTTATAACTAGCGCATCCAAACTTATACCCCAATCTTGAACTTTTGAAATAATCTCTCCTTCATCGTTTGACTGGAAATCATGGATTTCAATATTTTTAAATTCACCACGAATATTTTCAATTATTGAATCCAAAGATAAATAACCGTAAACGCCTGGCTCTCTAACACCAAGCATATTCAAGTTGGGTCCATTTATAATTCCTACTTTCATTACTTAATGATTTTAGCATTATTTGAATGAACAAACATTGTTTCTCCAAGGCCATGGTATCTTTCAAAAAGGCTGCCGTGGTCTGTAGTTAATTTATCATCTAAGAATCCGAGAATCACTAAATCAGCACCACCTGATTTATTTACTATTTTTTGAGTTACCTGATCTTCATTTTTAGTGTGGATAAACTCAATGTTTTGCTCAGCAATTGGAATTCTTCCTTCTAGTATTTGGTCTCTAATTTTTGTTGCGTGTTCATCATCAGAACCTTGATGAATGAAGTAAACTGAAATGCTTGCATCATCCCAATCTGGATGAGATTGAATGATGTATGCAAGCAAAATCATTAAACTAGCGTTTTCACCATCATCTGGAGTAATCCAAAGATGTATGTCATGCTTATTTCCATACGCTCTTCCGCTACTTCTCAATAACACATGATCAAGGTTAGCGGCTTCTAGAATTGCTAGATTATCAATTAGTTGATCCCTATTCTCAATATTATTGGGGTCGTATTCCATCAGAAACAGATTATTTCCCTTTCCACTTAATCCAGGAAGCTGAACACATTGAGCAATAGCAGATGTGAATGAAGGTGAGATGATAGTATCTAGATGGACTCTGCTTTGGCATCCCCTAGCCCAATCAACTAGTTCCTTTTGAGCTTGTTTGGCCTCAAGTTTAGTTTGAGAATCAAGGAATCCCTTTATAAAATGTATATATGTACCAAATCCGTACCTATGAGCAATCCATTTGACCATATCGTATCCTTCCCTCCTTTTAAAACTGTCGGGGGAAATTGCAAGAACAAATGGACGCCAACCAGCCTCATCCTCAAAATGATCATCATCATTCATCTGTAGAGCCAACTGAAGTGAACGTGTTATTTGAAATATAATCCCTTTAAACAACCTTACCATCCCACTCTGGTTCCCCTTTCTAGCAACCCAAGCGTGAATTAAAATCATAATTACAATACTCGCAATAGCATACGGAGTATTCATCCCAAACATAAGTGCGATACACAATACAGCTCCTAAAAGACTGATAGCCCAATGAGATTTAAAAGTTGGCCTATAGCTTGGATCAGCCGCCATGTATTCAAGGAAAGAAACAAGGCATATTGCTCCATAAGTAACCATAAAGAACATTGAGATGATTTCAGCAACAGCATTGATATCGCCAATTGATACAAAGGCAAATCCTATCAAACAAGTAATAAATGATGCTCTAACTGGTTCATTTGACACTCCCTTGCCAACACTTAACCATTTTGACATATTCTCAGGAAACACATCATCAACTGCTAATGCTTGAAGGGTTCTTGGAGCAATCATAACTGAACCAAGTGCTGAGCTAATTGCAGCAGCAGCTAATCCAATAGCAATCATTGGGGGCCAAACTGAAATCTGTTCCATGTAAAGCTCATCTATCGCTAAATGCTCCAATGGTGCAGACCACCAAAGCTTAAATGAGACCGCTACATAAACCACAATACCTACTATAGTTGCATAAATAGTTCCTTTAGGGATACTAATTCTTGGGTCTTTTAGATCACCACTCAAACCTAGTCCGGCAGCAATTCCTGTAAATGCAGGGAAGATGAATGTAAATACCTCAAAAAAGCTAAATCTATTAATGACTCCATCTGCGGTATTAAGTACTTCAGGTATTGTAGCAGTTGGATCTAAGTTGGGATTTCCTGGTCCGGATCCAATAAAAAAACTGATTAAAGCTACAACAAGTGCTGCCACAACAACATACAGTGCTTTTACTCCAACATTTGCTCCTTTCGTAAGCATCAAAAGTGTTAGTAATCCCATCATACCTAGATTTACCCAAAGTGGTTCTATGACAATACCGTATTGAAGTTCAATCCAAGCTAGAAGCCCCCTAATTGAAACAGTAAAAGCAATAATGTAAAAAGCTACGCTAATTGCTTGTGATAGAAATAATGTAATACCAATTGAACCTCCTATGTTGAGTCCAAACGATCTAGATATCATGAAGTAAGCTCCCCCCCCTTCTACCTTTTGGTTAGTAGCAATTTCAGCAACAGCTAATGCTGCAGGTATTGTGACCATGTGGCCAACTAAAATAATTAGAAGGGTTTGAACTAAACCAATGTGAGCAATAGAATATCCAAATCTCAAGAATAAAATCGCACCTAAAATCGTTGAAACAGCCGTCAAGAAAACTGGCCAAGTCCCCATCGTCTTTTGTTGCTCTCCCTGAATCATATCTGCACAATATACGTCAGCAAATTCTTACCACATAAGGGTACAAATTTAGCCTATACCCACACAACAGTCTTTACATTTGTAGTCGAAATGGGTAGACGAAGAATGTTTCGAAAAGGACATGTCCTTGAAGTTAAAATTACTGGACTTGCCTTTGGTGGAAAGGGGGTTGCAAAAATCCCTAGTGAAAAGGGAGATTTTACAGTATTTGTTCAGAATACCTTCCCTGGCCAAACAGTTAAAGCTCAAGTTAGCCTTTGTAAAAGACGCTTTGCTGAATGCAGATTGATGGAAGTAATGAAATCTGCACCAGAGGAAATTTCATTTGACTACCAACCAATTCCAGGAGCGCCTTACGCAACATTTCCAATTGAGACACAGCATAAATACAAGGAAGAAACTACTCTAGACATTTTTAGAAGAATAGCTAGAATTGAAAAACCAAAAGATCTCTATAAAGGGTTTATTGGTTCTCCAAAAACATGGTATTACAGGAATAAAATGGAATACAGCTTCTCTTCCATCCTTCACAATGTAAAAAGTGGAGAAAAGGAAGATGGGTTTGGTCTTGGGTTTAAACACCGAGGAACTTGGTGGGCTGTAGAAAACTTAGATAAGGATTCTGGTCTATTTGACAAGCAGGTTGAAACAGACCTTATCAAAATCAGAAAGTGGTGTGAGAATACTGGGTTACCTGCATGGCATCCACCTAAAAGAGAAGGCTTTTATAGATTCTTTGTGGTTAGGAGGTCCATAGCTGAGGCATCTCTTTTAATAAACCTAGTAACGACCTCAGTTGGACAGGATAGATTCATGCAAGAGGAATTTGTTCAATTTATCAGAGGTCTTTGGGGCGATCGAGTTGCAGGTGTTCTTCATACAATCAATGACGATATTGGAGATAGAGTTGAAGCAAGATCAGGAAACAGCAAACTTATATATGGACGTGAGAGAATTACTGAAGTATTACATGGGCTTAAATTCGACATAAGTATCAATAGTTTTTTCCAAACAAATCCTCAAAGCGCAGAAAGACTTTATGCTGAGGCACTAGCACTTGCTCTAGATAAACATCTTGGAGGTAAAGATGCATTCGTTCTTGACTTGTTTTGCGGAACTGGAACCATTTCTCAATTACTTGCAAAGGAGCATTCAGGTAAGGTTATTGGTGTTGATATAGTTGAGTCTGCAATTGAGGATGCAAGAATTAGTGCAGAAAGAAATGGATTCTCAAATATCCGGTTTTATGCAGCAGACGTAGGTAAATTTCTTCTTAAATATCCTAAGTATAGAGGGAAAATAAGAACACTCGTGATGGACCCGCCTAGAGCTGGAATTTCTCCTAAATCTTTGCGTAAAGTAATCAGGCTTCAAGTTGACAGAATAGTGTATGTATCTTGTAATCCAGCCACTCAAGCTAGAGACATAGCAACACTTGCAGAAAACGGCTACAAACTTGTCCAATTCAAATTAGTTGATCAGTTTCCACATACTTCACACGTAGAATCTGTAGCTTTATTCGAAAGAATTAAAGGTTTTATCCCTAAAATTAACCTCAAGAGATGAAGAGAAACAAAATTTTAAACAGCGAACAGATTAGGCGTAAACTAGAACGCATGGCTCGTCAAATCTTAGAAGACCAATACTGCGAACAGGAGGTTGTTATTTTAGGCATTAAAAAACATGGCATTGAGGTGGCAAAAAGGCTAGGATCAATTCTTAATTCTATCGGAAAATTGCAAATTCAATTTGAATCTATTGAGCTAAATAAAGACGCTCCATTAGAATCTGACATTAAGTGCAGTTGTAATGCAAATGCTATAAAAGGTAAGGTGGTAATTGTTATCGACGATGTGCTAAACTCTGGCAGAACCATGATTTATGCAGTTAAGCACGTTTTAGATCTTGAGCCCAAAGGGGTATACACTGCAACATTAGTAGATAGAATTCACAGATCATTTCCTGTTAGAGCAGATTACTGTGGTCTTTCTCTTTCTACTCACGTAGACCAACATATCAGCGTTGCACTTAATGCCAAATCTGAAGACCAAGATTCTGTTTATTTAGAATTTTAATTAGAGAACCTCTCTCATCCTCCACCCGATAGATTCAAGCTTAGCTGCTAAAAGTTCATCATCGAACTCCTCTTCATCCCATTTTGTATCTGCTCCTGAGTAAGAAGAAGCTCTAACCAATAACTGACGCCCAATCGTTCTTTCCAAATCATTTAGTGCTACATCGGCTAGCATTGGTCTATGAGCACAATCACCCTCTAGGCGTTTTGCCAAAACACTAGGTGTAACACTTAGGTGTACAACTACACCATGCTTGCGCATCCACTCCATTGATCCTTTTGTACAAGGAGTTCCACCACCAGTTGCTATTACTGAGCTAGGCTCGAGCATAAGAATTCTTAGAAGTTCTGACTCTTCTTGTCTGAACGACTCCATCCCAAAATCCTTGATATATTCGCTAATACTACAGCCAAATATCTCCTCTAGCCTATCATCCATATCGACGAATGGCTTACCAATTAGACTAGCTATTCTTTTCCCGAGAGTTGATTTCCCGCTACCCATAAATCCAACAAAGATTAAATGCATAATACAGTAATTCTACTACAATTCTACTTAATCATTATCGTACTCTCACATCGAACATATGATTTCCTTCAAGAGTACCTGTTAACAAATCACCTTTTTTAATTGGTCCAACTCCTGACGGTGTACCCGTAAAAATTAAATCACCTGTTTTAAGTGTCATGTAATTAGACAGATATACAATTAAGTCATCAACTGAGAAAATCATGTCTGAAGAATCGCCACTCTGAACAACTTCTTCATTTTTTTTCAATTCGAATTTAATTTTCTGAATATCTCCGCCCAAATCATTTAATGGAATAAATTCATGCGACACGACTGCAGCCCCATCAAACCCCTTTGACTTTTCCCAAGGATGGCCCTTCTCTTTTAATTCAGACTGCACATCTCTTGCAGTAAAGTCAATGCCTAAACCTACCATAGAGTAATATCTTGACGCAAACTTCTTTTGAATTCCCTTCCCAAGCTTGCTAATCTTAATAACTAGCTCCACTTCGTATTGCACATCATCAGTCCAATCAGGCAAGTAAAATGCATGCTTCCTCGTTAGCACAGAACTATCGGGCTTTAAAAAGAAAAGAGGCTCTGTCGGAACTTGATGTCCTAACTCTTCAGCGTGAAGCTTATAATTTCTCCCTATGCAGATAATCTTCATTTTCCTGAGCCTTTTAGAACAGTTATTATTGTGTAGACCAAAATCTTAAAATCGAGTGCTAGTGTCATATTCTCAATGTACATGATATCGAACTTGAGTCTTTCAATCATCTGAGAAACATTTTCAGCGTAGCCATATTTTACTTGACCCCAAGAAGTAATACCCGGCCTTATTTTTTGAAGATGAGTGTAATGTGGCGCCTGCTTTTTAATCTTATCAATGAAAAACTTCCTTTCTGGTCTAGGGCCTACTAATGACATCTCCCCTTTTAAAACATTCCAAAATTGTGGCAATTCATCTAGCCTCAACTTTCTCATCAATTTACCTGAAGGTGTAATTCGTGGATCATCTCTAGAACTTAACTGAGGCGTTCCTTGCTCGGCGTCAGTTCTCATGGTTCTAAATTTTACAATCTGAAAAGGAATGCCAAACTTCCCAATCCTTTCCTGTCTATAAAAGATGGGACCACTAGATGATTTTTTAACTACAACAGATAGAAACAAATAAAGGGGTGATAGTATAATGAGTGCCAAAAGTGACGCAATTACATCAATTGCGCGTTTGATTACTCTTTGCCAATTTGGCATTACAAGTCTATCAACATGAATTAAAGGTATTCCATAAACAGCACCACTCCTAACATTACCACTAAGCATATCATAAAGACTAGGCACAACTTTAATATTCACTCCTTTCCCCTCTGAAAGTACAATTAAATCAACAGTCTTCTTTCTATCCTTGGGTTCAATTGCGACAATGACTTCTTCGATGTTTTCTTCATCAATAACCCTCGACAGGTCATCAACATCACCAAGTCTTTTAAGCCTATCAGAAAGTCTTGGATGCATATCATTTATTTGAATAAATCCCCTTAGATCAAACCCTGAAGAAAGTGTTTCGTCTTGAATATCTTCTACTAATTGTACAGCTGTTTCACCTCCACCTAGAACAAGCGTATTAAATGCCCATTCACCGTTTCTAATTCGTCTAAGCGACCTTGAAACAATCATCCATCTAGAAAAAGAAGTAGCAATAAAATGGATGCCAAACAACACACTCAATGTCATATAGTACTGATCGTAACTCACTATGTAGTCATCAATTAAAAGGCTGAAAAACAATACAATCGAGCCAACTAAAGTTGATAGCAGCACCTGTACTAGTTCTAATGCTCTATGCCTTCGTCTTGGATTTAAATACATTCCCATAACCGCATATAATCCCATCCAAAACAATGGCACAAGCACTACGCCAACAACGAAGTTTGAATCAAATTTCCAATAGTCTAAATAAGAAGTCCAAAGTCTTTCAATTTCAACTTTCCTGTATGCGTATAAAACAGTCCAAGCAAATGCAGCAGAAAGAAAATCACCCAATGCATAATGCCATGGCAATACTCTATCAACTAATCTCCTACCCATCATCAGTAGTGTACAATTTTGAAATTATCTACAACCACATACCCCGACTCTTCTCCAGAATCTAAGGTTGCGTCAAGAGTGATTTCATACCCAACACTGCCTGGAGTTGACGAAACAAATGGCTCTAGGTTTAAATACATTTTCTTCCACTCACCATTTGTTGAGTTATGTATAATGATTGGAGTTCTTTGATTCTGCATCCCTCCTAAAGATTCCATGCCAACAGCAAATGAATTATCGCTTTTATAATCGTATTCAAGCCAAATAGGACCACTAACTTCATCTAAGTCGTACAACTGCTCCTGAGTAGTAGAGGTCATATGAAATAGAGAGTCTGTAAGCAAAATCAATCCACTTCCATCACCTTCAAACACCCAATTTTCATCAGTTGTTCTAACGATATCAGCAATACTCAAATCACTAGATTGGAATCTATTAGAAGATTCAAAATTTTCACAGAGTATAATTTTTGCACTCTCTACATACTCAGAATTATATACATATGTTGTTGTGTCTCCGGCTAAAAAATCTATTTCTACATCAAGACTTGAATACAAGCCATATGGTATTCTAGTAGCAGCAATTCCATTTGCCTTTATACCTGCACTTATTGTTAAGTCTATAAAACTTGAACCATCTTCATCTAAATAAGGTATAGTTGCTGGCAGAGGAAATACGCCAAGAACATCAGTAGCAGAATAAACCCAATCCTCATTAATGGCATGGGAATTTGTCCCCTGATCTAATGATGTGCTCAAATTAAATTCTGAAACTTTTATTATATGATGAACACCGGGGCTATCATCAATTCCGCCACAATTACTCAGCAATAAAACCAAGCATAAGAAAAATATGTATTTAATATTCACGGCCCACAAAGTTACTGCGTAGCCAAACCACTACGAGCATCTTACGCATCTTATTGCACCGGGCATTATGATAATTCTACCAATAGGTATTTTTTCACCACAACTAATACATCTACCAAACTTATCCTCCCCCAATCTCTTAAGAGCATTTTCAAGTCCTTGCACTTGATTTTTTAACTGTATTAGTGCAGCTTCATTGACACTTCTGTTGTTTATGGCATCCATCCTACTAACTCTTCCGATTGCTTCTGACGGCGGAATGGGCTTGGTGAGTTCCTTGTACTCGTCTATCCTTTCTTTAAGGTCAGACATCTTATTGTTAATTCGTTCTTGAATATCTCTCTTCTCTTCTTGTGTCAACATAGGGTCAAGATGGTTAATTTTGACCTTGATTCCAATCCTATAATAAATTCTATTTCAGAAAAATGAAATTTTTCATCGACACGGCGAACCTAGATCAAATACGCGAAGCGGCAGAATTCGGAGTACTTGACGGAGTAACAACAAACCCATCTTTGATGGCAAAAGAAGGTGTTTCCGGAGAAGAGGCGGTATTAAATCATTACAAAGAAATTTGCAAAATTGTTGACGGAGACGTTAGTGCAGAAGTGATCTCAACAAAGTATGAGGAAATGATTGTAGAAGGAGAAAAGCTTGCAGCTCTTCACCCAAACATCGTTGTTAAGGTTCCGATGATTCAGGATGGTATTCGTGCTATCAGCTATTTTACTTCACAAGGAATTAGAACAAACTGCACTCTAGTTTTCTCTCCAGGCCAAGCTTTACTTGCTGCAAAAGCAGGAGCAACATATGTTAGCCCGTTTATCGGAAGATTAGATGATATCAGTTCTGACGGTTTAGAACTTATCGAATCTATTCGTGAGATCTATGACAACTACGAATTCAGCACTGAAATTTTAGCTGCAAGCGTACGTCACACAATGCATATTATTGACTGTGCTAGAATTGGTGCAGACGTAATGACCGGACCATTAAGCGCTATGCTAGGACTTCTAAAGCACCCTCTAACAGATATAGGACTAGAAAAATTCTTAGCTGACCACGCTAAAGCACAGTTATAAAACCAAAACAATTTGCTAATCAGGATACATCAAGACAAGCCAAACCTAGAAAGGGTTAGAGAAGTAGTATCCCTGCTGAAAAAAGACGGCGTCGTAGTTTGTCCTACTGATACAGTCTATAGTTTTGCTTGTTTACTTGGAAGCCGTAAAGGATTTGATAGAATTGCTCGTTTAAAAGGCTTAAGGCCAAACAAAACACATTTCTCCCTCCTTTGCTCAGACCTAAGTGACCTTAGCAAGTATTCGCGCCCAGTTCCAAACGATATTTTCAAGCTTATGAAAAGGGCACTTCCTGGCCCTTTCACTTTCATTCTACCATATGGAGGTAATGTTCCAAAACTTTTTAGAAGTTCTAAAAAAACTATTGGAATTAGAGTTCCCGACAATACAATTGTCCAGGAAATCTTAAAGGAGATAGGTAAACCACTAATAGTGTCTTCAGTTCACGATGACGACGATATTTTAGAATACACTACTGACCCGGAACTAATTGAAGAAAGGTATGGACATGCGGTTGATGCAGTAGTTCATGGAGGTTTTGGCGAACTATATGCTTCTACTATTATTGATTGTTCTTACGGTATTCCTGAAGTATTAAGAAAGGGACGTGGAGATATAGAATCTATACTTTAATCTCTTGCTCTCGACTCTAGCATAGGAACGAACGCTGCGTCTCCGTGGTTTTTTTCAACCAACTCCCCTTCTGCAACTTTATCAATTGTTAGCATTCTTTGCTTTCCTTCAGGACCAACAGGAATTACCAACCTCCCACCTACTTTAAGTTGATCTATTAAAGCGTCAGGAATAAACGGTGCGCCACATGTCACAATTACTCCGTCAAAAGGGGCAAACACCTCTTTTCCTTTATACCCATCTCCGTAGTAAAGAAAAGGTTTATACCCTAACTCTCTTAAAAGTGGCCCAGCTGAATCAAATAATTCCTTCTGCCTTTCAATGGAATGAACCTTCATACCCATTTCGCATAAAACAGCGCATTGATATCCTGATCCAGTGCCTATTTCGAGAACGGTATCGCCTGTCTTACACTTTAATAGCTCAGTTTGATTTGCAACAGTGTGTGGTTGTGATATGGTTTGGCCTGAGGCAATCGGAAAAGCTTTATTAGTATAAGCGTGCTTTTCAAAAGTTGAATCAATAAAGAAATGACGTGGTATCTTTTTGATAGCGTCTAGCACTTTTTGATCAGAGATTCCCATTTTCTGCAACTCTTCAACGAGCTTGAGCCTCATGCCTTTATGGCGATATTCATCTACTCTATTCACATCTGAAAGATAAACGACTCAATTGAATAAAATGTGAAGAATTTCCATCATTTCTTCTCACCTAAAGTGTGAATAAGCCAACTACCTTGGCAACCATGAAAAAGCATTGGTTTAATTGTAAGGTTAGTTATATGAAACCGGACTCTGAGGGGTCTGAGGTGAAGAAAATAGAACAATTTGTGCTAGATGCATATACCTACACAGAGGCTGAAACTAGAATGGTTGAAATTCTTGAAGCTGAAGGAATGAAACCCTTTGAGATCACTCAAATAACTAAGACAAATTTGGTATCAGTTATTCGTTTTGCCGAATGTGATAAATGGTTTAAGGTTAAGGTTGCACATACATCAATGGATGAATCTAAAGGTGTAGAAAAAGAGTCTAACCAATTTATGCTTGTATCAGCATCTGACGTAAAAGATGCTTTTGAAAAAGTTAGAACCCACATGAACAATGTCCAAGTGGGTTATCTAATTCCTTCTATTGTTTATCAGAAAATTGCTGAAGTCTTCCCTATTGAGGAATGGACTCCAATAACATCATCAGTTGGGGTCACGCAGGAGGTGGAATGATCCTGTATAGGATTCATATCCTTCACCAAGGATATCACTACCTTCCTCATTGTCGAACTGGTCAATGACAATTAGATCATTGGTCCCATAATAAATTTCTATAACGTAGAAATATACACCTTCGCTGACTTGAGGGTCTGGATCCCAAGTAGGGTCTGATTCACTATTTGGGTCAACTTCAATGTTGCACATCTCTACTCCCCACCTATCGTATACAATTACTTTACTACCAGGGTAAGAGCTTAATCCTTCAACTATCCATCTGTCGTTTATAGCATCATCATTTGGAGTGAATACATTAGGTATAGTTATTTCACAAGTTTCTACTAAAACAGAGAAGCTATTTGAGCAAACAAGACCTGGAACATTTGGCACATTGTAATCTAATGTGAAGGTGAACTCGGTTGGGTAATCCATTTGAGTCAAAACTGGGTCTAATGTATTCACCCCCTCTAGTACTGCTCCTGTAGAACCACTGTAGTCCCAATTGAAGGTGCAATCATCTAAGTTTATTTCATCGTTATTCAAATCTGCATTTAACTGAACACTAGTACCACAAAATTGTGGTGGGTTTGCAGTTACTAGAGGAGCAACGCCAACTGCCGTAACCTCCATTGATTGAGTGTATTGACATCCAAAGTCATTTATACCATAGAAAGTGTAAGTTTCAACACCAGGTATTTGAGGCGAGATTACAACGTCGCTACAATCATCTCCAAGATCGATTACTGATGGACCTGCCCAGAAAGTAGAATCACAGTCATCGCCAAATGTTGGAGTAAACGACACTGCTTCTGGATAAAGTTCTGGAGCAAATTCTATAGACCAATCAAAAATGAATCCGTTGTCAATTGACCATAGATCACAAACTTCAATCTCCCAAGTACCGTTAAGTGGACAACCATTTAAGTTAGAAAACGGTTGAACTGATTCGTAAGTTCCGGCGGGTAGAGTGCCACCAGCATTAGCCTCCCATGTTCCGTTAGTTGCATCAGGCGCCCAATAGTAATCCCAACCTACACCGGGATTTTCACCTGCATCGTTGTCAATCGGGACACCTAGGTAAGTACCTGCTCCTCCTTGTTGGTGTACAAGTAATGATTGGCCATTTGGACAGATAAACGTGATTGTTAAGTCACCCATGTAGCTATGCTCAAAATTTATGAATGCATTAACAATGTCATTATTTGCATCATTAACAACTGCTCCAGGGTAGAAGTTTGTAAATGTGAGTTGACTATAAAAACACTGAGTTTGGTCATCTGGAATATATAATCCATCGCCAAAATCTACAGATGGATCAGCAGTATATAACACACCTTGTACTTGTCCAGTTATTACCTCTTCTTCTCCAACACACATCGTCAAGTCTCCAGATGTACCAGTGAAATCAGGATTTGTAGAAACTAGAACTTGGTAATCTATGACGTTAAGGTTAGAACATTCATTACTATCAGTAATATCTAAATCAATCACATATAGACCAGGCTGACTGTAGGTGTGAGTGATTGTTGGGTCTGTTCCTTCACCCATAGTTCCATCGCCAAAATTCCACTCCCAGCTGATAATATCTTGTCCAACAGCTACAGTAGATTCTGCAGCAGATAAGTATACATCCTCACCAATACAAGCTTGTAACGGCTGGTTATCTGGAATTACAATAGCAAAAGGTCGTTCACATGGTTCTCCACAAGATGCGTAAGCACCGAAATTACCCACACTGTTGGGTCCAGATACAAATTCAATTGTTAAACAACCAGTAACATTAGTTGAAGTAATATCCTGTCCTTGTAGTTCTGTACCTGTAAACGTCCCAATTAATGGAGCGGCATTACTATCTCCATCGTAAATAGTCAGAGTAGACGCAGCGTCAAGGTCAAAAACTACCCAATAAAAATTCAAAATTGTTTCAGGAGCTTCAGGACACCACGTGATACTGTGATTTTCGTTAGCTCCATAGTCAGCAGCACTTTGGCCAGAATCAACTACAGCACCTTCGCACGAAGAGTAATCACTAACTGTCGAAATATTGATTTCCTGAGAAAAAGCTGAAAAGCTGAAAGTTGCAAACGCTAATAGTATTCCAATAACCTTCTTCATGATTATCCTTTTGTAGCATTAAGATTGATCAAAAACCTACCGTATACTTTTTCAAACTGATCCATAGCTAATACAACAATAATTCGTCCATCTGGCGCAGTGAAATACTGTTCTTTAGCACTTGGAGTAATATTAGATTTTAATAATTCTTTAGCGACATTGTTACTCTTAAGAGATACAACTGTCACACCTTCGAACTTAATTTCTTTAGCATTGTGCCAACCATAAGCTGCTAAACAGCATTTTTCAAGATCTAATTCAACGCTTGTTCCAAACGCTGATTCAAAGGCTTCTTGCCCTGGAATCTTAGATTGAGCAATTCCATAAGACATACTCATAGTAGCTAATAACAATAGAGTTAGGATGTGTTTCATTTTGCTAGAAATTATTTTGCAAGATAACGAACTATTTATTGTGATTAAAATGGCCAAAAAAAACTTTGTCATAGTTTGGAAAACAGAGTTTCTAACTATCTTTGCCCCCCTTAACTAGGGGACATCTAAAATATAAAGGATGACCCGGTAGCTCAGTTGGTTAGAGCATCTCACTTTTAATGAGAGGGTCCTGGGTTCGAGTCCCAGCCGGGTCACATAGCCTTCATAATAAGGCATC
>PBMY01000027.1 GCA_002722795.1 Crocinitomicaceae bacterium
CAACCTCAATATTTCCCAAGCGTTTTGCTTCTTTGATAGCTTTATTTGCCCATGTCCCTGTGTCAGCATATGCAGCAGACCCTCCCTCTGGAATTAGATTGTATGCAGTTGTTAGGAAACCTAAGCTAGCACCGCCCTGTAAGTAAAGGATTTCAAATCTGTCTGGAAGGTTTAGAAGTTCTTTAGTAAGACTTCTTACTTCGTCCATAACAGCAACAAATGGCTTTGATCTGTGAGACATTTCGATTAGTGATAGTCCATGGTTGTCCCAAGACTTCACGGCCTCTGATGCCTCTTTCAATACTTCTTCAGGAAGTATGCATGGGCCAGCAGAGAAATTGTGTACTTTACTCATTAGGTTTGAAACTTTGGCGCAAAGGTCTGATTTATTTTTCGCTTGCGAAAGAAATTATACGATTATCCGTTGGTTCAACTCCACTTTTATAAGACCCAACTAATGATCCATTGGAGTCGATTAGGAATTTGTGGAAATTCCACCAAACATTATGATCTGCAATACCATTTTCACTTTCATTTAAAAGCCAACTATAAACGGGGTGTGGATTGCTTCCTTTAATTTTCACTTTTTCCATTATCAAGAAGCTAACTCCGTAGTTTTTTTCGCAGAAACTATTGATCTCTTCATGGGTTCCGCTTTCTTGTTTTCCAAAATCATTACATGGAAAAGCGATAACGGTTAATTGATCACCGTACTCTTCTTGAAGTCGTTGAAGTCCCTTGTATTGTTGGGTAAATCCACATTTTGAAGCGGTATTTACTATCAATACTTTTTTACCCTTAAGCTGCGAAAAGTTATATTCTTCACCATCTATGGTATTACAGCTTAAACTATAAAAATCAACTGCTCCAGATTGAGCATTATATGTATTCCCTCCTTTCAACATATTCCATCCAATAAGAACTAATGCTAATGTGAAAACTACTACAATTGTAATAATCATTCTCACCTTGAAAGTCGTTTTGATATAAATGAATTAGGAAGTTTCGAAGCTAATTGCTTTCTCATTTCAGGGGAACCTCCATCTAAAAACTCTGGAATAATTAGAGCTAATAGTAGAGTTGCTAATCCAGCAATTAAGATGTGAAGTCCTATTTGGATTATTTGGTCTATTTCAGAAAGAAGCCCAGATGACCAATTAATAATTTCAGTGGGAAATTGATGTGATAGAACATAGTCTGCTGCTAAAACTGGAATGCATAGTATTAACCCTGGGATAATACTCTTAATTAGCTTGAAGATATTCACCTTGAGGCCAAGCCAAATCCAAACTCCAACAGCTACAGCCTGTAAAGAGGTTGCCACTACAACGGCTGCTGCTGCATAATAGAATCCAGAAAACTCAGACGAATTACTGCTCATCACATCCCAAACACCATAACAAACGGCTGCTAAAAACCCAAGTTTGATCAACGCCCCTATAGTTAGAGAATCTGTAGCTCTCATTGAAGCATCTCCAATTTTAATAAAGCTCTTCAAAGCAACGCAGCATAATAGGACTTCAACTATTGGTGCAGCTTCTAGATACTGTTCTCCAAGTAAAAGCACTGTGAAGTTTTCTGCTCTTAAAACAAGGAGAGCGGTTAGTGGAATTACGAGTGTAGAAATAGCGTGTGAAGCTTTTAAAACAGTTGTTCGCAATCTCTCTTTGTCTGATTGAAGCATTGACATTCCGCTGAACAGGACGCTATCTCCAAGTTTGCCTAGAACTGTTACTGGTAATCCCATCAGATAAGAAGATCTATCGTAGAAACCTGTGAGACGCCAATCTGTTGAGAATTTGGCCACAATCATTGTGTCTACTTTTCCTGCAGCATAATTGATCATATTGAAGATTGTACTTCTTCCACCATATCCCACCATTTCTTTTAGAGCTTCCTTATCTATTTTGAGTCCAACAGGACTAGGGTAGAATGCCCAATAGCAAATACCTAAAATTGTGTTTTGGGATAGAAGTGCAAAGACATAAGCCCATATTTCATAACCATACACAGCTAGACCCAATCCAATCCCTAAGTTACCCAAAACCATTGCTAGCGCAGAGCAAGCAAATAGAGATTTAAATCTCATTTCTTTGATTAGCATACTTCTAGGCACTACTGATGTCCCGGAGATAATAAAGCTCAATGCAATCCATCGTAAAACTTTTGTTAGCTGAGGTTTTTCGTAGAACTCAGCAACCGTAGGAGCGGCTGCATAAGTTGCTCCAAAGAAGATCACACCTAAAAGCAAACTGAAAATAAATGCAGTTTGTTTGTGCTTATCGCTCACATGAGAGTTTTGTATTAATGCAGGGCCAATGCCCACTTGGGCAAAAATTTCAATCAACCCGACAACCACAAGCGCTATGGCCATAACACCAAAAGCACCTGGAGAAATTAATCTTGCCAGGGCTGCAATAAAGCTAAGTTGAAGGACAACTTGAACCATCACGTTGACGCTCTGCCACTTAAGGGAAGAGGTGAACTTTGGTTCTTTGATTGTCTCTGTCATATTTATCTAGCTATGCTTACTGCTCGCTTTTCTCTAATTACTGTAACGCGAACTTGACCGGGATATGTCATCTCATTCATAATTTTTGTGCTTATGTCGAGTGATATCTGATCTGCTTCTACGTCACTTACTTTTTCGCTTTCTACTAAAACTCTTAGTTCACGTCCAGCTTGAATTGCATATGCTTTAGTAACTCCATTAAATTCTAGAGCAATATTCTCAAGATTCTTTAGCCGTTGAATGTACGCTTCAACCATTTCACGTCTTGCTCCTGGGCGTGCACCAGAAATGGCGTCACAAACTTGAACAATAGGAGATATTAAATTTGTCATTTCTATTTCGTCGTGGTGAGCTCCAATAGCATTTAAAATGTCTAGGCGTTCTCCGTATCTCTCAGCTAGCTTCATGCCAAGAAGTGCGTGAGGAAGCTCGCTTTCCTCGTCACTCACTTTTCCAATATCGTGAAGGAGACCTGCACGCTTTGCAGCTTTTGCATCAACGCCAACCTCAGCAGCCATTGTTGCACAAAGGTTAGCAACCTCTCTAGAGTGCTGAAGTAGATTTTGGCCATAAGAAGAACGGTATTTCATGCGGCCTACCATTCTGATAAGCTCATTCTTCATATTGTGAATACCAAGGTCGATCACGGTGCGTTTTCCGATCTCCATAATTTCCTCTTCAAGTTTGTTAATCACCTTAGAAACCACTTCCTCAATTCTAGCAGGATGAATACGGCCGTCAGTTACAAGCTGGTGAAGAGCTAGTCTTGCTACCTCTCTACGCACTGGGTCAAAACAACTAAGCATAATCGCTTCAGGTGTGTCATCTATAATGAATTCTACTCCCGTAGCAGCTTCTAACGCTCTAATGTTTCTCCCCTCACGTCCGATAATTCTTCCCTTTATGTCGTCGTTTTTAATATTGAATACTGAAACAGAATTCTCAACAGAGTGCTCTGTGGCTACTCTTTGAATAGTCTGAATTACTATCTTTTTTGCATCAGTACTAGCCTTTAGTTTAGCTTCTTCTAGAATCTCATTGGCTTGAGCAGAAGCTGCAATTTTTGCGTCTTGAAGAGTTTGTTGAATCATGCTCTCCTTAGCCTCTTCAGCTGACATTCCTGAAATCTTCTCTAAAAGTTCGATAGCCTTTAGCCTATCCTTTTCAGTCTCTTTAACCTTGTTTTCAATAGCCTCTAGACGTTGTTCAAGATTTTGCTTTTCCTTGTTGAGCTTCTTTTCAAGCTCTTTGTTTTTGTCAATTTGTTTATTGAGGTTTTTCTCAGTGTTACTGATTCTATCCTCTCTATCCTTGAGCTTTCTGTCAAGGTCCTTACGCTCGCTCTTCTGCTTTTCTTTAAGCTCAAAGAATTTTTGCTTTGCTTGGCTAATCTTCTTCTCCTTAATAGCATCACCTTTCACTTTTGCTTCTTTTATGATTGCATCAGCTTGAGACTTTAGGCCAAATTTGAGTCCAATAACGCCTAAAGCTAGTCCCACGACTAGAGAGATAGCTGAGTAAATTATAATTGTTTCCATGAAGTGTAGCCCACAGGCTTATCCTTCAATGGCCGCGTTCAAACGTTGGATCAGGTCTTCGACACTTGTAGCTAATTTGAGGTCTTCCTCTTTATTCTCTGAGTTTTCTTCCGGTGCGCTCTTAGCGACACCAAATTCTATTTCTTTAATCCGGATCGACAGCTGTAATGCTGTCATAGCTAGTAAGTCATTTCTATCCTGTACTGCGAACTGTGACTTAAGTTTAGCGATCATTGCATCAATTTCCTCAGCAGCATTTATAATGCCATCCACCTCTTCTATAGATACAGTAAGAGGGTAGGAGCGTCCAGCGATTTCTATGTTGATAGTCTCTTGAGACATTATATCTTAAGTAGGTTAAGACAGGCGTCGATTTCCTCCACCAAAGCGTCAATATTTTGGGCCGAAAGGGCATCTGTGTCTTGGCTTTGATTTTTGGTTTTTGATATATGTAGGTTTTTGCTCGACTCTTTTTCCTCACTTAGCTCTAAGTTCAGCTTTTCAACTTGCGCCTCTAAATCTCTAATTCTTCCAATCTTATCCTCTATATTTTTCCTGCTTAGCGCACGCTCTTCTTCAAGTTTCTGAAGCAATCGTTCTGTCGCTTTCACAAGTTTTTCGGTAGTTGAGTTGAGTGTTTTCATAAGTCGAGCTTCAAAACAAATATAAGGATGTAGATTTGTGATATGACAAAAAGAGCAGCAAATTATTCGACGATTTTCACAACGCTGTTTACAGGCTTTTTTTTAGTTCTTTCTCCTCTCTTTTTTCAAGCCCAAAATACACTAGAGCTTATTGCCCCTCTTGATATTCCACTAATTCTAAGTGGGAATTTTGGGGAGTTCAGAGGCTCACATTTCCACACAGGTATTGACATCAAAACCCAGGGTGTCGAGGGCTTCCCAGTCCTAGCTGCTGCTGATGGAAAAGTTGAGCGCATCAAAGTCAGTCCATGGGGTTACGGCAACACGCTTTACATAAAACACTCAGATGGATCTTCGACAGTTTACGCCCACCTTCAAAGCTTTTCACCATCAATCCAAGACTGGGTGAGAGTGCGTCAATATAAGGGGCGAGTATTCTCAATTGATCTAAGTCCAACTGTAGATTTTGAATTTTATGCAGGTGATACAATTGGTTGGTCTGGGAACTCTGGATCATCTGGTGGCCCACACCTTCATTTCGAGGTCAGAGACGCTCAACAGCATCCAGTAAATCCACTTCATTGGGATTTACCAATTACAGATAAAATACCACCTGAAGTTGGTGATCTCAAAGTCATTCCAATTGACAGTAATGGTCTTGAAAAGCGTGAGATAGCAGTTGACGCAAAAGCAGGCGATACAACTCTAGTAAAAGCGTGTGAGGTGCATTTGGGGGTTTGGTCTATAGACAGATTAGACGGTGCTTCCAATGTATGTGGAGTGTATAGCATAGATGTCGAAGTTAATGGAGAGCAATACTTCAGTTGCACGATTGATACATTAGATTTCGCAGTAAATCAAGACATGAACGCACACGTGTATTTCTCTACTTGGAAGGGTGGTAGAAAGTCGGTGCATAGGTTCAATAAGTTGCCAGGTGACAGGCTTCCTATCTATGATTTTCTAAGCGAGAAAAATCTTGAAATAATGGTGGATAGTATCATGAAGGTTGATGTAGTTTGCAAGGATGTTAACGGAAATTCAAGAGCCAAATCCTACATCCTCAAAGGAGATGATTCGCTTCCTGAATACATATGCAAAGGAAGTGAAAGCTCAAGAATAGTAACTAAACTTGCCACTCCATATGCTGTAACTGACCTAAGATTAGAGGGCGTTGATGTTCATATCAAAAGGGGAGCTCTTTACGATAGTGAGTATGTGTTCTTAGAGGTATTTGATTCTCTAGAATTCGAAATTGGATCTTGGGATGTTCCCTTGAAGAAAGCTATAGAGGTTAGCTACAAATTATCTGCTGTTATGCCTCAGGATCTTTGGGTTGCTCGATCTGTTAATGATAAGGGAGATGTTAGCGGAGCAATAGTCTGTAAGCAGGAAGTGGGGAGATTAGACTTTAAGACAAAAAACATGGGTAGATATAAAATGGAGCGCGACACAGTTCCTCCTAGACTATTGCCCAAACATTCGGGCACCCCTGTAGTTAAAAATGGTGACTTGATTTTTCACATTGATGACGCAGTAAGCGGGGTTGAAAAAATCGAAGCAACTATGGATGGACAATGGATTCTTCTTAGGTGGAATCCCAAAAAGAAAGAAGCCATTTACAAAGCTTCAGATGCAGTTCACGAAAAGGGTTCTAAAGTAAAAATTGAGGTAGTAGCAAGTGACGCCGTAGGTCTAGAATCCAAGTGGTCAGGTTACGTTAAGATGAAGTAGTTTAACGCTTAAAAGTATTGTAATCAAGGAAGAATAAGGCCTTAAATGATAATGAGTTAGTGAAAGTTTCATCAAGCATAGTTTCCCAATTATTAAAGTAATTTTGGGGCAGCATTTCCCCCTGGGAATACAATGTGTTTTTCCAAACGATGCTAAGTTCGCTTCCAGGAGAGAAGAACCACCTCAAGCCCAAATCCACACTCCATGCATTGTAATTTCTGTCATCAATAGAAGTGCCGTTCTCATCAATGGTCCAAAAGTCAGACGCGAGCAAATCACCGTTTTGTTGAAGCACAAAATATTCCTTGATATCTACAGTACTCCAATTGTGTCTAACTCTAAGATCAATTGTTGCTTTGTTTGATAATGCGTAGGTCCCTCTCAATAAATGGTTGTTTGTCAGAAAATCCCTTCTTGCGAAAATACTTTTAATTTCTTCTGTAATAATTGAAGGATTTGCGATCCAAGCTAAGCCTATTGGTGATCTTACAGCATAATTTGGACCTAGTTTTGTAAATCCTTTTTCGTCGTATTTGTTATCCCACTCAAATGAGTAAATAAAATTGAGTCGATCACTAACTCTAATTCTTGGCGAAATCTCGCCAAGCTTAACTTTCCAATCACTACTTGGATCTTCTACAAATCCTCTTGTGTAATCTATGTCAATTGCAAACCTCTTTCTGTAATCTGTTGAAATAGTCATAGTGGGTCTAATCCATTTAGGAGTTGTCCAATACATACCATCTATCCTTGGCTCGAAAAAGTCATTTCCATTTAGGAATTGTGATTCTAGAGAAAGCTTCCCAAACTGAAATCCCTTAGTCAATGCTCGTATCGATAAGCTTGCTATAGTGAACGAACTCTTCCTAGGATTGTAAAGAGTCGAATTTATGATAGAACCACGTCCAACTAATCTAATAAACCGTTCTGTCGGCTCGATATTTCGGTAAGAAATCTCAATGAAGTCTGACACCTCATTTGGCGCCCGTAAATAACCAATATCATTGGGATTATACTGCTCAGTTTCTACGCTGTGATTAGCTTTAAAAGTCAACTTCCCAGTAATCTTTCTCAATCCCAAACTCCATGTATACCCATTGTCCTCTAAATCCTCAACGTGATTGTAAATCCTATTGTACCCTGCAAATCCCTCTAGCTGATAAGTATTCTTCTTATCCTTTATGCCAAACATCGCGGCCTGTAACAATGCGTCATTAGCCTCACCCTCCCTTAAAACCAAAGTGCTAATCCCGTGAACGAAACTGTTGTTAGGTAAGTTTTGATCTAATGCAGCAATGGAATAACTTGTTATACCATTATTGTCATTAGAAGTAACGGCCTGAAATACTCCTACACCTAGACCCTTATCGGTTCGGCCTGAAATTTTAGTGGCGTTGATCAGCCTGCCCTCTTCTCCAATGCGCCTAGAATAAAGAAGCCCGGTTTTATTGAATATCTCAGTCCCTTCAGTGAAGAACGGCCTATTATCGGCAAGTCTCACCTCGTAGGGACTTAAATTCAGGATTAGATTATCTGCTACAACTTGGCCAAAATCTGGAATCAAAGTCATGTCCATTGTAAAAGCCTCTCCAATTCCAGCCTTTAAATCAACACCCCCATTAAAATCAAATTCAGTTTCCTGACCCTCTGTGATAGCATAAGAACTAACATATGGATAGAGAGTCAATCGGGGAGGAGGGGTTATGTCAACAAGACCCAATAGCTCTCCACTATCATTTATTTCAAAACCATCTCTTGCAGGATCAACAGGATGCCAGTAATCTTTTTCTCTGTGTCTTCTTATACCTCTCCAAAAATTTACACCCCAAATCTGTTGTATCCCATCATCGATTTTTGTGAAGCGGATTTGCCCTAGAGGAATTTGAAATTCAGCAGTCCAACCGCTTTCGTTAATGTTTGTTTCAACTCTCCATGCTGCATTCCAAGATCTGTCTGAAACCCCCTGTGAAATAAGCCTATCGACCTGAACACCTTCAGGATTTGTGCTAAAATTGAATGCGTTATTTCCGTCGTTGTATGTAGAAATCCAAAGCCCAAACTCATCTGTATTATCAAGTCTATCCCGTCCTGAAATTTGTTTTAATATTGAATCAGGAGCGGTGTCGTACATCATTGCATAGACGTAAATGTTTTCATCGTCGTATGCGAATTTTACTTCTGTGCGTTGAGTAGGAACTATGCCAGGGTTGGGTGTATATTGTGTAAAATCGCTAGATGATTTGGCCCTTAACCAAGTAGCATCACCAAGCTCACCATCAATCTTGATTGACTCGCCCTCCTGAAGTTTGTAAGCAACAATCTGTCTCTTCTCTTGCCCACATAAATTTGTTGCACAAAGTAAAGTTATTGCGAGAAGAAATAGTCTCACAATACTATTTAAAAATGTTTTGTGAGTTGAGCCACTTTTGAAATTTACGAGCGTTTTTTATGTGGTCTCTGTATCGCTTTGCGAAAACATGCTTATTTGTCCCTCCTGGTTCAGCGCACATATATAGATAGTCGTGCTCCTCAGCATTCAATACAGATTCAATAAATGAAGGTTCGGGAGTCATTATAGTGCCAGGGGGTAATCCCTTGTATAAATATGTGTTGTAAGGAGATTCTATTTCTAAGTGTTCTCTTAATACTCTTCTCACAGTAAAATCTCCTAGTGCATATACAACTGTTGGATCTGCCTGCAATAGTTGCCCTTTTCTTAGACGGTTTAGATATAGTCCAGCCACTGTGGGTGCTTCGCCAAGGTCCTTTGTTTCGCTTTGTACAATTGAAGCTAGTACTACTGCTTCTTCAGGTGTCAGACCCTGCATATCTGCTTTTTCAATTCTGTCTTCAGTCCACCAATTATCGCTTTCTTTAAGCAATCTATCAACAGCTCCATTCGCATCAGTTTCCCACCACATATTGTAAGTGTTTGGTATAATTTTCCACCTCACATTTTCGTGTTTGATAAGGTTTAAAACCTTTGATGAGTCAGCTGCTGTGTATAAAGCAATTTTGCCGGCAACAACTTCTATTTGCCTGTGCGATGGAACAATTACTTTAACATCACTTCTTTTTCCAATAGCTAGCATTTCTGCAGTTTCACCCATTGTGATTTTGTCGTCTATCACATACTTGCCTGGCTTGATTCTTTCATCCCAACCTCTTAACCACATAGAATTAGACATAACACCACCGAACCCACCGTTTCTGTTGATTTCGAATTTTATGGTGTTAATGTGTGATTCGTTCGAACTATCAGGATGTAGGTAGATGTTAATAGGCTCGCTATTCTCAGGTAAAAGTGCTGAATTCCAAAACCAATATGGAATACCTATAAACACAGTGGTCATAGATATGATTTTACCAATTCCACCTATTATTACGAGTTTAAGCCCGTACTTCTTTACCTGTTTCCAGAAATAATCTTTAAAAAACTGTATCAATTTTCAGCAAATTTTTGGAGCAAAATTACATCCTTCCAGATGCTTCCCTTTCTCACCCAATCTTTTCTCACTTCATCACCTACATACCCTGCTTTTTTAAATAGACCTATGCTTGGATAATGTCCGCCAGGAACTTCTGCATACAGTTGATGGACACCCAAATGTTCAAAAGCGTATTTCGAAAGCATTTCTAGCCCAACAAACGCATTGCCATTTCTTCTTTCGTTTTGGTCAATAACTATACCTACCCCAGCTCTGTGGTTACGAGGATCATAATCGTATAAATCAACTGCTCCAACCGTTCTCCACTGACCTTCTTCATTACAGGTGTCTAGAATAAGCCTCAGTTGTTTATCTCTATAAATATCATGACCACCTTCAGCGTACTTGATCATTACTGCTTTTGAGTAAGGTGAAAGAGACGCTCCTAGCCACCAAGTACTTGCATCATTTTCCCACGCAAGCAGCTGCTCAACATCTCCTGGTTCGATTGCCCTTAGTTTATGTGTTTGACTGATTAACACGCTTAAGATTTAGTTAGGATAATTGCGAAGTTAGACTTCCTATATTTGTCTTGATGTCTTTAGAAGTAAAAAATACATCGATAGAAGGTCTAGTATTGATAAGACCCCAACGCTATTTAGACGATAGGGGATACTTTACTGAAATATTTTCTTTGAGAGATTTTGCTTGTGTAGTTGGTGAACACATTGATTTTGTCCAAGATAATGAAAGCAAATCAAAGGCCGGAGTTGTAAGAGGTTTACATTTTCAGGTTCCTCCTAACGCTATGGGAAAATTAGTACGAGTTGTTAGTGGAAGCATTACAGACTTTGCAGTTGATTTGAGGGTAGGCTCACCAACGTATGGTAAACATGAATCTGTAAAGCTTGACGCAGAAGAGGGTTGGCAGTTTTGGATTCCAGAGGGTTTTGCTCATGGATTCGCTGCTCATGAGGACGACACTGTTGTTGTATATAAGTGTACTGAGTTTTATCATCCAGATTCTGAGCAAAGTCTTTTGTGGAATGACCCCCAGCTTTCAATCAATTGGGGAGTAGAAAATCCAGTGCTTTCAGGTAAGGATGTTCAGGCTTTGAGTTTTGCCGATTTCACTTCTCCTTTTGTGGAAAAAGAGAAGGGCTAAATCTAGTTAAACCAAAATACCTCTGCTACATTTACTCTATGCAGAGAGCTCATTTTTTAGTCCTAGGAATTATTGTTTTAAGCCTGCTTTTTATTGCAGCAATTTCTAATACTCCTCTGACTCACTCGGTTGTTGTGGCACCAGCCATACCATCCCAAATTTCACTTGCGGGAGAGAAAGTCCCCATGGCTGATTTTGGCGTACGAGAGGCTTTAGACCGTGAGTTTATTGTGAATACTTACCGTCACAGTTCAACCATACTTTATTTGAAAAAGGCCTCACGATGGTTTCCAGTAATAGAGCCAATTTTAGAGGAAGAAGGTATTCCAGATGATTTCAAGTATTTGTGTGTGATTGAAAGTGGGCTTAGCCAAGTTGTTAGTCCCGCTGGTGCAGCTGGGTTTTGGCAATTCATGAAGAAGACTGCCCCTGAATATGATCTAGAGGTAAGTTCTACAGTTGATGAGAGATATCATATTGAAAAGGCTACACGTGCTGCTTGTCAGTATTTGAACGAATCTTATGAGCTGTTTGGGTCATGGTCACTTGCTGCAGCGTCTTACAATATGGGCCGAACAGGACTCACAAAGAGGATAGAAGAGCAGGGAGTAAGCGACTATTGGGATCTGCACCTTAATTCGGAAACTGCTCGCTACGTTTATAGGATTCTAGCGGTAAAAGAGGTGATGACTAATCCAGAAAGGTTTGGGTTTAAACTTAGGCCTCAGGACCTATACAATCCATACACTTACAGGACTGTCAAGGTAGACAAAACGATAGATGATTTGACTGAATTTGCACTTTCAAATGGGTCGAATATTCGCGAGATGAAGACTTTGAATCCTTGGCTTAGAAAAAAGAATTTGCTTGTTGGTGAAGACCAAACCTATGAAATCTACTTTCCGAATACTTTAGTGAAATAAGCTACAACGCTTGGCTTAATAACCCTTCTCCCATCTTGAACGCCTTCGTCAATTAGATGCTTTTGTCCTGAAGTGCCATTTGTAAATACTTAACTTAATGGCCTTACTAATCCAGCTGGGACTCCCTTGGTAAGAAAATCCTCCATTAAAGCGTCTATTTCTTCAATTTTATGAGCTAAAGTCATCAATTCCTTCATTAGATCTACTCTGTTTTTTACCCTTGAGGCATTTGTAGAAAATCTAATGTCGTGGCTTAATTCTGGTTGCCCCAATACCTCGCATAATCCCTCAAACTGTTTGTCACTTCCAACAGCTAGAACAATTTGCCTGCCGTTTTTCAAAGTAATTAAATCTCCATACGGGGCAATGTTTGGATGCTCAGAACCTATTCGGAGTTGTTCATCACCATTCATTAAAAAATTTGTTGCTCTATTAACAAGAGCGGCTAATCCACTTCTTTCTAGACTCACCTCACTATACCACCCTTTCACTCCTTTTTCACGAGAGTAAAGTCCTGAAAGAGCTGCAGATTTGATTTGATCAGATGCAAGGACATCCATTAATGCTACAGGCATTCTTGTCGGAGGACCATCTGGTGAACCGTTCATGTGCATAAAGCCAGTTTCAGCTTGGACTACTACATCGTATGCAAGTCTTGTTGGAGCATCTGCAAAACCAACTAGTCTTATATGAATCAAATTCGGGTACTTCTGAGCAACAACCTCAGGTTCCAAATTGAATTTGTTTAAATCGCTATTTTTGAAGTTTTGCAATAACACATCTGCTTCCTTGAGTTCCTCTTCAAGCCAGTTTAAACCTTCAGAAGATTTTAAATCAACTCTATGAACTGTTTTGTATGTATTTGCTGACGCATAGTAAGCGCTAATTCCCCCCTCAATTGCTTCGCCATTTGCTCTCCAGCTTCTTGTTATATCGCCCCATTGTGGATGCTCAACTTTAGTTACCTCTGCACCGCACTCAGCAAAAAAACTTCCAGCTAATGGCCCAGCTAGTACTGAAGACAGCTCTAGCACCCTCAATCCCTGAAATGGTTTGAAATTAATAGTCATTGTTTTCAGCTTCAGCTAATTGCTGCTCGTTCATCTCTGAGTACATACCATCGGCTTTAACTAACTCCTCGTGAGTTCCTTGTTCAACTACTTGACCTTTATCAATTACAATTATGAGATCGGCGTGATTGATTGTAGATATCCTGTGGCTAACCATTAGGATAGCTGTATTGGGATTGCTTTTTTGCATCTCGTTTAGGCTAGTAATGATGTGCTTTTCAGTTTTTGTATCAACAGCTGATAGACAGTCGTCTAGAATTAGAATATCGGGATTTCTAAGTATTGCTCGAGCGATACTTATTCTTTGCTTTTGGCCTCCGCTGAGATTTACTCCGCGCTCTCCTAAAATAGTCTTGTATCCGTTTTCAAGCTCTACAATGTCTGAGTGAACAGCTGACTTTTCAGCCGCATCTTCAATTGCCTTTGAGTCCACTTCATCAATTCGACCAAAACTGATGTTGTTCTCAATTGTGTCAGAGAATAAAAAGACGTCTTGAGGAACATAGCCTGTACGACCCTTATAATCGGTGATTGGTTGATCTTTAAGATTAACTCCGCCATACTTTATATCCCCTGAAGTTGGGTCCATTAATCTCATACACAGCTGGGCTACAGTGGATTTTCCAGATCCAGTTCTACCAGTTATTGCAATGGTTTTGCCTGGTTTAAGGTTCAAGTTTAATCCCGAAAGAGCAACTATTCCAGTTTCAGGATATGTGTAACAAACATTTTCAAAAGAGATGCCTTTTGATGCATCTATCGACAATCCCTCAGCCAATTCAGTTGGACTATTAATCTCTGGTTCGCTTTCTAGAAAATTGAGGATTCTTTGCATAGAGGCTTCAGCCTTTTGGACTAAAGAAGTAACCCAACCTACAGAAGCAAATGGCCAAGTAAGAAGATTTACATAGAATACAAATTGGAATATATGCCCAAGCTCAAGATTCCCCTCAATGACTTGAACACCTCCAACATAAACTGTGAGAACTGTGCTAAGCCCCACAAGAAGAATGATGATGGGAGTGAACATAGCCTCGACTTTAACTAGCTTAAGAGCTTTTACTTTATAATCGTCGCTCTCCCTCTCGAATCTTGCAGCAGCTTTTAATTCTCTGTGGTAAGATTGAATCACCCTTATACCACTCATATGCTGTTGAGCAAACGTGCTTAAATCGCTTTGGGATGCAGCTACATAATCACTGAGTTTGTTGATCTTAGAAGAGATGTAGTAAATGCCAATAGACATAAGCGGCAGAGGTAAAAGAGAGAAAAGTGTCAGCTTTAGATCAATACTCACCATAACAAAGACCACAATAAAAATCAATGCAATAAGATTGAGGCTATACATTACTGCCGGGCCCAAAAACATTCTAACCCTACTCACATCCTCACTTATTCTATTCATCAAATCTCCAGTATCGTTTGACTTGTAAAAACGAGCGTCTAAATTTTGGTAGTGGCGGTATATACTCTCCTTAATGTCGTACTCCATTAGTCTAGAATTGACAATGATGGTTTGGCGTGTCAAGAATAGAAAAATGCCTTTTATAAAGAATACTACTAAGTATATCACAGCTTGAAACAGAGCAATAATTGTTACAAGCCTTAATACGTCAGTCCTGTTTTTTACTGTGCTATCCCAATCCTCGCCAATTCCCGTATAATGCAAAAAATTAAAGAGAATTTTGGGAAGATCAATTTTTGAGCCATCTGCATATTCTGTTGCACCATCAGCAAGAAATGAAGTGTATGCATCTCTCATCACATTTACACCCTCTCCAACAAGAGCCGGGGCAAAAACCGCAAGCACGTTTGTAAACAAAATGAACACTATCCCTGCAAGAAGTCTAACTCTATACTTCAAGAAAAGGGGTGCTAATGTTCGTAATGCCTTCATCTATTTAGAAATTAAAGTTCCAAGTAAATGATGGAAGAATAGGAAATAGGCTTACTTGTTTTGCTGTAATTTCAAGCGTACCATCATTCAAATCACCCTCATTACTAAAGAATATAAAATACGGATTTGCTCTATTGTACACATTGTAAATGCTGAAAACCCATTGACCTTTTGCATCCTTCTTCTGAGGCGTTAAAGTCGCGCTCAAATCAACTCTGTGGTATGGAGCCATTCTGAATCCGTTTCGGTCATCATAAAGGTCTACGATTTGGCCTTCAATTATATATCTCTGAATAGGAAGCGTAATTGAGTTTCCAGTAGCATAAACATGAACTAGACCAAACCTCCATCTATCACTGTAGGTGTAATCAAGTACTAAACTTAAATCGTGACGCCTGTCGTAGGTGGCAGGGAAAATGTCTCCATTATTTAAATCTGGGAATTCCCTTTCAGTTTTACTCCAAGTATATCCAATCCAACCATTAAGAGCTCCTCTTCTTTTCTTAAGAAAAAATTCAGCTCCATAAGACCATCCATCACCAAAAACTAGATTATTATCTGTGTTCGATTCTAAATTGTCTGTTGGTTGAGTGTTTTGGGCATATTCAACAAGATTTTCAAGTTGCTTGTAATATCCTTCAACACTTAACTCGTAGTCTTTATTTTCTCCAAGGTCAGTAAAATATCCAGCACTATACTGTCTTCCCCATTGCGGTCTGACGATGTCTGAACTCGGAATCCAAACATCAGTTGGCATAACTGATCCAGTTAGTGAAGCTAAGTGAACATATTGGTAGTTCTCATGAAAGCCCATCTTTACGCTCGACTTGGGTCCAACAATAATTCTTGTTGAAACTCTTGGCTCGAGTCCTCCATATCTCTTTATCAAATCGCCACTAGTATATATAGTAATACTATCAGTCCCATCGTTGTGATGTCTAGTAAACGGACCAACATGTCTAAAGTCACTATATCTTAGCCCCCCGTAGATCTTGATTTTTTCATTTAAATCGAACTCGTCCTCTATATAAAATCCACTTTCGTGACTAAATGTTTCGTCAGAAACTCCTTCTGCACCTAATTGCGATTCTACACTATCAATAGTCAATTTGTAACTGAGGGGGAGGAATTGATGATAGACGTAGTCTATTCCAGTTTTAATCTTGTGTCTAGACGAAGGGTAATAACTGAGTTGCCATTTTACATTCCAATCCTCAATTCCACTATCAAATCCAAATGCAAAACCTTCTTGGCTACCCTCAAATGCAAAGTCGTAGTCGCTGTAGGTGGTGGTTAAATTTAGGAATAATTTATCATTGAATAGGTGGTTCCATTTAAATGAACCCATAGCATTGCCCCAAGGAATGTCAGTGCCAAAACCCAAGTTATCATTATTAAATGAAAACACATCACGGCCAAAATACCCGCTTAAAAACACCTCATCCTTTTCGCTAAATCTATGATTTAATTTTGCATTTAAATCGTAGAAATAATAACCTGTTCCTTCAGCAGGTTTACCTTCAAGAAATGGCCTCGTTAGAATATCAATGTATGTTCTTCTCCCAGAAATGATAAAGCTGGACTTTTCTTCAACAATTGGTCCTTCAACTGTCATTCTAGAGCTTATAAGTCCTATTCCTCCATTGCATTTCAAATCCTTTCTATTTCCGTCTCTAAGTCCTATGTCAAGGACTGAAGAAATCCTTCCGCCGTATCTAGAAGGAATGCCACCCTTGTGCACATCTACATTTTTAATTGCGTCGGCATTGAACACGGAGAAAAACCCAAACAAATGAGATGCATTATAAACTGTTGCGTTATCGAGAAGGACTAGATTTTGGTCTGGGCCACCGCCTCTAACGTAGAAGCCGCTGTTTCCTTCCCCGGCGTTTTGAATTCCCGGAAGTAGCTGAATTGTCTTAAGAATATCAACTTCTCCCATTAATGCGGGTAGGCTTTTTATGGTTTCTATGCTGACATCTATTCTTCCGAGGTCTGTGCTCTCTGTATTTTGTGTGCGAGAACCTAGAACTTCAGCGTTTTCAATTTCAATTGTTGTAGGTTCTAGATTAATGTCTAGACTATGTGATTCTTCCATTAAAACTTCCTTGATGAGGGTTTTATATCCTATGAAAGAGAATTGAATTGTGTTTTTTCCTGAATTGAGATGGAGGCTGTAGAAGCCATAAATATTTGTTGAAACGCCTTTACCTGTTGATGTGTCAATCACATTTACACCTAGGATATATTCTCCTGAATTCACATCTCTCACACGTCCAGATAGGGTATGGGTTTGGGCTAAAGTGTCTGTAGAAAAACTCGCCGCTAAAATTAATGCCCAAATAAAAGAGAAGTATCTTGCCATTGTGAAGACAAATGTACACCTCATTGTATGCTTAAGCCTCCTACTTTTCGGATGTTCAGATGATAAATATGACGATTGCAGAGTTTTTCGCTACAACGAGAGTGCAGGCGTAACAACTCTTGACCCAGCTCACTCTAGATCTTTAGAACTCATGTGGGTTGTAGACCAAATGTATGATGGCCTTGTCGAGCTAAGTCCCAATCTTGAAATCATTCCTGCTATTGCTGAAAGTTGGGAGGCTAAAGGGCGAGTGTACAGATTTAAAATTAGACAGGGGGTTAGTTTTAGCAGTGGAAGACAGGTTGAGGCAAGAGACGTTGTGTATAGTTTGAGCAGATTATTAGATCCTAATGTTGCTTCCTCCGGCGGATGGATTTTAGATGCAGTTGAAGAGGGTGGGATAGTTGCTTTAAGCCATGATGTTGTTGAGATAAGACTTAAGGAAAATTTCCCGCCTTTTTTGGGTTTGTTGTCAACGACTTATGCGTCCATTATTGATAGTGATTTTAGTGATGATCTGAGAAGCTCAGATGCAGGAACGGGTCCCTTTAAATTAAAGTGGTGGGTGGAAGATGTAGCTCTAGTAATGCATAAAAATGAGAGGTATTGGGAAATCGATAATGAGGGCAAGTCGCTTCCGTATTTGGATGCTGTTCATATTGATTTTGTTCCTGATATGGGTTCTGAATATTTGGGTTTAATACAGGGTCGTTACGATTTTATAAGTGGTCTACATCCTGCATATATGCAGGATTTAATGGACTCTGATGGTGGACTTGCTGAAAAACACAATGGCTATTTAGAGCTTAAGAGGACTCCGTTTTTGAAAACCGACTACATAGGTGTGCTTGTGGATGGTGATATGGAAAACATGAAAGGGAGTCCACTTTTAGATTCAAGAGTTAGAAAGGCGCTTAGCATGAGTATAGACAGAGCATCTATAGCAAAAGTTCTGAGGCGTAATGCTGTTTTGCCTTCAGATCATTTTGTCCCTCCTTCTATGCCAGGGGCTTCAAATTATAGTGTGCCAGAGTACAATGTTGAAGAAGCAAAGAATCTTCTTGCTGAAGCAGGCTTTGAGGGAGGTCATGGGCTACCAGAATTAAACCTAGGCACTACAGCTGATTATGTTGATTTGTGTTCTGCACTTCAGAGCAATTGGCAAAAAATAGGAATCAATCTAATAGTAGATGTGGCGCCTTCATCTGTTCACAGAGAAAGAGTAGCTACTTCTAAAATTGAAATGTTCCAAAAGTCTTGGTTAGCAGATTATGCAGATGTAGAAAATTTCTTGGGCCTATTTAAGTCATCAAATTTTTCACCAGGAGGCCCTAACTACACACATTTTAAAAGTGAGGAATTTGAGAATCTGTACAATGAAGCAATGCTGACTAATAACGATGCAATCAGGTTTACGAAATACTCTCAGATGGATTCGATAATTTATTCTGAAATGCCAATCATTCCGTTATTCCATGATCAAGTCACCCACTTTGTAAGTACAGATGTTAAAGATTGGATAGTCAGTCCGGTAAATAGACTCGATTTAAGAAGGGTTAAACTATCTTGCGCAAATGCTGAAAATTGACGTACATACTCACATCCTTCCAAGGTATATGCCTAAGTGGTCGGAGAAGTTTGGGTACGGCAACTTTATTCATTTAGAAGAAGGTTCAAGGCCGGGGTTCGCTAGGATGATGCAGGGCGATACCTTCTTCAGAGAAATTAATTCAAATTGTTGGGATGAGAAAGAGAGGATAGGCGAATACGCTGAATCTGGAGTCCAAGTCCAAGTTGTTTGTACCATACCGGTTATGTTTTCATACAATGCCCAGCCTAAGGATGCCCTTGAGATTGGGATGTTCCTAAACGATCATATCGCTGATTTAGTCACTAGATTCCCAAAGAAATACATAGGTCTTTGTACAGTTCCAATGCAGGATTCAGAGCTTGCTATTCAAGAACTTGAAAGGGCTAAATTAATCGGTCTAGTTGGAGTCCAAATAGGATCAAACATCAATGGCTTAAACCTCAACGAACCTCAGTTTTTCTCATTCTTTCAAGCATGCGAAAGACTTGGCATGGCTATTCTCATCCACCCTTGGGATATGATGGGAAAGCCACAAATGGAAAAATATTGGTTACCCTGGCTAGTTGGAATGCCAGCTGAAGTTTCTAGGGCTGCCTGTTCATTAATATTTGGAGGAGTTTTCGCTAGACTACCAAAGTTGAGGGTTTTATTTTCTCACGCAAGTGGAGCTTTCTTGGCAACTCTTGGAAGAATTGAACACGGATTCAATTGTAGACCTGACCTAGTTGCAATTGACAATAATGTTAATCCTAGAGAATACTGTGGAAAGTTTTGGGTAGACTCAATAACTCAGGATGAGAGATTGCTCAGTTTTGTATTAGCCCTTCAGGGTGCTGATAGAATATGCATGGGAACAGATTATCCATTCCCTCTTGGTGATTTGAAGTTTGGAGAGTATATGGAGAAAATGGATCTAAATAAAGAGAGTTTAGATTGTCTATTTCACGGTTCTGCACTTAGTTGGTTAGATTTGGATATAGCTAATTTTAAATAGTGGGAGTAGATTCAGAAATACTAAACCTAATCAACCTTTGTAAAAAAGGCGATAGAAAATCTCAGTTCGATCTGTACGGTCGTTACTCGGGTTTGCTTTTTGCTGTCGCTCTTCGTTACACGAAAACAAAAATTGATGCAGAAGACGTAGTTCAGAATGCATGGGTAAAGATTTTTTCCAAATTAGATAGCTTTTCTGAAAATAATTCTTTCGAGGGGTGGATGCGCAGAATAGTAGTAAATACTGCTATTACGCTGTATCGTAAGAACCAAAAACACGCACATCAATTGGATATTGAAGACGTGCATGCAACCCCTAGGGACATAGAAGCGTCAAAGAAATGTGATTTTACTCGAGATGAGCTCGAGCGTGCAATAGCGCGATTGCCTGAGGGGTATGGTTTGGTTTTTAAACTTTATGTAATTGATGGATATAAACACAAGGAAATAGCAGAAATGCTAAACATTGAAGTAAATACTTCAAAAAGTCAACTAAGTAGGGCTAAGAAGTACTTGCAAAATCAATTGTGTCACATGGAGAAAAAGGCAAAACCCATATGCGACAAAACAACGACTAATAAAAGAAATGAAACCAACTAACGATTTATTTGAACAGCAAGTAAGAGGTCTCTACGAGGGCTACGAAGTGCCTGTACCTGCATCTACCAAAGATGCTGTTTTCAATGAATTAGATTCTTCTCACGCTCCTGCGTCAGGATCATTCGCTAGTAAATCACTACCTATTGCAGCTTCACTTCTTAT
Organism: Crocinitomicaceae bacterium; assembly: GCA_002722795.1. GTDB lineage: Bacteria > Bacteroidota > Bacteroidia > Flavobacteriales_D > Sanyastnellaceae > UBA974. The sequence continues at coordinate 20,623 of PBMY01000027.1, forward strand.
TGTAGGTGCTATTTACATGTTGAGTGGAGATACTCCTTCAGTAGCAGATCCAACGCCTGTTGTAATTGAAGATGTAGAGAAAGTTACTACATCTGATCCACAAATTGAAGCTTCATCAGTTATTGAAGAGGTTGCTGTTGAAAATATTCAAGTCGTTGAAAAGGCTGTTGAGGTGCCAGTAGAAATTATAAAGGATATACCTGAGGATTTAGAAACTGTATTAGAGCAAACAGTAGTGGAGGCACCAAATGTTATTGAGACTCTCGTTACAGAAGAAATTAAAGACGTAGAACCTCCAATTGAGGTTATTACTGACACTCCTTTAAAAGATAAAAAACAAGAGGTAGAGTGGGTTCTTCCTGCCACAATTAAGGTTGAGAAGTAAAAGAAGACCTACCTTCGAGGTATGAAGGTTTTCAAAACAGCTCTCCTATTCATTATTATGCCCTTTTTAGCCCAAACCGTTTGGGCATCACCTTCTTTTCTAAAGGATACCGTTTCAATTAACGGTCAAATCATCAGCATCAGAGCTGATGTTGAAATTGATTCTCTTTTAATGAGGTCAGGCAGTTGGATTGACGATTTAGATATCGCTGCGCTCGTCCGAATTAGTACAAATTTTCAGCCTTATATAAATCAGTACGACGATTACTATTCTCAATCTAGCTACATGAGATTTCCAGAAGTGGGTGTAGAATTTAATCATCCATTTTTCTTTAGCCGATCTCAGCAACTCAATTATAGAGCTGGAGTTAGCTTTGGAGCTAGCTCAAGATTTAAACCCCAAAACCTTAACGACAATACAATTGGTTTTTTCTACGATGGAAAAGATTTAAGTCAAATTATTCTTGTGTCTGATTCTCTACAAAATGAGTTAGATACAATTTCAGTACCCATTTCTCTAACACCACTTGTCAAATTCAATATGGGAATTGAATGGCATGGTGTAATGCGTGCTGCTAGGGGATGGAGGTTAGGACTTATGATTGAAGTAACTCCACTAAGAAATCAATTTGTTCAATACAATATGTTAACTGAAGAGAATCCTGTGCTTTGGGATGAAATTGAAAACTCTTCTACATATTCCATAGATGATAGTGTTTACAGTATATTTCACTTAAAAGCATTCTATTCTTGGTCACCCTGGAATAGTCAGTTTTTCCTGAGGAATTCATGGACTTGGAGCCCAAATAATTTACAAACTGCATTTACACTTGGGTATCATTTTTAATTGCATAATTTTTTTTTAAAAAATCTATACAATTTTTTTGTTAAAGTCTATTTATGGTGGTAAATTGGCATATGATCTTCACGAATCCATTTAAAATTACGACATTTATCACTCTGTTGATGCTAGGATTCGCATTCCTAATTCCTTCTTACACAGTTGCTCAACTTAAGATAGTTAACGGTAATTTTGAAAACTACTTTGGCTTACCAAATAGTTCAGGGATGTGGGATATGATGGATGGCTGGACAAATTCAGGTAGCTCTACAGCAAATCCCGACTACTTCCACATGGATGGAGTTAATGGTGGAGATCTTCCAGAAACTCCAATGGCGTTTATAGATGCTTATAATGGAAGAGCAATAGCTGGACTTGAAGTTTGTAGAAGTTCGGGGACAAATAAAAGAGAGTATCTAACTGGCACATTCTCTGAGCCATTAGAAATTGGAAAGAGATATGAGTTTTCTTTTGCCATAGCAAATGGAGAAGTATACGAGCACAGTGCTGCTGGACTAGGTGTTAGCCACTTAGGCGTAAACTTTTCTTCTGAGCCCGTTTTTCAATATGAGAGAGAACCATTGAATATTCACCCAAATTTCTATCTAGATAATGTTCATTATTACCAAGGGTGGAAAATCATCAAGTTTATCTTTACTGCAGATGAGGAGTATCAATACTTCACATTTGGTATGTTTGGTTACGACAACGGAAAACAGATTCTGTCATTTGAAGAGCCTGAAAGATTGAAGGCATACTACTTCTTAGATGATTTTATTATCAAGACTGTTAGTGCTGAACTTCAGAGTGATAAGGAAGTAAATAAGGGTGATGAGAATATTTCATTCAACATAACTCCCGGAAATTTTGTTCCAACTGCTTTCACTCCAAACGGAGATAATTTAAATGATCTATTTGAGCCTTCATTAGAGGAAAATATAGGCTCAGTTCTTAGAGTGTACGATAGAGGAGGGGCATTAGTATGGGAGAGTGTAGGAGATCAAATCGCTTGGGATGGTAAAAATCTTAGTGGTGAGTTGTCACGAGTAGGGGTGTATGTTTGGTCACTAAGTATGGTTTTTGAAGACGGCCCAGTAAAGCAGCTTAGTGGTCTAGTTTCACTTCTTCAATAATTATATGAGAACAATTGATTCGGCACAAAATTGGCCGGGCTTTAGTGAGTTGTTGTGCGAAGTAAAAGGCACAGTACCTAAATGGTCTCAATCAGTTTCCAAGATTGTAGTGCAAACCCTCAAGGATCAATATGATGATTTGGGATTAGAACTTCCGATTGGATTTGAAAGGCTTGAAAATCCAAACGTAAATACTGTAACAACGGGTCATCAATTGCAACTTTTTGGTGGTCCTGCTTTTCTGCATTATAAAACTATAACTGCAATAAGAATGGCAAAGGAGCTGAGTACTATTGAGCATCAATTGGTGCCTGTCTTTTGGATGGCTTCTGAGGATCACGATTTTGAAGAAATTAGTTGGGTATACGGAAAGAGTGCAAAACACTTATGGCAGTCTGATTCCACTTTGCAAATGGTCGGTCGACTAGGTTTAGATGGGTTGCAGGATGCTTTTAATTGTTGGGTTTCGGATGGCGTATCAGATATGGGTGATTTACAAACTGTACTCAGTAATTCCATTAAAAATGGTGAGTCCTATGCTCAGTTTTTCACCCGTTTTATGCATTTGTTTTATGGTGATACTGGATTAGTTGTCATTGATGCTTCTCACGAGAATTTAAAGAATCTTTTTGCTTCAGAAATGCAAAGTGAATTAGAGGGAGAGGGGATATTTTCAGATGTGCTAGATGGCCCAGTAAAACCTCGTGAAATTAATCTCTTTCATTCTGCAGAAAATGGTTCTCGAATTGGTGTGATACCCTCATCTGAAGGTCCTATTTCAAATGGAGAGTATATTAGCGCGAAAACACCACAAAATCTCAGCCCTTCGGTATTACTCAGACCACTTTATCAGGAGAAGATTCTGCCAAATTCTCATGTAATTTTAGGACCAAGTGAGATTAAGTATTGGCAACAACTTACCCCTGCATTTAAAAAAAGAGGTATCAATTTTCCCACTCTATTTCTCAGAGACCATGTACTTGTTGTTGAAGACGAGGATTTCAGCTTACTTAAATCACTTGGATGGAGTTTGAAGAAGGGGTGGTGGAGTGATGATGATTTTATCAGAGTTCTGATGGATGAGGAGATGGTTAGGGAGTTTGGCATAAGTTTAGAAGATCTAAATGACGATGACAAACTGATAAGTGTGCTTAAAAAAATGAAGATAGATTTTGGACAAGAGTTGGCTGATGAGGGTGCACCTTTTAGAATTAAAGCTAAGATTAGGAAGACTGCAATTAAAAAGTTGAAAAGACATCTCAAAAATCATTTAAAGGATGAGGTTTCAAATGTTATTAAGGCAAATGGCAAATTAATGAAGGGTAGAATCCCACAAGATAGATGGGGTAACTTCCACGTTCTCAGTGAATCAGTTGGTGGGTTCAAATCACTTCGTGATAAATTGTTAGAAACTACTGATGTTAAAGGCCCTGTAATACAAGTGGTTGAAGTGTCATAGCATTAGATTTGTTACATGGAAGAATTACGCCCGGTTATCGATGCTGATGGAGCAAATCTAAGCCCTCAGTTACCTGATGGAGTTAAGAATTACTTAATTGATATCGATGGTACAATTACTGAAGATGTGCCAAATGAGGAACCAGAGCGCATGATTACTTGTAAGCCATTTCCAGATGCACTAGAAACTATGAGTAGGTGGTATGATGAGGGACATATGCTTACATTCTTTACTTCCAGAACTGAGGAGCATCGTGAAGTGACAGAACAGTGGTTTGAAAAGCACGGAATTAGATACCACGGATTATTGATGGGAAAGCCTAGGGGCGGTAATTATCATTGGATAGACAACCACATTGTTAGAGCTACAAGATTTGAAGGAAAATTTACCGATATGGTTAAAGAGGTGAAGACCGTAGAGGTATTTGAGTCTTAGATCCTATTGTAAAAATCTCTGAAGAATTAACGCTGCGGCAACTCTGTCTAGCGATCCTTTTTGTCTTCTTTGTGATTTCTTCATTCCGCTAGAAATCATAGCATCCATAGCCTCTGAGCTCGTATCACCCTCGTCAACCATATGTATAGGTAATGATGGGTATTTAGAGCTTAGGTAATTTATAAACTTATTTATTCCTTTGTTGCTATCAGTTGATTTTCCTAGTATTAATCCCGGCACACCAACGACCAAACCAGCACAGGTTTCTTCACTCACTAGAAGGTCAACAGTTTTATTTAGGTTTTTTGTTGCAACAGTTGAATGAGGAGAAGCAATAATACCTGAACTATCAGAAACTGCAATTCCAGTTCGGACTTTACCCCAATCAAAAGCTATATAACGTGCCATAGGCGCAAGGTAATGTATACCTTTGAGTCGATGGAAAATTTGAAGAGATTAATAGATGATGCGTGGTATAACCGCGACATGCTTTCTGAGGCAAGCGTAATTGACGCAATTTCTCAAGTGATGGATTCACTAGATAAGGGTGAGCTTAGATGTGCCGAACCTGACGGAAATGGTGGGTGGAAAGTAAACGAATGGGTTAAGAAAGCGGTGATTTTGAATTTCCCAATCCAAAAGATGTCTACCATTGAAGTTGGACCTTTTGAGTTTCACGATAAGATACCTATTAAAACAGGATATGCTGAAGCCGGTGTAAGAGTTGTTCCTCATGCTATAGCAAGGTACGGAGCTTACATAGCACCTGATACCATTTTAATGCCTAGCTATGTAAACCTTGGTGCTTACGTGGATACAGGAACTATGGTTGACACTTGGGCTACAGTAGGTTCATGTGCCCAAATAGGAAAAGACGTTCATCTAAGCGGTGGAGTTGGTATTGGCGGGGTGTTAGAGCCATTACAAGCTGCACCCGTTATTATAGAAGACGGGGTATTTATTGGGTCTAGATGTATTGTAGTTGAAGGAGTTAGGGTAGGAACTGAAGCTGTTCTTGGAGCAGGGGTTGTTCTTACTTCGAGTACTACAATTATTGATGTAACTGCAAAGAAGCCAATAGATCACAAAGGATATATACCACCAAGATCAGTGGTAATTCCGGGCACAAAGCCCAAAAATTTTCCAGCTGGTAAATACGACGTTCCATGTGCTTTAATTATTGGCTTAAGAAAAGAAAGTACTGATAGAAAGACATCTTTGAATCAGGCTCTGAGAGAACATAATGTGGCTGTTTAGATTGTGTGAATAAGTAGAGTCTTCTTTTAGCAGTAAAATCAAAGCTTCAGATTGATATTTACATTCTAAGAATAGAATAGAAAAATGCATTTTATAGTTTCTAGTAACCAGCTACTGCGTCAACTACAATCTCTCAGCGGAGTTCTTAGCAGCAGCAACACATTACCAATTTTAGATCACTTCCTTTTTGACCTTGCTCCAGGAGAAGCGACAATTTCAGCTAGCGACCTTGAGACCACGATGACTGTTAAGCTTGAAGTGAGAACAGAGGACGCTGGTTTAATTTCTATTCCTGCTAAAATGCTTCTTGATATTCTTAAAGCTTTCCCTGACGTTCCTCTAACATTTAAGATTGATTCGGATACTTACGCAATCGAGCTAGTTAGTGACGCGGGCAAATACAAGCTTACAGGTGCAAATGGAGATGAGTTTCCTAAAACGCCAGCTTTAGAAGGTGGGTCAAGTGTGGAAATTAATGGAGATACACTTGTGACAGCTATCAACAGAACCCTATTTGCTGCAGGAAGTGACGACTTAAGACCTGTAATGTCAGGAATCTTCTTTGAGATGCACACAGACAATATCAGATTTGTTGCTACTGACGCACATAGATTAGTTCGTTACGCAAGAACTGATGCAAAAGCTGTAGAGGCTTCATCGTTTATCGTGCCTAAAAAACCTTTGAACCTTTTGAAAAATGCTGCATCTGCTGCAGAAAAAGTTAGCATGCATTTTAACGATTCAAATGCAAGATTTGATTTTGACGATGTAAGCATAAGTTGCAGACTTATCGAGGGTAAATATCCTAACTATGATGCGGTAATTCCGAAGGATAACCCCAATAGGATGACGATTAATAGAATGGATTTTATACAGGCTATTCGTCGTGTTGCCATCTTTGCAAACAAGACTACACACCAAGTAAGATTGAGAATTGCTGGTAGTGAACTAACAGTTAATGCTGAGGATGTGGATTTCGCTAACGAGGCAACTGAGAGGCTTACTTGTAGCTACCAGGGTGAGGATATTGAAATCGGTTTTAACAGCCGTTTCCTATCTGATATGCTCAATAACCTTGGAGCTGAAGAAATTGTTCTTGAATTGAGTGCTCCAAACAGAGCCGGTATTATTCGTCCTGCTGAGCCTGAAGAGCCAGGAGAAGATGTGCTAATGCTTGTAATGCCAGTTATGCTTAACGCATAATCTGTATCAATTCAGAGTGCTATTTGAGGTCTAGTTATTATGGGTCTCTTTTTTTGCTTTGAGTTTTTGGGTATCACGCTCTTGCCTTTTCTTTTGGACTAAAGTATCAGGATGGTTAGGATTACCCCTCATCCACCATTCGGGCAGATCCTCATGTGCGGCCTCTGAAATTTCAAATTTGTATATAGGATTCTTAGGTCCGCTATTTCTATACAAGAATGCCAAAGCCAAACCTATAAATGCACCACTCAGATGCCCCTCCCAGCTGATTCCAGCTTTGATTGGTAGTATCCACCAAACCATACCGCCATAAAGGAAGACCACCACAAGGCTGATTCTAAGAAGTAGTATGTTTTTGCGAATTACGCCGCTAAAGAATAAAAAGCTAGCTAGTCCGTAAACAATACCACTAGCCCCGATGTGATTGCCTGTTCCACCAATAAACCATAACAATATTCCACTCGCAATAAATAATATGAGCCACACCCTTACTGCAAGGGATCTATAGAAGTAGAAAAGCAATGCGTTTAGAGTAAAGAAGGAAGCTGTGTTATTCCAAAGGTGTTCGATCCCACTGTGGAGGAAGGGGTATGTGAGTATTCCTTTGAGACCTCTAATTTCTCTTGGGCGGTTTCCGTGGATCTGTAATCCAAGCTCAAAAACTGAGTCAATTAGGAAAACTCCCCAAATAATCAGCAAAAAAGCCATGGTGAAAAGAAGGGCAAAATGTAGCCTTTGCCTGTCTGTTATAGAGTTAGCATTCATTGTTGCTAAGTTACCAATCAACAAGTTTGTTTGAATAAGTGATTTGGGATGGTCTCTGAGAGTTTGAAAGTAGGGGCTAGTTTTACATTCGTCAATACCTGAACCTGAAAATTGAACAATGAGTGTTTCTGAAATATATGCTTTAATACAGCTGTTAGATGATCCAGATGAGAATGTCTACAGGCATGTTAGGAAACAGCTATTGTCCATGGGTACCGAAATTCTTCCCGCCGTTATGGAGCATAGATCTTCAAGCTCTATTTGTTCAATTCACGAAAGTAGATTGGATGAATTAGTAGAAGGTCTTCACGGGTCGTATATCAAAAACGGCCTTATGGATTGGTTTGATGCAGGGGCTTCGGATATAATCGAAGGTGCTCTTTGGGTTCACAAAGCTGCAGACCCTCTTTTAGATTTGGAAGCTACAAGGAAGAAATACGACAAACTTAAGAGGGATGTTTGGCTTGAAATGAATGAAGAGCTAACTGCACTTGAACAGGTGAGGATACTCAATCACATCTTCTTCAGTTCAGAGCAATACAATAATACTCGTTCGGGCCATCCAAACCCTAAGGATGCACTCATAGGAGAAGTGATGAAGTTAAAGCAGGGTAATCCATTAGGATTAGGTTCGCTTTACCTAGCAATTTCTCGTGATTTGGAACTTCCAATTCACGGAGTAAATCTTCCAAACCACTTTATCCTTTGTTATTGCGATAAGAATCACGTTCACGACGGAACTAAGCCTAGCGATGATCACAGTATTCCGGGTGGAATTCTATTTTATATAAATCCTTTTAGCGAGGGTACCATTATTCATCCTAGTGATGTGAGTGAATTCTTGAGTCATTTAGATTTGCCAGTAGATGAGCGCCATTGTGGGCCGTGTGCCCCTCTTGATATTATACGAAGGCTAATTGGTAATGTTGCATATGCCTTTGAACGCAATGGTCATATTTCTCAGGCTGAGAATATGAGAAAGCTTCTGATGTTTATTGAGACAAGTTCTACAGAAAATCTAGAAGAACCATCATCAGACTCAGACTCTTCTGAGGGTCTAGTTTAAAATTTGGCACAAAAAAAGAGGCTCAATAAACCTCTTTTTTCTAATAATTTTCAGTAATTACTGATCTGATGGAGCTGGAGTAACCTGTGCAGTGATTGTAAGAATAGTTTGAACAGGATCAGTGTTTGCATTAACAGTCACCTTCTTAGTCTGCTTGTTCTTTTTGCCTTTAGAGTTGAATTTTACTTCAATTTTTCCTGTTCCACCTGGTGGGATTGGATCCTTAGGACATTCAGGAACAGTACAACCGCAAGAACCCTTACACTTGTCAAGGATTAGCGGTTCAGCACCAGTATTCGTGAATACAAACGAGTGAGTTACAACATCCCCTTCGTCCATTACGCCAAAATCGTGAGCGTATTCGTTAAATGAAATGGAAGTTAATGGACCAGCAGGCTTTTGAGTTTGCGATTTTGCTGGATCAAACTTTTCAGGCTTAGCATTTACATCAGGAGCAGTAGCTTCCTTTTTTTCACTTTCCTTAATCGGCTTAGACTTAGCATCCTCGGATCCGCAAGAGAAAAGTATTGCTGAAGCTATAATTGCTAAAATTGAGAGCTTATTCATAGTGATTTATTATAAAGGATTTATTTATTACAAAAGTACAAAGATTGTTTAGAATGTCCTTTGAGCTAGCCTAGCCTTCTCAAATCTTCCGTCTTTCAAAATTTCTATTGCCTCTAGAAGAGTTTCGTTTAATTCTCCAATGATGCGGTAGAAAGTACTAGATTCAAACAGATTTCGGCCTATAAACGCTCTAAGTCTTACTTTCATAGCTTCTCCAGAAATAGCCCAATCCTCCTCAGTGATTTCAATCCCTTCGTTTGCTACGAAATCTCTGAATTCTTTGATTTCTTTTTGAGATATAGAATATCCATTTACAAAATCATCCTCAGTAGGATATGCGTTTGTAAGATCAGATCTTTTCGCATCTACATATTCATGAGCGTATTTATTCATAAGTCCCTTATTCAGAGTTTTGCGAAAAGATTCGCTATTCGAAGTAGTATCAATTGGAACAAAAATGTCTGGAATTATACCCCCGCCACCATACACTTCTCGTTTTTTTATTAGAGTGTAATATTTGAGTGAATCGGGCAGTTTTAAGCTATCCAAACTGAGAAGCTCTCCGTTCTCAAATCTCGTGATGGGGTCGTTTCTATATGCCTCCACACCATCATCATAAGGCTTTTGGATACAACGGCCAGTTGGAGTGAAGTACTTTTGAACAGTCATTCTTACAGCAGACCCGTCACCTAAATTCATAGGTCTTTGAACTAAGCCCTTACCAAAGGATCTACGTCCCACAATTAGCCCTCTATCCCAATCCTGAACTGCACCGGATACAATTTCTGATGCTGATGCAGAACCTCCGTCAACAAGGATAACTAATCGACCCTTTTCGAAAAGTCCATCATAAGACGCATAAGTATTTTCTCTAGGGAATGCACGTCCTTCAGTGTAAACTATAAGTTTATCATCAGATAGGAATTCGTCAGACATATTAATGGCAGTGCGAAGCATTCCGCCGCCGTTACCTTGAAGATCTAGAATTAAATCCTTCATGCCTGAGTCCTTCAATTTTGTTAATGCAGAACGCAACTCGTTAATTGTAGTCTTTGCGAATCGGTTAATTTTCACATACCCAATTCTCTCGTCAATCATGTGAGATGCAACCACGCTATAGATGGGGATTTTATCTCTTGTGATGTTAAATTCAATAAGATTCTTTTCGCCATCTCTTTTTATAAAAACTTTAACCTTAGTGCCTTTGGGACCCTTAAGTAATCTCATGACATCCTTGTTTGTGATGTTCACTCCAGCAGTTTGTTCATCATCTACTTGTACGATTCTATCTCCAGGCATTATGCCCAAACGTTCAGAAGGCCCACCGGCAATTGGTGTAACAACCATGATTGTGTCCTTAAAGATGTTGAACTGTATTCCTACCCCTTCAAAACTTCCATCAAGAGGTTCGTTAGCTTCTTTAAGTTCTTCAGCAGAGAAATAGATTGAGTGCGGGTCGAGTTCCTCAAGCATTTTAACAATTGCAGATTCTACTATTTCATCAGTATTTACACTATCTACGTAGTAGCGGTCAATCATATTCATTAAAGTGGCAAACTTTTTAGTAGCCTCTTGTGTCGGGGTTTGACCAAAAAGAATAGACGGTGCCACAAAGCTCATCACTGCGATTCCAACAATACTTAAAATATTCATTTTTTTCATCCTAGCTAATGTATTGATGTATCTTTCGAAGATGAAATTTCAACAACATAAAAGCGCAATTTTTGTAGTGTGTTTAACATTGTTTTCGACTTTTGGATTAGCCCAAAACAATCTTGCACCAACCGTTGATTTCGAGGCTCCCGACCACATGGAATTGATGAACCGTATTGATAAAGAGGCTGAATTGGAGGGAAGAGATATGGTAGGACTAGTTCTACAACAAGAGTTCAACTTTTTTGAGTACGCTCAACACGAAGAGCTTTTAAATGGGGATAACAAGTGGGAGTTGAATATGTCTTCAACTGATGCAGAGGGTCTTTGTGTCTACTTCAACGATTTCCATATACCAGTAGGTGGCGTGCTTTACTTGGAATCTCCAGAGGGTACGTTCAACACAATCTACCGAGAAGGGCCAATTGATTACACAGAAAATAACGACCACAGGAAATGGACAAGCGGAGATATTCCAGGTGATATAATCAAGGTTGTTTATCGTCAACCATCTAGTGTTATAGGTGAAGCGAGCCTCGGTGTGATGGGTTTGGGATATTTTGCTAAAGGAGTAACTAGAGGTTCTGATGAGTGTCAGGTTGATGTAATGTGCCCAGAGGGCGATTCATGGCAGTGTGAGAGAGATGGTGCAGTTAGACTTAGAGTAACCCAAAACGGTGGAATCTATTACTGTTCTGGATCTATGGTAAACAACACAAACCTTGACTGCCGACAACTTTTACTTTCAGCCTTTCACTGTGCAGATGCTGTACAAGAAGATGAGTGGGCATATTTCAAGGTGAGATTCAATTACGAGTATTTAGAGTGTGGAGGAACGTCCTCAATCAACTCTCATTCTAGAACTGGTGTTTATTTGATTAGTAGTAGTGATGATGCATCATCTTGGGGATTTTCAGGTTCTGACTTTCTGTTAGTAGAGGTAGAGGATGAAATTCTTGAATCATGGAACCCATTCTACTCTGGATGGGATGCTACAGGAGTTGCTTCTGACGAGGGAGTTAGTATACATCATCCATCAGGAGATAGAAAGAAAATCAGCACTTACACTTCTGATTTGATTAGTTCTAGTATTGGATCTACTGGTTCTCACTGGAAGGTTTATTGGACATCAACCCAAACAAATCACGGAGTTACAGAGGGAGGGTCTTCCGGGTCTCCTATTTTCAATCAGAACCATCATATCGTTGGAACTCTTAGCTCAGGAGCGTCTGCTTGTGTAAACGGAGGAGCTGGTGCTGGAACAGGTCCATATGCTCCAGATTACTATGGAAAAATGAGTTACCATTGGAATGGCAACAATCCTATTCCAGTTAGTGACAGACTAAAATATCACTTGGACCCAAATGATACTGGCTTAGAAATTCTGCATGGTTCATACGTAGGTAATGGAGATACTCCATGCGGAGGATTTGGTGCATGTGATGCTACAGAAATTCCTGGCCAAATCCTTGAAACTTTTGGCTGGTCTATTAGTCCAAATCCTGTGGTAAACAATGCATTAATTATAATGCCACATGGTGCTCCTCTTTCAAGCATCCGCATTTACGATGCTTCAGGAAGAATTATAAAAGCTGTTAGCCTAGAAAATGAAGCTAAATTCTACAACTTTGACGTAAGTGACCTTGATTCAGGATTACATTACGTTACTGTTCGTACTACTGACGGTTTTTCTTCTACCCAAAAGTTGGTGGTTGAATAAGAAGCTAGTCTAATATCTAATCTGCGAATCTTTATTTGATAAAGCTGAGCTTATCTAGGGTAACTACAGTCTTGAAATCGCCAAACAATACTGTAGCTTTTTTTCCTTTTAATATGAGTACTTTACCTCGTTCTTTTGCTGTGCGAAGTCTTACGGTTGAACCGACCTTTATGTCTTCTATTCTGTGGTTTGGTCGCTTTTTAACTTTGGTTTGAGAGATTGGAAACGCTTCGGATGGTTTCTTTTTAGGACGCTTTTTTGCAGTTTCAATTCGGGCTCTTTCTTGTGCTAGGTACTTGATGAAATCTGTTGTCAGCTTTTTAGTTCCCTTGCTTGGGTCGTAGGAGTCAATGAATTTTAACATCTTCTTGCCGCGAGTTACGTCAAGGTTGTGATTTTCTATCGCGCGGTTTAGGGCGTCAGTTTTTTCAAGATTCTTCTTTGCTGACTTTTCGGCTTTAATGGCCGCTTTTTCTGCGTCAACCTCCGCGCGCAATTGTCGAGAAGCGAGCTTGGCCACTTGGGACTTTTTTTTCTGTAGGTCGCCGATAAGTGCGTCGAGATCGACCTTGCGAGTATCCAATTTCTTTTTAGCTCGCGTTATGATATCTGAGGAAATACCGTTGTTTCGTGCTACTTCGAACGTAAAAGAAGAACCTGGTTGACCAACCGATAGCTTGAAAAGCGGGGAGAGACCCTCTCGGTCAAAAAGCATGGATGCGTTAATTGCTTCCTTTAGCTCTGCAGCACGAGATTTGATGTTAGCGTAATGGGTGGTGATTATACCATAGACACCTCTGTCGTAAAGTTCTTCAAAGAACACTTCCGCAAGAGCTCCTCCTAATTCTGGATCTGATCCTGTACCAAACTCGTCTAACAGCAACAGCGATTTCCCATCGGCCACATTAAGGAAGTGTTTCATCCGGGCAAGTCGGTAGCTGTAAGTGCTCAATTGGTTTTCTATGCTTTGGTTGTCGCCGATATCTGTTAGGATGCTGTCGAACACTCCCATCTCTGAGGCTGAATTCACCGGAACTAGCATTCCCGACTGTAGCATGACTTGGAGAAGTCCCACTGTTTTTAGCGTAATGCTCTTGCCGCCGGCATTTGGTCCGGAAATCACCATCAGTCGTCCTGATTTGTCGAGTGAGAAGCTTTGGGAGTGAGTCTTGAGGCCAAGGTCTCTGTTTGCCTTGACTAGGAGTGGGTGATAGGCTTTTACTAGCGTAAGTACCTGACGCTTAGGTAGGGTAGGCATATTGCATTCTAGCTCAAATGCTAAGCTTGATTTAGCCCAAACAAAATCCATCTCTATCAACAGAACATTGTAAGAACGTATTAGTTCGACATGCTGTCTGATTATACGAGTTAAGCTACGTAGAATTTTTCGTACTTCTTTGCGCTCGTCATCGCGAAGTATTTCTAGTTCGTGATTTAGTGTAACAACTGACGAGGGTTCGATGAATGTGATGGTGCCGGTATTTGACGAGCCCAAAACATTGCCCTTTATCCTTCTTTTGTAGGTGCTTTCTACAGCAAGTACCCTTCGTTCATTAACAAACCCCTCTCGAGTATCAGCAAGCCAACCCTTCTCTAAAAGACCTTTCATCGCTTTTGAAAAGTTTCTGTTGCTTGCCCTCTTCAGGTTAACCATATCCTTTCTGATATAGCCTAGTTCTTTCGATGCTGAATCCTTGACTTGGCCTTTGGCGTCAAACACCTTGTCAATGGGCTCAATAATCTCTACCGTCTTCACGACATCTCTACAAAGCCAATTCATCCTAGGATACTTACTTCCGCCATTGACTCCCTCAGCAGTATCTAGTCCTGAAATAATTGAATTCACTATTCGGGAAGCCCTTGCTATGCGCCAGAAGCTAGGCTCAGTCAGAATTGAATCCTTCACTTCTAGCAGCCTCAACTCTTCGCTCAGTTCCTCGAAATCTATGGATGGGAAGGGCAATCCCTCGTTGCGTATCCTTTTGATTTCGTCAGTTTCCTCGAGGAGCTTGATGATGTTTTTACGATGCTTTAGGGGGCATAAAGCGTGTGCCCTAGCTTCTGCGCTCGGCTGTACGCACTTCTCTGCAAGCATGGCTCTGATGATGTCGAACTCTAGGTCCGACGCCACTTGTTCGTCAAAATGTTTGAGAAGATTATTTGATTGCATCGAGTGCAAATTTAAGTCGATAGTTAGAAGAGCTGTTCAATGACCTTCATAGTAAGGAACATTTTCCCACCTATGAGTTTATTGCTGATTTAGCATACTCAACCACCGAATTGGTGTCCTGAAAATTGAACCACTTTATGCTTTTGTCTTTCTTGAACCAAGTCATTTGGCGCTTTGCAAATTGACGGGTGCTAATAGCAATTCTTTCCTTGGCCTGTTCAAGGGTCATTTCACCATCGAGGTATGCTATGAGTTCATTGTAACCCACAGTTTTCAGTGAGTTTTCTGAGCGATAAGGTAGAAGGGATTTTGTTTCTTCGAGCCATCCTTGATCGAGCATAATTTGGGTTCGCTTTGTAATTCGTTCGTTGATGATCTCGCGGGGTGCTTCGAGTCCTATTTGGACGATATCAAAGTCTCTTTTTCTTTTGTTTTCGCTATAAAATGACGATATATGTTTGCCAGAAATAAGACAAACCTCAAGAGCCCTCACAACCCTTTGAGAATTTTGGTTATCCATCTTATTGAAATGATTTGGATCTAGTTTCTTGAGTTCTTCTTGCAAAGGTTCCAATCCTTCAGATGCCAATCTAGAGTTGAGTTTTTTGCGAAGTTCAAGGTCCGTAGGAAGATTGTCGAATCCCTCAACAACCCCCTTGACGTACAAGCCCGAACCCCCAACCATTATTGCAACATTTTTTTCTTTGAAATAATTTCCTAAAAACTCTATAACGTCCTTTTCAAAATCGCCGGCGCTGTAAAGACGGTTAGGATATAAGAAATCCACAAAGTGATGGCTAGCCTGTGTCTTTTCCTCGGCAGTGGGTGCTGCAGTACCAATTGCCATTCCCTTATATATTTGGCGAGAATCCGCACTAATTACATCCGCCCCAAATTCCTGAGCAAGTCTTATCCCTAAAGAGGTCTTTCCAATTGCGGTAGGACCCACCAAGCATATTAGCGTGGGAGTTTTCATAGATGTTTCTTTATCTCGTCAACGTTTATTTCGCTGTGATTTGAAACGCCTAAAACAGCGCCACCTTTCAGCACCAACATCTGCGGACTTTGGTGTTCTATGTCAAGCTGCTTTGTTATAGAGCCGCTGACATCCCTGTAGTTTAAAAGGTCTAAGTAGTATGCATCTACCACCTCAAGGCTTTTATCCCATCCCATTTCAATCATCTTTAGTGCCATACGACTTATTGAACAACGCGTGCTATGTTTAAACAGGATAACTAATGTGTCGTTCGAAGCTGAAATAGCTGAGTTTAATTCCTCAATTGAGGTTAGGTCTTTCCAATTCATACCTTACTTTTGAAGCTCCAAAGTTAAACCACTATGTTGATTCGTATTCTCAAAATCTTGATTGCTATAGTTAGTGCCGCGCAAACTGTTAAATTATTCATTGGAGGTTACACCGGGGCTGGAATTGGAATGGTGATTTTGACCATCATTTTGGTCTTAATTAGTCTTAGAAGCATGCGATTAGTGATGGCTTTTGTCTACCTCCGCCAACAGAAGATGGATGATGCTAAAAAGTGGCTAGGTAGAGTGCGTGTGAATCAGCTTTGGCCCAAACAACGCGGCTACTACTACTTCCTCATGGGCTCCCTCACGATGGAGCAAAATATGAACGATGCTGAAAAGCTTCTAAAGCAGGCTATTAGTCTTGGTCTTAAGCACAAGCACGACGAGGCTGCAGCTAAACTCAACCTCGCTGTTGTGGCAAGCGCAAGACGTAATCTACCTGAAGCTAAAAAACTCATTAACGAGTGCAAGCGTCTTGACGAAAAGAACATGATGACGCGCGATATCAAAATGGTAGAAGATGCCCTAAAAGGCGGTGGAACTAGACAAATGCAGGGTCGCGGAGCAAGAAGAAAGGCTAGCCGCGGGAAGAGTTAGGGTATTTAATATTATAGAATTTTAATAATCTTAAATATTCACAAATAAGTTTCGCTTTAATGAATAAAATTGAAAAAGCAAAAACTCAACTAGATGAACTAGGTTTAAACCCTGAAATAAGAAATCAATCTTTATTCATCAATGTTACAAGCGCTGAATTTCCGTTTGATTACATCGAGATTGAAGTCCATGATAATAGTATAGATTATTATGCCACTCAATACGACGACCTGCTTTTAGGTCTGAATTGAATAAGGTTAACAAGAGGTAATCAGTAATCCAATAATTTCTTCAAATCCCCCTCCAACCTATCGTTAGCCATAAACTGACGCTCTAGATCTTCAGCAAATGGGAATGCTGTGTCTAGGCTTGCCGTTCTTGCTATTGGTGCATCAAGGTGTTCAAAGCATAGCTCGTGTATCCTTGCGCTGACTTCGCCACCAATTCCTCCAGTCATAGTATCCTCGTGAAGGATAAGAGCCTTTCCTGTTTTGCGAACGCTCGTCATAACATATTCTTCATCCCAAGGCATAAGGGTTCTTAGGTCTATAAGTTCTACGTTGAGGTCTGGATTCTCGTCGAGCACAGCTTCTGCCCACTTAACACCTAATCCGTATGTGATTATTGTAGCGTCTGAGCCCTCGCGAACAACACGTGCTTTACCAAACTCAATTGTGTAATCCTCTTCAGGAACTAGGCCTGTTAGACTTCTGTAGAGGAATTTGTGCTCGAAGAAGAGAACGGGGTTGGGGTCTTCAACGGCCATGCGAAGTAGACCTTTTGCGTCGGCTGGGGTTGAAGGGTATGCGATTTTAAGGCCGGGTACGTTAAAGAACCAGGCTTCCGTGCTTTGAGAGTGGTATGGTCCTGCGCCGACTCCGCCGCCTGTTGGCATGCGGACAACGACATCTGCGTTTTGGCCCCAACGCCAATGAATCTTAGCAAGGTTGTTTACGATTTGATTAAAGCCGCAAGTAACAAAGTCAGAGAACTGCATCTCCATCATCGACTTTCGGCCACTTATACTAAGCCCTAGTGCTGCTCCTACGATTGCGCTCTCACAAAGTGGCGTATTACGAACCCTATCATGGCTAAATCTTTCTACGAAGCCATCAGTTACCTTGAAAACTCCTCCGTAATCACCAATATCTTGACCCATGCAAACCATGCTGTCGTGCTTCTCCATGCTCATAGCTAGACCCTCAGAAATAGCGTCTATCATTCGCAGCTCGCGACCCTCAGAAATAGGTGCCTGAGCAGCGGGTGTTCCGGGTGCATATCTATCCTCTAATTCAAGAGTGAGATCTGCCTTGATTTTAGGTAGTTCTTCGCTGACTTTGAGTCCATCAATAATTGCCTGCTTATGCTTATCTCTTATGCGAGATTCCTCGTCATTCGTAAGACCATTATTACCCTTTAGATAGGCAGTAAATCTATCCACTGGATCTAACTTTGCCCACTTGTCTATGAGGCCTTCTGGGTAGTACTTTGTTCCTGAAGCTTCTTCGTGACCTTTAATTCTGAATGTTTTGAATTCTAATATAATAGGCCTAGAGCGTTCACTCAAAGATTTAATACACTTTCGAACTGTATTGTAAACTGCTAGTACGTCATTTCCATCTATAATGATGGCATCTTCTTCAGGAATTCCATAGCCCTTTGCTTTGTCTACAAAGTTTTCAAAACGAAACTGTTCTCTTGATGGAGTTGATAGTCCCCATGAGTTATTTTCTATACCAATTATTACTGGAAGTTGCCAAACCGCAGCAACGTTGACAGCTTCGTGAAAATCACCCTCAGACGCACCTCCGTCTCCAGTGAATACCATGGTAGCTTTTCCGTTACCTTCTAGCTTGTTTGCTAGGGCTATTCCGTCGGCTATTCCAAGCTGCGGACCTAGGTGAGAAATCATCCCACATATGTGGTGTTCTTTCGACCCAAAATGAAATGATCTATCACGCCCCTTAGTAAACCCGTGCATCTTTCCCTTAAACTGAGCAAAAAGTCTATCGAGTGGAATATCCCTAGTTGTGAAAATGCCCAAATTTCTGTGCATGGGAAGTATCCAAGTTTCTTCTGGCATAGCAGCTGCTACACCAACTGAAATTGCCTCTTGGCCTATTCCACTGAACCACTTTGAGATTTTACCCTGTCTCAATTGAGACAACATTTTCTCCTCTATCATCCTAGGCAGAATCAACTTATCATAAAGGTTTAAAACCTCCTCTCTGCTCATGCCCTCCGCATCAAATTTGAGTGGATTGTATTGAAATTTATTCGCTTCTTCTGCCATTGCTATCTGTTCGCGACACGAATGTAAAGAAGGATAAACGATATATTCGCATTATGGAGCAAAACGATTTAGGCGTTTTTAAAGGCCAAATCCGAGCCACCCCCGATCAAGCCCTCTCAGAGGAGCAGTTAATCGAGGTGGTCGAGCAGAAGCTCGGGCTTCAAAAAGGCGGTATATCATGGGTGCACATTTTAAAGCGAAGCATTGACGCACGAAATGCCCCTGTTATGTTGCAGCTTGTTGTAGAAGCAGGTAGTGAGGATAATTTAAAGCACAGAAGCCTACCTCAACTTGATGCCATCTCTTTTCCTAAGTTGCCTGACGGAGCTTCACATGTTCTTGTTGTAGGAAGCGGACCTGCAGGTCTATATGCTGCTCTAGAACTTATCCGCAATGGTATTAAACCCATCGTTGTAGAAAGAGGAAAGATGGTTAGAGAAAGACGCCGAGATTTAGCAGCGCTAACAAAGGATCATATTGTAAATCCAGAGTCAAATTATTGTTTTGGTGAGGGTGGAGCAGGAACATATTCAGACGGAAAACTATATACAAGAGCAAAAAAGCGAGGTCATGTAATGGAGTCGCTTTTATGGCTTGTTGCTCATGGTGCAGATCCCGACATCTTAGTTGATGCGCACCCACACATAGGAACAAATCGTCTTCCGGTGATAATTTCAAAAATGCGTGAGAGTATAGAAAATGCCGGTGGAGATGTGAGATTCAATACTAAGCTTACCGATTTTAATTCTAAAAGTGGTGCAGTATCTGGAGCAACACTATTGAATGTAAAAACTGGAGCCACTCAGGAGATAGAATGCAAGCAGATAGTTCTTGCAACGGGACATAGTGCGCGAGATATCTTCTACCTTCTTTACGATAAAGGTCTTTCGCTAGAAGCAAAAGAGTTCGCTCTTGGAGTAAGGGTAGAACATCCTCAATCATTTATAGACTCAAGGCAGTATCACGGTGAAGAAAGGGTCAATAACCTTGATGAGGAGAGGCTACCTGCAGCTTCATATACTCTAGTATGCCAAATAAAAGGTAGAGGTGTTCATAGCTTCTGTATGTGCCCAGGAGGTATTATCGCTCCATGTGCAACAGAACAGCAAGAAATTGTTACTAATGGTTGGTCACCCTCTAAGAGAAATAACCCCTATGCGAATTCAGGGATGGTTGTTACTATTGATGAGGATGTTTGGACTAAAGCAGGATATAGCGGCCCATTAGGTGCACTCGAATACCAACGTAGTGTAGAAAAAGCTTGTTGGAAGGCAGCAGGCGAGACGCAGAGGGCTCCAGCGCAAAGGCTGACAGATTTCGTTGCAAATCGCCCTAGCAGTGGCCCTGAAGCTGATTGCTCTTATCACCCAGGGACAACCTTTGTAAACCTGCACGACGTTCTTCCTCGAGAGATTGCTGAACCCCTAAAAAAAGGTTTTTTAGAGTTTGATAGAAAAATTAGAGGGTTCATACATAAGGACGCCATCTTAGTAGCGCCTGAATCTAGAACGAGCAGTCCTGTTCGAATTCCACGAGACAAAGAATCTCTTGAACATCCTGATCTAGTTGGACTTTATCCTTGCGGCGAGGGTGGAGGATATGCTGGTGGAATTTTAAGTGCTGCTATGGATGGCAGAAGGGTAGCAGCCCAAATCGCTTCTATTCTGTAAGTCTGGCGAGCTTAGCGCCAATCACTGCTCCAATTGCAACACCCATTCCGCCCATTCTAACTCCTACGTGAAGCCCTGGTTTGATTGTTTTGACTATTGGGTCTCTTGATACGCCGACTCCAAGGTGACCTATCCAATTGTATTCGAATTCAGCGTTTTCAGCACCCTTGATATGAGTTGATAAAAAGTTTTGGAGTTTTTGTTGAACTTCTTCGCTAACTCCATCTCCCCACTGACGTCCACCGCCAATTAAAAGACGGTTTTCTAGTCTTCTGAGATAAACGTAACCTCTATCGTAATGGCAACTTCCTTGGAATTTAATATTATCAAGCTCTTGGGTTACTAGAACTCTGTTGATTTGGGGTACAACATCTAATTCAGGAAGTAGATCTGCTGCAAAAGCATTTGCAGCAATCATAACCTCTCGAGCCTCGAAGTAACCGTAATCGAAATCTAATCTGTATCCTCCGCTAACCTCTTCAATAGACTCAATCTTACATCCATTTACTATATCAATTCCGTTTGTTAAAGCTCTTTGTAGCATTACTCTGTAGAGCTTTGAAGTGTCTAGTATTCCTTCTAAAGGACTAGCAATTACAGATGTAGCACCCATTACGCCATTAGCTGAGGCTACAATATGAAATACATCGCAGCCAAAAACGCCCTCGAGTGCTTCATTCAATGTCGGCAGGAATTTTGAGACTTTATATTCAAGTTCAGAATTATCGCTAGTAAATAGTTCTATAGAACCAGAAGGCTCGTAGCCTATTTCTGAATCCTTGTAGTGTTTTCTCAAATTCAAAAGCCCATTATAGCGTTCTGCTACTAGCTCGACGGTCTTCTCTGGACCAAGTGTGCACCAATCGTCCAAAAGTTCAGAGGGTGATCCAAAGCACGCAAACCCAGCATTCTTAGTACTTCCACCGCCACACAGTGGGCTGTGATCGACAATGGTAATGCTTGCGTCGGGAAATTTTTGCCTACACTCAAGTGCTGCTGAAAGGCCTACAAAACCAGCTCCAATGACCACATAATCGCGTCCCTGACACCATCCCTTGTGTTCCCAAAAGCTTAAAAGCGTATTTTTACCAAGTCTAGGCACAATTCTGTTCTTAGATATACCG
>PBMY01000028.1 GCA_002722795.1 Crocinitomicaceae bacterium
ATGCTAACATCTCTCACTATATCTTTTTGTGTTCTTTTATTTATTGCTTCAAGATTAAAATCTCGACCTAGTTTCTTTTTGAAGTCCATCAAAAAGTCGTTGGTAACTTTGTAAACCATGTTTTCGATGACCCTTTTATCTATACCATTGTGTGATGCTGAGGTGTGACTTTTAAAATAAATAGTTTTTGTCCAATCGACTTGATTTTTAATTGTTTGATAATAAATAAAATCTCCGTTTTCAGCATAGATTTCGATATCTCCATTCACTTTTAATGTGCCTCCAGCACGAGGAAATCCAAACAAATGGGCTAACCCAAATGTAAGAGCACCCAAGAAGCGTGCACTTTCTGAATAATCATTATAATTATAATTTATTGTTAGATATATTATTCCTGATTGTGACTTATTATTATCATAGACGTTAGTTGTTATGTTTTTATGTATATCTGTTAAAACAAAATTTTCTAGATTTTCTTTTAAATATTGTAGTTCTGGATCGACTTCTGTTTCAAATGAAACTCTATAATTTCCCAATTTGGGATTTAAGGAAGAATTAGATATTTGTTTATACAAAGGGTTATATGAATAACAAGAAGAAATTACACAGGAGATTAAAAACAAGAACTTTAATAGCTTGAAATTATTTAAATAAGGATTTAAAATTTGTCTCATAATGTACAGTTATCGTCAGATATCTAAAACTATGCCAAAACACTTTATAGCCTAGGTATATCTTCAAGTTTCAAATATGGTATCTCTAAAACACTTAGATAATGTAACGTATCATCAAGAGTTGAATATCATCAATTTCTTTTTGGAAGAAAAAACGTATTAGCTATTCACTTAAAGAACTTATGTTTAGCAAGAAGGAAAGAGTTTGAACGCTGTTGACAACTTGGTTATAGAAACATTCTATTCATTCCTAGTAGCTTGATATTTTATACATCGATCGATATGTCTATCAAGCATTTCTTGACTTTCAACTACCATAGGGTCTTTCTCTGTCCATTTAACTTTGATTGGAAACTTAAGATTTGGGAACTCAGCGTTTTGTTTCCATGAAGACTTGTATTTTATCATAGCTCGATGATTATCTACCTCTAATGTAGATCCATCTGACAACTCAAATGCAAGAGGGTAAATAAACTCAAAGCAATTTTCTTTTTGAGCAACTTGATATTTTTTACATCTATCCATATGTCTATCAAGGATTTCTTGACTTTCAACTATCATAGGGTCTTTCCCTGTCCATTTAACTTTGATTGGAAACTTAAGATTCGGGGACTCCGTGTTTTGTTTCCATGAAGATTTGTATTTTATCATAGCTCGATGATTATCTACCTTTAATGTAGATCCATCTGACACCTCAAATGTAAGAGGGTAAATAAACTCAAAGCAATTTTCTTTTTGAGCAGACATACTATAAGTAAGACTTAATAAGACAAAAGAAAAAAATAATCTCATGGGGGAACTGTTTTTAATTCTTGTAAGTTAATATTTCTAAGAGAGATAATGAATCATTTTTATGTCGGCACGGTAATATGGTGATGAATCGGGTAATGGAATCTCTGTAAAGCTGTGATCTTCATATAATTTAATCGCATTTTTTAGTTTTGTATTTGAGTATAAACAAATACTTCTTGCTTGTTTCTTCTTACAAAAATTAATCACAAAGCACATTATCTCATTTCCAATTCCTTTTTTTCTATGGGATTTTTTTACGGTCATCTTCATTAATTCATATGATCTGTCATCACATGGCATGAGTGCAAACGTTCCAACAATTTCATTTTTGTATTCAATAAAAAAGACATATCCACCTTTATCTATTATTGCAACTTTAGGGTTTTTTAAAACATATTCATCATAAGGCTCAAGTAAAAATAACTCATTAAGCCATACTACGTTTAGATCGTAAAACTTAGCTGAATATTTGTCAGTAAATGGTATGAAATTTATCATTGAAGATTAAGTACTTACACTATTATTACTTGGCTCCTTAAAACCTGAAATTTACTTATAGCCTTGGTATATATTCAAGTCTTAAGCTAGTTATCTATCTCTATCTCGAGTAAATAACCTATAGTAACAACAAGAGTAGGATAGGTGTGGATAGATGTTTAATCCCTCAAAAGTGAAAATGCCCCGGAGCACCAATCTCTTAGTTCTGGTGTTTCAGCGCAAGGGTAGTCTAGGACTTCAAGCGTATAGTAGTAAACACCCTCTGGAAGAAATGTTCCATTCTGAGAATAGCCACCAAAATCAGGAGTATTGTTGTGCATTTCGTATATTAAATCACCCCACTTGTTGAAGATGTTAATATAGTATAGGATGCACGTGTTATAAGGCTCTGGAATTCCAAAAGTTTCATTGATTCCATCATTGTTTGGGGTAAATACATTTGGCATAAAAAATCCATCAATATCTAACTCGTGATGCAAATACATAGTGTCAAGAATACTATATGAACAACCATAGTTGTCTGTTACTTCTAATCCTAATTCGTAGTTGTTGTTTTCATAAAATTCTATAACTAATTCTGGCCAAATACCAGCAAATTCATTGTTTAGATACCATTCGTAAGTGAAATTATCAAGAGGATCAGGTGTTGAATTGAATAAATACAAATCATTACAAGAGATGTGATAATCGTATGAAGGAGAAATAGGCTCTGGCATTACATAATCTAGGGTTTCTGAGGAAGTACACCCATTGGAATCAGTAAAGGTGTATGAAACGCTGTAGAGGCCAGGTGAAGAATCTGCATGTTCTAATACGAAACCACTTAGTAAATCACCTGTTAGTATACCACCTGATGGTAATGGATTAATGGTTATATCACCATCATAAAGGCAATAACTACTTTCAACTCCTATGTCTAGATCTGGAAGAGGATTTACTATTAAATCAATTGTAATAAGACTATCACAACCATTAGTAGTTTGAAGCATAGTAGAATAAAAACCTTCTATATCTACAGTAGTTCCATCAGGAAGAGTTAGATTTTCACCATGGCATATTTCTACACCATATTGAGAATTATATTGTGGATAAAGTTGAAGATCCACCACAATATTACTATCACACCCAAATTGAGTTTGGAATTCAAAATTATAAGTGCCAGACGAATTGGGAGAGCTTCCATCTGGAAGATAATAAGAGCCATCGTCACAAACACTAATAGACTCACTCAAGTTATAAGAAGGAGTGACTATAACATCAGTTATGATTGTACTATCACACCCATTTACTAATGATGTTAAAACCACGGTGTATGTACCACTAGAAGAAACTAATGTTCCGTCAGCTAAAGTAATTGTGTCTCCATCACAAATGTTTTCAGTTAATTCGACTAGGTTGGGCTTAATTAAATTTATCTCAGTAGTTATCACACTATCACATAAATTGTTTATAGTTTGGAAATAAATAGGAAATATACCAGCTGAATCAACGGTTTCGCCATTAGGTAAAACATAAGACTCGCCATCGCATAGATTTATAGTAGAAAGTATTTCATATGAGGCTCCTACATTTACTTCTACATCAATTGTATCTGCACACTCTTCATTACTGCCAATAATTGAATACACTGTAGTTACTTCGTCTGTTAACCAAACCTCTGATCCGCTAATTGTATCTACACCAATGTTAGAGGTCCACACGTAATTGTCAGCACCTGTAACAGAAATCAACACTGAATCACCTTGACAAATATTTGGTGCAGCAGGTGTTGCCTCTAATGTTAAACCACCAACAGTTGTGATAGTTATAGAGCCAGCTGAATTTACATTTCCCGGTGTACAAGTAAATCCTGTAGGGGATAAGCTGGATCCACCGCCGCCACCACCACCACCCAATGGAACTGAGCTGAAACAATCACTACCACCACCACCACCACCATAATAGCCGCCGCCGCCACCGCCACCGGGGCCAAGACTGTAACATGGGTCTGACGCTCCATTTCCTCCTAGACCTAATGAACCGTTACCACCTGTATTACCATTAGTGATCCATGGAGGCCCTCCGTTTCCTCCAAATGTAGTACTAGCCCCAAATCCACCAACTCCAAATGGGCTATCTCCATTTGTTCCATTAGCACATCCTCCACCTCCGCCTGTTGCATCTGTGTCTCCACCTCCCATACCACCACCACCTGATGCTACAGCTACTCTATCTAAAAGAGAAAATGGGGCAATTCTTATGTCTGATGCGCCACCTCCACCACAACCATAGTTAGAAGAAGAATTTGCTGTTCCGCCATCTCCTCCGCCGTTATAACCTCCACTAGTACATGACCCTAAGCCCCCAACTCTTATTTCTAATATTTGACCTTCTGTTACATCGAGAAATCCTGATACTGTTGACCCATTTCCACCGAAAGTTCCACCACCTTTTGCACCTCTTAGTGTAATTTCTAACTGAGTTACACAAGCAGGTACAATGTACTGCTCGACCTCTCCTGTATAATCATATACAATTGTTGTTTGAGCGTGAATAATCACACCACCTAATAATATTAGAGCAGTTAGAAAGTACCTCATGACGTTAAATTAACATCACAATTTACATCAAAATCGGTTCTTTGTTAGGGGGTCATAAAGATTAAATAAGATTCATAAGTTAATGTTAATTAGTTATTTTATCACTGAATAAATTCTTGTTTTCTTAACCCGTATCTGTCAATTCGATAAACTGTATGATTATGAAATTCAAATAATACAAGATGTGTTGAAATCTCCTAAAAATTCTTACCTTAAAAAACGAATTTTGGAAATTTCAAAATGAGAATAGGATTTGACGCAAAGAGAGCGTATCTCAACAATACCGGATTAGGTAATTATAGTAGGGATTGCATTAGAATCCTGAGCGATATATTTCCTGATAATAGCTATCATCTTTATTCTCCTAAAACCGTTGAAAACCCTAGGCTAGTTTTTTTAAATGAAAGGAGTAACATTACAAGTCATTTTCCGAAGAATTTTATTGAGAGGATATTTAAAGGGTTTTGGCGTTCAGTCTTAATAAAGAAAAAACTCGAAAGCACAATTGATCTTTATCATGGTCTAAGTAATGAATTACCTTTTGGAATTCAATTAACGGGGGTGAAATCAATTGTGACAATTCATGACTTAATCTTCATTCGTTACCCTGAGCTTTATAAAAGAATTGATAGGCAGATATATATGATTAAGTTTCAAAAAGCTTGTAGGTCTGCTGATATGATAATTGCAGTTAGTGAGCAGACAAAGTCTGATATTATTGAGTTTTTTGGTATGCCTAAAGAAAAGATTAAAGTTGTATATCAAAGTTGTGCCCCTGTTTTTCAAAATAGATCAAGGTCCAAACTGAATCCAGATATAAGTAAGTATAATCTTCCGGATGATTACCTTCTTTATGTAGGATCAGTAGAGGAGAGGAAGAATCTTATAAATATCATTAAAGCAGTGCATAGAATGCCAAAAGAGAATCTTATCGTAGTGGGTAATGGTAAAGCTTATATGAAGCGTTGTAGAGACTATGTTTTAGATAATGGTCTTGGTACTAGAGTAAAGTTTCATTCAAATGTTCCAACTGATGATTTAGCAGAGTTCTATTATGGAGCTAAAACCTTTATTTATCCTTCAACATTTGAGGGATTTGGTATTCCTATTTTAGAGGCGCTTTTCTGTAAAACTCCAGTCATTACAAGTAGGGGAGGTTGTTTTTTAGAAAGTGGAGGTCCTTATTCGATTTATATAGACCCTCATGACCCTAGCGAAATCGTTGATGCTGTACACAGGCTCAATTCTGATGAAATACTCAGAGATAATATGATAAATGAGGGCTTTAAATATGCCCAAAAATTTACTGACCAAAATGTTGCATCAAATCTGATAAGAGTTTACCAAAGCGTTCTCAATCAGGCATAAAAAAGCCCCAACAGGTGCTGAGGCTTTCAAATATCGTAATTGTGGAATTAGAAACGGCGTGATTTCTCGCGCTGCTCGCTCTCATTACAACGAATGGGTCTCCCCATCACTTCTTTTCCTTCAAGAGCTTCGATTGCCGCAGCTCCTTCATCATCGTTTGGCATTTCAACAAAGCCAAAACCTCTAGAACGACCAGTTTCACGATCGTGTATTACTCTAGCACTATCAACAGTGCCGTGAGCTTCAAATGTTTGCTTAAGCGCGATATCATCAACGCCCCATGCAAGATTACCAACAAAAATGTTCACTATTAGAAAGTATTATAATACTGTGCAAATATAGTTAGTTGACTGTGTATATCCACATTGGTGGAAAATTCCATGCAACAAAACATGTTTTACTCATTTCAAATTGCCTGTAGTGTTTCTTCATAAGACAAGGGAAATAGGTAAACCAACGCATACAAGTGCCATTTGAAGTTAGATTTAAAAGTGTAGATTGAAGCTTTTTTTTTGCCTCATTTGGCATATTAAAAGGAAGTGAACTAACAACTAGATCAACATTTTGTACATTTCTTTCAGTTAGGATCTTATCTAATTCACATGCACTGCTTTGTATTACTTCAAATCTATCATCATATTTTTCTTGAAGATTTTTGATATAAGACTGCTCAAGTTCAATTAATAGAACTGTACAGTCTTGTGGTAGCCTTAGAGATAGTAGATCTGTGAATACACCTGTTCCTGGTCCAAGTTCAACTACATACTTCATTTGGCTTAAGTCTAAACCCCTTATCATTGCCCTCGCTGCTTTTTTAGAACTCGGAGTGATGGAAGCGTTCACCTTAGGCTGCTTAATAAACATTTTTAAAAATCTCCTCTTACTCATTTGACTCTTCATTTAATTTGAAAAATTCTTCGCCAGGAAATTCAAGCCCCTCTTTTCTGTATAAGATTTCTGCTACTTGAAGTGCTCCTAATTGTTTTGCTAGAATTCTTTTGTCCTCATCAAGAAGAAATAGTTTTGGGGTAGAGAACACATCAAATGTTGTTCTAAAATTTAAGCTTAATATGTCTGTAACACCTGAGTAAATAAGTGCCATAGCGCTGTCTTGTTGATTTACCAAAGGATTGTCACTAACATGTGTCCAATCTGAATATTTTGATGTAGACAAATATTCCTGCCATGGTTCAGACTCAAAATCATTTCCAATTGCATAAATCTCCAAACCCTTATCATTCCACTCCTGATATAAACGTTGAAGAATTGGCATTTCTTTTTTACAATGGCCACAGGTACTTTCCCAAATAACTAGCAGTGTGTATTTAGCATCAATATCATGAAGGGAATGCCAAGTTTTTAAATCTAAACCAGGAAGTGTGACGTTATGTGCCACTTCACCACACATTGTATTTCTTAACTCACCTGCACGTTCAACTATCTTTTCTAATTGCTCTTCATTAAGCCAATCAACCTTTCCTGTAGCATAGTAAAGCCCCACAAGTTTTACAAAAACCTTATCCATACACATAACCTTTGAAGATTCGCTTTCGAAAGTCATATGGTGTAAGAAGTATTTGAACATTTCTGGATTTCCTTCTACTTTGTCTAAAAGCTTTACTGCTTCAACATATAATGTGTCTGGATCAGGAGGAAGCACCTTACTCCAATATCTGTCAATTAGATTGTGCATAGAAGCGTCTCGAACTAGCCTTGGGTCATTTAAATCAACATTATCCCAAAAGTGATTCCTGTAGTATGTATACCTCCACATATCAGGATTTTCTATTTCATCAGGTGCATTAGGCACTTCAATATCCTTCATCATTTTCAAATATTTTCCAAATAAGAAATTATTTGGATCATTAATGATTTGGTTTTGATATAAAAAAACTTCTGAAGTCATTTCATTAAGAGTTGATTGAGCTGATTTTATATCTGCGGCACTTGAAGTGCTGTCTCTTAAAACAATGTCATAAGGTTCTCTTTTCTTTTTTAGAGAGTTGATGAATCTTAAATAGTCATAGAAAATTTTGTTCTCATCACTCTTTATTACTTCCATATCACCTTGAGGATTTCGCAGTGAAGTGTGAAACTCCATTGGTTCTTCAACCACCATGATGTCAAAAAATACAGGTCCAGGTAAAACTATAGCGTACTTACCACATTTATTGAACACCTTTCCGTCAAAAGAAAAACTACCATCAGTATTTGCAACAGTAGTGTCGTTGTAAAACATTCTTGACCCGTAGTAGTTAGCGAGATAAACAGTATCCTCACCGAGCCCATCTACTATAACCCGTATATCATTTTTTGTTTGACCAATCAAGGAAAAAGAGATTAGTACCAAAACAGTACTTAATACAATTAGTTTTTTATTCATTTTATTCAACATCAAAGCAAATTTGGAATTGCAATTTAAGTGCCAAGTTATGGTAATAAAAAAGGCTAGCGCCATGCTAGCCTTTTCAATATTGTTTATCAGTTGTTTATCGATGGACTACTAATTTTCTCATTGTGCTATTCTTGTCTGTTCTTAGCTCAACAAGGTAAATTCCGTTATCAAGGTCAAGATTGATTTTAGAGCTAGTTTCAAGATTTGTTACGTTGTATTCTGCAACAATTTGTCCGTTTAGAGCCATGATTCTTAAAATACCCTCAGAAGTGTTGCTAGAAAGTTGAAGATAATCTATGGCTGGGTTTGGTCCAAAGTCCAAGTCTAATTCAGTCATTTCAGAGACTAATTCACCAGTTGAACATTCGACAGTATTAATAGAAGGACAATCAATAATAATTAAATCATCAACATAATAATTTCCCGGAGTTACGCCGTCTCCAAATCCATAAAGATTCAGACCACCAATCTGTGCGTCAAAAGGAACATTAATTAGACACTCATTGTTAACATGTATTTCAGCTCTATCGTTTACTGGATCCATGTATAAATTAATTAATGTCCATGAGTCAGGAGTGTATGTAGTTTGAGCTAGATCAACTTGGTCTATTCCCAAGGTGACATTACCTTGACTGTCAAGCACGACATCAAAAGCCCAACCTACCAAGACGACAAGATCTTCTTGAATATTAAAGTATGCTGAGTTTCCGGATGGAACGTAGACATTAAAACTAAGTTCGTAAGCATTATCGAGTCCAATTGGAAGATATACATCCATTGGCCCTCCAGTTGTAGCTGCTCCAAAAATATTTAATGAATTTGTGCCTGAAAGAGAGTAATCATTGGATATGATTCCGTCTTCATCAGTTCCAGTTGTTCCACTCCATGTAGTCCAAACTGCACTTGATTCTCCGATATATGACCCTACTGTGTAGCTCTCAAAGTCTTCTTCTAGTAAAGGATTTTGTGCAAAAACACTTCCACAGAGGAGTAATGCACAAGGGAGTAATATTTGCTTCATTTAGTTCAATTAGAATAGTTAATTTATTTTCGAAGCACAAAATAGTCAAAAAATCTATATTTATCGAATGATTTGGACAGGGAATTTGAGGAAGATGAGAACTGAGACAGGTTCTGTAGTAAGATATTTTTGGTCAGGTAAAGATGTTCTTGATGAAATACCGGAGCTTAATGTAAACCAGTGGATTGGAAAGAAGCTGAAATGGAACTATGAGGGTGTGGTTCACTGCGTTGTAACTGGAATTGAGATGGAAAGAGCCTACAGAATGGGTATGAGCAAAGATGCATTTTTTAACTCACCACTCTCTTGTCCATCAATTATCAAACCTGAATTAAGTACAATTCACATGGGAAAAGCTCTTCGCGATAGGGAGTATGAAGAAATGTATCATAATGTTCCTCATGTAGTTTATATATCAAGAACAGATAAACTTAAAGTTGGAGTAACAGGACATGGAAGAGAGCAATACAGATGGAACGATCAAGGTGCAGTAGAGGGTATTGTTGTGTGCGTTACACCATACAGACAGTTAGCTGGTGAGATTGAAGTGTATTTAAAAAATCACTATAACGATAAGACGTTTTGGAAGAATATGCTCAAAGATGTAGAAAGGAATCCTAACGAATTATTGGACATGAAAGAGGAGTGCTTTAAACTACTTAGCCCAGTTTACGAACCATTTTTTCATGATGATGATACAGTCTCAAAGATTGATTATCCTATTACTGTGATACCAGATAAATTAACCTCGTTTAAGTTGGAGAAAGTTCCTGTAGGAGAGGGGCTATTATCAGGAGTTAAAGGCCAATATCTTATTTTTGAAGATGGTAGAACGATAAACGTTCGCTCCCATGAGGGTTGTAGAATCACTCTCGAAATTGAGGATTAATTTAAAGTAGGATCAATTGGGGCGTCAGCGATATGGCTAAATCCTTCTCCCATATCCTTGATTAATGTCTTCCAAAACTTTTCATTTTGCTCTGAGCAGTCCATAATAATATCGGTACTTGTCTTGGTTACAAACCAAGATCTAGTTTTTATTTCATCCTTTAATTGGTCTTCACTCCAACCGCTATATCCAATAAATAATCTGTATTTAATCTCTTCGCCTTTAGACACTCTTGACTTCAATTCTTCAAAATCACCACCCAAAAAAAGACCGTCTAAAATCTTTTGGCCTCCAACTAAATCAGGAGAAGTATGTAGAAAGAATAAATTTGATCTGCTTACTGGTCCACCAAGACTCACTTTGACTTTAGGATCAGGAAAATCAGAAATTATTTCTGTTATTTCAACATCAATAATATTGTTTAGAACTAGCCCAAAACTTCCACTTTCATTATTCTCACATAATAAAACAGCCTTTCGTCCAAAGTATGGATCATTCAAAAAAGGCTCACTCAAGAGTATATCCCCAATTTGCGGATTTGAATTTTCTGTGGGAGTAAATCTTATCATTGATGTAAAGTTCCGTCATTTGCATTTAAATGACTAACTCAGACCTTTCTAAATACATCGCAAATAGATTTAATGACATTGTAGTTTCAGGTCATGCAATTGCTGTCAGATTGAGAAGAGAGATTGTCGGAGCAACTCCTCAGCAAATAAGAATAGCTTTTGAGGGAGTTTCAAGGTTAAATCCTGGACATTTTAGCGGCAGCATGGAATACGTAAGCATAGCAGGTGTAAAATGTGGAATTGCTCGATTTAAAGATGTAAAAGGGCCAAAAGTGATGTGGATTCATGGTGGTGGCTTCTCATTTGGAAGTGCTCAGGTTTATAAAGCTACTGGAATTTATTTGGCCCGTCACTTTGGATGCGAGGTAATCATGCCGGATTATAAATTAGCCCCTGAACACACCTATCCCGAACCATTTGAAGATTGTCTTAATGTCTACAAAGAGCTGATTGAAAATAACGAAAGTATTGATTTAATTGGAGATTCAGCGGGTGCAAATATTGCTAGCGCTTTAGTCCAAACCTGTATAAAAGACGGTATTCAAATTCCTAGAAAACTAGTGCTTTTATCACCTTGGTTGGACCTTTGTAAGACTTCGGAATCCAATTCTAAGAATAACTCAGTTCATTCCCCATTCGATAAGTTAGATTTAATTTCATTTAGTAGGGAATACATTGGAAGTATAAGTGATAAGGACCCAAGAGTTTCTCCATTAAGAGGTTCTTTTGAGGGTTTTCCTGAAACTCATGTTCAAGCATCTAAAGAAGAGTTTCTACTAGACGACGCTTTGCTTTGCATTAACAAACTTGAAAAAGCTAGAGTTTCTTATAGTTCTTATTTTGAAGAAAATGCAATACACGGATGGCATCTTGTCCCAGACTTTATACCTGAAGCCTCTAGATCAATGAATAAAGTTGTAGAGTTCTTAAAATGATAAACTCTTAAGAATTAATTCAATTCCTAGCTTACTTTCTGCATCAGTCATGTTTAAAGGAGGTGAGAGCCTGAAGGCGTTTGGCACACTTAAAAACCAAAACAACAATACACCTTCCTTAAGTCCATTTTCCACTGCTTTTGAAACTTGGTCAGCTCCATCCATTTTGACGCACATAAACAGGCCAATTCTTCTAACTGACTTGACTTTTGGATGAGCGTTTAATTGACTTTCCCAGTATTCTCCTTGGGCTTCAACCTCTGACCAATTTGTTTCCTTAAGAAGCTCCAAAGCTCCTAAAGCACCAGCAGTAGCAACAGGATGCCCACCAAAAGTAGTAATGTGGCCAAGCTTAGGAGAGTGACTTAATTGTGACATGAGATCACGAGAGGATACGAAAGCTCCTATTGGCATTCCACCTCCAAGTGCTTTTCCCAAGCATAGAATATCAGGAACAACGTTAAAGTGTTCAAAGGCAAATGGTTTACCAGTTCGCCCCATTCCACATTGAACCTCATCAAGAATCAATAAAGCACCCTCTTGATTACACTTTGCCCTTAATTCCTGAATCCAATAAGGATTCGGAATTCTAACACCAGCATCTCCTTGTACAGTTTCAACTAAAACGCATGCGGTTTCTGCGTCAATAGAATTTAATGAGTTTGAGCAATTAAAATCTATAAATTTAACCCCTGGCAGTAGAGGCTCAAATGGTGCTTTTCTTTCATTGTTTGATGAAACTGCCAGGGCTCCTGCGGTATTCCCGTGATACCCACCTGAACACGCAATAAGCTTTGATCTTCCCGTAGCTCGTTTGGCAAGTTTTAAAGCGCCTTCAATTGCTTCAGCACCGGAGTTTGTGAAGTACGTTGTATTGAGGTTTTTAGGTAGTAAATCACTTAACAAAGCAGCAGCTTTAACCGTGTTCCTATTCAGCATTTCTCCATACACCATCGTGTGTAAGCTAGAGTCAATTTGATGATGAAGAAGATTGGTTATTACTGAATTTTGATGACCCCAATTACTAACTCCAATTCCACTAATTGCGTCAAACAATTTTCCATTATTAGTCGTATTGATCCAAACCCCACATGCACTATCAACTTCTATATTTAGAGGATATGGAGTTGTATCAGCTAACCCACGGTCCAAAAAGGATTTGGCATTACTCATTAATCAGCAATATTTATTTCCCACTCATCAACAAAAGTCCATCTGTCGTGTCCAGCACCCAAATGCCAAGATGGAATAGCACCCCTTGCATTTGCTTTAACCCTAACGAACCTAGCCCTTATTCCACTAGCAGTTTTAAACCTATAAACTTGTTTATTATAATCATCTTCAGTAATGTCGTGTCCTACTGATTCAAGTAAAATGTATTCTTTTCCGTCATTAGAATAATAAAAATCCACAGTCTGTGGGAGCCAAATCCATGGTTTTATGTCCTGTAAACAACCAAGACTCATTGATTTAATATTAGTGACTTCTTTTAGATCAATAGTAGCCTCAAATGGCTCGTTGTAGAATCCCTGCCAATCACCTGTTCTATATTCATTCCCGCCTTTTAATCCATCAACTAATGTGTAAGCGCCAGCAGCAGCATATTGATGAGAGTACATATTTGTGTATTCAACAACCCAGTCGTGCTCAATCTTAACTAGAGCGTGATGAACTGTTTTAGAATCTATCCCTACTTTCCTCGATTTGGCATAAAACTCGCAGCTTTCACTAACTTCAATTGGATGTCTATAAAGCTTCCAATCTCCATCTCCTAAGTGATAAAATGTAGTTGTTCCTGCATCAATGTTTTGGATTTGTAATGTTGTGCTTTCGTCTTGAAAACTTTGAGAAGCTGTAAAGCTTGGAACTGGGACAAAGTCTTTGTCTTCAATTGATTCTGAAGGTCTGTCTCTTTTTCTAAACCCAAATAAATTCGACTTAAAATCAGACATCTTAAATAGTATTTCCCCGCCTTTTTTCACATCATCATAAGATATCCAAGCTCTCTTTGATCCGTTTACTGAAGACACGTATTTACCGTCTCCTTTTTTTCTAATTACTATTGCATTTCCCCCATTCGGAGTAATAGTAATTTTGTCAAACTGAGGTGAACCGAAGACTAGCTGTTTTGAGCCTGATCCAGGTGCTACAGAGTAAAGCCCTATAGATGAAAGAGTGTACCATGCTGACATTTGGCCACAATCCTCGTTTCCACATAAGCCGTTTGGTTCAGACGTGTAAAGAGTTGACAGGATACTATCTACGATTTCTACAGTCCTCCAATGTTTTCCTCCATAAGGAAAGAGATATGCAACATGATGGCTTGGTTCGTTGCCATGTGCGTATTGACCAATTAATCCGGTAATGTCAGGTTGATCTCTTCCGCTAGTGACAAGTTCAGTAGTAAACTGATCATTAACTAGAATAGTGAAGCCATCTACAGAACCTGCGTGATTGATTTGACCCTGTATATCGTGCGGGGCAAAAAACGTGTATTGCCATCCATTAGCTTCAGTGTAGTTGAAGTTCACCTCCGTAGGGTCGTAATCAGGAACCCAAGCTCCGTCTCTTTTGGGTTGAATGAAGTAAGAAGATGGGTGCATAAGGTTTCTCCAAGAAAGAGAACGCAAACGAAAACGGTCGGCTGTTTTAGTTTGGCCTAAAGACTCAGCAAACGAAGCTATACATGCATCATCAAAGGCATACTCTAATGTTTTAGATACACTTTCACTTTCACATTCACTTGGTATATATCCCTTAGCAGCATAGTGATCAAGGCCCAAATGAGCAGAATCAGCAGCTTGAATCATCGCCTCCAAAGCAAGCTCTTCGTCCCACCCTGTAATTCCCCAATCCTTTGCATCAGCAATTACCGGAACTGAATGATAGCCAATCATACACCCTGTGTAATTACCGGCTAATTCCCAAACTGGAAGCTGCCCGCCATCCTTATACATCCTAAGCATTGTTCTAACAAAATCTTTAGTTAAATCAGGCTCAATCCATGAAAGAAGAGGGTGGAGAGAGCGGAATGTGTCCCAAAGAGAAAAAATAGTATAATGTTGCCCATCATCCATTTTCAATTGATGAATCTCTAAATCTGTACCTCTGTATCTACCATCTACGTCGTTTGCAAGGTTTGGTACAGTGCAGCTATGATATAATGAGGTGTAGAATATTTTCATTTCGTCCTCTAAAGCTCCTTCAATTAAAATTCTGCTAAGTTGTTCGTCCCATTTGGACTCATTTTCACTTTTATATTTTTCAAAATTGAAGTGTGGCGCTTCAGAGTCCAAATTCATCAACGCTCCACTTATATCACAGAAGCTAATTCCGACTTTTGCCGATAATTCGTCGATAACACCAAATTCAGCTGCAAAAATTGGAACATATTGTATCTCACGTCTTTCAATACCTAAGCTGTCTAACCCAAGGTATACATTTTCAGTTAGTTGATCTCTCCAATTAAAGTTTTTATTAAATCTAATTGCAAAGTATATGTGCTGCTCTTTTGCCCAATTTTCCGATAATCTATGCCCTACAATTGTACTATCGTCAATTGGATAAATACTGTAGCTTAAAAGCTTGTCTCTATGGTCTAAATCAATGATTAGTGTGAGTGTGTCCGCTTCATCTAAAGTGTATTTGTGTATACCAACTCTATTTGTAGTTGTAAGTTCCGCTGTGAGGTTATGATCGTCAAGATTAACAGAATAATATCCAGCATGAGCATTTTCTGATTGTTTCTGAAATCCACTTTTGTACCTATCACGCCATTGATCTCCTATATTAAACTGTGTACATGGCATTAGTAGAATATCTCCGTAATCACTAACTCCCGTTCCCTGAAGATGTGTGTGGCTGAAGCCGTATATAACAGAATCGCTGTAGTGATAACCTCCACAACCATCCCAACCCTCTAACCTCGTATCCGGACTTAGTTGTACCATACCAAATGGCGAAGTCGCACCAGGATATGTGTGTCCATGACCTCCTGTACCAATAAATGGGTCAACATGCTTGTGCAGTTGGGTTTGGCCTAAAGAACAAATAGTGAACAAGGCACTAGCAATGAATACAGTAGTTTTTCTCATGTTTTATTTTATACAGACATTACAATCAGCCCTGTTGTGTATTCCAAAATGCAATACATCTGGTCTGTTTGGTGCGATTAATTCATTGAATGTAGCTCTTAATTCGAAAGGGAGTTTTAAATGTATTTGAGCATTTCTCAATTCAATACATCTTTTTTTACGCCTATAAAGTTCTGTTACACTTTCAAGAATTTCATCCTCTGACACAACAGATTTTTCCACCTCTTTTATTTTTTTATTATAGTCTTCTATGCAGTAATCACATTTGACAATTAAATCAAATACTTCTGAGCGCATTTCACCTGCCCACTTTCTATTTTGGGAATAAACTGATTCTAGTTCAGAAAAAAGGATTTTGCATTCTATTGTTAGAAAATCAAAGGAACTACTTACGTTTGGGTAATTGTACCAATCATCTATAGCACTAAGATATGGATCATATTCGGTACTAATTTCTTCCGGTGATTGTT
Organism: Crocinitomicaceae bacterium; assembly: GCA_002722795.1. Taxonomy (GTDB): domain Bacteria; phylum Bacteroidota; class Bacteroidia; order Flavobacteriales_D; family Sanyastnellaceae; genus UBA974. The sequence continues at coordinate 16,285 of PBMY01000028.1, forward strand.
GAATAAATCTAAATGGAGAAATAGGCGTGGAGTGCCAATTTAGATTGCTGTCTAATGCAAATGCAACTGATGCAATTGACACACCTATCCTTGAATTATTTAAAGTTCTATGAATTGGGTTTCCAAATGTCCCAGTCATAGCTCCCATACAGTTTTCACCTATCATGTCTCCACGATTAAATCTTTTGTAATAAGATGCAAAAGAAACAGAAGCTGAAGCAGAGAGTCCATCAATGAGTAAGCATGTGTTCCCATCAAAAACTTGTTTAAACTTGTAGTTGTTTGGCTTTAATCTTATAGAATCAGTTTCTCCAATTTCTAAATGGGCAGACTTTTTAATTACTTGAAGATCTTGTTCATTATCGCCAAACTTATCTGCTACCCATTTTATAAAACCTTGGTATACATCGTTGTAATTCTTCTTTGTTTCTCTACATTGTTTATAAAGGTAAACTTCTGGAAATGCAAATTCTTCATCTATTATAAAGCTTAATAAGTATTTCATTCTTGTTGCTGAGCCGCCTAAATTCCCTCTTAAATCTACTACTAAATGGTTATAATTAGATCTTTTGAGTTTTCTAAAACCTCTTTTAACTTCTTTATAATATGTCCCATCTTTGCCTTCGTTAAATGATTTTACTTTAATGGTGACTATTGAATCGCCTTCTATTGGCCAAACCCATTCAACAACGCTTTTAACTTTCTCTATGTTGGTACTACGTTTTACAATTGGATAATCAATCACCTCTCCTTTAGAAGTTTCAAGAATAATTCTCTCAGCACCATCCTCAATGTCGTATAAAGCAAAATCCAACATTAGGATAGTTGCAACTCTCACCTTGCTTGTATATGTATTCCCCTCAGTTGGAGAAATACTTAATGCAGAATTAAAATATTCAATTATTGGATTATCGTTTATTTTAATGATTTGAGTTCCCAAATCAATAATGTTATTAGGGTCTTTCGATACGAAAAACTTACCTTCTATATACCTCAAAGCGATTTTCAACTCACCCTTATTATTTGCAATACTTGATTGAAACTGATCAATATTGATTAAAGTATGGCTATCTGAAAAGACTCCTAGAGTTCTTCCAATTAATTTTGAAAAATCTAGGATAGAAGTAGATGAGTCAATTTCAGAGTGTGCTAATGCAAAAGCACTATCAGCTTCATGTTTTGAACACCTAGAATAAGGCCAGGGATGAATTTCATCAACCCAAGCTCTTAAAGTGTCTAAATCATTATGGTACCCTATTGTAATTTCTTGAGCTGTAATCTTTGACGATGCAAAGGCTATTAAAAGTACGATGAAATTCTTAAAGGTTTTGGGCATTTCAGCTTTGATCTAGCTTTTTTACCATAGTTAGAATTGTAGCAATAGCAACAGTTTCTCCAGTTTCGTCATATACATCAACTAGGTACTTCACTATGCCTTTTGCAACATCTTCTTCATCACGTTTTTCTTGTGATATTTTTTCCTTAACAGTTAATCTTACACCAATCGTAGCACCAGGATAAACTGGTTTTGTGAATCTACAGTCTTCTATTCCATAATTAAGTAAAACAGGTCCCTTTTTTGGATCTACAAAAAGACCAGCGGCTTTACTTAAAATGAAATAACCATGTGCAACTTTTTGCTCAAATAAGGTTCCTTCAAGACTTGTAGCATCAACGTGTGCATAGAAATTATCTCCACTAACGTTTGCGAAATTGGTAATATCAGCTTCAGTTACTGTGTGTTTAGCAGTAGTTACTGTGTCTCCAATTTCAAGTTCTTCAAAGTGTTTTCTAAACACGTGAGGCTGTGATTCACGTTGAGCTCCACCAGGCTGATATTGCTTTGTAATTGCTGTTAACATGCTAGGATGACCCTGAATAGCAGTTCTCTGTAAATAATGCTTGACACCTCTTAATCCACCCATTTCTTCACCTCCTCCAGCTCTACCTGGTCCACCGTGTACTAGAAGTGGTAGAGGAGAGCCATGACCTGTACTTTCTTTAGCGCATTCTCTGTCCAAAACTAAAATTCTACCATGCATACTAGCGGCATTTCTTACAAACTCTGAAGCAGCTGTTTTGTCATATGTAGTAATGCTACAACAAAGAGAGCCCTTGCCCATTTTGGACAATTCTACTGCATCTTCAATAGATTCATAAGGCATTAAAGTTGAAACAGGCCCAAACGCTTCAACTTCATGTACGTTAGACGCTGTTTTTGGAGTATTAATTCTCAAAAGCATTGGGCTTATAAATGCGCCTTTTTCAGAATCAGATCCTATAGTTTCAACTGAATTTGGTGATCCAAATACAAGCTCAGCCTCTTCAAGAAGTAATGCAACTTGTTTTCGCACATCTTTTCTTTGGTCTAAACCTACTAATGCGCCCATTCTTACTCCATCCTGTTGAGGATCTCCTACAACTGTTTTAGACAACGCAATTGATAAAGCATCTTGAACAGCATCAATGTGTTCATTAGGAACCATTATCCTACGAACTGCTGTACACTTTTGGCCACACTTAACTGTAATCTCCTTTCTTACTTCCTTAATAAATAAGTCAAACTCTGGTGTTCCCGGTCCAGCGTCAGGACCTAGGATAGCCGAATTAAGCGAGTCAGCTTCTAAATTAAATGGAACACTGTTATTTATAATTCGTGCGTTTGACTTCAACATTCTGCCAGTTGAAGCAGATCCTGTAAAAGTCACAACATCTCTTTCATCAACATAGTCAAGAATGTTCCTTGCAGAACCACAAACTAACTGTAGAGCACCTGCAGGTAGTATCCCACTATTGTGAATTTCTCTTACTACTGTTTCTGTTAAATAAGAGGTTACGGTTGCGGGCTTTACAATTGCGGGCACGCCTGCTAATAAGTTTACAGCAATTTTTTCAAGCATTCCCCAAACTGGAAAATTGAATGCATTAATGTGAATTGCTACGCCTTCTTTAGGGACTAATATGTGATGGGCACCAAATGTCCCTTCTTTAGATAATGGAATAAAGTCTCCATCAACTGCAAAAGGAGTATTGGGCAATCTTCTTCTCAAACTAGCATTAGTAAATAAGTTTCCAATGCCGCCTTCAATATCAATCCAACTATCCATTTTAGTAGCTCCGGTTGCCCAACTCACCTTATAAAATTCATCTTTCTTTGAATGTAAGTGAAGAGCAAGAGCTTTAAGCATTAATCCTCTTTCTTGAAATGTCATTTTCCTCAATGCATATCCGCCTTGTGATCTTGCGAAGTCATACATTGAACTGATGTCGAGACCATCAGAAGAGGCTGAGGTAAGTGCTTCACCGTTAATTGCGTTATACAGAGTAGTTCCGGGACCATCTCCCTCAACCCACTTGTCCATTACCAGATTTCCAAGCTTATTCATAGTCATTTTTGGTGGATTTTAAGCACGCACAAGTTAACTATAGGTCACTCTAAAACTCACATAGTACCTTATATTATGTATCCGTTTAAAAATGTTAAGCTTTTCAAAAAAATTCTGTTCATCGATGATTTTTACTCTCTTGTCGAGTATTTTTTTACAAACTCCTTAAAAAAGTGTTGTGATTTTAAATAAGAATGTCATATCTTAGTGCTCAGGTCTTGAAAAAGACTTCATTCTTAAACGAGTAAATAAATAACCGAGATAACAATAAACCCTTTCTCATGAAGAACATTTTCGCAATGACAGCTGCCCTTTTAATGGGCTTTGGAGCTAGCGCTAACAACGTTGAGTTGGTAGTTGAGGCAGTTGACAACGGAGGTCTAGTACCTGGTAATACTTACCGTGTGTATGCAGTACTTCCTTCAGCACAACACTCTTTACACGCAGTATTCGCTGCTGACGAGCACATCCTAAATGTAGCTACAACTGGAACATTCTTCCAGCACCAATACGGCTCAGCTACTACAGAAACATTAAATGAAGCAGTTATTGGCATTGAACCGACACTTGCTTTTGACAGCTGGGTAACTGTTGGAGCTACTACTAGCTCAAACAATGGCTTATTTACTACACCAGGTCTTGATTTTTCTAGCTTCCTTTCCGGAAACGAGTTAACTATCTCAGATGGTGCTTGGTTTGTAATTCCTTCTGACGTAAACGCTCAATCTGATGCTGGAAACAAAGTACTTCTTATGCAACTTACTACTGATGGTGTTGCATCAGGCGTAATTAATGTTCAGTACCACAACGGTGTATCTAAAGCAACTGGTGGTTTTGAAACATTTACAACTGAGTACGATTTAACTTTCTCTACTGAGGACGCTGAGATATTTGGATGTACTGACTCAAATGCTGCAAACTACAGCACTGAGGCTACTTACGACGATGGATCTTGTGAAGGAGAGGTTACTAACGGTATTACTGGAATTTCAACTGATACCAAGTGGAGTATTTTCCCTAACCCAATCGCAGACCCTACATTTAGCGTAAAGTTTGATACTGAGCTTGTTCTTGGTGATGATAATATCATTGTTGAAGCAACTGACATGAACGGTAAGATTGTTCTTACCAAAGAGTACAGCCAAGAAAATGTAATTGGCGGTAACCGTCTTGTAATTGCTCACGAGCTTGCAGCAGGTACATACACACTTTCTGCTAAGCACCGTGACTACTCTTCTGCTCAAAACTTTGTAGTTCTTAGATAAGAAGAAATAAGATATTCTTAAAAGGGGGACCTTCGGGTTCCCTTTTTTTTGTCTTTCTATTACCAAACATGGATTATCTTTCTACCATGAAAAACATTCACATTCTATCAATTACGTTTTCTCTTTTGGTCCTTATCAGTTGTGATGATTCAGTAGAAATTAATACTTCTTTTAAAGTAAATAATGAGGGTTCTTCACAGATTATAAGCGGACCAATGATAGGTCACGTAAGTATGAGATCAATTGATGTTTGGGCTCAGGTTGAATCGGAAAGCAACTTGAGTTTGAAAGTTTGGAATGAAAAAGGCGAATCTATTTCTGAATCAATTAAAGTTGGTTCAAATACAGCAAATTCTGCCGTATTAAAGGTTGGTAATCTTGACCCAGGAACTCATTACTCAGCAGTTGTTATGTCAAATGGTTTAGCTGTAGGAGACACTTTAAATATCAACACTCAAGTACTTTGGGACTACAGGACAGACCCTCCGGCATTTAAGCTATTGGCTGGAAGTTGTGCCTTTATAAATGACTCATTATATGATAGGCCAGGAAAACCATACGGTGGTGAATATGAGATTTTTAATACTATGGCTAGTGAGAATCCTGACATTATGCTTTGGCTAGGAGACAATATCTATTTAAGAGAGGTAGACTTACAGAGCTACTCAGGCTATTTGCATAGGTACTCTCATACAAGATCAACTTCTGAAATGCAAAACCTTCTAAAGGCTTGTCCTAATTACGCTATTTGGGATGATCATGATTATGGTCCAAACGATGCAGATAGAAATTGGATTCATGGTGATTGGGCAAAGCAGTCATTTGAAACTTTTTGGGCTAATCCTAGTTATGGTGCACCAGCAGGCTCAAATAATATTGCAACTGCTTTTAGATTTTGTGACGTTGAATTCTTCATGTTAGATAATAGGTCAAACAGAGTTCATCATTATAATGAAACTCAAGATTTACAAGTTTTAGGAGAAGACCAAATCGATTGGCTCATCGCAGCGCTGAATAAAAGCTATGCGCCATTTAAAATTATCGCCCTAGGTGGACAGTTTTTATCAGATAATGCAAAACATGAAAACATGGCGCGCTACCCTGAAAGACAAGAAATAATTGATAGGATTGAAGAGGAAAGTATTCACGGCGTTATATTTTTGACAGGTGACAGACATTGTACAGAGTTAAGTAGATTGGAATTAGAAAAAGGGATTGTGATTCATGATTTAACTGTTTCGCCTCTAACTAGCTCGAGTTATAACAATACAGAGGAAGTAAACAATTTAAGAGTTGATGGGACGGTAGTTGCTGAACGCAACTATGCAGAATTAAATTTCTCAGGACCAAGGAAGGATAGAGTGATGGAGATGGTCATTAAGAATGTTAATGGTGATAGAGTTTGGTCTAAGGAAATAAGAGCCAAAGAACTGTGAGCTCATTAAAAGATATAAGAACAGATTATACTAAGGGAATTATAACTTCTGATGATCTTGCAGCTTGCCCAGCTGATCAGCTCTCAAAATGGATTAATGAGGCTGATAAAGCTGGTTTGTCTGATCCAAATGCCTTCTGTTTATCAACTCTGAATAAAGATGGGTTCCCTAACGGTAGGATAGTTTTAGCTAGACGCATAGATTCTGAAGGCCTTGTTTTTTACACCAATAAGAACAGCGCAAAAGGAGTTGAAATAGAATCCTTAGCAAAAGCTGGGGCGACTTTCTTTTGGGCTCATTTGCAAAGACAAGTAAGGTTGAACGGTGAAGTGAGCCATTTGAGTGATGAAGAAAGTGATAGATATTTTGCTTCAAGACCTAGATCATCACAGATTGGAGCATGGGCTTCTTCACAAAGCGAATCAATGGCTAGTAGAGAAGAGCTAGAATCTAAACAAGCAAAATTCGAGAGTAAATTTAAATCTCTAAGTGTGGTTCCAAGACCACCACATTGGGGAGGCTACATTATCAGCATAGAGGAGGTAGAATTTTGGCAGGGAAGAGCGTCTCGTCTTCACGACAGAGTGAAGTATATAAAATCTTCAGAAGGGTGGAGTAAAAGATTACTACAACCTTAATCCACTCTAAGTACTAGACCTTTTAAATATTGACCTTCAGGGTGGAATGCGCTAACAGGATGATCTGCAGGCTGAGTTAACCGTTGAAGTATTCTTACTGTTCTATTTGCTTGTATTGAAGCAGCAATTATTGTGTCAGTAAATAATTTATCATTAACAGCTTGGCTACAAGAAAAGGTAAACAGGATAGAACCGGGTTTCATTGACTCTAGTGCTCTTAGGTTTATCCTTTTATAACCTTGGACAGCTGCATGCTTAGCAGAAGCACTTTTTGCGAATGCTGGAGGGTCAAGTATGACTACGTCATAATCACCCACCAACTCATCCTTTAAAAACTGAACTGCATCAGTATTAATGGATTTGTGCTGTTTATTAGAAAGACTATTTATCTCTATATTTTCTTCACATACTTCAAGTGCTCGTGATGAACTATCGAGACTGTGCACCTCTTGTGCTCCTTCTTTCATAGCATAGATTGAGAATCCGCCAGTATAGCTAAATACATTCAATACCTTTTTACCTTTGGAATATTTACCAAGAAGCTTTCTGTTTTCTCTTTGATCAATAAAGAAGCCTGTTTTTTGGCCCTTTTTCCAGTCGATATTGAATTTGTTGCCGTGTTCTAATGCGTAGTGATTTTCAGGTATTTTACCCCAAAGCAATCCGTCTTCGCTTTTAATGCCACCATGCTTAGCAAGAGATTTTGAACTCTTATCATAAATGGCTTTTAAATTGTCACCTAAAGCTTGAGCAAATGCTTTACAAAGCATCTCTCTGACATTGTGCATGCCTAGAGTGTGACATTGAATTACAAGCACCCCAGCATAGAAATCAGCAATTAGTCCGGGCAAACCATCTCCTTCAGCAAAAACTAATCTACATGTGTTATTATCTTCGGTGAATAAGCCCAAATCCATTCTAACTCGAACAGCTTGGTCAATCTTATCAAACCACCATTTTTTATTTGGCTGATCTTCTCCAAATGTCAGTATTCTTATAGCTATAGATGTTCCTGGAGAATAATGCCCCCATCCAAGAATTGCTCCCTTATTAGCTCTAATACAAACCCAATCACCGGCTTTTGGTGTTCCTTCAATACTCTTAATTGCACCGCTAAAAACCCAAGGATGTCTTCTGAGAATGCTGACTTGCCTTTTGGGCTTAATCTTTATAGTTGCGTAATTAGTTCTAGGATCTACCATAAATCTTTTTAATTGGATGCGAAACTAAGCCACACTTGAAATAAACAGTATATTTCCCTTTGCTAATATCACATTTGTATCAAGAAGATGTCTGAGAGTTGAGCTAATCTTATCTCTGTGTCCTGCAGGAAAGCTTCTGATTAATTCATATGCATTAACTCCGTATTCAGGAATTCGCTCTTTGATTTTACATGTTATTTCATCAACAAACAATGTGCAATTGTCACATTTTCCACATTGATATATTTCTGCTTCAGAGTCAAAATATTTTTCTAACTCAAATGATCTGCATTGGATCGAGTCAACATAATTGTATACGGCGTTTTGCTTATCCCTTAAATGTCTTACTCTTGACTTAGCTTCTTCAGTGTTTATTGTGACTTTAGATGCATTTATTCTAGCCATAGGCCAAACAATCTTTAGCTCACCATTATATGGTTTCCAATTAATTAAACCTGTAGCATCTAATGATGATAACGCATTTATCAAGTTGTCATTATCACATTGTAGCCTACTAGACCAAGCCCTAATATTTATCTCTATTTCTTGAGTAGGAGAAGTGCTAATTCTCATTAATTCATTAATTAGCTTAGACTTTAAATCTCCAATTTCATTTAGTATACGGTTTTTTCCTCCAAGCCAAACCACAGATCCATGTTCCGAGATGGAGTTGACAACTTCGATAAGCCCTTTCTTTTGTAAAACATTTAAGCTTGAATGAATAAGAGATATATTGATTTGAAGTGTTTCTTTCGCGTTTTCTAAAGAAAATAAAGTAGTATAATTGGGCTTATCTCCAATTGCTATTCTTCCTTGATTTGCTATGCTTTGGTAAACATTCTGAATGTCTTTAATAGATGGGAATTGAGATGAAAAAGCGTTAATATTCTTCTGTTTTAAATTATCGTCTATAAAAGCTATGCAATGAGATAGTTCTCCGTCTCTACCAGCTCTACCAACTTCTTGAGTGTACGCCTCTAAAGTTGTCGGTAAGTTGAAATGCAAAACCCACCTAACATCAGATTTATCAATGCCCATTCCAAAGGCTGAAGTACACGCCATGACTTTAGTCTTGCCTTTAATCCAATCCCTTTGTCTTCTCAGCTTTGTATTTGAACTCAACCCTGCATGAAACGATTCTGCATTAATGCCTGAAAATACTAGTCTTTCAGCAAACTTATCTGCAAGAGCTCTAGTTCTAACATACAGGAGTCCTGAACCCTCATTTGTTAATGTGTTTAATGTAATAGCTTCGTGTAAAATCTCAACCTCAGGGTCTCCCCATGAACTTACTTGAAATGCAAGGTTTGGCCTCCTAGAAGAAGCAGTAAAAACCTCTACTTTTTCAAGCTTTAATTTCTCAATTATATCATCTAAAACATCTTTTGTAGCTGTTGCGGTATAAGCTCCCCATACTGCCTGTGGAAAGTGTTCTTTTAAGGAGGAAATTTTAGAATATTCGGGCCTAAAATCGTGACCCCATTCAGAAATACAATGCGCTTCATCTACCACAATTGTTTGGACATCTAACCTTGAAATTCTAGCTTTAAACATGGGGTCTTCTAATCGCTCAGGACTCAAATAAAGGAAGTCCAATTTCCCTAGGCAGGCGTTTTCAAGTACTCTATCTATACCTGATCTACCAAGACTACTAGTTAAAGTTGCTGCTCTAGCGTTGTTTAACTTGATTTGATGGGTTTGGTCTTCCATAAGAGCAATCAATGGAGAGATAACAAGACATAAACCTCCGCGAAATAATGCCGGAAGTTGGAAGCATAAACTTTTACCAGCTCCAGTAGGCATAAGCGCTATAGTGTTAGTACCAGAGGCAAGTGAGAAAACTGGAGCTTCTTGATTAGGGCGCAAGGAATTATAACCCCAATGTGATTGAAGAGTGTCAAGAAGTATTGTCTTTAAGTCAGAGTTCAGCATCTTTGTATAAACCAAATATGATGAGGAACATAGTAGCTGGAAACTGGAAAAGCAACAAATCTATTAACGAGTCTCGTGAGTGGATGAACGAAATGAGTGAATTAGCATCTGAATTACCATCAGATGTGAGAGTAATGGTCGCGCCACCAACTCCTTATTTAGCTGCATTAGCAGAGTCTAAACCCTCAAATGTAATCCTTGCTTCTCAAAACGTAAGCGCCACTAATACAGGAGCTTATACCGGTGAGTACACTGCAGAAATGCTTGTATCGTGTGGGGTTAGTTTTGCCTTAATCGGCCATTCAGAAAGAAGAGAATACTATGGAGATTCAGATTCTGTTGTGGTGGAAAAGATTTCTAGATGTGTTGAGGCTGGATTGGGTGTAGTACTATGTTGTGGTGAACAACTTGAAATTAGAAAAGCTGGAACTCATGAAGATATGATTTCTGCACAACTTAACTATGCATTAAATGGGATAACTGATGTAGATCCACTGAATTTTGTGATAGCATATGAACCGATTTGGGCTATTGGAACAGGATTGACAGCTTCAGCAGAACAAGCAGGAGAGATGCATACATTTATTAGAAAGTTACTAGGTGAAAAGTTTGGTTCTTATAGAGCAGGCCAAATCTCAATTCTCTACGGAGGTAGCTGTAAACCTTCAAATGCATCAGAATTATTTGCTAATGAAGATGTTGACGGAGGATTAATTGGTGGAGCTTCACTAAATACAGCTGACTTTATTAAAATTATTATTGCAGCAGGTGAGTAGGGAATTCATAAGAGAGGACTACCTGAGGTTAGATATTGAATTTACTCCTCTACTACCAGCAAGAGAGGTTGCAATTGCATACTTATCAGAGCTTAAATTTGAAGTTTTTGAATCTACTGAAAAGGGTTTGATAGCTCATATTGCAGCCAACAAAATTGATAGTGTTGAATTGCAATTTGTTAAGACTCAACTTGAGAGTATTGCAAATGACATGACTTGGACTGAATCAAAAGTAAAGACTGAGAATTGGAATGCAAAGTGGGAGGAGTATTACGAGCCAGTAAACGTTGACGATTTGGCCTTATTAAGAGCCCCATTTCATACCCCACTAAATTCTGGATTGGACGTCGTAATTAAACCAAACATGTCATTTGGTACAGGTCATCACGATACTACATGGATGATGATTAGGTCTCTTTTAGATTTAAATGTTAATGGTTCTAAAGTTTTGGATATGGGGTGTGGTACAGGAGTACTCGCAATTGCAGCTCATAAATTGGGTGCATTAAGTGTTTTAGCCATAGATATTGAGGATGGAGCGGTTCGAAATACAATAGAAAATGCTTCATTAAATTCGATTGAAATATCAAATGACTTTATTGTCGATTGTGGGACTTCAGAGTTACTTACGACTAAGCATTTTGATCTAAATCAAATCATACTTGCAAACATTAATCGAAATGTTTTAATGGCTGATATGACAAGTTATAACAGTGTTCTTGAACCAGGCGGAACTATTGTTTTTTCAGGCTTTTTCACTGTAGACGTGCCGTTTATGAAGGAGCACATTGAGGGGATGGGATGGACGATTGATAATGTGCTTGAAAGAAACGGATGGGCGTGTATTATTTGTGGGAAAACTGCAAATTAGAATCTTAAAACCTGCTTAATTACACCATAACTTAGGACTTAATGCGTAGAGTCCTATTTATAGTTTTTTATCTTTGGTTTACAGGTGTTTTAGCCCAAACCGAATTGCCCTCTGTAAGTGATTTTTTAAGAGATGTAGAATCAGATTTAGCCAAAGGACTACCTGAGCAAGCCAAATGGTTTTCAAACGAGTTTTCTGCTGCTTTTAAATCAGCTCCAGATTCTGTTCAGGACACAGTAATATTAACGGTATTAAAGCTAAACGAAACTAATGTCAAGACATCCACTGGTGTTTTTGGCTATTTGTCTGGCGTTAATGCATTTTTCAACTCTGATTCCCTTGACCTTAATTTATGGAGTGGTTGGCACGAGTCAATTTTAGCTCTTAACAGCAACAGGAGGTGGTATAAAAAGTTAGATTCTTACTTAGAACTGTCTGAAAAACTCATTTCATCTAAAATCATATCAGATTCACGTGCATCTCGTTGGCAATTTGCATCCGGCCAAATGAAAATTGGAGTCGATTCTTTGCCTTATGTCCAAATAAAAAATGGAACATTAATCTGTTATGCAAAAGGAGATAGCGCAACTATTCGTGGGACATCAGGAAGGTTTATTCCAACTGCTGGCAAATGGTATGGAGAAGGTGGAAATGTTCATTGGGAGGGCACAACCTTCAATGATTCAACTCAATTTGCTGTACTATCAAATTATAAAATCAAGCTTAGTGGCAGCTCTTTTAAATGTGGTCTAGTTGAATTTCATACTGAACTGTTTGATAAAGTTTTAGTAGGTGATTTAACCTTCAAAGTCCAAAACATAAAATCACCTGCCGATAGAATATATCCAAGGTTTGAATCTGATTCTGAAATGCTATATTTAGAAGACTTTTTTCCAGGCTTCGATTTTGAAGGTGGAATAGTAGTTAAAGGTTCTAGGCTAGATGGAACAGGTGTGGAAGATGAAAAAGGATATTTGAAGATATATCAGGATGATACGTTATTCATTAAATGCTCACTAGATGAGATTATGTTTAGGAATGATGGGTTTGGCTCCATAAACTCAGAATTAGCCATATACCTTGGAAAAGACAGCATCTATCATCCAGGATTAAGTGTTAGATACGATAGACCCACAAATAAGATTATGTTCATTAGAACTGAGGAAGGTATAGGAATGCAGGCTTTCGAAGATTCTTATCACAAAATTGAATTTCAAGTAGAAGCCATTACATGGAATGTTGGAGATCCTACAATTAAACTAGGATCTCTATTGCTTTCTGGAAGAGGAATAGGGCTGTTTAGATCAGTATCCAATTTTGATAAGCGCTCATATGATAATATGATGGGTATTGCTTCAATTCATCCATTGTCAGAATTGAAGAATTTCATGAAAAACAAACCTTCAACGAGCTTTTATGTAAGTGAATATGCATATCATTTAAGACTTAATGAGGCTACAGTTAAGTTGATGTTAATTGATTTGGCTTTGCAGGGATATGTGAGCTATAATGAAGATGAGGGGTGGTGTGAGTGGTTACCTAAAGCAGACAATCATCTTAAATGCAATAAAGGTAGATCTGATTACGACGTTATTGCTTTTAGATCTGAAGTTGGGGATGGAGCAAATGCTGAATTAGAGCTTAAGTCAATGGTTTTAGATATAGAGGGAATACAGCCATTTAAAGTCAGTGAAGAACAGGAAGTAATAATCAGTCCTAAGGATGGCAAAATAAAAATGTCTGAAGATCGAGATTTCGCATTCTCAGGTGATGTGCAAGCTGGAAAATTTGAATTTAAAGGAAGTAAGTTTGAGTTTGATTATTCATCATTTCAGATCAATTTAAATGCTGTTGAGAAGATGCACATTAGAGCTGAAATTGAAGGTGAGTATAATTATTCAGGAAGGCCAAAAACTCGCTTAATCAGAAACACAATTGATGGAATAACAGGTACTCTTCAAATTGACGACCCGTCTAATAGGTCTGGATGGAGATCTAACTTATACCCACACTATCCAATGCTCACAAGTACTGGTCCTTCATTTGTCTATTACGACAATTATTCTATACATAAAGGAGCATATCATAGAAATAGATTCAGATATGCTTTAGATCCATTTGAAATAGATTCTCTTGACAATTTTTTAAAGGATAATGTGAGATTTTCTGGTGAGTTAATTGCAGGTGGTATTATTCCTGATTTGGATGTTGATCTTAGGTTAATGGATGATTTTTCATTGGGAATTGAGTCTTCAAGTCCGCCTGAGGGTTATGCTCTTTATAGAGGTTTGGGCACAATTACTGCCGATGTTAAGCTCAATATGGATGGTCTTCAAGGTACTGGTGTGATTGATTATCTATCATCTCACATTACTGGAAATGACATGGTGTTAGTTCCCGACTCCTCCTTTGGAGTTACTACCTCCTATGTAAATGAAGCAATCTGGGATCATGTGCCAACAGTAGAAGCACAGGTAGTTGAATTTGCTCTGCATTCTGACGTTGAAATGTTAGATGTGAGATATAATCAGGAAAAGCTTAAATGTTTTGGAGAGGATGCGGATTTAATGGGTTCAATTCACTTGAATAAAGAGGGAATGACAGCAGATGGAGAATTTGAATTTGATGATGCTCGCTTAAGTTCCGACTTATTCTATTTAAAAGAAAGAGGTATGAATGTTGATACTGCAGATTTTGAAATCATTGGACACGACTTAAACGCCTTAGCATTTAAAACCCAAAACGTTCAAGCTGATATTGATTTTGACCAAAGAATAGGAGATTTTGTATCTCACGCAGGTGTAACCCAAATCGAATTACCAGCAATAAGGTACTTCTGTACAATGGATAAGTTTAGGTGGTTTATGGATCTTGACCAAATCCAACTTGAAAACACTCTTGCAGCTTTTAATAACGAAAATTTTGTCTCTTCACATCCTGATCAGGATTCACTTTCATTTGCAAGTGCTAGAGCACTATATAAGGTCGACGCAGCAGTCGTAGAATGTCATGATGTTCCTTTAATAAATGTTGCTGACTGTGAAGTAATTCCAGATACTGGATACCTTGTTGTTAGAAGAGATGCGCAAATGGATCCGCTTTTTAAAGCTCAAATAATTACAAATAGAGATACTCGATATCACAGACTATATGACGCTACTGTGCATGTCAAGGGTAAATACGAGTATAGCGGTAATGCACAATACATTTATAAAGATGTTAATGAAGTAGAGTGGCCTATCTACTTTGATATAGTAGAGGTTGATTCAGTTAGAAAAACAGTAGCCCAAGCAAAAGTTCCAATTTCTCAAGAGTTCTATTTAGATCCTTATTTTGAATTTACTGGTAATGTTAAGCTGATAGGGGAAAGAAAAAATTTAGAGTTTGATGGTGGTACTAGACTAGCAATTAATTGTTCTGACTTTGAAAGGGAATGGATTGAATTTAGTACAGTGATAGATCCGGCAGATATCAAGATTCCAATTGAAGATTTGATTATTGAAAAGGGTAAAGCACACCTTGATGCAGGTATTATGTTAAGCGATGATGCACCATTTAAAGCATATCCGCTATTCTTTACAAAAAAGCCAGATAGGGGAGATATTCCGATTTTCAATCCTGAAGGTAATTTGAGGTTCGATAAGAAGAACAGTAGATATGTTGTTAGTACCGACTCAAAATTTAAAAAGCCAAAATCTCCCGGAGCTCTAACTGAATTACCCGAATCTGGATGTGGAGTTTATTCATCCGGAAAGACTACTCTGCCTTTTGATTTTAACATTATAGAACATCATTTTATAGGCGATGCTTGGGTTACTGAATTTGGCAGGATTGAAATGAGAGGATCTATTCCCTTGAATTTATACATGAATGATAAACTCGTTGATTATCTAGCTACTCAGCTTAAAAACGCTTCTTCTGCACAACCAATAGATGTTAGTTATAATTATGAATATGCCGTAACTGAGCTTGCTGGTGAAGAGGAGGCCTCAAAGGCTATGGACGCTTTAACTAAGGACGGTTATTTCAAAAAGATGCCTGAAGAGATTAGAAGTACCATAGTTCTTACAGATCTTAAATTCAAATACGACGATTATGAAGACTCATTTATTTCTGAATCTAGAATTGGTATAGCTACAGTAGACGATAAATCAATTTTCCGATCTATTCCCGGGAGAGTGGAGCTTGAGAGAAATAGGGGGAGGGATATTCTGAAGGTCTATTTCCATATAAGTGAGAACCATTGGTACTATTTTGAGTATGATACGTATTTTAAGTTTGAGACGAGTGATTTATCCTTTGTTGAAATATGGAATAAACTAAAACCCAAACAAAAGCTACTCATCAACCCTGATTCAGAAAAAAGCCTTAAAATGCAGATTTCAAGAATGGGTTTACGAGAAAACTTTGTAGACAGATTTAGAGATTTTGAATAAAGCGTTAATTAAAATGATTTTTCAATTAGGTGAATTAAATTTAGCAATAAGACTGCAATAGTAATGGAAATCAGGTATTTTTAATTAAAATATGAATCAACAACTTGAAACAGACTTAACAAGAATGCTTGGAGTTAAGTACCCAATTATACAAGCTCCTATGTTTTTAGTTTCAAACACTAAAATGGTAATCGAAGCTTGTAATTGTGGGATTACAGGATGTATCCCGGCCATGAATTACAGAACAATTACCGATCTTAGGAATGCCATAAATTACCTTAAAAAAAATTGTGATGGACCAGTTGGAATCAACTTAATAGTAAATAAATTTAATAGTAAATTAACACAACAACTTTCAACTTGTCTTAAAGAAGGAGTCGATTATATAATTACATCTTTAGGGAATCCTAAATCTACTATTGACGCTTGTAAACCACTCGGTGTTAAAGTTTTTTGTGATGTTACTAATTTAGAATACGCAAAGAAAGTTGAATCCTTTGGTGCTGATGCTATTATTGCTGTCAATAATAAAGCGGGTGGTCATTTAGGGAGTATGGATCCCGAAAGTCTTATTCCTTTATTAGTTAGAAACTGTTCTATCCCGATTATTTCTGCTGGCGGTGTTGCAAATGGATTTGATTTAAAAAAAATTCTGAGCTTAGGTGCATGTGGAGTATCAATAGGAACGCCATTCATTGCAACACATGAAGCAGATATATCACAAGACTACAAACAAGCAATAGTTGATTATTCTTCCAAAGATATAGTAGTGACAGACAGAATTAGTGGATCAAATTGCACGATAATTAACACACCTTACGTAAAAACATTATCCCTAAGAGCATCTAGGATTGAAAAATTTTTTTTCAAAAATAAATATTTTAAAAAATACTTTAGAGCTTTCAGATGGCTTAAAGGCACTAAAATATTTAAACAATCTGCACTTGAAGTGACTTACAAAACAGTTTGGTGTGCAGGGCCATCGTTAGAAGGTGTTAAATCAATTAGATCTGTTTCACAGGTTGTTTCTGATTTCCTAGATCCTTTTATGCTGAATAATTATAAGTAACCTTTCAATTTTTATCTCTAAGCTCACATATAGTATTGTAAGTTTTTGTTCTTAAATCTTTAACATTGTTTGACCAAATAGGATCCCCAAACCTGACGATAATAGGGTCTTTAAATCGTTTAATTGAAAAATCACTAGAAGGTAATCTTTTATGTGTGCCTCCAATGTAAACTGTAATGATTGGTGCCTCAGCTTGAACAGCTAAATGAAAACCACCCTTTTTAAATGGCTGAATATTACCATCTTTAGATCTAGTACCCTCAGGATATACAACAACTGATCTTCCATCTTTTACAGTCTTAACAAGCGTACTAATTGCTTTCAAAGTTGATTGTTGGTTTCCTCTTTCAACAAACACGGTCCCAACTCTCGCATTTGCAGATCCAAGAAATGGAATTTTCCTAATACTTGCTTTGGCTAAAAAAACTATAGGAGTTGGGGATGCTACAAAGCAAGCTGTTATATCCAAACTGCTAGAGTGGTTCGCCATAAGAATAGCACCTTTGTTTGAATCAAACAACTCTTGAGATTTGTTACTTATTTCAACTGTAATAGACGCTCCAATTAACCATTTCAGCATTGGTTTAGACCAAAACCTTTGTGCATATTGTCTAAGTACAAAATCAGAGCTTTTTGGAAAAAAAAACAATGTTACAACTGCTAAAAAGCACCAAAATGCTGAATAAAATATACAGATTATACTTCTAATCATAGGTGCATTAATTTATTTACTTCCTCTTCACTCAATTCCCTTACCTCACCGGAACTAAGACCTTTTAACTTAAATGGACCAATAGATTCTCTTATCAGTCGTAGTGTAGGAAAACCGGCCTTTGCAGTCATTTTTCTCACCTGTCTGTTTTTTCCCTCAGTAAGAGTTAGACTAATCCATGTATCTGGAACACTCTTTCTTACTCTAATTGGTGGAGTTCTTTCAGGGTATTCAGGTTGCGGATCTAGAATTGAAACTTTGCAAGATTTGGTCTTGTAAATTCTATTCTTAATATTTAAATCCATTGGCGACATCAGAACCTTTATGTTGTTATATTCAGGGACGCCTTCAACTTGAGCATGATAAGTTCTTGGGTGTCCGTTTTGAGGAGAAAGTAGCTCAGAATTAACTCTTTTATCATTTGTAAGTAGTAATAATCCTTCGCTATCTGTGTCAAGACGCCCAACTGAGTAAACATCAGAAGGCCAATCAAAATCGACATCAGCTAGTGATAAATGCCCGCCTTCTCTAGTGAATTGGCTTAACATCCCAAACGGTTTATAGAGAAGATAGTATTTATACAATTGTGAATTTTTGTCTATTAAAGGACAAAAGTAATTACTCTTATTTATGGAAGCGTTAGATTTGCATCACGGTTGACTTCATCGCCTCGATTTATTCGGGGAGGAAAGTCCGGACAGCGCAGAGCGCCGTACTCCTCAAAAGGGAGGGCTACCAAACGTGGTAGCACAGATAGTGCTAAAGAAATTTATACCGCCGATGGCTCTTCGGAGAACAGGTAAGGGTGAAAAGGTGAAGTAAGAGCTCACCAGCAGCAAAGTGATTTGCTGGCTTAGGTAAACCTTGCGGGCTGCAAGACCATGTAAACTAGTGCCTGAGGGCTGCTCGTTCGAACTAGAGGGTAGGTCGCATTAGATCAATGATGAAGCCGCATAGTGCGGAACAGAATCCGGCTTACACCGTAAATACGAGGGGGATCTTTTACGGATTCCCCTCTCCATTTTATAAGTGTTTTTATTATTCGTATTTATTGTAATACTTTTACAATATAATTTTAAATTTGAAATGTCAAACGTGAAATTCACTAAGCAAGAACTTAAGAAGTTTGTTGCTTACTATTCTGAAGAAAAACAGGCATTAGAGGCTAAGCTTGCGCATGTGAATGAGATGCTTTATAAGCTGAGTGGTAGTGTTGATATTAAACCCTCAAATGCTGCAAAACTAACATCAAAAGGCGAAGTGCCTAAGAAGAGGGGACCCAAAAGTGTTTGGGGATCATTTATAATCAAAAGATTAAGAGCTAGAAATAAGCCTTTGAATTATTCTGATTTAATTGATGATGCAATGGCAATTCATAAAATCTCGAACGAAAGAAAGGACAGCGCTAAGGCTAGTATTTTAAATGCTGCTTTCAGGTTAAGAACTAAAGAAGGCAGAATTGTTACAGTAGGAAGGAAAGGTCGTAAGGAAAAGCTGCTAGTTCTAACTAAATGGCTGCAAGAGGATGGTTCTCTACGAAATGAGTACGCTAGAGCATTTAAAAAGCTACAAGGAGGAAAGGCTGAGAAGGTAGATATGGCTACTATCCCTGGTTTTAAGTATCAAGAAGAAGAGGAGTAATCTTTTTATGATTATCCTAAGAAAGGGTATCTGTAGTCCTCAATTGGAACTAGCGTTTCCTTAATTGTTCGTGGGCTTACCCAACGCAATAAGTTTAATACAGATCCAGCTTTATCATTAGTCCCAGATCCTCGAGCCCCGCCAAATGGCTGCTGTCCTACAACAGCACCAGTGGGTTTGTCATTTAAATAGAAATTGCCTGCAGAGTTCTCAAGAGTATTTTTAGCAAGACTAAGTGCGTATCTGTCTTGAGCAAAAACAGCTCCAGTAAGTGCGTATTCACTTGTAGAATCTATAAGTTCTAGTGTTTCTTGAAACTTCTCTGAATCGAAAACATAGATAGTTAGAACAGGACCAAAAATTTCTTCAACCATAGTTCTGAACTTGGGGTTAGATGTTACAATCACAGTTGGGTCAACAAAGTATCCCTTTGAACCGTCGTAACTTCCACCTGTAATTATTTCACAATCATCCTGTTCTTTTGCCCAATCGATGTATGAAGTAATCTTGTCGAACGCTCTTTTATCGATTACCGCATTAATAAAATTCCCAAAATCTTCAGGTGATCCTATTTTAAGTGTAGCTAATTCTGAAACGAGCTTTTCCTTGACAGATGGCCAAATGTCTCGTGAAATGTATGCTCTTGAAGCTGCTGAACACTTCTGGCCTTGGAATTCAAAAGATCCTCTAATGAGTCCTGCGGCTACAGCATCTGGAATGGCACTACTATGAGCAACAACAAAATCTTTACCTCCAGTTTCACCGACTATACGAGGGTAGGTCTTGTATTTAGCAATATTTTCACCAATAGTCTTCCATAGATGGCGGAACACAGCAGTAGATCCTGTGAAGTGTAATCCTGAAAAGTCGGGGTGGTTGAAAACAACATCCCCAGCAACAGGACCATCTACAGTCACCATATTGATTACACCATCTGGTACACCAGCCTCTTTAAATATTTCCATTAATACTTGAGCACTATACACTTGAGAATCAGCAGGTTTCCATACTACAACATTACCCATCAAAGCCATACAAGATGGTAGGTTTGCTGCTATTGCAGTAAAGTTGAATGGAGTTACAGCAAATACAAATCCCTCTAATGGTCTGTATTCCATACGATTCCAAATGCCATAAGCACTTTCAGGTTGAATTTCCATGATTTGCTGGCCAAAGTAGGCATTGAATCTCAAGAAATCAGTTAGCTCACAGGCTGCATCAATCTCTGCCTGGAAACAGTTCTTTGACTGAGCAAGCATTGTAGACGCATTAAGCTTAGCTCTGTATTTACCAGCAACTAAATCCGCTGCCTTTAAGAAGATGCTTGCTCTTTCAACGTATGAGTACGCTGCCCATTCTTTTCGAGCTTTTAGAGCTGAATCAATTGCAGCTTCAACGTGAGAAGAATCCCCGTAATTAAAGTGGCCCAAAACTTTCGAGTGATCATGTGGCGGTGTTATAATACGTTTATCAGAAGTTCTAATCTCCTCAGAACCAATGTACATAGGCACATCGATTGGGTCTTGATTAAACATCTTTTTATACATTGTCTGCAGTTCATCTCTCTCTAAAGAGCCAGGAGCATATGATAAAACTTGTTCGTTTATCGGATATGGTACTTTAAATGTGCCGTGAGCCATAATTTAATTTTTGGTCGCAAAATTAATTACTTGGGTGCTTGCACACCTAAGGTTTAGTAATTTTCGAAAGAATTTTCATAATATGAAAAAATTATATACCATAAATATGTTTTTTTGTTCTGCAGTTTCTCTAGCATTTACTTGTTTTGAGGCGCAAGGACAAACCTATATAAACGAACTCATGGCTAGCAATCAAACTGCTGTTTACGACGATTTCTTTGAGTTTGACGATTGGATTGAGATATACCACGAGGGAGGAGTGTTAAATCTAGCTGGATATTATCTAAGCGATAGGCAAGACAATTTAACAAAGTGGGAAATCCCTTCAACTAATGCTGGAATAACTACAATTACACCCGGCGGACATTTAGTATTTTGGCTTGACAATGACACTGAACAAGGTGAGGACCACGCAAATTTTAAACTAAGTCCTGACGGTGAGGGGGTTTATTTAACAGCGCCTGATGGTGTGACTATTATTGATTCAATAGTATTTCCGCCTCAACAAACAGATATAAGTTACGGGCGAAATTGCGATGGTTGTGGAAATTGGATGTATTTCGATTTACACACTATTGATGATAATAATAGCTACGAAACACCTGCCACTCCATTGTTATATATAAATGAAATCTTGATAGCTAACGTGAGTAATCTAGTTGATGAAGTTTTTGACCTTGATCCTTGGGTTGAGATTTATAACCCAAACTCTTTTCAGGTTAACCTTAGTTCATACACCATTTCTAATTCTGAGGGACAGTCTTACACTCTACCATCTAACATGCCGTATGACCTTACTATTGAAGCTGAAGGGTTCTTAGTACTTTGGCTTGACGGAGAAACGTCTCAGGGTGGACATCATTTAGGTTTTACTCCTTCTCCGACAGCTACAGACATTAAGCTAATTGGCTCAGATGGAGTACTAGCGGCTTCTTACGATTATCAGGTAGGAAACCCCAACACTAGTTGGGGACGTCAAGTAGATGGTGGGCAAATTTCAATTTGGTTTGACATCCCTACACCAAGAGTTTCAAATACAATCTTTATAATTCAACCTGGCCTAGTAGTTTTAAATGAGCTACAATCATCAAACTTTCTTGATACTACAGACTATACAGGCGCTCATGAGGATTGGTTTGAAGTTTACAATATTAGTGATCATCCAGTAGATATAGGAGGGTATTATCTGACAGATAAGATAAACCAACCAACCAAATACAAAATTCCTAATGATGTCCCAGACTCAACAACAATCGCTCCAGGCCAGTTTGTTTTGATTTATGCTGATGAAGACAATTCAGAGGGGTGGAATCACACGAATTTTAAGTTTAATAATGACGGAGAGGCATTGGTATTTAGATCTCCTGATGGCTTTACTATTGCCGATTCTGTTCATTTTGGCGCGTTGTCAGTGGATCACAGTTGGGGTAGAGATCCTGACGGAAACGGACCTTGGAGAGAATTTATCCTAGGAGAGACTACTCCTGAATACTGTAATGTATGTACAAATTATATATCTTCTTTAGACATTAAAACATTAGATTTATTCCCTAATCCTGTTAATAGTTCAGGGTATTTCACACTTCCTGGTAATGCAACAATATTTGATATTAGTGGAAGGTTAATTAAAACCCTCAGTACTGGTAGAGTTGAACCTGGAACATTAAAGGCTGGGACTTATTTAGTCTACATAAATGAAACTGCCCAAATCCTTATAGTTGAATAATTTGTACAACACTATTTAAGTCTGTATATTTGCGCCCCAAATTGGGGCAATAGTGAGGATTGTCCATTGATTAAAGTCTGATTGTCCTCCTCACATAAGTCAAATCATACAAATACATACGGGTCGCATGAGCGAAGAAACACCCAAAGCTGAAGAAGCTAAAGTAAAAGAAGCTGTTCAGGAAGTAGCAGTCGAAGATACTGCATTAGTAAATGAAGTAACACCACAAGATCCTCGTGAATTAGCGCAACCATCTGAAGATTTCGATTGGGATGCAATCGACAATTCTGATGATTCATTGTCTGATGAGGAGAGAGCAAAACTTGAAGAGGTATACTCTGCTAACCTTACACTTATTGAGGATAAGCAAGTAGTTGAAGGCACTGTAGTTTCTGTAGGTAAAAAGGAAATTGTTGTAAATATCGGTTACAAGTCAGAGGGAGTTATCTCTGCATCGGAGTTTAGATACAACCCTGACCTTAAGCCTGGAGACAATGTTGCTGTATTCGTAGAAAAACAAGAAGATGCAAATGGTCAGCTAGTTGTTAGCCACCGTACTGCTCGAGTATACAAGGCATGGGGTAAGATTAACCAAGCAAAAGATGAGGATCTTATCATTCAAGGTACTGTTAAGTGCAGAACTAAGGGAGGATTAATCGTAGACGTATTTGGACTTGAAGCATTCCTTCCTGGTTCACAGGTAGACGTTAAGCCTATTCGTGATTTTGACGATTACGTTGGAAAACAAATGGAATTTAAGGTTGTTAAAATCAACCACGAGTTTAAGAACGTTGTTGTATCTCATAAAGCTCTTATCGAAGCTGAGCTTGAAGAGCAGAAGCGACTTATAATTAAAGGTCTTGAGAAAGGTCAAGTACTTGAGGGGGCTGTTAAGAACGTTACTTCTTACGGAGTATTCGTTGACCTTGGTGGAGTAGACGGACTAGTTCATATAACAGATATGAGTTGGGGTCGTGTAGGTCACCCTGAGGAGCTTGTTGAATTAGATCAAAAGATTAACGTTGTAATTCTTGACTTTGATGACGACAAGCGTCGAATTGCACTAGGCATGAAGCAACTAACATCTCACCCATGGGATGGACTTACTGAAGAATTCACTGAAGGTTCTAAGGTTAAGGGTAAAGTTGTTGTTATGGCAGATTACGGTGCCTTCATTGAAATTGCTCCCGGAGTTGAGGGACTTCTTCACGTTAGTGAGATGTCTTGGTCACAGCACCTACGTAGCGCACAAGACTTCCTTAAGGTTGGTGAAGAAATCGAATGTGTTCTTCTTAGCATTGACAGAGAAGAGAGGAAGATGTCTTTAGGTCTTAAGCAACTTACTAATGATCCTTGGGAAGAAATTGAAAAGCGTTATCCGCTTGAGTCTAAGCAAAAGGGTAAGGTTAGAAACTTCACAAACTTTGGTCTGTTTGTAGAGCTAGAGGAGGGTATTGATGGATTAGTTCATATCTCTGATTTGAGTTGGTCTAAGAAAATCAAGCACCCATCTGAGTTCTGCAATGTAGGAGACGAGATTGAGGTAGTCGTTATGGAGCTCGATAAGGAGAACCGTAGAATGAGTCTTGGTCATAAGCAAATCGAGGAAAATCCATGGGAGGTCTTCGAGACTGTATTTGCTGTTGGATCATCACACAATGCTACAGTAGTTAAGATCGAAGGAAGTAATGCTATTATCGCTCTTCCTTACGGACTTGAGGGCACATGTCACACAAAGCACCTCAATAAGGCTGATGGTGAAGCTCTTAAGGTTGATGAGGCTGCAGATTTCGTTGTACTTGAATTTAACCGTAACGCAAAGAGAATAACTGTTAGCCACCTTCGTACACACGAGGAGGGGCCAGCGAAGAAAGAGCGGAAGTCTAAATCAAGTGGTTCTAAATCAGGTGCTAGTAATCGTATGATGCAAGAGATTAACTCATCTACTGAAAAGAGTACTCTTGGTGATTTAGACGTTCTTTCACAACTTAAGGCATCAATGGACGCTACTCCTGAAGAGGAGGCGACAATTGCTGAAAAGGCTGTGGAAGAAAAGAAGAAGCCTGCTAAGAAGACTGTAGCTAAGAAAACAACAGCAAAAAAGAAAACTACTGCAAAGAAAACTACTGCAAAGAAAACTACTGCAAAGAAAACTATTGTAACGAAAGCTGCAGCGGACGTTGAAAATGTAGAAGAAG
>PBMY01000029.1 GCA_002722795.1 Crocinitomicaceae bacterium
CAAGCTGACACCGACCAGAACGAGGCCGATTCAGATGCAGCAGATGTTATTCTGCAGGACCAAATAGATATGTTAGAGGATGATATAGTAGTTTCTAGCACCTTACTTCAATCAGATATAGATCAAAATGAAGCTGACGCAGATTCTGCTATCTCTACTCTTCAAGCTGAAATTGATCAAAATGAAGCTGCTTCTGATGCTGGAGATAATAATTTGTATAATGAAATATTATTTTCTAGCACCTCACTTCAATCAGATATAGATCAAAATGAAGCTGACGCTGATTCTGCTATCTCTGCTCTTCAAGCTGAAATTGATCAAAATGAAGCTGCTTCTGATGCTGGAGATAATAGTTTGTATAATGAAATATTATATCTACAAAGTGATATTGATGCTCTTGAAATAGCAGATACAGATATTCAAGCTGACATTATTGCAAACCAGATTGATTCCGAAAGTGCTGATTTAACATTAACAAATTTGATTAATGCATATGCAAATTCGATTAATGCAAACACAAATGATGTTTCGAATGTACAATCTATTAATACAGCGCAAAGCATAATCATTTCTGATCTTCAAAATGAAATATCTGATCTTCAAAATGAAATTACAGATTTACAAAGTGAACTAAGTGTATTACAAAATAAGATTGTTATAGGCTGTGCATATCCTCAATATTCAGGTGTTGTTCCGATGTTTTCGGGTCAAATTTATGTAGATGTATGTGCTACCGGTATTGAAGGTGCTTTTTGGGTATCGATTTCATCTAACAATAATCTAGTTTGGATTGAAGTTTCAGCTAATTATAATTATTAGATCTTTGATGCTGTTTGTTTATTTCTTCGAATAATTAAGTGTGTAAGTAATGTAACTCCACTTACCATCGTCATCACTGATATCAGTTCTGCTTGTGTCATTTCTATACCAATGAAATCGAACGTGGTATTAACTCTTATTTTCTCAATCCAAAACCTTTCAAAACCATTAAATATTAGGTAGATGCCAAACAACATTCCCGGTATGTGTATTCTCTTCCTAATACTCCAAAGGATTGAAAATATTACGATAGCCATAGTAGTCTCGTAAAGAGATGTGGGGAATACCGGAACGTCCAAGCATGTGCCGTATCCGGGAAAAATATCCCATGGATCGCTATCTCTAATAAGTCTTCCAACCCTATTTACATTGTTAGGGAAATGATAACTCCATGTCCAATCAGGTAGCCAACTCATCCATTGAGGTTGGCTAGCTATGTTATCGATACCCCAATCACCGTCTCCACTCACCTGACAGCCAATTCTTCCAACTCCATATGCAATCATAAGGCTAGGAGCAGTTGCATCTGCTAGGTGGACAAAGCTAAGATTGAGTTTTCTAGCATAAAGCCAAACGCTAAGTCCTCCGCAAATAAGGCCTCCATAAATAGTTAATCCACCTAATATCGCATTTAAGCTAGGATCTTGAATGAATGAAATGAATTGGTCAGGGTATTCAATAAAATGAAATAGTTTGGCTCCAAGAATGCCACCAACAGCTGCGACCGTCATTAAAGATCCGATATGCTCGTGTGGTTGAATTTCTCTTTTTTGAACTACAGGTTCAGGGAGTTGGGTTTTCTTGCACTCCCACCAATGCCATGCACCTAAGCTCGTTGCCCCTAATAGACCTAATAATATGCTCCCATCCAATGAGAATAAAAAAGTTTGAGGGAGTGCCCCTCCTTCAAATAAAGTCCCCGCATTAAACGCTAGAAATAGAAACTTCCAGCCAAATACAAAACCTATAATAGATTGGCCGAAAATCCCTCCTAGAGTAGCTGAATTGCCAATTGTTTCTTCACTAGTAGTTGGAGAGAATGCTCCTTGTTCAGTCTTTCTGATTATTTCCTTTTTGAGAAAAAAGCCGGCTGTAAGAAATGCCATTGCAACAAAAAACCCAAAGCTGTTTACAAGCTTGAAAAAAGGAAGCTCAAGGCCAAATAAATCGCTAAATGCGTAATATAGATTTGGGTACATAAGTAATTAATGAGTAGTTCCTAAAACAAAGCCTTCAGGGTTGATTTTGTCAAGATAAATGTTTTCGGTCGAATTTGGATTTACCTCAGATGAATTCACTGCCACTCTAACGTATTCTGGAGTGTATCCATATAGCAGTCCATCGTCTTCTGATGCTTCTATTAAAACCTTACTGCTTTTACCCACGAATTTTTCATAATGTGCCCTCTGCTTTTTAAGAGACAGTATCCTAAGCATTTTATTTCTTTCCTGTCTAATTTGCATTGGTATTATATCATCAATTCTCAACGCAGTTGTATTTGGACGTTCGCTATATGTAAATACGTGTAAGTAACTTATATCTATAGAGTTAATAAAATCATATGTTTCCTGAAAACTCGAATCACATTCGCCTGGAAAACCAACAATAACATCAACTCCAATACCTGCGTTTGGCATTCTTTTTTTGATGTATTCAATTCTGCTTTTATATAGATCAGTTCTATACCTCCTTCTCATTGAAGACAGTATATCATCAGATCCAGATTGCAGAGGTATGTGAAAGTGTGGTTGGAACTTTGAACTTTTAGAAACGAAGTCAATAATTTCTTCTGACAAAAGATTTGGTTCAATCGATGAAATTCTAAATCGTTCAACACCTTCAACTTTATCTAATTCTTTGATAAGTCCAAGAAAATTTTCATCATTGTTTTTGCCAAAATCACCAATATTCACTCCGGTCAGTACAATTTCTTTAGCACCATCTTTTACTGCAGCTTCCGCCTGTAATACTGTGTCTACAATAGTGGCTGACCTCGATCTTCCACGAGCTAGAGGTATAGTGCAGAACGCACAGAAATAGTCACAACCATCTTGAACCTTTAAAAATGTTCTAGTTCTATCTCCGCTTGAGAAACTAGGCACAAACTCTCTCACCTCTTTTATTTCTCCAACTCTTACTTCACCTTCCTGTCTTTTAGTCAAATCATTTAACAGATTATGAAGATTAAATTTTTCATTTGCTCCTAAAACCAAATCAACACCTTCAATTGCTATAATTTCTTTTGGTTTTAATTGTGCATAACAACCAATAACAACAATATATGATAATGGGTTTGAGTTAAGCGATCGTCGTACAATATTACGGCATTTTGCATCGGCATGATCAGTAACACTACATGTGTTAATCACAACAAGATCAGGACTTTCGTCGATTTTTACTTTTGCGAAACCAGCCTCTTCTAGCTGTTTTGCAATAGTTGAAGTTTCACTAAAATTTAGTTTACAACCTAAAGTATGAAATGCAACAGTACCTCCTGAAATCATTCTGCGAATTTAATTCAGTATTTTGAAAATAGTGATTAACAAAAAATTGTATAGTTTTTTTACAAAAAAATTATGCAAATGTAAGATCTATTGTAAATATTGTGTATTATATTGCACAACCTGCTTTATGATAACGAAAATTTTTAAAATGTATAAATCGGTAACTTTTTTGATGTCAATATTATTTGCTTTGACATCAGTACAAGCTCAAAGTTTTACAAACGGAAATGCTCTTCTGCCTAGTCAATACCATAGTGGAGGTTGTGTTGGTTTCACCGATATGGATGGTGATGGTTTTGACGACCTAGTTGTTTTAGACGATAGTGAAGACCTTCACGTATTATACCAAGGGGCAGATGGAACTTTTACTGATGTTGATTATGGTCAAGTCAGTGGATCTAATCAATGGGGTATGTGTGTAGCTGATTATGATAATGATGGTCATAAAGATGTGTTTTCAGGTGGTTCATACGATGGAGTACATGTACAACATATAACATCGCCCGGAGTAAACGAGTCTTTTTCATTAGAGCCAGGTTCTATGTTTATGCAAGCTTGTAGTTGGGCTGATATTAATAATGATGGTTACTTAGACGTTTTTGCTTGCCATGATGATGCACTTAGTAGAATTTGGATGGGTAATGCTGATGGTTCACTTACTCCGGCACCAGCATTGATGCCTCTCGAAGATTATGCACTTGCAGATAATCCAGGAAATGATCATAGTGGTAACTATGGAACTGTATTTTGTGACTTTGATACTGATGGTGACATCGATTTATTTATAGCAAAGTGTCGTCAATTTGTAAATGACCCTTACGATCCTCGTAGAATCAACCAACTATGGGTTAATGATGGTAATGGAAACTTTACTGAAGAAGCGCTAGAAAGAGGCCTTGTATTCTATGAGCAAAGTTGGACAGTAGATTTTGCTGACATTGATAACGACGGTGATTTCGACTGTTTAGTTACTAACCACAGTACCAATCTATACCTTTTAGAGAATGATGGTTCCGGATATTTCTCTAATATCACTGCAGATGCTGGATTAGAGGTTGATGGATTCTTCCTTCAAGCCAAAATGGAAGACTTTGATAATGATGGTTATGTTGATTTAGTTTATTCAGGAGGTGCTCACAGGTATTATCACAATAACGGTGATAAGACATTTTCTCATATTGCAAATACATTCCCCGGGGATGATACAATGCATAGCCTTTGTACAGGGGATGTAAACAGAGACGGGCAGGTTGATTTATACGCTAGCTATGGCGGAGGATATGTTAACCCTGACCCAAACAACCCAGATGTTTTATGGGTAAATGAAGGGAATGATAATCACTGGATTACATTCGAATTAGAGGGTATTCAATCAAATGTTGATGCCGTAGGTGCAAAAGTTATAATTACTGGAGCATTTGGGACACAAATAAGAGAGGTTAGAGCAGGAGAGAGCTATGGAATTACTTGTGCTGCAACATGTCATTTTGGACTTGGAACAAATGAAATAGTAGAAACCGCGACAATCCAATGGCCTTCTGGTCTTGAGATGGTTATTGATAACCCATCAATTGACCAATATCACACAGTAAGTGAGGCACCATGTCTAGTTGAATTAGAGATTGAAGCTTCAGCTATAGAATTCTGTCCCGGAGAGACAATTAATGTTGCTGCTCCAGAAGGATATGCTACTTACTTATGGTCTAATGGAGAGGAGGGAGTAAATGAAATTTCTGTTTCTGAATCTGGAAACTATAGCCTTCTAATATATGATGCTGATGGATGTGCTGGTTCATCTAATGTTGTATCATTAGTTGAGATTGAAGGACAAGATCCAACAATTGAACTAAGCGGTTCTCTTGCACTTTGTGATGGTGGTGTCATTTTGATGACTTCTTCAAATGCTGAGGAATGGCAGTGGAGTAATGGTGAAACAGAACAAACTATAGAAGTAACTAGTGGTGGAACATACAGCGTAAGTGTGGTTGATATATGCGGAAATACAGGTTCATCTGAAGAGGTAGTTGTAGAACTTTATGAAGCACCAAATGCACCACCGACAGTTTCGGATATTACAATTAATTCAGGAGATGACGCATCATTTACTGCTGAGGGGACTAACGTAAAGTGGTATGATTCTGAATTTGATGGAAATCAAATTGGATTGGGTTCTACTTACACTCAGGCTTCTGTCACTAGTGATTTAACAGTTTGGGCTTCACAAACTGTAATAAATACAGGTGAACTTGTTTCAGGTGGGGAGATTCTTCCTCAAGATGGGGGTCAATTCCACAGTAATAGCCAAAGATGGTTAGAATTTGATGTATATGAGAATATTTTATTGAGATCAGTAATGGTATATGCTGATGGTGAATACGAAAGAACATTTCAGCTAATTGATGCAGATGAAAATGTGCTTGAAGAAACAACTGTTTTTGTAGAAGAGAACGGCTTTGAGCTTGTTCTTAACTATGAAATAGCACCAGGTGAAAATTACGGTTTAAGAAGCACTACAGATGATCCTCAACTCTGGAGAGAGGGGACAGATTCAGAATTAAATTATCCATATGATTTGGGCGGTCTAGCATCCATTACTAATAGTACGGCTGGACCAGAATTTAGCTATTACTATTTCTTTTATGAGTGGGATGTTGAGCCACTACCAATTCCATGTGAATCAACAAGAGTTAGTGCTACAGCTTCTATAGTAGGCTTAAATGAGCTTGAATTGGTTGTTCTAGATGTGTATCCTAATCCTGTGTCATTTGAAGGTGTTGCATATATTTCTAATATGCCAAACCAACCATGTGTTGTAGATCTCACGGATCTTCAAGGAAGAGTTGTGTTTACCACAAACTCAAATGAAATTTTATTAGACGGCATTAGCGCAGGAACATATGTCGTAACTGTGTCTAGCACTGATGAATTGAATGTACTAGGAACTACTAAACTTGTAGTCCAATAAAGGGAACAATTGGTAAAAACAATAATTGCCCTTCTTACTAGATTTATTCCAAGAAATGTGCTCCAACATGGGGCACATCTTGGTTTAAGAACGTTTTGTTGGGTATACGCTGGTAGAAATTTTGAGGATCCAATCGATGGAAAAAAGTATAGAAAACTTCTTCCATACGGACGAGTAAGGACAAGGCCTAATGCCCTTTCTCCAAGTACACTTTCTCTTGAGAGGCATAGAGCTCTTTGGATATACTTAAAAGAACATACAAACTTATTTACTGAACAGAATAGGATGCTTCATTTGGCACCAGAATACTGTTATATAAATAGGTTTAAGTCGATGAAAAACCTTGATTACGTTACTGGTGATTTAATTTCTCCTTGGGCAGATCATCACTTTGATGTTCATAGTATTCCATTTGATGAAAACTCATTTGATGTGCTCATGGCTAATCATTTGATGGAGCATGTAGAAGATGACTATAAAGTTCTAGATGAATTTTTCAGAGTTCTTAAATCGGGAGGGTGGGGTATACTTCAAGTTCCAATTGATTGGAAAAATCCAAATACTGAAGAGGATAAATCTGTCACAGATCCATTGGAGAAAGAAAGACTATACTGGCAGAGTGATCACGTTAGATTATATGGTTATGAAAATTATCCAGATCGTTTAAGGGGCGCAGGTTTCGATGTTGAAATAGTTGATATGAAAAAACAGCTTGGAGAGGAAAGATATAACAGGTATTGCCTAGGAGAAGAAAGGTGGGTTTTTGTTGTTCGTAAGCCTTAATATTCAACTATTACTTCAACCTTAGCCCCATCAATTTCATTTAGTTGATTGAATATTTCTTCAGCAATACTTAGCCTAACTTTTATCTCTAAGTTACATTCTTGCTGAAAATCTTTGTTTTCAGAGCTCAAATTTTCTTTTTTGAGAATGCTCATTATTTCACCCATGCGTGAATAGGGATATGTCACCTTTAGTGTTTTTTCTCTATGACGCTCAATGATCTGACCATTCGTTACAGCTGCTTGGGCTGCTTCCCTGTATGCTTCAATTAAGCCTCCTACACCAAGTTTGGTTCCTCCAAAATATCTGACAACAACTATCAAGCTATTTGTCAAGTTATGAGATTTTAATATACCAAGAATAGGAGCGCCTGCTGAATTACTTGGTTCACCATCGTCGTTTGCTCTGTATTTAGCCCCATCATGACCAAGTCTGTATGCATAACAAAAGTGCCTAGCAGAATGATGTTCTTCTTTCAAAGATTCTATAAAACCCTTTATTTCAGATTCTGATTTGACTGGGAAAGCATATCCAAAGTGTTTAGATCCTTTAGATTTAAATAGTCCCTCAGAGCGTCCTTTTAAAGACAGATAAGAGTCTGTATCACTCATTTAGGAAATTGGATTTAAGCTAACTGAAAATACTGTTATGCTATGTAAATCACGACCAAAGAAGAATTTATCTAATGCAGCTTGTATGTTAGGTGCACAAAAGTATGAGGTATGTAATTCGTCATCATTTATTGCACGCCATTGAATTGTGAATACACATTCCTTGGCTTTGTGCTCTCTGATGTAGTCCAAAAGAGATTCTAGGGCTTGTTGACGATAAGCTCCACGACATTTATGGAATAGAAACTTTTGGCCATGGTGTGCACTTGTGGTTGCAAGAGCAACTTCGATGATTCCTTCTAGTTTTTCTTCAATAAATTCAACTTGATGAGTTCCAAAATAACCTCTGATTTCGTTCTCAATCCTCTCAGTATTCTCATTACTAATAATCATTATTATCCTTCAAAACAAAGTGAAACTATATAAGATCTTGTTTTTAGTTTATCTATTGGATTAGTGTAATCGTTATTGTCGTCAATTAACACGTTCTTCAATCCTAATTCTGTTTTAACTTCTATAGCAAACTTGAAGAATGGCAAGAAGAAGTCAATTCCTGCACCAAGGTCTACGCTATAATTAGATGCTTCTATTCTAAGAATATCGTCGTTTTCAAGCTGTTGATTTACAGACTCTTGAGATTGCATATCCTTACTGAACTTACCGCCTACTAATGCGTATGCTGCAAAATTGGTAAGTCTGTCTGTTCTAATCTTCAGTAGAAGAGGTAGATCAAGATTTACCGCCTCAGTTCGCTTTAATATGTTGTCAACCCCAAAATCTTGAGCAAACACATAATTGAGGCCTCTGTCTTGGAAACTTAAACCTGGCACAAACCTCACACTGAGATGTCGCCCAAGTTTGGCAGATCCAAGAAGTGCAAGATTAAATCCACTTTGAGGTGCATTAGAAATGCTCATTAAACCTGAAGTGAAAGTTGAATCCTCAACTAAACTATATGAGAAGTCGCTTTTATTTCCACTAATAATAAACCCAAAATGAAAGGTTTTGTTGTCAAATCCAGCAATATTTTTACGTCCAATTTTTTGAGCGTTAACTATACAGCTCAAACCGATAATTAGGAGTAGACTTAGGATAAATCCCTTTTTAAAACATTGCATGACGAATAAACGAATTAGTTTGGACTATGTTGTAAAAACCAAACCTTAGTCCAAAGAAAGCTAGCAATTGCTGAAATAAAAAGTCCTATCACTAGATATAACATCAAAGTCAGAGAAGTTTGAATCCCCATTGAAAAAATTAATTCGACCCCTTCAATTTCTTTTTCAATCCAAGACTCTAGGCTTATCCCTTTTAGAGTTGGGTTTTCTTCTATAAAAAGAAGATATTCCTCTTCGCTATTAAAAGTGTTTTTTTTCTCTGTTATCCTTTCCTCTAACCTTTGAAATGTTATGTCTTGGATTATGAAATGGTGCCATACAGTTATTGCTAGAGATGCCCCAAATGAATAAATCAAAACCTTTTTAGCAATGAGTTTAAAGGCATCTATAAATTCAGGCGTGTTGTCATGTTGTTTAACCCCTTGAATCACACTAAATACTGCAATTATAATTATAGCAGTGTAATTATATATAATTCCTGCAAGAAATGAATTCTCAAAGGTTGTATAGCCTAAAAGACTATACTTCAACCCTAAAAAACCTAGTAGA
This sequence comes from Crocinitomicaceae bacterium, assembly GCA_002722795.1. Classification (GTDB taxonomy): domain Bacteria; phylum Bacteroidota; class Bacteroidia; order Flavobacteriales_D; family Sanyastnellaceae; genus UBA974. The sequence continues at coordinate 9,350 of PBMY01000029.1, forward strand.
ATTAAAAGTATTTCTTTAAATCCCATTAAGGATTAACCATTCATAGAGTTTAGAAACTCTTCGTTTGACTTAGTAGCCTCAAGTTTCCCTTTCACAAATTCCATTGCTTCAACGGCATTCATGTCAGCTAGGTGCTTTCTAAGAATCCAAACTCTTTGAAGTGTTTCCTTGTCCAAAAGAAGATCTTCACGGCGAGTGCCTGAAGAAAGTATGTCAATTGCTGGGTAGATACGTCTATTAGCGATACGTCTATCTAACATTAACTCCATGTTTCCAGTTCCTTTAAACTCTTCGAAAATTACTTCGTCCATCTTAGACCCAGTATCTACTAAAGCTGTCGCTATAATAGATAGTGAACCGCCATTTTCGATGTTTCTAGCAGCACCAAAGAATCTCTTTGGTTTTTGCAATGCGTTTGCTTCAACACCACCTGAAAGGATCTTACCAGATGAAGGGCTAACAGTGTTGTAAGCTCTAGCTAAACGCGTAATTGAATCTAAGAGAATACAAACGTCATGTCCAGACTCAACCATTCTCTTTGCTTTTTCAAGAACTAAGTTGGCGATTCTCACGTGTCTGTCAGCTGGCTCATCAAACGTAGAAGCTATTACTTCACCGTTTACGCTACGCTTCATGTCTGTAACTTCCTCAGGTCGCTCATCAATAAGTAGAATAATCAAGTAAACCTCTGGGTGATTGATTGAAATTGAGTTTGCTAAATCCTTTAAAAGAGTTGTTTTACCCGTCTTTGGTTGAGAAACTAGCATTCCTCTTTGACCTTTACCAATAGGAGAGAAGAGGTCCATTAATCTCATTGATGAATTTCCTCGCGTGTTACTCAAGTTGAATTTTTCTTGCGGAAAAAGGGGAGTTAGGTACTTAAATGGAACCCGGTCTCTAATCCAATCAAGAGAACGTCCGTTAACTGACTTTACGCTTATAAGCGCGTAAAATTTCTCACCTTTTCTTGGAGGTCTAATCCCTGCGACAACAGTATCTCCGTTTTGTATAGAGAACTCCTTCATTTGTTTAGGAGTTACATAAACGTCGTCAGGAGAGTTAAGGTAATTGTAATCTGCAGATCTGAGAATACCGTACCCCTCTTGTTGCACTTCAAGTACCCCCTCAACTTCAACAAGATTGTCAAAATTGTAGCCATGTTCCTCTGGCTCGCTTAAAAACTTATCGTGCTTGTCACGACGTTGCCTGTTGCGATTTCTGTCATTACGATCGTTTCTATTATTACGCTCGCCTTTTTCGTTTCTATTTCTATCGTTACGCTCGTTTTTATCATCGCGTCTTCTGTCTCTTCTATCCTTATTGTCGTGTTCAGACCCTTCTTTTGAATCTTTAAATTCGCTTTCCTTTCTGCGACGATCTCTGCGCTCTCTCATGGACTCTCCAAAGTTAGTTTCATCTTTATCAGCTTCATTCCTGTTTTTCTTTGGAATTCTTTCCTGCTTTTCATCACCCTCATCCTTTTTGCTAGATCTAGCCTTAGGCTTTTGCTTAGCTTGAGGTTTAGGTTTTGAAATATTTTTGTTAGAATCTTTCTTCTGCGGTCTTAAAGCTTGTTCATCTAAAATCGCATAAACTAAATCCTGTTTTTTAAGCTTATCAACACGTCTAATTTCAAGTGTTGTAGCTATTTCTCTAAGTTCGGCAACCTTCTTGCCATTTAATTCTATGATGTCATACATCAGAAGTAAATAAAATATTTTGGGAAATGGTGTTTTTAAGTATTTGATTAAAAATCAACGCCTCTTTCAAAACATCCGAAATCGTAAAATGAGGACAATGCAAATATACATCTTTCTTTTTAATTACAAGCAGTTCTCTTAATTTCAACTACTTCAAGGTTTTTAATACCTTGAATTGTCAGATTAAATCTCATTAGTGTTCTAACTTGGTGATTGCCATAAATGCCTGCTGCTCCGGGATTTAAGTGAAGGCCTTTAAATTCGGGACAATATTTTGCTAGTAGTATGTGGCTATGACCGCAAATGAATATTGATGGTTTTAATTGCTTTAGATTGGCTAAAATTCTAGGTGTAAATCTTGGTGGACGTCCACCAATGTGAGTCATCCAAATCGTTTGGTCCATGAGGTTAAAATGTTGATCTTTAGGGAACTCATACCTTATTTCAGAACCATCGATATTCCCATATACTGCTCTAACTGTAGTGATTTCCTTTAATTCATCGGTAATGTGCAAACTCCCAATGTCTCCTGCATGCCAAATTTCATCGCAATCCTTAAGATGCATGAGAACTCTTTCATCAATGTGGCTGTGTGTGTCGGAAAGAAGTCCTATCTTCATTGCAATAAAGATCGGTGATGAAAATGTAAATATGTGAGCATGGTGAAAAATATATTAATTATCGTTTTAAGTCTATGTATTTGTTTTAGTTCATTTGCTCAAGTGAGTAAGGGTGCTATGAAAGCATATGAAAGAGCTATAGATGCATATGTTGTTAAGGATTATGCTACTGCTTATGCTGAGTTGAATAAGGCTGAGAATAAGTCGCCAAATTTTGCTTTTGTGTATTTTTTAAGAGCTCAAATACTTCAGGATGAAAATCAAGATAGTTTTGCTATTGAATCTTTGAAAAAAGGATTAGAAATTGACGACTCTGAAAATCCATTGGGTTGGTTTCATCTTGCTGATTTATGCTGGGGCGAGGGTTTGTACGAAGATGGGCAGTGTGCAATTGAATCTTTCAAAAACTCGAAAGCTTACGATAGGTTTGTGGCAGATTCGACTTTGCAAAAGCATTATTTGCGCGTAAAAGATGGTCTTGACTTCTCAATTCAGCATGCAAATGATAGTGCGAAATTTGACGCACATAAATTTTCAGAGACTATTAATACTTCAAGTCCAGAGTATTATCCTTCACTTAGTTTGGACAACCAAGTAATAATTATGACTCGTAGGTATAAGCCAATTGGCGCTCAATATGAGCAAGAGGATTTCTACATTTCTAAATGGAGTAATCGTAGTAATAGTTGGGAAAAAGCTCAGCCTATTCCGGGGATTAATACAGCCCATAACGAAGGTGCAGCAACTATTTCAGGAGATGGATCAAAAATAATTTTTACTGCTTGTGAAGCTCCTGGTGTAGGCTATGGCCAAAGAGAAGGCTATGGCAGTTGCGACTTATTTGAAAGTAATTACGATGTGAAAATTGGAAAGTGGTCTATTGGTGAAAATTTGGGAACGATAAATACTTCAATGTGGGAGAGTCAACCGACATTATCTGCGGATGGTAATTTTTTAGTTTTTGCTAGAGCTCGTCATTTAAGTAGGAAGGATTGTGATTTGTTTGGGGCACATAGATTAGAAGACGGGGCATGGTCAGAGCCATATAGATTGCTTGGAGAAATAAATACACCTTTTGTGGAAGAGAGCCCTTTTCTGCATCCAGATGGAAAATCACTTTATTTTAGTAGTAATGGTCACCCAAGCATGGGTAATCTTGACATCTTTGTATCAACACTGCAAGAAGACGGAACATGGGGAACTCCCATCAATTTGGGATATCCTTTAAACACACATGATGATGAAAATAGTTTGATAGTCGAACCCGCTGGTGATTTTGCTATTTTCGCATCAGATAGAGAGAATATAAATGGAGATATGGATCTCTGGAGGGTAAGACTCAAGGAGGAGGTAAAGCCTGAGGCTATAGGTGTTCTAGGGGGAATGGTTTTAGATAATTCGTCAGGCCTAATGCTAGAAGCGATGGTAACACTAATAAATGCAGAGACAGGAGAATTAGTGGCTAGCGTTGAATCTGGAAAAAATAAAGGGTTTATACTGCCACTACCATCAGAAGGGAGGTACTCTTTTGAAGTAGTGAAGGAGGGATATCTCTTTAAGTTGGTGGATTTCCAGATGTCAGGACTCGAAGATCAATTTGTTGAAGTAAGGCTTGATAAAATAGTAGAAGGCGCTTCTGTTGATTTGAATACTATAAGATTTGAGACTGGCTCAGCTGATCTTGAGGATGGTTATCAGGCAGATCTAGTGAGATTAGTGAATTGGCTTGAATCCAACCCTACTGCAAATGTTCAAATCATTGGACATACTGACAACGTGGGGACAAATGCATCAAATAAAACTCTAAGTGCTGACAGAGCACAATCAGTGAAAGATTTCCTTGTAGCAAATAAGATTGAATCTTCAAGGTTATTTACTTCGGGACAAGGAAGTTCTTCTCCAGTATCTACAAATGATACCGATGAGGGAAGAGCTCTAAATAGAAGAGTGGAAATCGCAATTAAATAAAATTACTTAAAAAGTAAATCTTGCACCAATGTAAGCTGTCCTCGGAGGCGCTGGATTGTAGTACTTTGAATATTCATTATTTAAGTGCAACCAATCTGAGTATTGAGTATTTAATGCATTCCTAACTCCAGCTTGTACAAAATACTTGTTATTAATTTTTACCTCCACAGATGGATCTAGCAGGCTGTATGCTTCAGCATAAACACTATTGTCGCTCAATATGGGGTTTTCGCCAATATGTCTAAATTCGATATTCAGGTTAAATAAGTTATGGATATACCTCAATTGTAGTCCTCCAGATAGGCTTGGAGTGCCTGGTATTGCATTACCGTCTATATCTTGTTCATCCTCAATTTCCACATTATTAAACCTGTGTATTGTATATGTTCCATAACCTCTTATGAAAATCGATCTGTTAGGAGTGAATGTAATCTCAGATTCTAAACCTGACATCTCTAATTCACCATCAACATTTGTATATGTATCAAATCCGTTTTCAACAATACCCATGATAGCATTTTTAACTATCTGGTGATAAAGTGTATTTCTCAATTGAATTTTCTCTCCTAATTGGTGTCTAAAACCTAACTCCAAACCTAATGCGTCTTCCGACTCAAGTTCAGCAGGAACAAAGTCGTCTTCAGGATCGACTAGCTCAAATGAAGTTGGATCACTAAATCCGGTGCTTATTTGAGCGAATACAGTAAAGTTTTCAGCCGGCATAAAAGATGCTCCGAGTCTTGGAAGTAATGATAGATTTCTCGAATCTATATCATATTCATATTCGTTGAGACCTGAAGTATCACTTGCAAATGTCGATCCATATGTGTTTCTAATTCGATTGTTTAATCCTAGTTGAACTTCAATTCTAAATTTCGTGTTATCTGTCAGGATTAAACTCGAGCTAACAAAAGACTGATTAGCATCTAGAGTTAAATCATACCTTTTAGGTGGCATTTCAGAAACAACATAAGGCGTAAAATCCCACTCAACTAAATTAGTTTTATCGAATAGTAGTATAGCTGAGGATTCAGTGTTTAGTTCAAGATTATTTCTTTTAAAAATGTTTTTTGTTGCTCTTATGTACGCTGACATACCCATTCCATCTTCCTCCTTATATCCATTGTAACCATTTGGGTTTGTTGTAGTTCCGTATGGGTTGAATTTACTTGTGTATTTACCCAAAATAGATGCTGTGAAGGTTGATCCTGGCTTAAATTCTTTAGTAAAGCTATATCCTCCAATTGTTCTCCTTCTATCAACGTGCGCATTACATACTTGTCCTGGGGAGCTTAGAGGGTTTAGTGATGCGTCCTCTTCTTTAATTGCACCCGGTAATGCCCATCTTCCATCGTAATGACCTGCTATAATAGTATGCTTTACATTCTTTTCTCCGTAGAACTTGGCTTTGAAATAGAGTTGGGTTTTATTATTCCATTCCCAGTCTCTATAACCCGGATTCTCACTATTACAGATACTTAATGCATAGCTACCATGATCTATAGTTCCAAGCATATTATATGCTTGGTAGTTAAAGTAACTATCAGATACACCGGTTGTTGCAATTCTAGCAATACCTGTACTTTCATTGATATATCTCTTGTTCTCATTAGTTTCTACTACAAAAGCTCCTCCATAAGCTCCTCCATAGGAAGCTGCAGCTGGACCAGTTATAATATTGATGCTTGAAATAAGGTTAGGGTCTAGCCATTCAATTGGAGAATTGCCGTCAGCTTCAGTGAAAATAAAGCCATCCAAAATAAGCATGGAATTTCTAATGGAATATGGAGATCGAAGAGACGATCCTCTTACGTGTATTCTTCTAGAACCACCTTCGCCACGAGTTTCCATTTTAACACCAGGAATTACGTTTATAGATCTACTAATATCAGTAGCACCGTGAGATGTTATTGAAGTTGAATCTACTTGATGTAAAGCGCCAGTAACAAGTTTTTCAGGTGATTTCAATCTGAATGCTTCAACTTCTGCGGGTTGAAGGTTGGTTTGGGCTATAATACTTGAAAAAGAAAGTACTGTAGAAGCTAGCAATAAGTATTTGGTCATTACTGCAGAGTGAATGTTCGAGTAATAATAGCCCCATTGTTTTCAAGAAGAATGTAATAATTAGCTCTAGAAAGTGAACTAACATTTATAACTTCATTTGAAGAATTTAGGCTACCACTAAGAACGGTTTTTCCATGGTAATCAATCACCTTGTAATTTCCTCCAATTAATTTGTCACTTATCTCTACATTGATTATGCTAGTAGCTGGTACAGGGTAAATCAGTAAATCTATATGACCTTCGCTTATTCCATCAACAGAATCGTATTCGTTTGGTCTAAATTCTTTGATAATATTGGGGCCATAGCCTGGGTATGTGGGTCCGTTAAATGCAACATAAATAGCACCGGTGTTAGGATTAATAGCGATGTCTCTGATTCTTTGGTTGAATTCAGAAAAGTATTGATCTTCAGATTCCACCTCAGTACCATCATCGCTTAAATGAAGAACACTCAATCTTTCGTATTGACCACTTAGACCACCAAGTACAGAAAGTAATACACAGTTATTCCAAGCTGGAATAGCTGGATGATTATAGTATTCCATACCATTAACAGCAACACAAGGCGCCCAAGATCTAAGTGGCTCCATAACATTGTACTCTTCACAAAATGCCATTTCTGAAGCACCTCCACATGGTCCCTCTACATTGGGCCAACCATAATTTCTTCCTGCTTCAATAATGTTGAATTCATCCCAGTTGCTTTGACCGTGTTCTGAGCTATAGATAGTTCCGTCAGGAGCAAGACATAGACCTTGACTATTTCTGTGTCCCCATGTGTAAACATAACTGTTGGGACCAAATGGATTGTCAGATGGGATGCTACCGTCTAAATTTAATCGAAGTGTTTTGCCATTTAAATGATCTAGATCCTGAGATGAATCTCCACCATCACCGGTGTCTCCTGTAGTCATCAAAAGAGTGTTATCAGGAAGAACTAACAATCTAGAACCATTGTGTATTCCTCCTGCATCTACCGTGAGTAAAACCTCTTCATTTACAAGATTAGTTCCGTTCCAATCAAATACGCTAAGTTTTTCAGAAGCATTGTTCCAATTAAATCCAGTGCAATAAACTAAAAACACCTTTTGATTGTTTTCCCAATCAGGGTGGAATGCCATACCCAATAATCCAGGCTCTGCACCATCACCGCCAAATACATTTAAATCAAGAACAACAGTATATGATCCTGTTTCAGGATCTATATGAAGAACATCTCCTAGTCTCGTTGTAGACCAAAGCATGTCGTCCGGTCCCCACTGAATATCCCAAGGGATTTGAACGCCAGTTACAAGGTCGTATTCATTAAGCAAAGTTCCTTCTATGTCCCATTGTGTTTGAGCTACTGAAGAAGTACAAAGAAACAACGCAAAGGCTGTTAAAAAAGAGTGCAGGTTTTTCATAATTTGCAAGTTAAGAATTAATCTTTTGTGGCGTTTATTTGCAAAGCAAAATAAAACTACATTTTTTCATTAAATCATGTCTAAAAAACGCATTGCAATTAACGGTTTTGGTCGAATTGGTCGACTAGCTTTCCGTATCATGCAAAACCACAATAATGTTGAAGTTGTTGCTATTAACGATCTTACTGATGTTAATACCCTTGCTCATCTATTAAAGTTTGATAGTGTGCACGGGAAATTTGACGGTGAAGTTTCTGTAGTTGACGGAAACATTGTCGCCAACGGCAAAACAATCAATGTATCTGACAAAATAAGCCCAGCTGATCTTCCATGGGGAGATTTAGGTATAGATGTGGTTGTTGAATCTACTGGTGTATTTACTCACTCCGATAAAGCGTCTGCTCACATCGATGCTGGCGCAAAAAAGGTTGTGATAAGTGCACCTGCAAAAGGAGATCTTAAAACTGTTGTTTTAGGTGTAAATGATGATATCCTAACTGATGACGATAAGATTGTGTCTAATGCATCTTGCACAACAAATTGTCTTGCTCCAATGGCAAAGGTGTTTAATGATTCATTTGGAATCAAGCAAGGATTCATAACTACAGTTCACGCATACACAGCCGACCAAAGATTACAGGATGCTCCACACAAGGATCTTCGTCGTTCTAGAGGTGCAGCTGTAAACATGATTCCTACATCAACAGGTGCTGCAGTTGCTGTTGGTCTAGTGCTTCCAGAATTAGCAGGAAAGCTTGATGGACTTGCTGTTCGTGTTCCTACACCTACTGGCTCTGTTACTGATTTAACTTTAGTTCTTGATAGAGATGTCACAGTTGAAGAAGTAAACGCTGCTATTAAAGAAGCCTCTGATGGCCCAATGAAAGGAGTGCTTTCTTACTGCACAGACCCTATCGTAAGTTCTGATATTGTTGGAGATCCACATAGCTGTATTTTTGATGCGGGACTGACTAAAGCTTCAGGAAACGTAGTTAAAGTGTTTGGGTGGTACGACAACGAGGCTGGATATGCTAATCGTGTTGCTGATCTAGTTGAACGCATTTAATAATGGTTATTCTAATCGCAGATAGCGGGTCGACCAAATCTGATTGGCTAGTTATAGATGAGAACGGGAAGGTGTTATCTGAGTTTAACACTATGGGTTTTAATCCATATTTCCACAGTTCTGACAAGGTTGAGTCTGAGCTTAAAGCCAAACAAGAAATGATGGAAATCGCTCAAAAAATTGATAAAACATATTTCTATGGAGCTGGTGCAAGTTCCGTAGAAATGTGTGATATCATTAAAGAAGGTTTATCACGTGTATTAGAAAATTCTATTATACATGTTGGCCATGATTTAGATGGAGCTGCATACTCAACATGGAGCGGTGAGTCATGTATCACATGTATTCTGGGTACAGGCTCAAATTCTTGTTATTTCGATGGAGAAAGAACTCACGAAGAGGTGCCCTCACTAGCATATATTCTTGGTGATGAGGGAAGTGGAAGTTGGTTTGGAAAGAGATTACTACAGGGCTTTTTCTATAAGCAATTGCCCAAACACATTCACGACGATTTCATTTCTGAATTTGGTGAAGATGAAACCCGTATAAACTATATTAATAAAAGGGTTTACAAGAATGATGATCCCAATGTTTACTTAGCAAGCTTCACTAAATTTATTGGCAAACACAAACATGATCCACTAGTAAAACAATGGTTATTAGACGGTTTTCATGCGTTTCTTTCAGTTCATGTTGAGTGCTATTGTAACTTCAAGGAAGTTCCGGTTCACTTTATCGGCTCGGTAGCTTTTCATTTTAAGGATGAATTAATTGAAGCATGTGATTCTAGAGGTATACGAGTTGGGAATATGATAAAGGCGCCAATTGACGGCTTAGCAGATTATCACCTCAAATACAAGATTAGTTAATCTGCCCAAGTACTGTTTGTATTACTTAGATTTCCTTCATAACTATTAGAGGGAAACCAATTTTGAGTAATTTTATTTTTAAACATATTCCGTTCTACTCGAGAGTGGAACGATAACCATATGCTTCTATTTTCCAATTAGTGTAGACTAAAAATCAACTTTATGTATTTCGAAGTTTTGTTCATTAGTGAGTCTTACTTTTTAAGTCAATCATAGGTTTATAATCGACATTTATCCAATGTCTATGCTAACAGGGCAGTGATCTGAACCAAAGACATTATTTAAAATCTGCGGATTTGAAGTTTGGTCTAAAATTCTATTACTCACAATAAAATAATCTAATCGCCAGCCAATATTTTTCTCACGAGCACCACCTCTATAGCTCCACCAACTATACTTTACCTCTTTTGGATTAGCATTCCTCCATGTATCTGTAAAACCAGAAGCTAAATGTTCAGTCATTCCATCAATTTCATCCTGAGTATATCCTGGCGTCTTATTGTAATTTGATTTGGGCCTAGCTAGGTCAATTGTTGTGTGAGCAACGTTTAAATCACCACAACATATGACAGGTTTGTCTTGGTCAAGTTCCTTTAGATAATCCCTAAAAGCTACATCCCATTTCTTTCTAAAGGGAAGTCTTTTTAAACCTGAAGACGAATTTGGAGTATAGACTGTAACGTAATGAAAATCATCAAATTCTGCTCTAAGCACCCTCCCTTCAGTGTCAAACTCAGGAATTCCAATTCCTGCCTTCACTTCAATTGGTGCAAATCTTGTAATAATTGCTGTTCCTGAATACCCCTTTTTAATTGCAGAAGAACTATAGACTTCATATCCATCTAGAGACGGAAGACCAAAAAGTGCTTCACGCACCTGATCATCTTGCGCTTTAGTTTCTTGAAGGCCTAAAACATCTGTGTTAAGTGACTCCATAATTGAGTCAAAACTCTTTTTCACTACGGCTCTAACGCCGTTTACATTCCAGCTAGTTAATCTCATATAGATGGTATGAAGTCTTGTTTTTTAGCTAAGATTTTTACATAATTAAGAACTATTTCCTTATTACAGTTCTCAATAATTGTAGATCCAACTTTGTATAAATGATTTAAATAATTCTGTGATTCAGCAAACTCATCAGACTTTTCCATTTTCAGGAATTGAGGTCCATCAGGACAGGGGTGAATTCTATAAATCGAATAAGCTTCCTCTTCTAGAGAATATGACAATGCAATTAATCCCCGCATATCATGTCCTAATTCAATTAATGCTGGAGCTCTCAGAAAGAAAGCATTCCATGGTCCAACATATCCCATGCTGAAATATGGATATAGCCAAAGCCTATGATTAATTCCAAGGTCATTTAGATCTTGGGATATCTCGTTTGTCATTGATCTTATTGCATATGCATTTGTAGAAGTTGGATCAAATTTTTTATATGACACCCACCTTCTTGTTGGAGTGTAATACTCCATGTTACCGAGTTCTAATTTGTAATCAAATTTGCTTGGTAAATCGAGGACATAACCCGGGTAATACCATTTTTTTCCAGTCTTTATGCCAAATTCAATCTCCTTTAGCATGGTCAACTTACCCAAGCTCCAGCTTTTGTATTCTTCGTCATACAATCCCAAAAGGCTAGCCATGCTTCTGTATCCAAGGTCGAAATAGCTTACGGCTATTAGCTTTTCACCACTATATACGCAGACTTCACGAGTGTCAAACACACTTTCCCCAAAATTGGCATACAAATACTCTTCTAATGACCCATGAATAAACCCCTTGAACCTATGCTTATGCTCTTGGTATAACCTTTCTTTTTCCTTATTTGGTTCCGCCTTGCCATATTGAATATCAAACTTTTGCTCAGCTTTTCTAAGAATTTTTTTTTGGCTTTTTCTAAGAACAAACTCCTCCATATTCAATCTTATATTCACAACTGAAAACACCTCATCATCTATGCATAACAAATCCATTTTGTAAAGCATTACTGAACCACGAAACCAGCCTGATGCTAAATATTGGTCATACCTAGTTCTAGATAGTTTACGTGGAAAATGAGTTTGAACTAACATATTCTAAAGCCACTTGCTAATAAAACGAGATAAAGTTAATGAGAAGTTTGTGAAAGGGGGGAAGGTAAGGGGTAAGGCACTTGGAATACTTGTAGATTCTACAAAACTCCTCAAGTTTGATAAGCTGTCGAAAAATGCCTTTCCATTAGATCTTCCAATTCCACTTGCTCTTACTCCACCAAATCCCAAAGCAGGATTAGCAACCTGAATAATAACCTCATTAATACCTGTAGTTCCTGCCCTTGTATTTTCAACAAATTTGTCAACTTCGGCACGCTTTGAACTAAAAATATAAAGCGCTAGAGGATTTGGATTTTTATTAATTACATCGAGCAACTCATCCTGACTATTCCATGTCAAAATTGGAAGAACTGGCCCAAACACTTCCTCTTTCATTATGCCCATATCAGTTGAACAATTAGTCAAAAAACACGGCGCAATTTTACCCCTTTCAGAACCTAATTCAAGCACACCTCCAGGAACGTGAAGTTGGGCGCCATCCTTAACAGCATCTTTAATCAAACCAAGTATTCTATCGTAATGCTTTATGTTTACGATTTTCCCTAAATCATCACTATATATAGGGTTTTTTCCAAACATCTTGTAGATATTTTCTTCAAATTCTGTTTTGAATTCCTCATAAACTTCGTCTTCAATAAGTAAGTAATCTGGAGCGATACATACTTGGCCTACATTCAAAAACTTTCCCCATGAAATTCTGTTAGCTGCTCTTTTTATCTTAGCATTTCTGCTAACTATTACTGGGCTCTTACCGCCAAGTTCTAAGGTGACTGAGCATAACCTTTCTGCAGCTGCCCTCATGACTAATTTCCCTATCTCAGTTCCGCCAGTAAAGTTGATATGATCAAAATCTTGTGCAGTCAATTTTGCCGCTTCTTCTGGTCCACCTAAAACGACACTCACAACATCCTTAGAAAATGTTTCACCAATCAATTTTTGTAATACAAGAGAAGTTGATGGAGTGTGTTCAGATGGCTTTACAACAACTGTATTTCCTGCAGCTAAAGCACCAATTAAAGGTCGTAAAGTCAGTATGACAGGAAAATTCCATGGTGAAATAATCAAAATTCTTCCCTTAGGTTCGGGCTTAACATAATGTCTTGTTCCCAAAAGTGAAAGTGGAGTAGGAGCATTCCTTTTGCTTGCCTACTCATCCATATTTTTCAATACGTGATCCACTTCCTTTTTAAGAGGGAAAATTTCATGCAATAAAACTTCTAGTTCCGGTTTTCCCAAATCCTCCTTTAAAGCCACCAACAACTCTTCTTTATGCTTTTTAATTGAAGCCCAAAGCTTCCTGATATTTTCCTTCCTATCCTTCATTCACTTTAGTTATCTATGGCTTAATATTTTAGAATGTATCTGATGAACTTGATTTAGAATTTGATCTTCAGGATTGTTGAAAATAACAAAATCACTTTTTTCAATCCTAATATGCTCCTTTAATTGTTTATTCATCCTCTCTACAACTTGCTTTTTAGACCAGTTGTCTCTTTGCATAACCCTATCTATTCGATGCACCTCATCAGCACTTACATTTATTACAAACGAACACCCCTTTTCAGAGCCACTTTCAAACAAAATAGCAGCCTCTCGTATTACATAGGGGATATTTGAGGGTATTCTATTCACCCATGTCTCAAATCCTTTCCTAACAACCGGATGTACAAGCTCATTTAAAAACTCTAAATCCTTTTCGTTTTCAAAAACGATAGCACTAAGTTTTAACCTGTCAATATCACTTGCATTGCCCTCCTCATCAATTATTGCTACTTCTATGCCAAACCTTTCCACCACTGCCTCTCTCACTTCGTCTTCTTTACTATAGATCTTGTGTGCGTATTTATCAGCGTCAAACCTAGGAATACCAAGAGTTTCGAAGACTCGCCCCACAGTGCTTTTTCCTGCTCCAATTCCACCAGTTAGCCCTACTGTGAATATTTGATTGTGCATTTTCTTAAAACTCATAATGTAAAGGTGGGGAATCCTTCCGACCTTTGCACAACTGAACACGAGAATATTTTTGAAAAAATGGCACACCTTTTAGCACCATCACTATTAGCCGCTGACTTTGGAAATCTTCAAAGAGATTGTGAATTTGTTAATTCAAGTGACGCAGACTGGTTTCATATTGACGTTATGGATGGGGTATTTGTACCAAACATTAGTTTTGGTATGCCAGTTATCAAAGCAATTGCTGAGCATGCTACAAAGCCTCTAGACGTTCATCTTATGATTGTTGATCCAGATAGATATCTGCATGCCTTCAAAGACCTTGGAGCTGATGTTCTAACAGTCCATATTGAAGCATGTTCACACCTTCACAGAACACTGAACGCAATTCGCGACTTGAGAATGAAGGCCGGCGTTGCGCTAAATCCTCATACCCCAGTAGAGTCATTAAAAGACGTTCTTGCCGAAATTGACCTAGTCTGCATTATGAGTGTAAACCCAGGATTTGGTGGCCAATCTTTTATTGAAAAGACCTATGACAAAGTGAAAGCCCTCCGCGCAATGGCCGATGAAGCCGGACACCCACTACTAATCGAGATTGATGGAGGAGTAAGCCTAGAAAACGCATCAGCTCTAGTCCAAGCTGGAGCAGACGTTCTTGTAGCAGGTTCTTCAGTATTCAGAGCTGCTGACCCGTCGATAGCGGCTACGGCTATTAAAAACGCTTAACAGCTAGATCCAAACTCCACCAACATTTGCAGTAGATCGTCAACGTTCGACTCTCCATCTCCGTTGATATCAGTTTCGCAAGATCCTTGGCACCCAAAACCAATTAAGAACTGTAAAAAGTCGTTTCCATCTACTATTCCTGACCCATCAAAATCTGAAGCAACACTAATTCCTGTTACTTCTATCTCTACAGCGCAAATTTCTGTGTTTTCGTGCATTACAGTTGCGGTATAGACCCCGGCAGAACTAAATGAAATGCTTTGGGATTCAGTTACGACATCTCCTTCATCATTCCACCATACTACGCTTGATCCATCCCAGTTTGCCACAATTTCAGCACTTTCATTTTCACTACAAAGGTCGATAGGCGAGTTGTCGAAATTTTCACAGACTGAATTTCCCTCAATGAATAGGTGCCTATCCTGGTAATCAAAATCTGTATAAATATCAATGATGCCACTAGGCCATTCAATTTTGATTTGGTCTACAGAAGGCGAAGGGTCATATAAAGTCTCTAATCCAAAATGCTCATAAAAGCTCTCTTGTCCCAAATAGTTTTCGCCACAATGAACAACTCTCCTTTGGGTAATTTCGTTATCAAAGACCTCAATCCAAGCTCCAATGCCCATAGTGTTAGACACTATGCCTTGAACTCCAATTTGAATGTACTTAGAAGGGTCGTCGTTAAATCCTGAGTTCATCCAAACCCTTGCTTTGTGATTGCCAGTATTGTGAACTACAAAATCTACCCAGCCGTTTCTGTCAAAATCTCCAGAAACCACTGAGTTTGAATTTAAGAAGTCTAAAGCATAAACATTTTCATTGAAAGGCTCCATATAGTAGTCGGTCTCTTCATTAGAAAAAGGAGGGATTAAAATAAAGGGACCATGATTCTCATATAAATAATTCTCTTGGAACGGATTGAGTGGCTCACTTTCAGCTACAAATAGGTCTAAGTCAGTGTCATTGTCCACATCAATCCAAACTGCACCCCAGCAGTATCTCTGAAAATTCAATCCGAATTCTTCTGACGCTTCTTGGAATTGGCCATTTTCAGATCCTACTAATAGTTGAGACCCAATCCCGTCATTTCCTATTACGGTTGAAGTCATAAAAATGTCTTGAAATCCATCTTGGTTAAAATCACCAAGGGATGCAGTCATGGCATCAAGTACTAGGTCAGCGCCAACACTTGAAGATATTTCAGTGAATTGACCATTTTGTTGATTGTGGAATAGAGTGTTTGCCCCGTTTTTATCATTAATTACAAACAAATCCTGCCATCCGTCGCCATCCCAATCATACCAAATTGATTGGAAAGAAAACCTTACGTAAATATCAATTTGAGACTCTGAACTGACATTAGTAAATGAGAAACCACCATCATTTCTCATTAGTACGTTTTTGTAGATGGCATCAGTCTCTACATCGCTCTCGAAATACCTGCAAATATGCAAGTCTAAATCTCCATCATTGTCGTAGTCTCCCCATGATGCTCCGGCTGATTCAATAGTATCAGTAGGTAAACCAGTGTATTCGGTCACATCTATAAAAGCAGAGTCTCCAACATTTTCTAGGACATACATATTCCCGTATCTGTTGGTTAGGAAAAAATCCATGTCATAATCTCCATCAATGTCAACCCATTGGATAGCCTTCGTTTCAGCTTCTTGAACAAGTGGAAGGGCGATCATGTTGAATCCACCTTCGCCATCATTCACAAAAGTTCTTACAGCACCTTCGGTATTGCCAAAAGTTAAATCATCCCACCCGTCTCTATTCCAATCAGCTGCTGAAATTCCAGCACCAAACAAGCCATCCCAATTGTATTGGACAATACCCCAGTCAGGAGCTTGGTCTTGAAAGGTTTGGCATAGGAAGGGTGAAGGAAATAAGAAAGCTATTAGTATGAGACTTATATTTCTCAAACTAGTATCAAGGTTCTATTTCGGCAGTAATGTCGGCTTCTAGAAGGGAAGTGCACATAGGCTCAAGCTTTTCGTAAGCGCCTGTTTTAACCTCGCATTTGCCTTTATAGTGAATAAGTACAGCGCACTGTTCGGCTTGAGGAACGGTGTGGCCACAAACATTAACAAGCCTTTCAATTACGTGATCAAAGGTGTTATGGTCATCGTTGTATACAATTAGAGACCAATCCTTGGTGAGTTTTACGTCAACTGAAATTTCTTCTTGAGTTTCTATTTGATTTATAACATTCACAATGCAAAGATAAGGCGTTAATTACGGGTTGAGTGTATTTTTGCACCATGTCAGAAAGCAGTAGACACTTTATTCAGCAAAAAATCGATGCTGATATTGCAGAAGGGAAGCACGGAGGGAAGGTTCATACTCGCTTTCCACCTGAGCCCAATGGGTATCTTCACATAGGTCATGCAAAGGCAATTTGCATAAGCTTTGGACTAGCTGAAGAATATGGTGGTCTGACTAATCTAAGGTTTGACGATACTAACCCCATAAAAGAGGATGTTGAGTACGTTGATTCAATTAGGGAAGATATATATTGGTTAGGATACAAACCAACAGGTGGTGAGTATTTTACAAGCGATTACTTTGACCAATTGTATAAATATGCTTTGCAGCTTATAGACGCTGGTAAGGCATATGTTGACGACCAGAATTCAGAGCAAATAGCAGAGCAAAAGGGCACTCCAACTGAACCTGGAACTCACAGCCCATTTAGGGATAGATCTACTGAAGAAAACAGGGATTTATTCGAGAGAATGAAGGCTGGAGAATTTGAGGAAGGTGCAAGAGTATTGAGAGCCAAAATTGACATGGCAAATCCCAACATGCACATGAGGGATCCAATCATGTACAGGATAATGTTTGCTACACACCATAGAACTGGTGACGATTGGTGCATTTATCCAATGTATGATTTTGCTCATGGACAATCTGATAGCATTGAAGGAATTACACATAGTCTTTGCTCTTTAGAGTTTGAGGTACATAGACCCTTGTACGAATGGTATATTGAAAATCTTGATATTTTTCCATCTAATCAAACTGAATTTGCAAGATTAAATCTCAACTACACAGTTATGTCAAAGCGTAAGCTTTTAAGACTAGTTGAGGATGGTGTTGTAGATGGATGGGATGACCCTAGAATGCCTACAATCAGTGGCCTTAGAAGAAGAGGTTATACACCAGCATCTATTAAAGAATTCATTTCAAGAGTTGGTGTAGCTAAGAGAGAAAACATCATAGATGTTGGCCTATTAGAATGGGCGCTTAGAGATGATTTAAACAGAGTTGCTCCAAGAGTTATGGCTGTGTTAAACCCCATTAAGCTTGTGATAACTAACTACCCAGAAGGTCAAGTAGAGTGGCTGCCATCAGTAAATAATCCAGAGGATCCTGAGTCAGGAACTCGTGAAATTCCATTTTCAAAGGAACTTTGGATGGAAGCTGATGACTTTAAAGTTGAGGCAAATAGGAAATGGTTCCGTTTGGCACCAGGCAAAACTGTTCGTTTAAAAAGTGCTTACATAGTGGAATATGAAAACCACATATGTGATTCTGATGGAAATGTCACTGAGGTTCATGTAAAGTACTTTGAGAATAGTAAATCTGGCTCTGATACTAGTGGAATCAAGGCCAAAGGCACGCTTCACTGGGTTGAGCAAAGTAATGCAATTGATGCTGAAGTAAGACTGTACGATAGGCTTTTTGCTGACGAAGCTCCAGATGGTCATAAAAATAAAGATTTCACTGAATTTTTAAATCCAAACTCATTGGATATTCTCGGTAATTGCAAATTGGAGCCATCTCTGGCTGAGGCCCAAGCAGGTACTACATTCCAGTTCACAAGACTAGGTTACTTTACTCCAGATTCTAAGAATAGCAGGGAAGGGGCTCTTGTTTTCAATAGAGCTGTAACTCTGAGGGATAGCTGGAAGGGTTAAACCCTTTTTAAACCCATTTCTGAACCAAGTTTAAGCATTAATTCAAATGCTTCATCCTTGTCGTTTTTTATATCTCCTTCTAGAATTGCTTCTTTTATGGCCTTTTTGATATCACCAATAGGCCTTGATGGTGGAATGCCAAACTCCTTCATAATCATTTCACCAGTTACTGGTGGCTGGAAATTTCTTATTTGATCGCTTTCCTCAACCTCCTTGAGTTTGGTCACAACAACGTCGTAATTCTTGAGGTATTTGGCCACTTTTGCCTCGTTTTTACTTGTGATATCGGCTCTACATAAGATCATAAGATCATCAATGTCGTCACCAGCTTCATATAGAAGTCGTCTTATGGCGCTATCTGTTACAATGTCCTTAGTGAGAGCAATAGGCCTTAGGTGAAGAAGTACAAGTTTTTGTACATACTTCATTTTTGAGTCAAGTGGAAGCTTTAATCTTTTGAAGATTTTTGGTATCATTCTAGCGCCTCTATCCTCATGCCCATGGAAGGTCCATCCGTGCTTTGGATGAAATCTTTTTGTAGGCGGCTTAGCAATGTCATGGAGTATTGCAGCCCACCTTAGCCAAAGGTTGTCAGAATTTTTACAGACATTCTCAAGTACTTCTAATGTGTGATAGAAATTGTCCTTATGTGAAATGCCATTTCTTTTCTCAACGCCTTTAAGAGCAACCATTTCAGGGAAAAACTGATGAAGCAATTCAGTCTTTAGTAATAGCTTAAATCCAATGCTAGGAAGGTCTGCAAGAATGATTTTATTAAGCTCAGTGTGGATTCTCTCCATTGAGATAATCTCAAGCCTTTTGGCATTCTTAGATATCGCTCTCAAGCTTTCAGTTTCGATTGTAAAATCTAATTGAGTAGCAAATCGAATAGCCCTCATGATTCTTAGAGGATCATCACTGTATGTAATGTCGGGATCTAGTGGAGTACGTATTATTCCTAAATCCAAATCCCTTAAGCCATCAAATGGGTCAACTAAATCACCGAATCCATTTTTTGAAAGGCTTAAAGCCATAGCGTTTATTGTGAAGTCACGCCTGTTTTGGTCATCCTCAAGAGTTCCGTCTTCAACTATAGGTTTTCTACTTCCCTTTGTATATGATTCCTTTCTGGCACCAACAAATTCTACTTCGTAGTCGCCGCACTTAAACATAGCAGTGCCAAAATTCTTAAACACGCTAACCTGTTTTACACCTAACTCTTTAGCTGCAGCTTTTGCTAATTTTATTCCACTGCCTTCTGTAACAATATCAATATCCTTACAGGGTCTACCAAGAATTAAATCGCGTACAAACCCACCTATAACGAACGCGCGTTCACCATTAGCGTCAGATACTTTACTGACTGCTTTAAAGACCTTATGATCTAATGATGATTTATAGTTCATTTACGAAGAATGTTGAACCTGCAGTCTTCATCAAACGCTACCATGAATGAAGGAGGAGAGGAGAGAACTTCAGTTTTACGGTGTGAACTTACGAAATCTACACCAAGGGTAATACTTGAGTCTATTTCACTAAAAGACTTTGGGGTAGGTACTCCGCTTAAATTGGCGCTAGAACTTGCAATTGGTTTTCCTAGACCTCTGATAACGAATTCACACCAAGGTTCTGAAATTCTTCTTACTGCGAGTGAACCGCCAGGTCCTAATAGACTTTCATCAACCCCGCGTCCTTTTGGAAGTACAATGGTTGTTGGCCTATCTGCACAATCGTATAACTCCCAAGCAGCTTCCGGAACATCTTCTACATGTTTTTGAATCATTCCATCATCAGATGCAAGAACTAAAATAGGAGTGCCTTTGTCACGACCTTTCAATGAACGAAGTTTTGCTATCGCTTCAGGATTTGATGCATCGCAAGCTAGTCCCCAAACTGTATCTGATGCATGGAGTATTACACCGCCAGACCTTAGTGTCCTCACGGCTTCAAGGGCGTCATCACGCCAGGATTCTACTGCTTTTTTGCGAGCCATTCTTCAACAGCTTTTTCGATTCTGTCTAATGGTGTGCTTGACGCATCACCCTCAAATTTTGATCCTGTTACTTTTTCGTATAACTCCACATAACGTGATGTAACTAGGTTAACAAAGTCATCGTCCATGTGAGGTACGGTTTGGCCTTCTAGACCCATAAAATCGTTACTCATCAACCACTCTCTAACAAATTCCTTACTTAGCTGTTTCTGAGGCTCATTTGCATCCTGACGCTCCTGATAGCCATCTGCATAGAAGTAACGAGAGCTATCAGGGGTATGGATTTCGTCTATCAACATTAGTTTCCCATCCTTAAGACCAAATTCATATTTGGTATCAACTAAAATTAAACCTTGCTCTGCAGCTATCTCTGTACCTCTTTGGAATAGCGCTCGAGTAATTCTGTCTAATTCGTCGTAAAGCTCCTGACTTACTATGCCTCTAGCAACAATGTCTTTTGGAGAAATGTCTTCATCGTGTCCTTCATCAGCCTTTGTTGCAGGAGTAATAATAGGGGTGGGGAACCTGTCGTGTTCCTTCATTCCTTCAGGAAGTTCTGCACCACAAAGCTCTCTAAGCCCTTTTTTATAAGTCCTCCAGGCATGTCCTGTTAGATATCCCCTGATAACCATTTCAATTCTAATTGGTTCAGCTCTGTGTCCAATTGTTACACTTGGATCAGGGGTAGCAATTTTCCAAGTAGGAACGATGTCTGAAACCTCATCTATGAACTTTGAAGCAACACCGTTTAGGACTTGGCCTTTGTATGGAATGCCACGTGGCATTACAACATCAAATGCACTGATTCTGTCTGAAACAACAGCAACAATTAAATCGTCGCCAATTCCATACATATCTCTAACCTTACCGTGGTAAGCTGAGGTTTGGTCTGTAAAATTGAAATCAGTTTTAGTGATAGGTGTAGGTGTGCTCATTTACCTTCTTGTTTTTCAAATGCTGAAATAATTGTTCTAACTAATCTATGGCGCATCACATCAACTCCTGTTAGCCTAATTGTACTAATACCTTCTACTTTTTCAAGGGATTTAAGAGCGTGAGCAAGGCCGCTTTTCTGTTTGTTTGGCAAATCTACCTGACTTTCGTCACCGGTGATAATGAATTTAGCATCTCTACCCATTCTTGTTAAAAACATTTTCATTTGAGGAATGGAAGAGTTTTGGGCTTCGTCTAAAATGACAAAAGCTTTATCAAGTGTTCTTCCTCTCATAAATGCTAGAGGAGCTACTTCTATAACACCCTTTTCCATGTGCTCGGCAACCTTTTCATAGGGAAGCATATCTGTAAGAGCGTCGTACAGTGGCTGTAGATAGGGATCGAGTTTTTCTTTTAAATCCCCTGGAAGGAATCCTAAATTTTCTCCAGCCTCAACAGCAGGCCTAGTCAAAATGATTTTCTTTACCCTTTTGTCTTTTAAAGCTCGAACTGCCATTGCAACTGCTGTGTATGTCTTTCCGGTACCGGCAGGACCCACGGCGAAAACCATGTCATTTTCTTTGATGGCCTCAACTAATTTATACTGATTAGGTGTTCTAGCAACAATCCTATGACCACCTGGTCCATGCACAAGGACGTCATCTTTTTTAGCTTCCTTAATAATGCTTTGCTCGTCTGACTTGACTAATCTCTCTATGTCATCTATTGATAATGAATTGTATCGATCAACATGCCAAACTACCATTCTCATTACTTCCTCAAACCTTCCTATATCAACTCTTTCTCCCTTGATGATAAAATCATTTCCACGGGCTACAATTCGTAATTTTGGGAACTTATCTTGCAGGGTACGAAGGTTTGAATTTTCGTTACCTAACAAAACAATTGGATCTAATCCTTCAATCGATATTAAAGTCTCATGCATTTGGATGACAAAAATAACGTCCCCGACCTACTAAAGTGCCAATAATTACACTAACATCTGATTATGGACCTGAAAGGTTTTACGCAGGCATACTTCGTGGTGCTCTTTTAGCGGCTGTTCCAGATGCTAATATTGTTGATTTAACTCACGATATTAGGAAGCATAGCGCTAACGATGCAGCATTGATTTTAAGATCTAGCGTAGTTCATTTTCCTAAGGGTACTATTCATATTATAGCTGTTTCAACTGAATCTACACCGGAAAAACCGCATAGAATTGTAAGAATTGAAGACCAATATTTTATTGGAGCAGATACTGGAACCTTCCATTTGATTTTTGGAAAAGAGCCAGATGCTGTATTTGATTTGAGTAATATGATGGCGGATTTTGATTATCCGACATTCCCTGAACGTTCATTGTTTGTTCCAGCAGCGGCTCATCTTGCTAGAGGTGGAATTCCCGAATTACTAGGTCGCCCAGCGAGTTTGGTTAATTCTAAAAATACTCTCAATCCTGTTTATGCAGACCATGTATTAACTGGTCATGTAATTTATATAGATGGTTATGGAAACTGCATGACTGACATAGATAAACAGTTATTTAAGGAAGTTGGGACAGATAGGAGTTTTGTAATCGTAATGAGATCAAGTCGATCAGACATTAGAAAAATAGACAATTCATATTCAGAAGTACCAATTGGCGAATCAGTTGCTGTATTTAATCATTTAGGATTGTTAGAAATAGCTGTAAATGGAGGTTCACCTTCTAATGGAAATGTAGGAGCATCAGGATTGCTTGGGATAAAGTTAGACGACGTAATTAGAATTGAATTTGCTCAATGATAGAGCGAGATGAGTACATAGTTAGAATAGTTAGGCTAACGATTAGTAAAGAGAATGTTGATGCATTTAACAAGTTGTATAAGCAATATGAGGATGCTATTTCTTCTCAACCTGGTTGCTTAAGTGTAGATTTGTTTACTGATGCATCTAATCCATATGTAAGAGCAACCATAAGCAAATGGAGAGATGTAGAGAGTTTAAATAGATATAGACATTCGGAATTATTTGGCGTAGTTTGGCCGGCTACAAAGGCGCTATTTGCAGCAAAACCTGAAGTTTGGACTTATGAAGCAAGAAGTTTTTAGATATGGCAGATTACGTCGGTTGCTTGGAGCAGCTTTAGGTTGGGCACTTGGAGGCCCTATTGGCGCTTTTTTAGGTTTTCTGTTGTTGGAACAGTTTAGGGTGGAGATGAGAGTGTTGATTTTAAAGGAAATAAGGGGCTTTTTTAGTTCATTGATAGGCTATGTAGTCATCTCTGCATTCTTACTGATGTTAGGGCTATTTCTTTGGGTTTTCCCGGGTCCTTGGAACATACTTTCTAGTGGAATTGCATCAATGGATTCATTCTTTACCTTGGCTCCATGGGTATTGTTATTCTTGGTGCCTGCGATCACTATGAGATCATTCTCAGAGGAGCGAAGAAGTGGTACTCTTGAGCTTCTTTTAACTCATCCAATTTTAGAAGGCCAAATTATTCAGGCTAAATTTTACGGTGCAGTTTTGCTTCTTGCGATGTCACTAGTTCCTACATTGGGGTTTGTATGGGTAATTGGAGAATTAGGTAATCCAGCATGGAATCTTGATTTGGGTGGTATTTTGGGGTCATACTTTGGACTTTTCTTACTTGCAACAAGTATGGCAGCTATAGGTATTTGTGCAAGCACCACTACCAAACAACCTTTAGTTGCTTTCTTAACTACAATGGTTCTTTCAACCATTGGTTTTATTGGATTTACAGCTCTAAGTGATTTTTCCTTACTTGGGACTTGGGATTATTATTTTGCTAATCTTGGCTTTGAGGCTCACTACAGGTCTTTAAGTAGAGGTCTAATTGATACTCGCGATGTTGCTTATTTCATATTTGTGGACATTTTATTTCTGCAGATTGCTAGATTCAATTTAGCGGTAGAAAGGGGGAGGTTAGGAAGGGAATTGACAAAACTGAGTATTGTTGTTGCTACTTCTATAGTACTGTTCTTTGCTGTACATATTGTTTGGTATACTGTTGATTTAACTGCAGAAAAAAGACATACTCTTACTGAAGGGTCTATCAATTTGCTAGACCGTATGCAGGAATCAAAATATGAGGCAGTTGTTACTTGTTATCTGAGTGGAGATTACCCAGCTTCTTGGAGAAGATTAGAGATTGCTATAAATGAAAAGCTAGAAGATTTTGCAGCAAATTCTGGCGGAAGATTGAGATTTCAATTTGTCGATATTTATGAATCTGAGGATAGACAGACTGTAGGCCAAAACGAAAACAGATTAATCGAGCTAGGACTTTCATTTACTAGAATAGGCTATGAATCATCAGGAGGAAGGACATTCCAAAATGTTTGGCCTGCAGCCCTAATAAGTTGCAATGGAAAGGATGTGCCAGTCCAATTCTTTATGAGTGATACACCTCAGCCAACTGATGCTATGATACAAGGTTCAATTAATTCTATTGAATATCAGCTAGCATCTTCATTAAATAGAGCACTTTCGAAGGATAGAAAGCAAATCGCTTTCATTGAAGGACACGGTGAATTACCTGAGCACGAGGTGGGGGATTTTGTAATGTCTTTAGAAAAGGATTACGGTGTTACAAGAGTTAGGATTGATGGAAAACTCAATGCACTTTGTGACAAGTTAGAGGGGATGAAGTACAGAGTGGCCAAATTTGATCTAGCAATTATCGCTAAACCAGATTCGGCCTTTTCAGATAAGGATAGATTAATTATCGATCAATTCTTATTGGCAGGAGGTAGGGTGTTATGGATGGTCGACCCAGTTCTCACAGATCTTGATTCTTTAAGATCAGCCCAAACAACGATGGCAGTTGCTAATGATTTGGGCTTATTCCATCAACTGTTCGATTATGGTGTTAGACTAAACAAAGATTTAATATTAGACCCACAATGTGCCCCAATTGCATTTGACGCTGGACCACAGGGAAATCAAAGGAATTATCAATTATTCAGCTGGTATTTTGCACCATTAGCAATACCTCAATCTACTGCTTCACTTACTCACCCAATAACTACCAACCTAGATCCAATTCACTTTGATTTTGCATCTAGTATTGATTTAGTCGGAGATGATCCTGATATCAGTAAAACTATTCTTCTTCATAGTTCAGCGAAGGCGAGGAAGCATCTTGCACCAGTTAGAGTGTCAAGTGCAGTAGTCGATTTAAAACCTGAATACTTTACTACTCATAACACCCCAAATAGCCCTATGGCTGTATTGCTTGAGGGTAAATTCAAATCTCATTTTACTGATATAATTCCACCACGCCTTCAAGTAGATCCTGATTTCGCATTTAGATCTGAGGGAAGGCCTTCAGCAATGATTATAGTTTCTGATGGTGATATATGCCGAAACACAGCAGTCGAAACTCCCCAAGGATGGCAAATTTTCCCATTAGGTTACGATAGATATGCAGGCGATGTGGTATATGACAACAAGGAATTCCTATTAAATGCCGTTAATCATTTATTGGATGAAAATTCAATGATTTCAGTTAGATCAAGAGCGATTACTTTGAGATCATTAAATGAAGACATTATATCTAGATCAAAACTTGGGTGGCAGAGTATAGCCATTGCTATTCCGTTAATATTTGTAATATTGATTGGAACTATTTTATTGAAATACAGACAAAACAAATATGCAAAGCGAAATAAAATCTAATCTCAGATTATTGTTCTTATTAATTTTTGTAACTGCAGGAACTGGTTTGCTTTGGTATCTCGATGGAAATGAAGGGAATATCAGTAGTGATAAATATGCAGATTTTGCAATTGAAGACACCTCTGAGATAGTAAAGATTTTTATTGCAGACAACTATGGTTCTACATTGTTAGAAAGGGAAGTTGGTGATGAATATTGGGTTTTAAACGGCGAGTTCAAGGCAAGAAAATCATCTACAGATTTACTTTTGAAAACTTTTAATAGAGCAGCTGTGAAAGGCGCTGTTCCTGAACAAATGAGGGAAACTGTTATTAGAAATTTAGCGGGAGCTGCAAAGAAGGTTGAAATATATACAGGTCGAGAGAAGCCCGAAAAAATTTGGTATGTTGGCTCCGCTACACCTAGTCATACTGGCACATATATGCTTTTAGAAATACCTGGTGAGGGAAAAGCAGATGAGCCTTTCATTGTACATATGGAAGGATTTACTGGCTTCCTAACCACTAGATTCTTTACAAATGAAAAAGAATGGAAATATACAGGCATTTTCAATTACCCAAACAGATCACTACAGACAGTTGAGTTTGTCAATTCTAAAGAAGAGCAGAATACATATATATTGAGAGCTGATACAGCTGGTATTCTAAATATGTATATCAAATCAGGAATTGAAATAGTTTATACTGATACTCTGCGAATACAGGATCATTTTCTTCGTTTTAACAAGGTGCACTTTGAGTCTTTTAACAGCAGATTGACTGTTGAACAAGAGGAAGAATTAAAGCAAACTACACCAAATTATACAATTACTTGTACTGATTTTGATGGAGTTTCTACTACTGTATTCTTGTATGAGAAGGATGAAGAACACTTGTATGGAGTAACAGAAGATGGGCAGGTTGTTTTAGTTCAAACCTTTGTGTTCAACCCTTTAATTGTCGGTACTCAACAGCTTATTGAAATCAATTAAACAGATTTTCAGCAAAGGTTCTCCACGACTTTTCAGTTCTAATTCTGTCGTATTCAGTTTCTACTTGTCCCTTGTTGTGGTTTGATTGTGTCCAACTATTAATTGAGCTAGCTAGTTGTACAGAATTATTTGGCTCAACAAGTGAGCCAGTTACACCTTCAGAAATTGAGTTTTTAAGGTCTCCAATATTAGATGCTATTATCGGAGTGTTGTAGTGTATTGCTGTTGCAACTACACCAGATTGCGATGCCTTTATATATGGAAGAACGAGTAGGTCTGAAGCACCAAAAATAGCTGGTAATTCAACCTCATCTACAAACTTATTGATATGATAAATTCTTGATGAAATACCTGTATATTCAATGATTTTTGAGTATTTGCTCCAATTTTCATAGCATTCTCCGGCGATAAGTAAGTGTGTATTCTCATCTACATTTTTCATAGATGACAATAACACGTCAAGTCCTTTATATGGTCTAATTAAACCAAAGAATAAAGCGAGATTTACATTTTTAGGAATACCTAAAACATTTCTAGCTTCAGTTTTATTCATTGCAGAAGGGTAGTGGTCGTAAAGTGGGTGGAATAAAACTTTGCACTCAAGTGATGGTAATAGATTATTTACTCCTTCTTTTACAGATTGACTCAATACTACACAGTTGTCAACCCTTTTGAGGAATCTTTTGGTAAGCCACTTATCTACGCTTGATCCATCGTGCGATGATGCGTTGTGCATTAAAGCTAAAACTCTAGTTTTGGGGCTTAGTTTTTTCAATCTTTTTGCAACGCCTCTTAAAGCTGGAGCAAGAGAAGCATGCCAAAAAGGAAGTATCAAAACATCAACATCTCCATGATTGAGAATCTTAGCTGCAGTGGATCTCCAAGTTTTTGGATTAATAGAATCTAGAGGAGCTTCTCTATTTGATGGTGTTGGCTGTCCTTTTATGGTTTGGGCTTCGCCCGGAAAAAGAATAGAAGGATATTGACGGCTCCAATTATAGCATCTAACGTTATGTCCTGCAGCTGATAGAGAACTTGCTAGCCTATCGTTAAACGTAGCGATACCTCCTCTGTAAGGATTGAAGGTGGAGGCGATGGCAATATTCATGTCGTAAAGATAATATCTTTGTAAGATGGATGCATTCTTAGTTGACGGGATTAGAACTCCCATTGGAAACTTCGGTGGAACACTTTCAACAGTGAGAACCGATGATTTGGCTGCTCACTCAATTTCAGAGCTTTTAAAGCGTAATGCGGGTCTTGACCCAGCTGCTGTTGGTGATGTGATTTTAGGGTGTGCAAACCAAGCAGGAGAGGATAATAGGAACGTTGCTAGAATGGCTTTACTATTAGCAGGGATGCCATTTACAGTCCCTGGTGAAACGATTAATAGATTATGCGCATCAGGTTTGGCCGCAGCGGCAAATGCGTCAAGAATGCTTGCAATGGGTGATGCCAATATTGCTATTACTGGTGGTGTTGAAAATATGACTCGTGGGCCTTGGGTTATATCTAAGGTTTCAAAAGCATTTGGTCGAGATAGTCAGATGCACGATTCTAGTTTTGGATGGCGCTTTGTAAATCCAAAATTGCACGAAGTGTATGGGACAGATGGGATGGGAGTCACTGCTGAGAACCTTGTAGATATGTATAAGATTAGTAGAGAAGACCAAGACGCTTTTGCATATAGATCACATATGTTAGCAACAGCAGCTAGAGACGAGGGAAGGCTAGCAGAAGAGATTGCTCCAATTAGTATACCTAGAAGAAAGCAAGACGATTTGATTTTTGAGCACGATGAGTTTATTAAGCCAGGTACAACTCCTGAAATTCTTGCAAAGCTTAGACCTGCATTTAGAAGGGAAAAAGGGACTGTAACTGCTGGAAATTCTAGCGGCTTAAACGATGGTTCAGCAGCATTATTACTAGCTAATGAAAAAGGACTTATAGAGCAGGGGTTAGAGCCTCTAGCAGAGATTGTTTCTAGCGCTGTTGTTGGAGTTTCACCTAGAATTATGGGAATTGGACCGGTAAAAGCTTCTGAACTTGCACTTAAGAGAGCTATGATTAGCTTTGATGATCTGGATGTTATTGAACTTAACGAAGCATTTTCTGCACAAGCTCTTGCATGTATAAGAGAATGGGGGCTTTCAGATGACGACAAGAGAATTAATCCAAATGGAGGAGGCATATCACTCGGTCATCCACTTGGAGTAACTGGTTCTAGAATACTTCTTGCAGCAGCAAGACAGTTGAGAAGAACAGGAGGAAAATTTGGACTAGTAACACTTTGCATAGGTGTAGGTCAAGGATATGCACTTGTTATTAAAAATACTCAGGCATGATAATGTCATTTAAAGGGATGATTCCAGTGATTCATCCTTCTTCTTACATTCATCCAACAGCTGTTGTGATTGGTCATGTAACAATTGGCAAAGATTGCTACATAGGCCCTAGCGCTGTACTAAGAGGCGATTGGGGAAAGGTGATTATTGGTGATGGATGTAATGTCCAAGAAAGTTGCACTCTACATATGTTTCCTGGGAAATCTGTTGTTTTAAAAGACGGAGCACATGTAGGACACGGTGCTGTAATTCACGGTGCTGAACTAGGAGAACAAGTGCTTGTTGGAATGAATTCAGTTGTTATGGACGATGTAGTTCTAGGGGATGGTTCATTTGTAGGAGCGCTAAGTTTAGTTCCTGCAAATAAAGTGTTTGAGCCAAAAAGTTTGATCGTTGGTAATCCAGCTCGTAGAGTGAAAGAGGTGAGCGATGAAATGTACAATCACAAAGTTGAAGGAACTGAATTGTATAGACAACTACCTTCTAATATGTACGAGATTTCTGAGGAAGTTGAACCATTAACAGAAGTTCCGGATAACAGAGTAGAAGATTTCCCAAAATTCGATACTTGGATGAAGCGTAAAGAGGTCTAATGGGAAGGTCTTTGAACCGGAAAATGGAGTTTAAACACTTCACAGTGCACGATGATAAGTGTGCTATGAAAATCGGAACAGATGCAGTATTGTTGGGAGCGATAGCTACCCACCCAAATCCAAAACACATTTTAGATATTGGTACTGGATCAGGAATAGTGGCTCTAATGCTAGCCCAAAGATTCCCTAACTCCTCAGTTTCAGCAGTTGAATTAGAAAATGGGGCAGCATTACAGGCTTCATATAACTTTACAAATAGCCCATTTTATGAAAGACTCAAATGTATAAACGATAGCTTTCAAAATTTCTCTTCCAACAAAACTATCGATAAGTTCGATTTGATAGTTAGTAATCCACCTTTTTATGACGGGACTTCTAAATCGCCATACGAGGCTAGAAACATGGCGCGTCATGAGAATTATTTAAAAATAGATGAGTTGTTCTCAGGAATTGAAAATGTGATTAAAGATGAGGGTGTATTTATTGTGATTTGGCCTGTAGAAAGAGAAAAAGTTTTGACTCAATCAGCTGCACAACATAGCTATTACCAAGTGTATAGAATCGAAATACGGGCTACTTCTAATCACGAGTCAGTCAGAATTATCTCAGGATTTTCAAAAGTAAGACCTCCTGAAATTATTGAAAGTGAAATAATACTTGAAAGTGGACAAGGAGAAAACAGGATGTTTACACCAAAATATCTAAAACTTGTAAAAGACTTTTTTCTAAAAGCTTAGTTCATGAGTATTAGCCCCCGAGTACTCTTTTTAGCTTGTCAAGTTGAGCCATCCACAGCTCTCTTGCGTCATCAACCTCGTCTTCTTCAGCAAAATCAGTTATGATGATTGCTCTGTCGCCAGTCATTTCGTCAATCTTAATTCGCAATTCAAAGTAGGTGTTTTCACCATCCTCTTCAGCCTCTAACCACTTGAATTTCACGAACTCATCCTTCTTCTTGCTTATTAAGCGAGCTTCTTCCTCTGATCCATCCCAGAGGAATGTATGAACGTCCTTTTTGATGTTCACATCATCACAAAACCATTCAGCTAATCCACTAGGTGTACTAAAGCAGTTGTAAAGCACTCCTTTACTACTATTTATCGGGAATTCTATTGAGAATTTTTCTTTATCCATTGAGTCAAGTTTTTGACAGTTTGCAAGATACTATTTTGAAGCGCATTTTCAAGCTTCTGAGGGCATAGATATAGTATTTTTATCGCCAATGGTTTTTTCGAGCATAACCTTCTTGCTTTTCTTTTTGCCTCCTTTCATTGTGGTATACAGGTTAGTAGGTCCTCGATTCCAAAATTTCATCCTTCTGTGCGCCTCAATAATTTTCTATGCTTGGGGCACCTTTTCCTTTTTACCTGTTCTTCTTGGAAGCTGTGTTTTAAACTACTATTTAGTTGGTTCGCTTGCACAAACCCAAGGAAATAAAAGGAAGCAGAAGCTTATCGTATCAATTCTTCTAAATATAGGTATACTTATCTATTTTAAATATGCCAACTTCATAGTTGAAAATTTGTATATGGAAAGTCTTGGTTTGCAATGGACTGCAGTTGCCCTTCCAATTGGAATTTCATTCTTCTCCTTTCAGTCGATTTCTTACTCTATTGACGTTTATAGGAAAACAGCTAAACCACTTGATAAACTTAGCGAATACATGGTCTATATACTGAGTTTTCCTCAGATGATAGCAGGTCCCATAGTTAGGTTTACTGACGTAGAACAAGAACTTAGAGCAAGAACAGTTCTGTCTGAAGACTTCCTAAATGGATTTTACAGATTTGCTCTAGGCCTTGCTAAGAAGGTGCTTATTGCAAATACTCTTGCTTCAATATTTCCTTTAGATCAACTTAGTGAAGTAGGAGTAGAGGGGTGGTCAAGTCCGCAAGCATTTGTGGCAATATTGGGCTACACATTCCAAATTTATTTTGACTTCTCCGGGTATTCAGATATGGCCATTGGTTTGGGCTCAATGATGGGTTTCAAATTCCCTGAAAACTTCAAACAACCATATAGAGCCATTAGTATCACTGACTTTTGGAGAAGGTGGCATATTACTTTAAGTTCTTGGATGCGCGATTATCTTTACATTCCTTTAGGTGGAAATAGGGTTGGCTCAAACACAAGGTTATACATAAACTTAGTTGTTGTCTTTGCTGTAAGTGGTATTTGGCATGGCGCGTCTTGGAACTTTTTACTTTGGGGTCTTTATCATGGCACTTTTCTCATTTTAGATAGATTGTTTTTAAAAGAAGCACTAGGGTGTATGCCTGCCTTTGTAGCGAGAATTATAACTTTTGCATTTATAGTTATTGGATGGGTTTTTTTCGCAATAGAAGACTTCTCAGTAGCAATAGATTATCTCTCATTAATTTTTAGCCCAAACCTCTTAGATACCTTAGCCTACGCTCAATTATTCAACACCCTAAACCCTCAGCAAATACTTGTACTTTTAGCGAGCATATTCTTTACTTTTACAGCGTTTTACGACAGGCTTAAGCTACCTTCAAACAAGCCGGTTACTTTGGCTTTTGTAGGGCTAGGATTGTGGATTTTGAGCACATGTTATTTAGCAGGGTCAGATTTTAACCCCTTCATCTATTTCAGGTTCTAATGAATGACGTGAAGAACATATCGATTTGGATCATCGTAATGGTTATGTCCTTACCAATTTGTTTGGATATCGCTAGGCTTAAAAAACCTCATCCATTAAAGGGTGAAAATACTGAGCTGCCATTCCCTCAACTTAAACTTGAGTCTCTTATTTTAGGTTCATACACTGATAGTTTAAACGATTATCTCAAAACAAACTTCACTCTAAGGGGTATGGCGATTAGGACTAGAAATCAAATCGATTACACCATTTTCAATCAAACCCACGCACGATCAGTTTTAGTTGGAAAGAATGGATATCTCTTTGAAGAAAATTATATAAAAGCGGCTCTGGGAACAGATAATTTCGACGAATCTAAATTTGAAGAAAAGATTTCACTTCTTGAAGAATTATATGATTCTACTGGGGTACCAATTTTTGTAGCATTAGCTCCAGGTAAGGCTAGTTATTTCATAGATTTCATCCCTGATAAATACACTGCAAACGACTCAGTTAAAGCTGACCGAACATATTTAAAGTGGAAACAAAGGGTGGATGAAAGTGAAAAATTACACCTTGTTGACCTTAAATTTCAATTAGACCCCTTAGAAGATCTTTTTCCCAAAAATGGCATACATTGGAGTGAATGGGCACAAGTAGAGGCATTTAATATCTTAAATGATGCTTTGGATTTATATTTACCAAACAATAAACATCCACTCAATTTTGTAGTAGACTCAGTATACAGGTCTGATCAAATGGAGGGAACTGACGAAGACATAGAAAGCGGTTTAAACCTTTGGCAAGACATTCCTGATCTTGAAACAACTTATTATAAAGTAAGCTGGGAGGTAAATGATAGCACTTCTAAGCCTCGTGTTTTATTAATTGGAGATAGTTATGCCTGGGGAGTTGTAAACAGAGGTGTTCTAAAACACAGTTATGATGATGGTGAGTTTTGGTATTATAACCAAGTTGTACATGGACCCAAACACCTTGGAACAGCTGACTTTGGTAAAACGCCATTTGAAGTGCATGAAATAAAGTCCAAATCAGATTTTCATAAGACTTTGAAACAATTCAACGCAATAGTTCTTCTCAGTACTGATGCAAATTTGCACAAATTTCCATTTGGATTTGGTAATATTGATGAATGAAGAAACTTGCCTTTATATACCTTTTGATTATTTCACCTTTGGTGCAAGGCCAAATCACAATTGACGGTTTCTTCGAAGACTGGTCATTAGACGCCTCAATAGTAACCTATAATGATTCTAATTTCGATTCAAACGGTACAGAACTAGAAGAGATAAGTGTCACAAATGATCACAACTACCTGTATATCAGAGTTAAGTTGGATACAGAAGTAGATTTAGTAGATGAGGATGGACTATCAAGTTTGAGAATTTTTCTCGATACAGATAATGACTCGAACACTGGATATCCCACGTCGAATATAATAGGTTCAGAATACGGAATTGATTTCATAAATAGGCAGATTTACAATGACGTAAACTATCCTGAATTCGATATGATGTCACTTTATGAGCTCGGTGTTATTGGTATGCCTACAATAACATCAGACGAATTCGAAATTATGATTTCTCGTGAACTTTTAGACGATGAAGTCACCATTCTAGTTGAAGAGCACCTTTCAGGTGATGTTATCCCAAACCAAGGTTCGACATTCACTTATGAATTTCATTCGAATTATTTAGAGCATTCAGACATTGATATTGCAAAAGCAGAGGATGTTGATATTCGTCTTCTTGCCTACAACCTTCAACACAATCTATTTGATAATGAAGAAGCCTTTGCTAGAATAATAAATGCTTTAGATCCAGACATAATTTCATTCTCAGAAGTTAGTGAGGTTAGTCATTCTCAAATGCTTGGTTATTTCGAAGATTATATTGAATATCCAACTTGGTATGCTATGAAAAATGGAGATGTCATGGCGGTTTCAAAATTTCCATTTTCTCAGGGATGGAATGTCACTAATAAGATTGGAGCTTCTCTAGTCAACTTACCAGATGACGATTATGAGATGGATTTTCTAACTCTTTATGCACATCCTCCTTGCTGTGGAAATAATGCTGGAAGACAGTTCCATTTCGATTCTTTTATAAACTTTATTTTAGACATTCAAGAGGAGGGAGGCGTAGGCCAAATAGCACTAAATACCCCTTTTACTTTTGCCGGTGATATGAATCTTGTTGGGTATAACGAGCAGTATCACACAATTGTAGATGGTGTGATTTCTGACGTTGAAGAATTTGGTCTAGGTGGTTCACCAGATTGGGACGGCTCATCTTTAAGTGATGCAGTTTGTAGAATTACAACTCATATTTCTGCTCATACTTGGAGGACGAATACATTTAATCCTGCTGTTGGAGAATATCCGCCAGGTCGTCTTGATTTCATATTCTATTCAAATAGTGTTATGTCGCTAGAAAAATCATTTACTCTTGATACTGAGGAGCTAAGTAATGATATATTATCTCTCTATGGACTTGAGTTCTACGATACATTCAACACATCTGATCATTTGCCAATTGTTAGCGATTTCATACTTCAACAAGAGAATTTGGTAGATGATGTGCTAGGATGTACTTATGATTCAGCATCTAACTATAATGCATCATCAACTATAGATGATGGAAGCTGTCAGTTTGAAGATTGTAATTACGAAATAGCATTCAACGCTGGATACGAACAAGGTATTATTGATGGTGTAGATTTAGATGAATGCCCTGGAGATTTTAATGGAGATCTATCAGTTACAACACAAGATCTATTAGAATTCCTTACTTTATTTGGGTTTCAATGTGAATAGGCTTGGTTTATGAGTTGTGAGGATTATCTTTGCCGCCGCTTGGCGAGGTAGCTCAGCCGGTTAGAGCGCAGGATTCATAATCCTGAGGTCGAGAGTTCAAGTCTCTCTCTCGCTACAATGTCCCTTCCTTCTAGGAGGGGATTTTTGTTTAGTGTTTACGG
>PBMY01000030.1 GCA_002722795.1 Crocinitomicaceae bacterium
ACACGTACGTTCACAGCTACTGACGACTGTGGTAACGCTACTACTGCTACTCAGACGATTACTATTGTAGATACTACAGCACCGGAGTTCACATTTGTCCCATCTGATTACACTGCAGAGTGCAGTGACGAGCATCCAATGGATATGGCTTTAGCTACAGACAACTGTGGTGAGGTAGTGATTACTGTTGACGAGGCAACTACTGCCGGTTCATGTGCTGGCGACTACGTCATCACACGTACGTTCACAGCTACTGACGACTGTGGTAACGCTACTACTGCTACTCAAACAATAAACATCGTAGATACAACTGGCCCAATTATTACAATGCCAGAAGATTATGAAGTTGATTGTGAGTTAGAATTATACTACGACGAACCAACAGCGGGTGATGCTTGTAGTGAAATAGTTGAATTTGAACTGTCTTTAATTGACACAATAATAAATCCAGATATTGATGGAGGATATTGGATACACAGAGAGTATACTGCAATTGACGAATGTGGCAATACTACTATGGAAACTCAAATAATAACAGTAAACGGAAGTGTTGCTGAGGGTGATTGTGACTGTGATGGAAATGTTCTAGATGCATTAGGAATTTGTGGAGGCGACTGTGTGGCCGACTCAGACAATGATGGAATTTGTGACATCGATGAAGTCTTCGGTTGTGATATTGAGGGGGCTTGTAACTACAATCCTGAGGCAACTCAAAACGACGGATCATGTTATTTCGCAGAAGATGGATATGATTGTGAGGGCAACTGTCTCGAGGACACAGATGGAGATGGAGTCTGTGATGAATATGAGGTGTTGGGATGTACTGATCCAACAAACCCTGGATATAATCCAAATGCAACTGAGGAAGATGGTTCTTGTTTAGTTGGTGGTTGTGTGTTCTCTTTCGCTTGTAACTACGATCCAGAAGCTGATTACCAATTACCAGGAGCTTGTGACTTTACAACATGTCAGGGCTGTACAGATCCTCTTGCATGTAACTATGAACCAGATGCTACTCTTGAAGATGGATCTTGTTTACTTCCACAAGTTGGATATGATTGTAATGGAGACTGTTTATGTGACGAAGATGGAGATGGTATATGTTGTGAATTTGAAATTTATGGTTGTACAGATCCAAACAACCCAAGCTATAACCCAGCTGCTACTGAAGATGATGGAAGCTGTATTGTAGGAGGTTGTGGATTACCATTTGCATGTAACTACGATCCAAATGCTGATTACACAATAATTGCAATGTGTGACTTTACAAGTTGTCAAGGTTGTACTGACCCAAATGCGTGTAACTACGATCTAGATGCAACTATTAACAACAACACTTGTGAATACGCTGAGGATGGATATGATTGTAATGGAGACTGTTTATGTGACGAAGATGGAGATGGTATATGTTGTGAATTTGAAATCTACGGTTGTACTGACCCATCTAATCCTGGATATAACCCAGATGCAACTGAAGATGATGGCTCATGTTTAGAAGGTGGTTGTACTATACCATTTGCATGTAACTATGATCCCAATTCTGATTACTTAGATGTAGCATCATGTGATTTTTCATCATGTGTTGGTTGTACTGACCCGGAGGCATGTAACTATGATTCAGATGCAATTCTTTCTAATAATGTTCTTTGTTTGTATGCAGAAAACCAATACCTAGATTGTGATGGAAATTGTATCAATGATACTGATGGGGACGGTATTTGTGATCCATTCGAGGTATATGGTTGTACTGACTCAGAAGCTACAAATTATAACCCAGAAGCAACTGAGGAAAATGGCACTTGTTTATATGAGTTAGTTGGTGGATGTACATTACCATTTGCATGTAACTATAACCCTGAAGCAGATTACTACGATGGATCTTGTGACTTCTCATGTCTATTTGGTATGCCAATTGGTGGTCCTTGTGCAGATCCTTTAGCATGTAACTTCGGTGAAGACGAGCCATGTGAATACTTTGATGAAGATGGTGAGCTATGTGCACAAGGTGGTTGTACTACAACAACAGCGTGTAATTATGATCCAGAAGCAGATTTCAATGATGGTACATGTGATTTCATTTCATGTATTGGATGTATGAACCCATTTGCTTGCGACTTCGATCCAAGCGCTTTAATTGCCGGAACTTGTGAAGATTTCACTTCTTGTGTAGGATGTATGGATGATACTGCAGACAACTATGATCCAGAAGCAACAATTGATGGACCATGTATTTTCTATGGTTGTACAATTATTGGAGCATGTAATTATGACACTCAAGCAAATGCAGATGATGGAAGCTGTGAGTTTGAAAGCTGTACGGGATGTATGAATGAGTTTGCGTGTGATTTCGATCCAAACGCACTCTACCCAGGAACTTGTGATGAATTTCCAGATCCTGGATATAATTGTGATGGTGTTTGTCTAGAAGATGAAGATGGTGATGGAGTGTGTGATGGAGATGAAATTCTTGGATGTGATAATCCTCTAGCTGACAATTACGATCCTGAGGCTACTGATAACAATGGAAGTTGCATCTTTAATGTAGAGGGATGTACAGATCCTCTTGCATGTAACTACGACCCGATTGCGAACATTGAAGATGGTAGTTGCGAGTTTGAAAGTTGTATTGGATGTCTGTCTGTTTTAGCTTGTAACTATGATCCGACCGCTTTATACCAAGGAGAATGTGATTGGCCTGAAGAAGGTTTAGACTGTGCAGGCAACTGTTTAGAAGATGCTGACGGGGATGGTGTATGCGACGATGATGAAGTAGATGGTTGCACAGATGAAACAGCTATAAACTACGATGCAGATGCAACTGAAGATGATGGAACATGTATCGCTAGCATATTTGGTTGTATGGAGATAGGATATTGTAACTATAATCCAGAGGCTAACGTAGAAGATGGTACTTGTGAAATAGAAAGTTGTACCGGTTGTATGGAGCCAAATGCATGTAACTACGACGCTGATGCTATTTACTCAGGAACTTGCATCTACGAAAATCCAGGATATAATTGTGAAGGCGTGTGCTTGAATGATGCAGATGCAGATGGAGTTTGTGATGAGTTTGAAGAATATGGTTGCACTGATTCTGAAGCTTGCAACTACGATGCAGATGCAACCGAGGATGATGGCTCATGTAGTTTTGTTGACATTAGCATCTACAACTGTAATGGCTCTTGCATCAATGACAGCGATGGCGATGGTGTATGTGACGAGGAAGAGGTGCATGGTTGTGATGACCTATGTGCTTGCAACTATGACACTGATGTAACTGAAAATGATAGCTCTTGTGTATTCGAAGGTTGTTCGGGCTGTACTTATGATAATGCAGTGAACTACGATGAGAATGCTTTATTCGATGATGGTAGTTGTCTATATGAAGGATGTACAGACCCATTGTATGCTAATTATAATCATTTTGCCACAACACAAGGTGATGCTATATGTACAAACTCGCCATTGAACGCTGACTTTACTGGTGATGGTGTTGTACAGTCTGATGATCTTCTACAATTCTTAGTTATTTACTCTTCATCAGCACCTGACTTTAATGGTCAAGAATGGGCTCAGGATGCGTGTGATATAACACCATATGAAGAAGAAGTGCTACTTGAAGGAGCAGGATTCGCAGAAGGAGATCCTTCAGCAGACTGTTATGTTAACGAAGGGTGTATGTATGAAGCCGCGCTGAACTATGATCCAGCAGCAGAAAGTGATGCAGGATTCTGTGTATTCCCCGGATGTACAGATGAAAACGCTGTTAACTATAACTCAATTTCGAATGTTGATGATGGAACATGTAAGTACCAAACTTGTCCTGACTTCGACAATAACGGATTGATTCAGGCTAACGACTTACTTGATTTCTTGACTACTTGGGGTACTATTTACCCAGGCTAGAAAAAATGACTCATTGAAAAGGGCTCCACTTATTGAGTGGGGCTTTTTTTAATTTAGTACTTTTGCGTGAATCTCTGAAAGTTAGAAGAATGGGAGCGACTGAAATTGTTTTTGTCTTTGTGATATACCTCTTGTTCTTTGGGGCCAAAGGTATACCGTCACTTGCTAAAACTTTAGGCGAAGGCGTTAGACATTTCAGAAGCGCTACCGACGAAATCCAAAGAGAGATTTTGGACACTGGAAATAAGATTAAGACAGACTTTAGAGAGGTGAAAAAGCAGGATAGCAACTTAGCTGATAAAGCAAATGAAGAATGATAGCAATTATTTTTTGGCTAGCAATTTTTTCAATTGGAATATCATTTCTTGAATGGTTTGCATCTTTGCATGAAGTGTGGAATGATTTAAAAGGAAGGTCTGTTGATAATGTGTCATTTATCACGTTAGTATAATAAGTAACTTTGCAGGCATGAGTGTACACAAAGATGCTAAGCGTATTACTACTCAAGTGGTATACGAAATGAAGCAAAACGGAGAGAAGATTTCTATGTTGACTGCATATGATTACACGATGGCCAAAATCGTTGATCAGGCTGGTATAGATATCATTCTTGTTGGCGATAGTGCTTCGAATGTGATGGCAGGCCACGAGACTACTCTGCCCATTACTTTAAACCAAATGATATACCATGCACAGGCAGTAGTTCGTGCTGCTAAAAGAGCATTGGTAGTAGTGGATCTACCATTCGGAACATATCAAGGTAATTCCAAAGAAGCTCTTAATAGTGCTATTCGCATTATGAAGGAAAGTGGTGCTCATGCTGTGAAACTCGAAGGTGGGCGTGAAATTCGAGAATCTATTGAAAGAATTCTCTCTGCAGGAATTCCTGTTATGGGTCATTTGGGATTGACTCCACAGTCAATATATAAATTTGGAACATACACAGTAAGAGCAAAGGAAGAAGTAGAAGCTCAAGTATTAAGAGAGGATGCTAAAATGTTAAGTGATATAGGATGTTTTTCAGTTGTTTTTGAGAAGATTCCAGCACAATTAGCTGCAGAAGTGACTTCATCAATGGATTGTCCAACAATAGGAATTGGCGCAGGAGCAGATTGCAATGGACAAGTCCTTGTTCTTCACGACATGCTAGGAATTACACAAGAATTTTCACCTAGATTTTTAAGAAGGTATTCAAACCTAGGTGAGCAGATGCTAGGTGCGATTAAGAATTACGTTCAAGACGTAAGAGCTTCAGATTTCCCATCAAAAGACGAGCAATATTAAGGTGAAGGCTTCAGATGCATCTAAAAAGTTTCTGAGGCAACCAAAGAAGCCAATCGTAATGAGTACGGCTTCTAACCTACAAGTTCTTTACGAGGATAATCACATTATTGCTGTAAATAAAAGAAGCAGTGATATTGTGCAAGGAGATGGCAAAGGCGATAAAAGTCTATGCGAGGTGGTAGCCGAATACTTAACAAAAAAATACAACAAGCCTGGCAAAGCCTTTATCGGAACAGTTCATAGACTCGATAGACCAGTGAGCGGTGTCATTCTGTATGCCAAAACTTCAAAGGCACTGTCAAGATTAACTACAATGTTTAGACATAGAGAAGTCCAAAAAACATATTGGGCAGTAGTTAAACCTGATATCGATCCAGCAGAAGGACACGTTTTGAACTACCTAAAAAAAAATTCGAAGCAAAATAA
Organism: Crocinitomicaceae bacterium; assembly: GCA_002722795.1. GTDB lineage: Bacteria > Bacteroidota > Bacteroidia > Flavobacteriales_D > Sanyastnellaceae > UBA974. The sequence goes on from PBMY01000030.1 coordinate 5,617, forward strand.
AAGTTATGCATACATCAATCCAGGTAAAGAAAGGAAGGAGGCTGACCTCATTTACAAAAAGGTTGGAGAGGGAGATCACTACTCATTTGTAGAGATTATGCCAAAATCTGGGAGACATCATCAGATTCGTGTTACCCTGTCTTGGTTAGGCTCACCTATTAAAGGTGATGTAAAGTATGGAGCCCGAAGAACAAACGATAATGCATCAATCCATTTACATGCTCGAAGGATAGATTTTGTTCATCCAGTTAAGAAAGAAACTATGACAATTATTGCTCCTCCACAAGAGGATCCATTATGGGATAAATTCTTGTCAATAGACTTAAACCGTAGGTGAGATATTTTAACTTTGAATTCTAATAAAAAAGAAAAAGAAATCAACGAATTATGAGTTCACCTGAATTAGTGAATTGCCTAATTATAGGTTCAGGCCCGGCAGGGTTTACTGCAGCAATCTATGCTGCTCGTGCAGACATGAAACCAGTGCTATACCAAGGCGCACAGCCTGGTGGTCAGCTTATGGAAACTACTGATGTAGACAACTTCCCAGGCTATCCTGAGGGAATAAATGGCCCTCAAATGATGATGGATCTTGAAAATCAAGCTAAGAGATTTGACACTGATGTTAGGTCAGGTTGGGTTACTAAGGTTGACTTTTCTGGCGACATACATAAGGTTTGGGTTGGTGAAGGGGATTCTGCCTCAGAAATTCATGCTAAAACTGTAATCATTTCTACAGGTGCTTCTGCAAAGTGGCTTGGATTAGAAAGTGAAATTCGCCTTAGAGACATTGGTGGAGGTGTTAGTGCATGTGCCGTTTGCGATGGATTTTTCTACAGAGGCCAAGACGTAGTAATTGTTGGCGCAGGTGATTCAGCCTGTGAAGAAGCTTCATATCTAGCTAAACTTTGTAATAAGGTTACCATGCTTGTACGTCGTGACGAAATGAGAGCTTCTAAAGCTATGCAGTATAGGGTTAAAGGGATCGATAATATTGAAATTCTTTACAATACTGAAACAGTTGAAGTAATTGGTGATGAAGCAGTAGAAGCCGTAAAGGTTAAAAACAATATAACTGGAGATGAAACTGATTTGATTGCAACTGGCTTCTTTGTTGCAATTGGTCACACACCTAATACTCTGATTTTCAAAGACTTCCTTGAACTTGATGATCAAGGCTACATAGTCCAAACACACCCAGGAACTTCTCTCACTAACATAGAAGGTGTTTTCTGGAGCGGTGATTGTGCTGATAAAATCTACAAACAAGCTGTGACTGCTGCTGGGTCAGGTTGCATGGCAGCTCTTGACGCTGAGAGATACTTAGCTGCTAAAGGGGATCACTAAAAATGACTTTTAAAAAGGAACAATATCCGAGAATGACTCTCGTGATGCTGTGTCTTTTTTCTATACTACTAATTAGTTTTAGTTCTTTAATTAGAAATAATAATTCTTATACAAAAGACGAATTACTTGGAAAAATCAATCCGGCCTCAGATCCTAATTTCTCTGAGATTCCTTCGAAATGCTGCATACGTTCGGGTATGTATCTTAGAATTGAAGTTCTTGACGCATTTTTAGAATTGTATAAAAATGCAGAGGACGAAAACATAAAACTAGTTGTCATTTCTGCAACTCGTCCTTTTCATCATCAAAAATCAATTTGGGATAAGAAATGGGAACGTTCACAATACATGGGTTGGCAGGATTTTGAAAAGGCTAGAGATATTTTAAAATACAGCTCAATGCCAGGCACCTCACGTCATCATTGGGGTACTGATTTGGACTTAAACGCTTTAGAAAATTCCTATTTTGAAACTAAAGAGGGTAACAATGTTTACGATTTTCTAGAAAGATGTGGTGGCGAATTAGGATTTGCACAAGTTTATACGTCAAAATCAAATGGCCGAACAGGGTATGAGGAAGAAAAATGGCATTGGTCATATATGCCCGTATCATCAGTAATGCTTGAAGAATACAACGAATTAATCACTACAAAAGACATTGATGGATTTAACGGATCTGCCATAGTAGATAGCATTCAAATAATTGCCAATTTTGTAAACGGAATCACAAAATAATATTTTGTTTATTTTGTTTATTTCGAATATTTTGTTTATTTTATTAGGCAAAACCAAAAAAAATGGCTAGAAATCCAAGAAATAGAGAACGTGCTCTTGCAACAGAGTCCTTGAAGTTTTTAAGTCTCTACTGCCCTGCTCTATTGAAAGAAAAAAAGAATGGTGTACTCAACATAACAATCGAAGAAGAAGCTATTTCCATTTCTATCCCTAGGGAATCATTCAATAGTTTAATTAGAACGCTTGAAAATATAGCACAAGGAAGTGGAGGGACACTAACAACCCAACAAGTAGCAGATAGACTAAATGTAAGCAGACCTTACGTTGTTAAACTTCTCGAAAGTGGCATAATTGCACATGTAAAAGTCGGAAGACACAGAAGAGTTAAATTGAGTGATTTACTCGCGTACGAGAGGAGTTTATGAACGAAACTATAAAGTGCCACATCCTACTGCATTCAGTAGTTGCAATATTTGGATTTACAGGAATCCTTGGAAAGTTGATATCAATTGATGCAACTCCATTAGTATTCTGGCGCACAACAATTGGTGGTTTGGTCATCCTAATATGGCTAGCATTAAGAAAAAAGATAACTAAGAAGTCCCGCTCAACCACAATAAAGATGGCAGGAGTAGGACTATTAGTGGCAGCGCATTGGATACTATTTTTTGCTTCAATCAAAGCAAGCACAGTCAGTGTCGCATTGGTCATGGTTGCAACAACACCAATGTTTGTTGGTCTCATCGAACCCGTTGCATTTAAAAGAAAACTAGATTGGCGAGAACTACTTGTATCAGCTATAGTAATAGCCGGAGTGAGCACAATTTTTAATATCAGCACTCAGCATCACACGGGAATGGTTTTGGGCTTAGCCTCTGCATTTTTAGCAGGTTTATTCGCAACATTTAATGGCGTCCTAGTCAAAACCTATGATGCAAGTAATATTACTATGGTTGAGCTTATCTCTGCAAGCATTGGCACCTCGATCATACTCGTTTGCACTGGCGGGTTTAATCAAGAATTATTCATCTTATCGGTAGCTGATTGGATTTGGATTAGTATTTTATCTGTAGTAGCAACATCATTTGCTTTTATTGTAAGCACCTCTGTTATGAAGGTTCTAACACCTTTCACAACAGCAATAGCAATCAACCTTGAGCCAATATATGCCATCATTTTAGCAGTTATGTTCTTTGGTGAAGAAGAAGTTATGGGCGTGGAATTCTATTTTGGAGCATCACTAATTATTGGAGCTATAATCATAAACACACTCATAAACAGGGAAAAGAAATAAAGAATTTTAATAAGAATTACTTAAGACTCTATGGAGCATATACAAAGCTCAGTATAACGTATTGAAAGAGCTTCAAACTCCTTATATTCATTCAGTATTATTAGTGCTACATCAATCTACAAGAGAACAAATAATCTGTCTATCCTAAAGAAAGCTTTGGGGTATTCTACACTTTCTGTTACGTCAGGTTATCTAAGTGGGTTGGGAATAATCAAATAAATCATCAATTTTCTTAGCCATTAAAAAATCATTCTCATGTAAACCATCAATTTTGTGCGTGAATAAGATAATTCTTATAGTTTTAAAATTTATATGTATGTAAGGGTGATGACCCTCATTTTCTGCAAGATCTGCGACAGAGTTAGTGAACTTAAGTGCCGACTTAAAGTTCTCAAATTGAAAATCTCTAATTAATTTTTTCCCCTCTTCGACTGACCACCTTTTATGAATTAATTCTAAAAAATTTTGAATTTCAGATAGTGTAAGAGGAGGCACTCCTCCTTGGCATGGAATACATGAAGATCTTGTAAACATATTCTAGTAAATTTTACATATTTAGATGTCAAATCTAATAAAGATGATCATTTTAAAAAAAAGGACAAAGGGTAAGTAAAAAGAATAGGCAAGAGTTTAAGATATTTGAGGGTATGAAGTGTCTGAAGTGCAGTCATAGTTGGAGAAGATCTAGGTGGCATGAATATGTTTCATTTTTAACAAAATGTCCTAAGTGCGGAAATAGATGGTTTGTATTAAGGTTTTAATTAACAATATTTTCGCGATAAGAGCAATCCAAAAAAATTTACTTTTTACGCTCATAATTACGAGTTTTAATTTACTTGGTTTAGAGATACCTAGCTTAAGACTTGAAGATATGCCGAGGCTATGAGTAAATTACAGGTGTTAAAACCATTATTATGAGACATTTATTATCTCTTATCGCTTTTTTGTTGTCTTTCTGTATTCATTCTCAAGAGAGTTTTACGTTTGAACACAACGGATTAACAAGAAATTATCTTTTAACTATACCAGAAACCTTAGACGCTCAAACACCTTTAGTTTTTGTTTTACATGGCTACGGAGGCAATGCACAGCAAATGACATATTTAGGATGGCAAGAAATATCAACGAGTAATAATGTGATGATTTGCTACCCCAATGGAACTACTGATTTATTTGGCTCTCCTCATTGGAATGCTAATTTATACACAGGAGAAGTACCAGGAATACCTGAAGGGACAGACGACCACGGCTTCTTAGTTAGCCTTTCTAGTCATATTCAATCAACATATCAATTAAGTTCAGGTTGCGTTTTTTCCTGTGGATTTTCAAATGGTGGATTTATGAGCTTATCATTAGCTTGTCATGAATATGAACATTTTAAAGCTGTAGGCTCAGTTGGAGGATTAATGAGTGATTATGATTATGAATATTGTAGCCCAACACAATCTACTCCTATTATTCAAATTCATGGAACAAGTGATGGAACAGTAAATTATTATAACGGTGTCGGTTTCCCTTTTTGGGGTTCAGAAGGTGCTGAAAGTGTCATGAATCTTTGGGAAGATATCATGGGCACAACACAAACAATGCTTGAACTTAACTACAATAATAGTTCTGTTGATTTTATTAGGAAATACCTGGCCGCTGATAATTCTGAATTTCATCACTATAGAGTTAATGGTGGTGGACATATATGGTTTGGCTCATCAACATTTATGGGGCAAAACTCTTCTGAGATTCTGTGGGATTTTTTTAATTCTTATTGTGACACAGAAAATTCTATAACCACTTCTTATGGAGTCACGTCAGAGAAAAAAACCTTATTAAAAAAAGTAGATTCATTTGGTAGAGAAGTCAATCACACTGCTAACCAAATTCTCTTCTACCTCTATGATGACGGTTCAGTAGAGAAGAAGTTTATTGTTGAGTAAGCTATCCTTTGATCTAAGAATCCTTTTAAGAAGCTATCAACCCACATCGCACTCTTGCTGTTACGTTAGTTTATTTACGTGGGTTAAAGATACCTAGTCTTAAACTTTAAAATATGCCGATGATAAGAGTAACTTACAGGTATTAAAACCATTATTATGCAAAGACTTTTTTTTGCTTTTTTAGCCTGTTTGATTAGTGTTACTTTCCACTTACAAGGTCAAGAATTTATTGAAAGTCATTTACCAATTGTGGTGATTGAATATGAGAACGAGATTGACTTTATCCCTGATGAACCAAGAGTTCTAGCTGTAATGGGTATTATAAACAATGGTGACGGAGAGATAAATCACCTTGACGATCCTCATAACGAATATTCAGGTAATATTGGTATAGAGACAAGAGGCAATTCGACGCAAATGTTTGAAAAAAAGACTTATACTATAGAATTGTGGGATAATAATATGGCGGATCAATCTTTACCTATTTTGGGGATGGGAGAAGAAGAAGATTGGATTTTACATGCAATGGTTATAGACAAAACACAGTTTCGTATTCCATTAAGTTTTGATCTAGCTCGTGAGATGGGACATTATGCATCCAACTATCGATTTGTTGAATTGGTAATGAATAATGAATATCGTGGTCTCTATATTTTAACTGAAAAAATCAAAAGAGATAATAATCGAGTTGATATCGCTAAACTTGATATCAATGATATTGAAGGCCGTGCTGTAACAGGAGGTTATATCCTAAGAGTTGATTGGACATGGGATATTGATGATTATGAGTATTTTACTTCTAATTATGAATCACAAGGAGGAGAGCTAATGAAATATCAGTACTATTATCCTAAAGCTGATGATATCCAACAAAATCAAAAAGATTACATAAAAGAATGGATGGATGATTTTGAGAATGCTGTATTCTCAAATGATTTCTTTTCTAATGGGACTAGGTACACAGAATTAATAAATGTTACAAGTTTTACTGATTTTTTAATTATTAATGAATTATCAAAAAATTCTGATGGCTATAAATTGAGTACTTATATGCACAAGGATCGAATAGATTCAGATGAGAGATTACATGCAGGTCCTATTTGGGATTTTGATCAAACATATGGGATGTCAGCCGTTTGTTCAAATTATGATCCTACAGGCTGGACCTATTTACAAGAACAAGAATGGTGTGAAGATTTACAATCAATGCCAATGTTTTGGCAATCTATGATGTCAGATACTGTTTTCACTAATCATTTATCGTGCAGATGGAGTACACTCAGACAGGGTCCTTTACACATTGATTCACTTTTTCATCGTATTGATGAAATGAATACATATGTCGGTGAAGCAATTACAAGAAACTTTATTCGATGGGATTTTCAAGGAGAAAATATTTGGATTGAGCCATATCCTCTTCCCTTAGATAGCCATGAAGAAGAAGTAGAATATATGAAAAACTGGATTCAAGAGAGAATAGAATGGCTAGATGTAAACATGCCAGGAAATTGTATGAACGATGTTATTTCCAAAATACCAAAACAGGAAGGAGATTTGTCTTTTCGTGTATTTCCTAATCCAGCATCAAACAACCTTACAGTTGATTTAGGTGATTTAAATGGTTTGCCTACAACTATTAAGCTCTTTGATCCATCAAGCAAACTTGTCATTGATATGGAGTCAAATTCAACTATAATAATTGATGTTGCTGCTTTTGCTCAAGGATTATATACGCTAGAGATATCTACTTCTGATAAAGTCTTAAGAAGCCAAGTAGTAATAGAGTAAGTAATCCATTTGCTCTAAGAATCCTTTTAAGAAGCGATCCACCCCTATCCTACTCTTGCTTTACAATAGGATATTTATGCGGTTAGAGATAACTGCTTTTAAACTTGAAGAAATGCCAAGGCTATGAGTAACTTACAAAACATTAATCTAATGTTATGCATAGACTTTTTATTGCTGCTTTAGTTTGTTTTATTAGCGTGAGTGTGTTTGGACAAACACCCTTCCCTTCAGGAAGCAAAATTTTATGTCTTGGTGATTCAAGAGTTCAAGGCAGCGAAACGTATGATAGCTATAGATATGAATTGTGGAAAGACTTAATTGATTGTGATTGGAATTTTGATTTAGTGGGAACTGAAAGTGATCCGATTTTATACCCATCCTATCAAAATAATATTTTTGATCCAAACCATCAAGGGATAGGCGGTCAGACAACTTATGATGTCTTGTCAGAATTACCTTATGTTTTATCTGATATTGGAATAGTAGATATTGTTCTTATTTGCATAGGAGGAAATGATGCTTTAAATGAAGGTAGTAGTAGTATTCCTGATGCAATTGAAAATATTAGTTCAATAATAGAATTACTACAATCTGATAACCCGCAAGTTTTAATTCTAATTGAACAAATTGCTCCAGGTCTAAATAGTATGATGACAACAGATTTAACACAAGCATTACAAACACTAAATATTGGTATTGAACAATTAGCTGATAATCAAACAACGATAACGAGTAATGTTATTGCCGTTGATATGAGCTATGAATGGCAAGATTCATATCTTGCAGATGACGTCCACTACAATTCTACGGGTGCCGAAATAGTTGCGACTCGTTATACTGATGTGTTAAAAACAATTTATCAATGTAACTCAGTAAATTCGATCCTAGATTTTCAAAAAGAAAACTCTATAGTTAACACAGTTAATTTATTAGGAAGAAAAGTCAATCACACCACTAACCAAATCCTCTTCCACATATATGATGATGGTTCAGTAGAGAAGAATTTTATTGTTGAGTAAGCTATCCACTTTGCTCTAAGAATCCTATTAAGAAAGTGTCAGTCCCTCTCCTACTCTTGCTGTTACTTATTACGAAGCAATACTGAGTCTTAAACTTGAAGAAATCCCGATTCAATAATTAACTTTAATCCAAAAACAAAATGACGGACATAGATTTAATACAGGGAATTAATTTTTTCCAAACAATATTTATTATAGCATTAATTCTTTTAGTTTTAAAAGGAACACTTTTTATGGTTAAACAAAAAAATGCTTTTATTATTGAACGATTAGGAAAGTTCAACAAAGTCTCAAAAGCGGGACTTAATTTTAAAATACCTATTCTAGACTCAATTGCAGGTCGAGTTAACCTGCGCGTAAGAGAATTACCTGTTGAAGTTGAAACAAAAACTAAAGATGATGTATTTGTTAAGATTGTAGTTTCTGTGCAGTTTTATGTAATTGATAATTTAGAAGGAATAAAAGATTCGTTTTATCAATTAAATAATGCAGAACAGCAAATTCAATCGTATGTTTTTGATTCTATTCGTTCAGAAGTTCCCTTAATGGAACTTGATGATGTTTTTGCAGAGAAGGAAAAAATTGCTTTTGCTATTAAAAACGAGTTGTCTGATACTATGCGACAATTTGGATTTGATTTTATTAAGGCATTAGTAACAGACATTGATCCTGACGCGAAAGTAAAACACTCAATGAATGAGATTAATGCTGCAAAACGGATGAAAGAAGCTGCAAGAGAAGAAGCAGGTGCAGAAAAGATTAGAGTTGTTGCAGCAGCTGAGGCTGATGCAGAGAGCAAACGCTTAGCAGGAGAAGGAATCGCAAAACAAAGAATAGCTATTGCGAATGGATTAAAAGAATCTGTAGAAGAAGTTAAGCTGGCCATGGAGGAGCACGTCACATCTCAAGATGTTATGAATATGCTTTTTATGACTCAACATTACGAAACTATCTCAAAACTTGCGGAAAACAACTCAAGTACGATTTTTATGCCTTACTCTCCTGATAATGTAGGAGACCTACAAATGCAAATACAAAGTAGTCTTATTGCTGTTGATGAATTAAAGAAAAAATCTAAAGATTCCGAGTCTTAGACTTGAAGATATGCCTAGGCTATGAGTAACTTAATGGTCTTAATCTCATGTTATGCATAGACTTTTATTTACTGCTATATATTGTTTTGTTTGTGTGAGTATCGTTGGGCAGGAGCTTGACTTTGACGGAAATAATGACGGTTGTGTTAATATAGAGGATATGCTTGGACTTTTGGTTGAATTTGGCCAATGTTCAGAAGAAGAGAGTGTCTTCAATTCATGCGGTGACAGTCTTAATCATTATAACTACTATTATCAAACTGTTCAGATTGGCGAAAAATGTTGGTTTCAAGAAAATTTAAAATATCTCCCTCAAATAAATTTGCCAGATGACAACAGTATAGTTGATCCTAAATTTTACGTATATAATTTTGCCGGTGAAACTATCCAAGAAGCTCAAGAAACATTCGCGTATAATGAATATGGTGTTTTATATAATTATCCTGCAATATTACTTGAAGAAACTTGCCCTAGTGGATGGCATGTGTCCTCACTTGAAGATTGGAATTATATCCTTGATATTTATGGTGGTGAATGGGTTGCTGGTGAATATTTAAGATCGGAAGATTGGAACAATGGAAACAATGAAAGTGGTTTAACACTAATTGCTTCAGGTTTCAGACACAATAATAACAATTTTGCAATGTCTGGTTTTGGAGGATATTGGAGAACATCGACGTCTTCGACTGAAAATGAATCATGGAATCGATATACAACAAACGTGAATCCAAATTGGCTAGACAGCTCGTCAATTCCTCATGATTCTGGGATGTCTGTTAGGTGCGTTAAAGATTAACCAAATCGGAAGAGAATAAGATGATTTTTGAGTAAATTGCAAGGCTAAAATTAATTGTATGAGGAGCTTGCTTTTATTTAATTTTTTACTAATTCCGTGTATCCTTATGAGTCAAAATGACACAATGTATTTTAAGAATTTAAATCGTGAAGAAAGAAAGATTATAGTTAACAAAGGAACCGAAACACCACACTCAGGAAAATATGTCGACCATTTCAAAACAGGCACATATTGTTGCAAAGCTTGTGGTGCAAAATTGTATAATTCTACTCATAAATTTCCATCAACATGTGGATGGCCCTCTTTCGATGGTGAAATAAAAGATGCGATAAAAAGAAAAAAAGACATGAGTTTTGGAATGACGAGAACAGAAATACTTTGTGCGAAATGTGGGGGACATTTAGGACACGTATTTGAAGGTGAACAGCTAACTGATAAAAATATTAGACATTGTGTAAACTCTATTTCTTTAATATTTATACCTGAAATAGAATAGATAACTACAACTCATCTCTTATAATGTTGATACTTATCGTTAAGCACTACTTTCTTTAAGACTTGAAGATATATCGAAGCTATAGAGTAACTTACTAGTCTAAATATAATATTATGAGAATTTTTATTACTGCTTTAGTTTATTTGATTAGTATGAGTATGTTTGGGCAATTAAGTAACGAATCAATCTTGGTTGATGGCTTAAACAGAACATATTTACTTTATTTACCATCTGGATTTAATAGTAATGAATCTTTACCTCTGATATTAAACTTTCATGGAGGTTCAGGGACAGCGAATGATCAATTGTATACAGCTGATATGAGAGATTTGGCTGAAGATCAAAATTTTATTCTTGTTTATCCAAATGCTCATCCTGATCCAAATAGCAATCAAGAAACTAATTGGCAAGTTGTAACTTCTGGAGACTTGCCATTTACTGTGCCAAATCCACACAGTGATATAATTTTTATTGATAACCTGATTGATCATTTACACACACAATTAAATGTTGATTTAAATCGAGTGTATGCATTAGGATATTCAAATGGTGGTGGCTTCACATTTGATTTAGGCTGCAGACTTAACAATAAAATTACAGGTATTGGGGTCGTAGCAAGAACTATGTATGCAGAAACCTACAATAACTGTGAAGTAACACATCCTACTCCAATAGTTACAATTTTGGGCACTGAAGATTACGTTTCTAATTATGATGGTATTACCTATGAAGGAACACTGTACTATCATAGCAATAATTCAACTAATGATTTGTGGATAGAAAGTAACAATCTCATTCCAACATCAAATCTTTCATTAATTCCAGATATTAACTCAAATGATGGAAGTACCGTAGAATTATTTTCTTGGTCTTCTGAAGATGAATGTATTGACCTTTACCATTATAAAGTAAATGGTGGTGGACATGATTGGCCAGGAACATTTGGCAATATGGATATTGTTTCGCACGAAATAATTTGGAGTCACTTATCTGAGTACGGAATGAATGGGAAATTAGATTGTAATTCCTCTAATATTAATATGAATACTGCGATATTATCTAAAAAATTAACTAAAATAGTTGATGCGTTAGGTAGAGAAATCGATCATACGACAAACCAAATCCTCTTTCACATCTATGATGATGGATCAGTAGAGAAGAAGTTTATTATTCAGTAAATAATCAACAGCAAAATAAAACTATGAAAACAAAAATCTCTTTATCTATAATTGGAACTTTTAATATTTTAATGTCTTTAATCATGGCTTTTGCAATAAAAGACATGATCCCTACAATGCTAAATACTGAAGTTCTAGAAGCAGTTAGAATGGTTGAAGTAATGCACTACGGATTGTTTCCTGCTATTCTAACAATTGGTTTAACATGTATTTTGTGCAGAAATGTACCCATAGAAACTGCAAAGAAAATTTTACTGTCTTATATATTAGGCACAACGATTTTAATGCTGGTTTTCTTTACCGTGTTTGCTAATGAACCATTAATGAGTTTTAGTATTGAGATGGTAATACCCGATATTATTGTCTATCTAGTTTCTATTATTGGATATATAAAAGCTAAATAAAAATTTAGAAAAAAATTCTATAAGTAGTAATTATATTACAGTTATAAAATCACGATTAATAAGCAATAATGAGTCTTCAAGACTTGAAGATATGCCGAGGCTATGAGTAACTTACGGGTCTTAATCTAATCTTATGCAAAGACTTTTTATTATTGGTTTATCTTGTTTGATTAGTTGTATAATTATTAGTGGTTGCAAAACACCTCAAGAAAAAATAATTGGAATCTATGATATAGATTCAAACAAAGGGTGCACATATTGTCATAATTATGCTCCAAAATCAATGGTATTTGAAAATTTAGACCTTCAATCAGGAAGTCTTAGATATTATCGTTGTGAATTCAGTAATGGAACAATGCATTCAGGACATTTTGATTTTTTACACGTGGACTCATGTTTAAAACTAATTCTTTATCCTGATAGCGGTTCAGTTGAATTCTATGGCATCCTCAATACATTTCAGCAAACAGAATACAGAATAACAAGTAAGAAAATTAGAGAGCGTTGTGATGGATTATTCAGCAACTGCGTTTGGATTAAAAGAAATGACTAAAATTTCGTTACTTTAAATTAATCATTCACACATTATGCTTTGTTTATTGCTGATTAAATCCGGAACAGTCCTTCAAGATTCTGTTCATTATTGAGAAGCGAGGGATCTCACAAGCCCCTTGAAAAACAATATGTTAGTAAATATGAAATACTCGACTTTATTTATACTTCTCACCTTATTCTCATGTTCTATAGATTCTAGCACAAGAAAGTTTGAGAAATATGTATCTCCTACTAATCCTTTTCAACAAAAGAGATTCGACTTAGATTATGATCTTGATAAAAACTGGGCGTTCAATCCGAATATATCCTTAACGAAGGACATCTATCCTAAAAACTATCCTCAAAGTAAAATCAACTATAATATCGCGATCTTTTATATCCATCCAACAACTTATTTTAATGGATCAGAATGGAATGTAGATACTTCATATTTCAGAAATAATGATTTAATTGATTTATGCTTAGAAAATCAGGCATCAGTTTTTGATGGCCTTGGAGAATTATATGCTCCTCATTATCGAGAAATGCATATTCACTCATATACTGATACTATTAATGGATATCTTGCATTTGATTTTGCATATGAAGATGTGCTGAATGCTTTTAATAAATTCATATCTGATATTGGAGGGAAAAAATATATTATTGCATCTCATAGCCAAGGGACTAATCATGCAATTAAATTGATTCATGATCGAATATTACCTGATCAGGATATAAATAAAAATTTAATTTTAAGTTATCTGATTGGAATGGATCTTAAAAAAAACACCTTAAGTATCCCCGAGTGTAATGGAAATAATTTTTTATACTGTCTTGAATGCTGGCGCAGTTTTAATCGTGATTACTTTCCAATAGAATGGAAGTATGGCGAAGAGTATATTTCAACAAATCCAATTATTACTGATTCATCTGTTGGTTTTACTAATGAAATCAATCATATGGGGATTTTGCTTCCTAACAGAAAAATTAAATTTCCCTCTTCAATCAGCATTAAAGATACTTTGGGGATATTATGGGTAGATATAAAAAATAAAAGATTAAAAAGATATATTTCAAATAGCTATCATAAGGCAGATTACAATCTGTTCTGGCCTAATATCAGAAATACATTAATATCTCGGTTAAGTTATCTTAATGATGCTTGATAAGAAGTCAATAAGTGAAAAACAAATCTGTCTATACTACAGCAAGCTATGGTTCATTCTACTCTTGCTGTAACTTATTGCGATGCAATACTTTCTTTAAGACTTGACGATATGCAGAGGCTATGATTACCTTACAGGTCTTAATCTAATGTTATGCATAGACTTTTTATTACTGCTTTAGCTTGCATGATGATTACGCAAGTTTTTTCACAGAGATTACTAATTAAAACTAATCCATTCACCCCCTTTATGGGTAAATATAATATTTCTAACGAAATCGGATTAAATCACAACTATAGCTTCAACCTTAACTCTTCATTTATTTATGATAACGACTTAATCACATGGACTCAAAATCAATGGGGATTCAATGAAAATAATCAATGGGGATTGACATCAACAATCGACACTTTAAGTATAAGAGAAGTAGGTTTTGAATTTATCCCTGAATTGAGATGGTATCCAATTATGGAAAAACAAGGGTTTTATTGCTCAACTATGTTTCGATATCAATATGTACATATAAAAAATACTGACTCGTATCAATCGTCAACTGATAACGCTGTATTAACACAATACAAGCAACAAAAAATGTCTGCAATATTAGCAGCAGGTTATCAATATATTGGAAGTATTGTTTTAGATTTTTCTTTGGGATTACAGTATACTATCAAAAATAATGATTATGTCATTGGAGATATTGATAATGAATTTTTGCCTTTAAGACTTGGCATATCAATAGGATTACCTATTTGAGTATCTAACCTCTTTGAATCTTTAAGATATGCCAAGGTTATGAGTAAATTACAGATCATTAAACTACTGTTATGATTTCCGATTTTGTCGCTTTAGATATAGAAACTTCAAACTCTGACAGAAGTTCAATATGTGAAATAGGTATTGTCGTATACAAGGATTTTAAGATTGTTGAGGAGTACCATTCACTTATCAATCCATTATCAGTATTCCTCGACAGGAATATTAGTGTTCACGGCATAACTCCTGAGGATGTTCAAGATTCTCCAAGTTTTAGAGAGGTATATCCAAAAATTGAAGCCATATGTAAAAATTCTATTGTTGTGCATCATGGTGCATTCGACTGGCAAAGCTTATGTCACGCAGCATACATAGAAAAATTTAATCTACCTACATGTAAATGGTTTGATACAAGAAAAGCGAGTAAAATAGTTTGGCCCGAAATGTATAATCACAAACTAAATAGTTTGTGTAATTATCTAAATATTGACTTGGATCATCACAAAGCTTTATCTGATGCTAAAGCATGTGGGGAGATTTTTAAGCATATCTCCCAAAATGAGTTGACGCCTTCCGATAATCTCATCACAGTCGATAATTCAAATGTGTCTAATTATACGTTGCGTTTTCCAAAAGACGGGATATGATTATGTTTTAAGGCTTTTTTGAGACTTAAGCAAATAATTGATTATTACGAGTGTCTTCATGAATTGCATAGCCTTTATTAGGAAATTTTTCATGCATCATCGTAATTCTATCAAGGTGTTTAGGCAATTCAGATTTAAAGTTTTTATCAAGTAAATGAGCTTGACTTGTAGTGAGAATAATTATTTCATTCTCATCAAGAATCTGTTTTATGCTTTTTGATGATTTGTCACTTTTTAGAAGTCTTTCCTTAATTATTTTTACTGGTATAAGGTGCTCAAAATATAACTCAGATACCTTTTTGTTTTGTAAGAATTGTTCGTAAGCGGCTTTTGTAAACTTGTAATGTTTTCCAATCCTTGTTTTTCTTCTATAGACTCTTATGTCATTAGAATTATACTGATGATAATTTCTTATTAATTTGTCAAAGAAATTTCCTTTTTTGATATTTTCATCAAAGTTGGCGTCCTTTGCCTTAGAAAGAATATGTTTAATAAGGGATATTAAAAAAGTGTGATAATTCATATAATTAAAATTACATGAAAAGACTTAATAATGAATCAATAAAAGATGCGGTCAAAATATGGTATGAAGACAAAGACTCAGCATTAAAAAAATTTGGTCATATTAGTGAATGGGACGTCAAAGAAGTGACAGATATGAATGAGCTTTTTGGATGGTCATTTGAAGATTTCAATGATGATATAAGCAAGTGGGATGTAAGTAATGTCACTGATATGAGTGACATGTTTTTAGGAGCTGAAATTTTTAATCAAGATTTAAGCGGTTGGGACGTCAGTAATGTCACAAGCATGTCTAGAATGTTTTGGAATGCCAAAGAATTTAATCAAGATATAAGCATGTGGAATGTGAGTAAGGTTACTAATATGTCTGGAACCTTTCAAGGAGCATTCAAGTTTAATCAAGCAATTGGATCTTGGGATGTAAGCAATGTTTTAAATATGAATCAAATGTTTGCATATGCACGTGAGTTTGATCAAGAATTAAGTAGGTGGGATGTAAGAAATGTCACCAACATGTATTGTTTATTTAAGTACGCTGAGGAATTCAATCAAGATATTGGAAATTGGAATATAAGTAAAGTTGAAAACATTGGTGAAATGTTTAATGGAGCTCATAAGTTTAATCAAGATATAAGCAAATGGGATGTAAGCAAGATTGATAATATGAAGAAACTATTTCATGGAGCTTATGATTTTAATCAGGATATAAGTACTTGGAATGTAAGTAAGGTATATGATATGAGATCTATGTTTTCAGAAGCTGAGGCATTTAATCAAGATATAAGCAAATGGGATGTAAGCCAAGTAGAGTGGATGGATAACATGTTTTTTGGGGCACTTAAATTCAATCAGAATATAAGTTCTTGGGATGTCAGCAAAGTTGAGAAAGCAGAGAGGATGTTCTATTTAGCCAAATCTTTTAATCAAGACCTTAGTAATTGGAACGTGAGTTCTATGATTAATCTAAAAAAAATGTTTGGTAAAACTGAATCATTTAATCAAAATCTAAGTGCTTGGAATCTTCACAAAGAGGCTGATTTAAATGATATATTTTATAAAGCACGAGCACAGACATTTAATCCAGCAAAGTGGGGATGGAATACCGAGGCTTAAACTTGCACCTACCCCCCCTATCCTATTCTTTCTGTTACTTATTGCGAAGCAATACTGAGATTAGCCATGTTCTTTATTTGTTTACCGACACAGGTTACTTACAAGGATAAGATGGATAATTCCTCCTAATCCCTTGCACAACTAAAACTCTAAACTATCTTTGCCCTCCCTTCGGGGATACGGTGGCTATAGCTCAGTTGGTTAGAGCACTGGTTTGTGGTTCCAGGGGTCGTCGGTTCAAATCCGATTAGCCACCCAAAGAAAAAGACCAAGCAACAGCTTGGTTTTTTTGTATCACTTAATCCTGTGAAAAACACAGTTCTTAGAAAGGGTTAATGTCGTGCAAAAAAAGCATCGTTAGATGCTCATTTCATTGAAGGTACAAAAGCTAATACTCGGATCACAAGTCAATCCATTTCAATGGAATAATACCATTTTACAACAACTCCATCAACAATTAAAAATGTTAAGTTGGTTCCTAAAATTGTCATATAAGTTTTATTGACTGAATCTATAATTCTAATATGTTTATAGTTTTCTAAGATTTTACTTGAGGGATCGTTTACATAAATACCTACACTGTTTGTTAGGTTTTCACTAGTTGATGAAACCTCTTGGATACCCACACAAGAGCTTTTCCCTTTTATACGTCTTTTAATTCTATATACGTTAACATCATTTACATTCTCTTGACATATTGATGAAACCGTAAGTTTTTTGAAATAGTTACAATCAGAATGGGCGAAATCAAAACAGTACATATCAACACCATTAATATAGTCCTCTGTATTTTGTTTAGGTATGTCTGCCTCGAAAGAATTCTTTTTAAAATCTTGATTCACTTTACATATACCACAATTAGATGCATGTTTTTTAAATATCGATTTAGCCTTGTTAATTCTATTATTTAATACATGATTACACCCCTCTATACATCCACTACATACATTTTCAATTTGAATCACCTCATCAGTATTCAAAGTTTGAGATTCACCTAAAAACGACAGTGCTATTTTAGAATAATACAAGTTTTCTTTTGCAATGGAATAACTAGTATCTAATTGAATAGCTTGTTCAAATTCATTAATTGCATCATTAAAAAGTAATTTAGCCTTGTCTTGACTCATCATAGAACCTCGAGTGGCACTTTGCGAGTCTAATCTTGTAGCTAAGTCTAATTTAAACGGAAATATTATTTTGAAATCCTGTGATTCTATATTTAGATCAAGCGCTTCATATACATAGCAAAGACCCAGGTTATTATAAATTTCTCTGCTTGTAAATCCTTTATCTAATATATATTGAAATAATTCTTGAGCATAACTATAATGTCCTGATGACATCAAAGAATTTGCTAAGTCAAATATGGTTTTTAGTTCTTCAAACTCATTTATGTTATTTAATACAATAGCTTTTCTTTCATCTAAAGAAGGGTAGTTTTCAAGTTCATTCGGCAAAGAATAACTAGTATAAATAGAATCTAAAAAAGCGCTAGCAACACTCAAAGCATCATATCCTGCCATATGAGCATAAAATCCTGAATAGATATCAGCTTCTGTTTCATAAACATGTCTTTGTTCTGAAGTTTGTAATTGACTATTTATAGTTCTACTAAAATCCAAACTAGCATATTGTGACATCCATCCATGATGCCTATAATGATGTCCTAATTCATGAGCTAATATGTAGGATAACGCATTCAGCGAATCTTTACCAAATGAAAAACAAATTTCAAGAACCCTACGCTCTAATGCAATTTGCTTTTTATTTGGATTATATCCAGCAGGATGTCTTACACTATTTTTAATAACTAACTTAGGCGCTCTAGGATTTGTATTTCCTATTGAGTACAATAAATTATTATATAATTCATGCACTGTTTTTTCGCTCAATTCTTGAGCACTTAAAGTAAACACAAGTGAGCCAAATAAAATCAATACTATAAAGCTCCTCATGTATGCAATTTTTGATTCTAATTACTTCAGCTTACCCCTTGAACTTATAGAATTTATAATTTGATCTGAAAGGTCATCTACAGAAGCAGGTGAAGAGTTTAGTTGTATATCCATAATTTCAGTATGAAGAGATTGTTTCACTTCATCTAAACTCTGTATAGTTGAGGAAGAAAATCCAAAATCTTCAGTTTCTATTAATTCTCCATTTTCAAATAAAGCCCAACCAGCCCATGCATCAGGAACATCTAGATCTTCAAATATCATCCACCAACCATTAGCAAAGCCGTTTTCATATTCTCCTATAGCTGAATACCCGTCATCATCAATAATTCCACGTCCATGAAAGAGACCCTCAGAATTAACTGGCCCCTCCCAAGTTTTTGTTTCTGAATTTGCGAATTCTCCTTTGTAGAATGTACTTGATGAAACCGGATCTCTCCAATCATCCCAATTATCTTTTAATATTACATAAGCCACATCTGCTTGGTCTTTAAAATCCTTATAAGAAATCCAAAAATATCCATCATCCCCCCAATCTGAACCATAACTATTTAGCACATGGAATGCTCCACCAAATCTATTATCGTCATATCCAATTATTGTAATTGCATGTCTTCCAACAGATCCCTGAGGAGCTGAATATGTATAGTTGTTTGCACTTAAATTATTAAAATCATTACCAACGCTAATTCCTGCAATTACAGGGTTTAAACCGTTTAACACCTCTTTAATCAGTTTAATATCAACCTTAGTTTTATAGCCAGAACTTGTTTCTTTATATTCTATCAAATTAGCATAACCATCAATTGCATAAGTACCAGTAACATCAACTAGTGATCTGAGATTAGTTTTATTTAATGTAGAACCACACTCGAGATTTGGATATAAATACAATTTTTTACAACCATAATTTTCAATTATATCTAAAGCTTCGTATATCAGACTTCCACAATTACAACCTCCATTAGCAATACAATCTAAATCATTTGGATCTTTTAGTAAGGAATAAATGTAAAACGGGTCAAATCTATTAACCCATCTTTCATTAAATTTTGTAACTCCGTTTACAATATTATAAAGGATTGTCATAGCTCCATTAGCAACTGCAAAACCTGTACAGCTACTTGACTCACCTTGATCTGATACTACACAATACTCAGATAAAGAAAAGTGATTCGGCAGTTTAGTTTCTGAAGAATAACCAAAATCACCTTCATACTTCTCTTGATTTTTACTTAACTCAGCTAATGTTGCTATGTCAACTTCCGTTAAATATTGTGCATTAATCGATGAAAAAAATAAATACGTGATTATAAAAATTGCAATACGTGCCATGATGATTTATTTTAATTAAAAAACAATCTAAAGTAAAGATTATTAATCATCCAAATATAGGGATTCTGAATATACACTCTCAAATTCTTTGAACTTACTCATAGGTGGATATGGGTTCTTATTATATATTCTAGATAGGGTATAGTATGATTGGTCATATGAAATGAGATTTACAATAAAATTATATTGATTTAAATCATCAAATTTTAGCTCATGTTCAGGAATTAAAAACTCCCAATTTATATTTTCAGAGTTGTTTGGATCGTCACGTTTTACGACATAAGAATTTGAAGAAATGATATTACCCTTATCAAAGAATAAATATGAAGTTGTGTCATGTTCCAAACCATCCTTATCAATCCCAGAATACTTATACCCACCAAAATCAATTGATATTTCAGACATTTTTTCTACTACAACAGTATCTGACCTGACATAATATCTTTTGTCAAGTTCATTTACAATTTCATTTCGATCAATATCAAACTCAATACTTGGTATTAAGGAGTTATTAAGGTTCATTTTAATACTAACATATGGCACAGTACAACTGCCATATTTTTTTTGAATAATCTTGCATGTGTAATCCAATGTGTCGTTTAAATAACTAACAGCTTTCAAGTATTCTTTATAATATTTCATGCCCATATTGTCGTCATTAATATCTTCACAAAATTTATCATTAATCCATTTTAACATTTGGATTTCCTCGTTATCAATGAATACAGAATCGCTTGAATACTCTCTTACTAAGTCTAAATTTTTCAAGTTATATTCAAGAGATTTTTCATGATTTCCCATCCAATAATATTGATCACTAATTGTATTAGTTAGTGAGTATATTTCTTCTGGATCAAAAACATATTTTTTATTTTTATTTTGTTCTATAAACTCAATAATTGATATACATAAATCTATCGTGTTTTGCCTTTCTTGATTTGTTGGATTCACTATGTGCTCAGTTAAATTAACTAGAAATCCTTTCATCTGAAGCATTAATTGTTTCTTTACATTTTGAGGATACATCCAATAACTAAAATCATCCTTTAGTAAAAAATCATCCCCATATTGATATGCCTTTTTAGCTAATGATTTATATTTTTTATAATTATTATCTTCCCATCGATACGCATAAATTATTTCCTCATAAGACTCAAGTATTGGAAATAAAGAGACGCGTTCCTGCCATTTTTTTGCTGAATTAATAAAGTCAAAACAATATTGAATATGAGAATCTGTATCTGAATTCTTTACGAGTTTATAATTATGAAAATTATTCTGAAAATCTTCAAGATTTCTACGTGTAATATCTGAAAAATCCTCTTTTACTATCAAACCATCAATAATAGCAAGGGCCTCATCACATAAGTCAATAAACACTTCGTCTTGGTTCCAATTTAAAAATATTCTTGCTTTGATTATACTAAGTTTGAGACTGTGATAAGTTTTTAATTCAAGCAGTACATCTTTATTTTTTTCTACAAATAATGAAGCGTCTTCTTTGACCTTTATATCTACCTGTGGGTATTCATCTAAATATTCACCAATTATATCATCCATATATTGATTATATGTTTGAGATTGATAGTAGATAATATATTCATTTATGTTATTGAAATATTCTTGATCATCAACATTTAAACTCCACGATGTGTTATGTTTTTTTAAATAATCTAAGGCATCCTTATTTACTTGTTTAGCCTCTTGGTATAACCCCATATTATTTAATAAAGAAGACTTGTCTAACATAGCTTCCATCTTGGTTTGGTTACCGTAACCATGTGTGATTGACTCAGAATTTATCTTCTGGTCAATGATATGCAAATAGACCTCGTCTGAAATCTTACCTTTATAACTTAACCATTCAGACCAATAAAAATAATTTTTTAATGTTGTAGAATAATCTTTCAAATCATCTTTATCAGTTGAACTATAAAGTAAATCATCTATTGATTTGTTAATTTCATTTAGACTTGAATCAATATAATCGTAGGTATATAAAGTGTCCTCTATTTCAGAATAGTAATATTTTTGCAAAATGGGCGTAATCGCATATATCTCCCATATTGGGTCTTGATTGTTTTTAGCAATTGTAAAAGCTTTTGAATATTTTTTAAACGACATTATCTTATAATTTTCCATTTGATCATCATACTTACCAAATGGCGGATCTAGAAAAGACAAATTGTTTAACTGCCTAGCATAACTCATGAAATTATCTATACTATCTATGTAGTTTACCGAACCCATAATAGAATTATGAGACAGGATTCTTTCTCTATATTCTATTGCAGTAAAAGTGTCATCGACAAAATCTTCGCTGCTGTATGAATCAGTATTTATTGCGTTAGCATAAAGTGAATAATTATCATGAAAGCTAGCTGCAGCACTAAGGATTCCTTCATAATCATTATAGTTCGTTAATTCTGAAAGTCTAACACCATTATTAATTATTTGAACCTGATTTTCTTTAAGAGAATTTAAATTGTTATTAGACAAATCATCTATATATCCTGATATATCATTTTCAGTCTCATAATTATCATACGCATACCTTAACATATCAGACAAAACCATTGTATTCCATTTACATGAATACAAGTCTATGTAATCTATAAAAGCATATTTTGTTAATTCTTCCTTATCATATTTCGCTTGGAAAAAGATCTTAGAACTTTTAGACAGAGCATCTAAAGCTGTGTAAGAATTATAGTCGTTAAATAAAATCCCTTTTAAATAATTAGCGCAACCAGTTCTATAGTTGTTTTCGCCAAAATTGCTGATATTAAAATCTATTAATTTTGAAATTGCAACATCGTATTCATTGATTAACGAATCATTTAATGCCAAATCATTTTGTTCAAAATCTATATAAGACTGAACTCTTAAAAATTTATACAACGCTTCTGAATAAATGGTTTTTTCCTCTTTACTGTATATTCCTTCTGCTTCTAAGAGCTGAGTTGCATTAAAAAATGCATTTGAAGATCTTAATCTAAAATCGTCATACTCTCTATAAGATTCAGCATTTTCAGTCATGCTCCAATAAATATTCCCAAGATCTAGGTAAACATTTAGCAATTTTCTTTTATCAATGTTATGCATTGAACTTTCAAAATAATTTTGAAGGATCTGATACTTCTTAATTGCTGACTCAACCATTCCATTTTCTACATCATTTTTTGCTTCTTTATTGAGTTCATTAACTTCAATTTTACTGTAATCTTTTTTCAACAGCAAATACAAATCACCATCATATTCTCCGTACAGTTGAGGGCTTTGTTCTGACTCTGTTTCCATTCTAACAATCCCTCTTACTTTTTTAAATATTTCTTCGATTTTTAGGTTAGGTTCTAGCATAATATTTGCTAGTGTTTCTGTATAAATACTGTTATTTCTATCACTATTATCACTAGCTGTAAATCCAGCTCTTGTAGAATAATGTATCAACACACCGTTTGGTGGGTTTTCAGGCTCTGATAACCCATTAGAAGTAATGCTCTTTCCTTTCCAACTTTTATCAAATGGATTGTTCCTACATGCATCAAGAATGATGACATTTACTTTATCCTCAATTCTTTCTAGGGATGTTATGAAACTTGACATGTCATATCCCTTTTCCTCTAAATCATCTATACTAGGATCTTTTGGAAAATCTATCGGAATTAAATAACTTGTTTTATACTCATCTTGAGTTCCATGACCTGAGTAATAAATAAATCCTATTTCAAAATCACTTCTAAGCAATCTCTTGTAATTAGAAAATGATTTTCTCATTTGATCATATGTCAAATCCAACGCAACTATAACTGAGTCGAATTCAAGAGTATTAAATGTTGAACCCATTAACTGAGCATCATTTTCAGGATTCTTCAAAACTGAATTTGCGTCTAAATAATTTGAGTTACCAATTACTAATGCAAGCTTTTTTTGATTTTGTGCATAAAATGAAAGAGAAAAACAAAGTGTGATTAAAATGATTAGAAGTTGTCTCATATGGCTATATTATTTATTCTAAATTACTGAAAAGCAATCAAATTGAGAACTGTGCTTACACAAATAACACGTGACTTTTTCACACAATCAATAGTTGTAACATTTATTTGATAGCAAAGACATTCTTAACAAAACATCAGTTTTCTTTGTCGAAGAAGAATCACCAACAAAAACTTTTATCATAAAAACAAACAGTGATATTGTACACAATAGAGTTATAAATACTATGAGAATTGTCAGTATTTAAATTCAACATGCTGACACGGTTCTAGAACATCTAACTTTTTATATTGAGTTTGGGTTTGTAATGGAGCAATAATAAATTCAAAACTTTAATGATCGTCTAATAAATCCCTCTTTCTGATATCGTCTGAAATATCTATAATTATATCCCCCCAGTTGTGTTGAGTATATAAAACATTTTCTTTTGAATTAATGGTATTGTGGATGTGTGTTCCATCTTCAAAAGTTGTCACGATTTCACGGAATCTTTTTTTTTCATCAGAGAAATGTAAACACATGACTTCACCGTCCTGAATTTTTAACTGAAGGCTACCTTCATGATCGTATCTGTAAAGAACTTTACTAGTTTCATAATCAAAGTGAAGCACTTCATCTAAACATATCATTACACAAAGAGTGTCTTGAGCACTTATTGTAGTGCATACGAGCATTAACAATGCTGGAAATAAATTTTTCATTATAGTAAGGTTTCAAGGTTCTTACTATTAAGACGGAGTTTAAAAATGTGATATTGTCTTTGATGTGATTTTAAGTTATCAAAACTATTTGGAGGAGTAAATCACTTACACTATTTATTGGAGGGGCTTTTTAGTGGTTGAAAGGTTTTATTCGCCTTTTCATAATCGACGATGTATTTTTACACATGCTCAAGAAAATTGCATCCTTTTCGTTCTTAACCCTTTGTATATACTCTTTTTATGCCCAGACCCCTTGCATCAATGGTATGTCAGGTGGCTATCCATGTGAAAACGTAGAACTGCTTTCATACATGAGTGGGGGATCAATTGGTGGGGGTGATATGAATGACATTTGGGGATGGATTGACCCTACAGATGGTACAGAATATGTAATTATTGGCCGAACCAATGGGACTGCATTTATCGATATCTCAGACCCACTAAATCCAATTTACATAGCAAATCTTCCTACTGCCACATCAAGCTCAATGTGGAGAGATATTAAAGTTCATAATAACCACGCATTTATTGTTTCTGAAGCTAGCGGACACGGAATGCAAGTAGTCGATTTGACTTCACTTGGCAGTATCACTTCGCCACCTCAAACTATTGAAGCTGATGCAATCTACTCAGGATGGGGAAACGCTCATAACATCGTCATAAATGAAAGCACAGCAAAAGCTTATGGAGTAGGCACAAGCACATTTGATGGAGGATTGCACATTTTAGACATAAGCAACCCAACTAATCCAACACTGATTGGAGAGTTCTCTAATGATGGATACACTCACGATGCCCAAGTGGTATCATACATTGGACCTGATACTAACTATCAAGGAAAGGAAATTGCTTTTTGTTGCAACGAAAACACAGTGACTGTGGTTGATGTTACTGATCCTAGCGACGCCGTTTTGATTAGTGCAACAGGATACATTGGAGTTAATTACACCCACCAAGGTTGGCTTACTGAAGACCAAACCTACTTCATCAGTAACGACGAACTTGACGAACAGGAATTAGGTGTTAATACAACCTCATTTATTTGGGATATGTCTGACTTAAGCTCACCTCAAATCATTGGAACGTTTGTATCAGAAACACCTGCCATTGATCACAATCTATATATTAATGACGGTTTAGTTTATCAGTCAAACTATAGAGCAGGTTTGAGGATATTAGATACTGATAACATTGCAAATGGAGAATTGGAAGAAGTTGGTTTTTTTGATGTTTACCCTCAAAGTGACTCGCCTCAATTCAGTGGTTCATGGTCAAACTATCCTTATTTCCCATCCGGAGTAATAGCAGTTTCTCATATCGAAGAAGGATTGTTTCTCTTACGACTTTCCGGAGAATTAAGCAACCTAGGCTGCATGGATCCTGCAGCTTGTAACTATGACCCTTCGGCACTTGAAGACGACGGTTCTTGTGTTGGTTTTAACGAATGTGGCGGATGCGAGGGAGACGAGTTATTTTGTGTTGGTTGTACTAATGAAAATGCATGCAACTACAATACAGAATCTACAATTGATGATGGCAGTTGCTACGAAATAGACCCTCCAATTTCTCAATCCATCACTCAAGAAGGTGAGGCTGTAATCTTCACTAATGAACCTGCATCGTTTTGGTTTGAAACAGAAACATCACCTGAAGAATTATATATAGGCCAAACATACACAATGCCTTTTGAAGAGTTTTCTCAGTCAATCTGGGTTGCTAATTCAAATGGTGAATACAATGTGATTGGCGGTAAGGAAGAACCTGATTTCAACAATGGACAATATCATGACAATAATGCCTATTGGCTTGTTTTTGATGTCTATGAAGATGTGCTTTTCGAATCAGTCGACGTCTATTCTCAACAAGGAGGAGCTCAGGTAATCGAAATATTAAATTCAGAAGGAGAACTAGTGGAAGAGTTTACCCAATTCTTAAGTGAAGGATTAAACGTGTTCAATATTGACCATATACTCCCTGCTGGAGACGGATACGAAATTAGATCTGGAAACAACGAGCCTTTACTTTGGAGAGAAGATGACGGCGCAGATGTAAACTTTCCATACGAAATAGGATCATTAGCTAGTATTGTAAGCACAACCATCTCAAGCGAAAACCAGTATAACTACTATTATTTCTACTACAATTGGAGGATGTCATCAGCAAATCCATGTTTATCATCAAGAACAGAATTTGAGGTGATTGTTCATAGTCTTGATGAAATCGTAGACAATCAAAATGCAACTCGAAAAGCGATCAAGTTCTTTGATGTAACCGGAAAAGAAATTTCAACAGCTAGAAATCAAATTGTATTCATTTTATACAATGATGGAACTGTTGAGAAAAAGTTCGTTTCAGAACCTTTTTAGTACATCAAGTGAATCTTGGACTTGTCGTTCCATTCGGCCTGCCATTCAGAACTAACGAAATAGATTGTCAAATCAGCTTGCCATTCTGAGTCTACGAAATACACTTTCTTATCTGCCTGCCATTCTGAGTCTACAAAGAACCACTTTCCTTCATTTCCTTTGGCCTGCCAACTTGATCCGACTTTGTAAACTGACAAGTCAGCTTGCCATTCAGAGCTAACAACGTAGACTTTGATATCTGCCTGCCATTCTGAGTCAACAGAATAAATCAGCTGTGCTGACATAGAAACAATGTAAATAAAAAATGCAATTAACAATGTGAGTTTTTTCTCCATCTTTATTTGTTTAGTCTAAATCTATTGACAAGGTAAATAAATATGATTAGCTTTAATTTATGAAAATTAAGTCTCTATCATTTTATGCTTTAATTATAACATTATCAGGCTGCTCACTTCAAGAAAAAACAACTTTAACTTTTGAAAAAACAAATGCTTCTTTAATACAGAAAAGTATACAAAACCTTCAAGTTGCTTCTACTTTAAAATCAGATTTAAGTAAAGATGAAAATATTGTTATAGTTGGAATTGAAGACGAATCAACAAAAGATAATGGCATCATTGCAATTATTGAAGACCAAGTAGTTAAAGATTTCGTAAACAAAGGTTATAAAGTTTTAGAAAGGGATAATGATATTATTTACCGCTTAATCTCAGAATCTGATACTAATTATACAATCACTCATAAAACTAAATCGTTCAGCAATCAACATGCTAAGTCTGCTAGCGCTTCTTCTATTGGAGCAGTTGATTTAAACGATGATGAATACCTTTCTGGTAACTCGGCAGCATTTGCCTATAACAATTATTATTACAGAAAAAACTATGACCAAACTCTTGAAACTAATTTACTTGCATCAGATAAGCTAATTACTTACAGAGTAATAGAATGCGGCGTTATATATGACATTGACTATGATGATTCAATGTATGAAAACGTGGATGTTCAAAGAGAAGCTAGAACAATATTAGAAATAAGAATCACTAACTCCAAAACCGGTCAAATTCTATATGCTAATGAATTAAACGGCATAGCAAAAGACACGATTACAGAGAATGAATATAAAAGCTTAAATGATTTTGGCTACAGATTCTATTCGCACTCACTTCCTAAGATATATGGCAATCCAAATCAAACAGTTTCTGATGATGAGGTGATAGTAAAAAAACCTGTTGCAGTCGCTTTAGGGATAATAGGATTTGTTGGAACTTTTATAGCATTAATATTATAAAATCACATAGATTAATTTTAAAAATAGAGCTAGTCAGAATAGAGCTACTCTCTTTTTGATAATTATTATATATGACATCATCCTTAACCTAAACAAACCAAGCTTCAAAACTCACAACATATAGCTTCGCATAAGAATCAACTTGATTTAATTTTGTTTAATGCTGAATTATACACTTATTACAGGAGCGAGTAGTGGAATTGGGTTGGAGATGGCGAAGGTTTGTGCGATCAAAGGGATGAACGTGTTGATGGTATCATTACCCAACGAAAATCTTGAAGAAAAGGCACAATCAATTGCTGCAAATAACAACGTAAATACTGATTTTTTTGAATGCGACTTAACTGAAATAAAAGAAATAGACGGGCTTAAAGATTGGTTGATTAAAAAAGGATACGGAGTAAATTTTCTAATTAATAACGCCGGGTTTGGGGGAACAGTTAAGTTTAGCGAAATGAGTGCTGAATTAGTAGATAAGATGATTAATCTCAACATCAAAGCGACTACGCATATGATGAATAGGTTTATTCCAATCTTGAAGGAAAATCAGCCTTCAAATATTTTAAATGTGAGTAGTCTTATTTCAAACCAAACTGCACCATACAAGGCACTTTATACTGCAACAAAAACATACGTTAGAAATCTAAGCGTAAGCCTTGCATACGAACTCAAGGAAGAAGGTGTTTCAGTAAGTGTTTTATTACCTGGAGCAACTCCAACAAACAAAGTTGTAACACACCAAATCGAAAAGGGAAATTTTGCTGCAAAGGTGTCAGTAATGAGCGCATACAATGTAGCTAAAATCTCAATTGAGAAAGCACTTAATGGAGTAATCATAATTACTACAGGAGCTAAGAACGGATTTTTGAGAAGATTACTAGCTTCAATACCCAATAAGTTGACAGCTAAGATCGCAATTAACCAATACAAAAAACAAAACAAATGAATACAACAGGGATTAACCTAGGCTGGATTGAAGGCGACATGCAGATAGTTCTTCCAATGATGCTTTGTTTAATAGGATTTTCTGCTTTTTGGGGGGTATCTAAGCTTAAAAGCATAAATGACGGATCGATAAAAAATATTCTTTTTACTAAGTACTGGGGCCTATTTACTATGGGTGTGATGCCAGCTGTTGTTGCTCTTTATTTGATGCCTGAATACTCTCTAGCAGACTACGGGGCAACTTATAATTCTGAATCTACCCTCAATTCTATAATTGCTACACTTGTACTTGCAGCAATTACTATGCCTCTTGCATACATGACTGCAAAGAAGCCAAGCCATCAGGTCAACTACCCTCAGATAAGAGAGACTGAATGGACGAGGAACCTTGTAGTGAAGAATATACTGGGATGGAGTGCGTATTTGATAGGATATGAATTTTTATTTAGGGGAATACTGTTGTTTCCATTGGTGGACGCTATTGGTGTTTGGCCTGCTGTAGCTATCAACACAGCTATGTATTCAGCGACTCATATTCCTAAAGGAATGGACGAAGCAATAGGCGCAGCTCCTCTTGGAATAGTATTATGCTTGATCACATTGATGACTGGCACTTTGTGGGTGGCGATAGTCGTACATATCTTAATGGCATTGGCAAACAGCTTCTCATCAGTGTACCACAATCCTGAAATGAAATTTGTTAGATGAAGGTTTTTCTAACTGGCGGTACTGGCTTTATTGGTGCGCATCTCATAAACGCTCTACTCGCAGAGGGTAAACAAGTTCATGCGCTTGTAAGAACACCTGCAAAGGCGTCATCACTTCCTGTAGAAGGAGTTACAATTTATAAGGGTGATATTCTAGACCTCAAGAGTATCAAAGAGGCAATGCAGGGATGCGAAGAGGTGTATCATCTTGGAGGCAATGCATCAATTTATGAAAAAGATCCTCAGAGGTATTATACCATCAATGTTGATGGCACTAAAAATGTAATAGATACTGCGATTGATTTGGGTATAAAGAGGATGGTGTTTACTTCTACTGCCGGGGTTTTGGGCCCTTCAGTTGGTGGAGTCGTAACAGAAGACAAAAAGAGAGAAGTTCCATTTTTCAATGAATATGAGAGTTCGAAAGCTGAGGCAGAAGAGCTTGTGAGAAAGTATGTTGCTGAAAAGGAAATAGAGGTGATGATTGTTTCTCCTACGAGGGTTTATGGATATTATTTGTTTGGCGAGCCCGCATCGGTTTCGCTTTTAATCAGTAAGTACATCAAGGGTAATTGGAAGATTATTCCTGGAGATGGAACGAAGGTGGGGAATTACGTATACGTTGATGATGTTGTTAGTGGACATATGCTTGCTATGAAGAATGGCTTGAAGGGTGAGACTTATATTCTTGGTGGAGAGAATTACAGCTATAACGAGTTTTTCAATGTTCTAAAGGAAGTTTCTGGTCATGAGTATGGGTTGATTAAGACTCCTATTTGGGCCCAAATGATTTTTGCAAGACTCAATAAATTCTTCTCACTACTATTTGGTAAAAAGCCCGCTTTAACTACGAAGTGGGTTCGCCGTGGGAATTTCCATTGGGAAGTAGATCCATCAAAATCTGTTATCGATTTAGGCGTGAAAATAACTCCGCTCAGAGAAGGAATAAGAAAGACCATTGAGGGTATTTCCTAATTATTTCCTAATTTGAAAGCATGGAATCACGCGACAGTTTGAGGGTTTTGCATATTGCAAGCTGGTATCCTAGCAAGGTGCATAAGAGCTTAGGGAACTTCATACAAAGACATATTTCAGCTATTGCAACAAAGCATGTTTGTGAGCTTTGGTATTCTTCGCCAATACATGCAAATGACCCCCTTATGGGTTCAATAAGCATAGATGATTCAAATGGATTTGTTGAGCGTATTGTTTACCCTAAAGCCACTCGACCTGGCGTTAGAGCAGTAACTAGGTCGCTTTTGAATTTTGAACTAGGCGAAAACATCGCTATGCCAGACATCATACATCTCCATGTTACCTTTCCAGCAGGAAGAGCTGCAAGAATTTTGTCTGAAAAGTGGGATATTCCAT
The DNA here is from genome assembly GCA_002722795.1 of Crocinitomicaceae bacterium. Lineage (GTDB taxonomy): Bacteria > Bacteroidota > Bacteroidia > Flavobacteriales_D > Sanyastnellaceae > UBA974. Next base: position 37,103 of record PBMY01000030.1, read on the forward strand.
TAGTGATAACTGAGCATTGGACCGCTTATCACGATTCTCAACATATCCCTCTTTGGAGAAGGATAGCTATGAGAAGAACCGCTTCTGCTACAAGTGTTTTCTGCCCTGTCACTCACCAACTAGGTCAAACCATGCGCCAATTTAAAATGGTTAACAGGAATGGAACAGAAACTTATAGGGTAATACCCAACGTAGTTGATACAGAAAAATTCAAACTATGTGATATCCCCAAGTCTAAATCTGATGGTTTAAAAATTCTCCATGTAAGTTCCCTTGAAGAAGCGCAAAAAAACATCACAGGTATTCTCAACACCATTTCATATATCAGAACTACACATCCAGATTTCAAGTTCACCCTTAAAATTGTAGGTGGTTCAGAAATTGAAAGACTCAATGAAGTTAGGAGTTATGCAACTATCATGAAATTAGTTGAGCCCTATGTGAAATTTACTGGAGCATTAAGTGGAGAAACTGTAGCTGAGGAAATGAGAAATAGCGATGCAGTACTTCTGTTTAGTAGAAAAGAGAATTTTCCGTGTGTAATAGCTGAGGCATGGTCGTGCGGTAAGCCTGTAATTACAACTGATGTTGGGGGAATTGCAGAACACATGGCACCTGAAAGGGGAAAGATGGTAAAATCCGGTGATGAACAAGCTTTAGCAAAAGCAATATTGGCATTAGACAAGCCTTGGGATGCTGAGAAAATTCGGAGCTATGCTGTAGAGAATTTCAGTATTGAAGCTGTTGCAGAAGCTTACTCTGAAGTTTACTCAAAGGCACTTTCTATTTCAAGCTCTTGAGGTAGAAATAGAAGAACATCGCGTTTAAACCACCACTCACCCACATCATAATAGCCATAGCAGTTGCTGCTCCATGAATTCCATATAATGGGATGAAATACCAGCAGACTAAAACTGTCAAAGTAAGTACAATGACATTGATGTATGTGTTCCAATCTGCCTTACCCACAGCAGACAATAGATTCCCAAAAGGAACTCTGAGCAAGTGAGCTCCAAGGCTACCAACAAGGAAAATTCGCATAACCTCTGCCCCATCTTCATAATTGGCACCAAATACTCCCAATAACCATGGAGCAATAAAATAAAGAGTCGCTAAAGATGCAAGTGATAAAAATCCAAAGGTGCACCAATAGTTGTAGATGTAGTCTCTGAGTTCTTTTGGCTTATTCTTATTTGCTGAGTTATTCACATAATCAGTAGCAGAAATAGAAATTGGAAGGACAAGTGTCGCAATGGGTATTATAACCGCGACTCTATAGATTGCCACTGCAGTAGCTTTTTCGCCAACAAACTGACCTATCATAAACACATCTACTGCATAAAAAAGTTGAGCTAAAAGAGCTCCAACTGTGGTAAACAAACCGTATTGCCAAAAGCCCTTAAATATAGAATCTAGGCTTGCCCATTTATAACCTGCAAGATTAAGCTTCCATCCGTAAAAAATTACTGCAAAAACTGGAGCTGTTGATACTGCAGCTGCATATCCAAGGATGCCATACATCGAAGTCAAAACTATTGTAAGAACTAGCAAAATGATGGCGTAGGAAATTTCAATTTTTGCAGCGATGCCATTTTTATGGATAGCTCTTGCATAACTCTTCACAAATTCCATATTGAGAGTTGTCAACACTAAAAAGGCCAAAATTCTGAACGGTTCAACACTTTTTGGAATTGAAGAACAGAGGAGTGGTGAAAGTAACAAAAGTGCAGCCACGAGAATGATAGAAAATAAAATTCCCCTTGCATGAGAATAGTAGAAAAGATCCTTTTTAGTAGATTGGCCTGGAGCGTCAGAACTATATCTTAAGAATGATTGATAAGTGCCTAATCCCATAAATGGAACTAAGACCAAAACAATATTCAATGCATACGAATATGCTCCAAATGCTTCCTCGGTAGTATTACGAGTCACATAAACAACTGCCGCAAATCCAAACACCTTAGACAGTGCATTTGCACTCATCATCCACAAACCCTGCCTATGAAAAAATTCTCTTATGAATTCTCTAGCAATCATGAGTTCACATACTTTTTCAATGCTAATAATAGAGTAAGAACAGATGCCTTATTTGTAATATTCATAAAAGCGTAGTTCTGCTTTACAAACGACTCAAGTGAAGGTACTGAATCTAGTTGCTCTATATTTTCCTCAAAAGTCTTTGAGAAAAACTGCTGTAGTATTTTAGACTCCTTATACCAATGCTGCAATGGCGACATCGAATCACACCTAAAATTAGAAAGGGGGTATATGAAACGAGTTAAAATGCTCATTTTTAGTTTGGCAAGTTTAAGGGACATACCTACTACTGGCTTAACCCTGTAACGCTCCCATTTATAGCATATCGATTCAGGATATCTGGCCTTCATCCACTCTAAATAGATGAAGTGATCCTTGAGAAGCGATGGGTGCAATTGAAGCGCTGCTTTCACAAATTCTTTAGATGTAAAAGGCGAATAAAGGGTTCCATCCAATGTGCTGTATGCAGCGGAATTAGTGTAGAGGAATCCCCTGTTATACAATTTAAAAAGTGTAGAATCAGGTGTTGCATTCCAAACATCCTTTTCACCACCTCCAACTCCCTTCATTGTGGTAATGCTTTCCAGAGTGTCGTAAAAATCATTGTTTGGATTATAGAATTCAGCTAAAATTTCATTTCCCAATTGGCCAGAAGCAATGATGCCTTGGTTGTTAAAATTATTCAATGCAAATCTGTGATGAGCGCTAGCCAAAAAATTGATAGTTCCATCATAATCCTCCATAGAATCGGTACACATCATATAAGTCCCTGGATTCAAATTACAGAAATTGTAATCTATATTGTAGTCCTTGGAAATCTGCTGGCTTATTTGATGATCTAAATATCCTTCTGCTGAAAAGCAAAGAGTACTAACACTGTTAGATGCCTTCACTGATTGCATGAAAACCATTCTTGAATCGATGCCTCCGCTAAGAAGATTTATTTGGTCTGCTCCGAGATCAGCGTTTGTTGTCGCCACAGCATTCGTTACTGATTTAAATGTTGAATCTAGTAGTTCAATTGCGCTCGACTTATCTGAAATGTGGCGATCTAGGTCTTGAAGATTATTTCTATTTATTAGCTCTACTTTGTTGTCTGAGTAGAAAAGTGAATAACCTGGCATCAATTTTCTAACACCTTTCACTAGAGTCTTATTACCTAGTATTGAAGAATATGTAAGGAGCATTGACGCTCCCTGTTCGTCGGCCTTAATTTTTATATCATGTGCTTTTAAAAGCTCACATAATTTTTCAAGAGAATTAGCAAAGGCAAAGAGTTGAGATTTATGGTAGTAAAAAACAGGGTGCTGCCTAGCGAAGTCTACGTGAAGAGCTAGTTTGCGTGATTGAGGGTCGTAGTGAAAGCCTTGGGTGGGTCCTTCTAGCATGTTGAATTTTTCAGGATCGCTGAGGAGTTCTTCGGCAGGGTAAGAGAGTTCGCCAAACCAAGTTCCGTGGAGGGCGCTGTTTTTGGTTTGGATTAATTTCTGAGAAAGTTTAGTAGGTTTTGTGCAACCTAGGTTTTGGCTATCACCTTTTATCACACCAAAAATTCCTGACCTCATTTTCAAATTAAATCTAAAAGTGAATTTACTCCAATGGGCCTCATGATTTCGAAGCCCTCGCCGGTTTTAAAACCGCATGGGCGGCCCATTGCCAAATCTCGTCCTTTAACGTGGTCGAGGAATTCAGGGGTAGATATGGGGGTTGAGGGTTCCTCGGAGTTGGGGTCGAAGAATTGAGAGCTGAAAGCCATTATTGCCTGCATTTTTGTGTCGACGAAATTGGTGGTATCGACGACAAGGTCGGGGTGGCGTTCGTAGTCTTGGATGTAGTGATAGACGGCTTGAGGTCTGTGGGGTTTCGGATGGTTGGGGGTAGCGACTTTGGCTAGGCCGGACAGGAAGCAGGCTTGAGAGACTAGCTCGGCGCCCTTGCCGTGGTCTGGGTGTCTATCGTGAAGGGCGTTTGCAATTACGATTTTTGGTTTGTACTGTCTGAGTACCTCTATGACCCTGAGAAGTGAAGCTTCGTCGCATTGGAAAAATCCGTCCTTGAGTTGGAGGTTAATGCGGGTTTGGACTCCAAGTATATCAGCTGAAGCAGCGGCTTCTTTATCTCTTAGGTCGGCTGACCCACGGGTGCCTAATTCACCTCGAGTCAGATCGACAATAGCCACATTAGCGCCGGAATCAACCAACTTTGCAATTGTGCCTCCGCATCCGAGTTCCACATCATCAGGATGTGCACCAAAAACTAAAACATCGTACGACTCATTCATACTGCGAAGTTACGCACCTACATTTGCAGAACAACACATCGATAAATGAGCGGAGATAAAAACGAATACTTAGAGGAAGTAATCCTAGTCGACAAGAACGATGTGGAGTGTGGGACTATGCAAAAAATGGAAGTACATAAAAATGGAGGTGCCCTTCACAGAGCTTTCTCAGTTTTCATTTTCAATACAAAAGGAGAATTGCTACTTCAGAAAAGGGCTGAACATAAATACCACAGTGGTGGGCTTTGGACTAACACTTGCTGTTCTCACCCAAGACCGGGCGAAACAACGAGGGAGGCAGGGAATAGAAGACTTGTAGAAGAGATGGGTATGGATTGCAAGCTGATTGAACTTTTTAGATTTGAGTACAAAGCTGAACTAAACCAAGGGATGACTGAGTGGGAACTTGATCATGTGCTTTTAGGTCTATCTGATAAGGTACCTCAAATCAACAAAGATGAGGTTGCAGAATACAAATACATGTCCCTTGACGAGATTGACCATGATCTTAAGATTAACCCTCAGAATTATAGCGAGTGGTTTAAGATTTGCTTTGAAAGAGTTAAGTTAGAGAAGCGCTAAACCCCTACTTTTTTGATTGCTTAAAGAGGAAGCCTTTTTCCTCCTTAGTTAAGTGCTCGTATCCATGGCGTGATATTTTGTCAAGAATTGAATCTAGTTTTAATTCATTATCACGACGTTCAGAATTAAACTGATCATCAGATTTGGGTCGTTTGTGAGAATCTTTTGGCGCCTTCTTTTTAAAAACCTTAAATCTTGTTCTAGGTGCTCCAAAAGTTGGTATAATACTCATAAACACATCAAAAATCCATTCTATCCAACCTGCTAAATTTATACCCTTTTTTGCATTTCGCACTAATAAATATCCCATCAAAGCTCCGCCCAAATGACCCATCATTGCGCCCATATCGTTATCTCTACGCATAAAGTAATCGAGAATAATTATGGCAAATGCAATGTGCTGCAACTGCAATGTCCCGAAGAAAACAAAATTGATTTTTTTATTTGGATTTAGGGTTGCAGTTGCTACAATTATTGCAAAAAGAGCAGAAGAAGCACCCATTACCCATCTATCCTCATAAGCTGAAAGCGATGGAAGAAAATGAATACAAGCAACTACTGAAAGTACCCCCGCTAGACCACCCATAACATATGTACTCAGTAATTTTCTTGACCCAACCTCAGCTTGGTACATTCGGCCTAACCACCATAAAGGAAGCATATTCATAACAAGATGCCATGGACCATCATGAACAAACATGTAGGTTGCCACTGACCAAGGTCTTGATTTTAATACTTCTAAATCAGCAGAAGATGCTAGCCACATTTTGCCTTCTCCAATGTAGAAAAGTGAAACTAATTCAACTAGAATGAAGACAATTACATTAGCCCAAATCAAACGGTAGAGCATACTACCTGAACTCCAACTTCTCTTTATTTCCTCCAACATATCAATAGAAATTAGTCCTGCTCTTCTGCCATTTCTTTATAAGAATATATCCAAACAACATCCCCCCAAGGTGAGCCACGTGAGCTACATTATCTCCTGGATTATTACCAATTGCAAGGCTTAATTCAATTAATCCATATATGATAACGAAGTATTTCGCCTTAATTGGAATAGGCGGGAAAAGCAACATAAGTTCAGTATTGGGGAAAAGCATCCCAAACCCTAATAAAAGACCGTAAACACAACCACTAGCTCCAAGAACTTTATTTATGTCATATTGTGAAACAAAAGAGCCAGGTTCCTGTAATAACACAAAACGACCGTCGCGTAATTCAGCAATAAAACCGTTATAATAAAGATCAATACCGATGGTGAATTCATAAAAGAAAAATGCCCCAATACCACATAGCAAATAGTATTGTAAAAATCTCTTTGAACCCCAAACCCTCTCTAAAGCCGAACCAAACACCACTAGGGCAAACATGTTAAAGAAAATGTGAGAAAGGCTGCCGTGCATAAACATATGAGTCACCACCTGCCAAGGTTGGAAATTCATACCTAGTGGGTAATGTCCCATGAAAATAAGCTCAAGTCCTGGCATAGCTCCTTGAGCTAGGAACACTAAAACATTGATAATTACCAAGTTCTTTACTACGGGTGTCATTCGATTTAGCATCAGCCTAAGATATCATCTATTGATTTGGCATTGAAAACTGTGAATACGCTTTTGCCCCAAGGATCTGTTGCTGGCGATGCACATGAAAAGAGACCGCCTATCATAGCAGACATTTCTTCGTCTGAAAGTTTTTTAGTTTTAGGAATTGATCCTACTTGAGCCCAAACCGCAGCTAACTTCTCTCTTCTACCCTCCTCATCAGCCCAAGTTCCATCCCTAAGAGCCTCTAAAACTGAATCTATACAATCCTGTATCTTCCCAGCAAGACCTGATGGTACAGATATAATTTCTACTCCACCCGCTACTAATTCTTCAAGCTCTAAGCCATATGTAGCTAAAACATCAGATGCCTCAACTAGCAAAATTGTATCAGCTGAATTTAGTTCTATTGGTTCAGGAAAAAGAAGCTTTTGAGAACCTTCACCCTCTAAACCCATTCCATCGTCTAAATACTGCTCATAAAGAATTCTTTTGTGAGCTCTACGAGCATCTATCAATATCAAATTTTCTCCCTGAATAGTGACAATGAATCTGTTTTGAAACTGAAAATACTTGGAAGATTCAATTGTATCGGGGAATTCTAACATTTCTACCGATTCCTTGACTTCAAAAAAATTATCGATGTTTGCTTCCTCAATAGCACCGCATCCAAAATCCATAGACTTCATATAAGAACTAGAAGATCTTGATGTTGTAGAAGCTGTCTTAAAAGGATTGTAAGTGGGATCAATCTGAACCTGAGGTTCTTCAATTATTTTATTTGATGGCACAGGGTCAATTGAAATCGAAAGCTCTGTATCAAAATTAAGTGAAGGCGCAACGTTGTGCTTTCCTAATCCTCTCTTAATTGTAGATCTAAGTATGGAAAAAATTGCTTGATCTTCTTCGAATTTGGCCTCAACCTTGGTTGGATGTATGTTAACATCTATCCTTTTTGGATCAACTTCTAAAAACACAGTGTAAAGTGGGAAATTCCCTGGAGCTAGGACGCCTTCATAAGCCTTCATAATAGCCTTATGCATCAATGGATGTTTGATGAATCGACCATTAACAAAAAGAAACTGTTCGCCTCTAGTCTTTCTAGAAAACGATGGCTTCCCTACAAAACCACTAATTTTCACTACATCAGTAGACTCATCCAAAGGCACTAACCTTTCGTCGTATTTAGTCCCAAAAATCGCAACAACCCTCTGCCTCAATGATCCTGGTCTTAGATTGAATAAATCACTAAAATTGCTTTGAAGTCTGAAGCTCAAATCAGGATGAGCCATAGCTACCCTTTGGAATTCAGCAATTATGTGACGAAGTTCTACTTGATCAGATTTTAAAAAATTTCGCCTAGCTGGTACGTTAAAAAACAAATTCTTAATAGCGAATTGAGTGCCCTCGGAACAAGCTATTTCATCAACTTCACCAGTATCACTTCCGCTTAACACTACTCGTGTTCCCAATTCAGTTCCGGCTTCTCTTGTTTTTAATTCCACTTGTGAAACAGCTGAAATTGAAGCGAGGGCTTCACCTCTAAATCCTTTAGTTACAAGAGATAGAAGGTCATCGGCTGATGAAATTTTAGATGTTGCGTGTCTTTTAAAACACAATTGAGAATCATCAGAGGACATTCCCTTACCGTTGTCCACAACTTGAATTAATGTCCTACCGGCATCTACTACTACAACATCAATGTCTGTTGCTCCTGCATCAACTGCATTTTCAATTAATTCCTTGACAACCGAAGCCGGTCGTCCTACCACCTCGCCTGCTGCGATTTGGTTTGAAACGTGTTCTGACAATTGAACTATACTACCCATTATCTCTTATAAATTCCAAAACCGATCCCCATTCTGTTGTCTCAGCCCAAATAATCATTCTATATGTCGCATACACTAACACAGCACCAATAATTAATGTCCGTACCATTGCTTTCCTAGCCGCCTTTTTCGAGTCTCCTCTTCTATTTCTAAAGCTGATGTTTCTAGGAATATTTTGCTCTATACTACGCTTTCTTTCCTCCCAATTCTCTCTCACTTCTGATGTGTGACGAGACTTAAAAGAAAATTGACGAGGCTGAGTGCGCACGTTCCTAAATAGGCTTCTAAGCTTAGGAGCTTTCATATAACGAATTTACGAGGGGCTTACGCCTGATGGCTATTTGCCTCCTCCCAAGTCTTCAACACAAATTCAACATCCCTTACTCCCTGTTTTTCACAATTGTAATAGTCCAAAACCTTCATTAGCACTCTCTCCACTGAAGCGTCAGGACAAGATGCTCCGCTAGTAATCAATATTGTAGGCTGTGCAGGAAGGAATCCGATTGACTTTTCCATTGACTGAGTATGAATGTTGAAATGATTTAAACTACCGTCTTCCTCCCACTCTAATTCGTTTCTAACAAAAAACGTAGGCATCCTTTGCTCACACAACTCAACAATGTGAGAAGTGTTAGAGCTATTGTATCCTCCAACAACAATAGCTAAATCAGCTTGACCCTCTTCAAGAGCCCCCATTGTTGCCTTTTGATTATCATTTGTTGCATAGCAAAGAGTATCCCTTGTATTTGCAAATCCCGCTTCACCAACAGCCTCTTTAATCTTATCTGCAATTGCCTGTGTTTCATTTGCAATCATTGTGGTTTGGTTCACAACACCAACCTTTTGAAGGTGTAAAGAGGGATCAAAACCATCTGTAGTTCGATCCTCGAAAAGAGACCAAAACTCATCAACATTTGCTCCCTTACCCTTTATAATTTCTGCAAGTTTTAACGCTTCGTCCATATCTGCTACAATCATCGCATGACCATCTGAAGCGGCATGTGAAAAAGTTGCTCTAGTCTCTTCATGATCAGGCTTACCATGAATTACAACTGTGTAATTTTCTGCCCCTAATTTCGCTGACCTCTTCCAAACCTTCTCAACAAAAGGACATGTTGTATTGTATTTAAGTACATCAACTCCCAATTTTTCTAGCTGAGACTGAATTTCAAGTGTTACACCAAATGCTGGAATAATCACCACGTCTTCTTGACTCAACTCATTAATCGGAGTAATCTCGTTCCCTAAAGTATCCTGAAGAAAATTGACCCCTCTGCTTTGAAGATCATCATTTACTTCAGGATTGTGAATCATTTGGCTAAGAAGGAAAATACGCTTGCCTGGATTTTCAGCTATTGCCTTGTAAGAAATCTCAATGGCATTTTCCACACCAAAGCAAAACCCAAAATGTCTTGCAAGTTGTACCCTAACTGCTCCAAAATCAAGAGTAGTTGGTGAGAAATCCTTCTTTCTAGCATCCATTTCTTTCCGTTTAGCCTTTACCCTAGAAATAATGGGGCTTCTAAAGTGGTTTGGGATATCAAAACTGCGCATGATTTACTTTAAAAGTTCAGCATTTTTTATAAAAATATCTTTCAATTCATCATTCCACAATTCACCAGATTTCTTTGCGTATTTCTTAAGAGTTTTTAGACATTTTTCAGGATTGTGTTCTTTTCCATAAAGCTGCTCTAAAGCCAAAATCTGAATCAGCGTTCCTTGCAACCTTTGCTCAGCTTCAAACACAGGCCAATTAGCTGTAACTACATCAACTCTAACTTCATCTGAATTTGCTATCCACTCAAGAGTCCAAGCATCTATTGCTGGAGTATAATCTATACAAGCATCGGGTCCCTTAGTCAATCTCCATTCAATGGATTCAATAACCCACTCCTTATTAGCTAAACCGTTTTCCGGCCAATCAGGCACGCCCAAACAAATTAGGCAAGCGAAGCAACACCAAGGATCAAACATATCTGTGTGTTTCTAAGAATACAATATCAAGTTCCTCAAGCTGCTTTAAAAGTGGGCCATAGTAGTTTTTAGTTACTGGAACCCTAACACCTGTCTCACCAAATCCAGGGCCGACAAGTATGTGTTCAGCTGCAAGGGCCAACGGTAGGCCAACGGTGTCAGACATGCCTGTGTATGTTTGGTCTACACCTTCAAGAGCCAACTCAGAAGTAATTTCCTGACGTTTTCCATCTTTTTCAAATTCAAACCTATGCCACATCACTATTAAATCTCTATCTCCATCTTTCAGCTTCCATTTATCTTCAAGCAAGGTCTGCAGAATCTCCGCCGGAGTCCCTTCAACATTCTCGGGCCCGTGATTCTCGTCAAAAAGTCCTAGCCACTCAACCCGATCTAAATCCGCATCACTAGCCCCAAGCATCTGCTTCACACCATCACGAGCGCTTCCATGTGATAGTTCAGCTGGAAGAAAAGTTTTAGTCCAATCAGCCCAAATCACTCCCTTTTCCCAAACCAATTTCACATCATCAGCAACTAGGCCCAACTCAACTAAAATATTCCAAGACTCACAGTACCCCTCACCTCTTAAAGTCCCACGAATCAGCGTATCCACACCATTAATTCCATATGTGTCCAAATACGAAAGAGAATCTCGGTTTGGGTAGCCTTTGTAAATCGTACCATCAATCTTAACGGATCTCAATTTTCTAAACACCCTATGAGGCGCTTCAAACTTTACCACTCCATCTTCTTTGAATGTTGCTGAACCTCCCTGTCCAGCAAGAACAACATTTTTAGGGTTCCAGCTAATCTTGTAATGCCATGGATTGTCGTCAGATTCAGGAGCGACTAAGCCGCCACAATAAGATTCGAAACCAATTAGATGACCTCCATCCGCTTTAATCTCATCAATGACTTTCATGGCACTCATGTGATCTATACCTGGATCAAGTCCAATCTCATTAAGCACCAAGACTCCCGCATCTTTAGCAGCAGAGTCAAGCGCCTTCATCTCATCACTAACGTAACTAGGAGTAATTGTTGGTATACCGTTTGCAATTGCAACCGAGGCAACGCTAGTGTGAAGAAAAGCAGGCACCATGGATATAACCAAGTCACTCTCAGCAATTCTTTTGTCTCTTTCAATGTTGTCGCTTGACGAAAGTATAAATGCCTCACCACTAGGATGGCCTCCAACTTTACTTTCAGCAACTGACAAATCGATGTCTCCTACAACTACTCTCCAATTACACTCTTCAGATCTCTCTAGTAATCTTCTGATAAGCGAACTACTCGACCTCCCAGCTCCTAAAACAAGTATCGACTTCATAGTTGCAAGGTACACATGTAAGATTTTTATCCACAAACACACAAGCTTGATTAAATTGCAACAATTCATAATGACCTTAACATGAAAATAATCATACGATTAACTATTTGTTTAATGTTGGGCTTAGGCCTAACAATGAGTATTTCGAGCTGTAACGGAGCGAAAGCATATGTAAAAAAGGCCAAAAAAATGGAGGCCGTTGGAATGATGGAGCAAGCTGCGGCACATTACATGACTGCTCTTCGCAAAAAACCTGAAAACTTAGATGCAATCACAGGTTTAAAAAGGACAGGACAAATTGTACTTCTTCAACATTTAGCCGATTTTGACGAGGCATTAATAAGAAATGACAGAGAATCTGCTATAAATGCGTTCCAAAAAGCTGAAAAGTATTTCGATCAAGTAAAATCAGTTAGGGTAACTCTTGAATTTCCTGCTTCTAAACGAGCGATGTTCGAGTCTGTAAAAAACGCTCACGTTCAAGAAATTTATGTTATCGGGGCAGATCATTTAAAAAATCTACGATATGATGAAGCTCTTGAAGTTTTCGAAAACATAGAAGAATTAGTTCCTGGGTTTAAGGATGCAAAAGAGCTTGGAGATTACTGTTACTGTAAGCCTCGTTATGAAGAAGCGACAGGACATATGGAACATGGAATGTTCCGTTCAGCACACAAACTTTACAGTGAAATTGTGGCACGTGATGCTTCATACGAGGATGCACAGTCGAGACTTCAAGAGTCACTTAATAAAGGAAAGTACACAGTTGCTCTTATGAAGTTTAATAACGGTACTACAACTGCAAATGTCAATAACAAGCTTTCTGCATATGTAGAACAAAGCTTGATGGATTCTTCAGATCCATTTCTTACCATTGTTGATAGAGAAAGCCTTGAACTAATTCTCCAAGAGCAGCACCTTGAAATGAGTGGACTAACAGCAGGATCTGAACTTGAAATCGGCTCTCTTTTAGGAGCGAAGGCAATTCTAAAGGGAACAGTTATGGACTGCTCATATTCTAGAAGTTCTCTTCATCAGGAGAATCAAAGTGGTTTTGAGAAATATAGAGTTGAGAAAATAAATTCAGAAGGTAAAAAGTACTACGAGACTAAGTACAAACCGACTAGTTACAGGATATACAATCAAAGTGGAACACTAAAGATGAGTTTCAATTTAAAAATGATTTCCATGGAAACTGGTGCAATTATTAAATCTGAAACAGTTCAAGTAAACCTTTCAGATCAAATTAACTACGCATACTATGGGGGAAATAAGAACAACCTATATCCAACAAGGATGAATGGTACAGTTGACTCTTCAGTTTCAGGTCATAATGGATTAATCCAATTAATAGGTGCAAGAAGGGATTTAAAGTCAGAAAACACCATGGTAGATGATGCTACAAAAAATTTGGCATTAAAAGTGCAATCAGTGGTTGAATCAATTCTTCTACAAACTGTAAAATAACATGCTTAATATTTCTCGCTTTTATCTTTTCTCATTTGTTTCATGCCTTTTATTACTCAACTCTTGCTCGAGTAATAAAAATGTTGTAGTCATCCCTTCTTGGGTAAACGAGCGCCCAATAAACCAGGCATATTACATTGGAATTGCAACAGTATCGAAACATGAATATCCATATAACGCTATGGATATTGCCAGAGAAAATGCACTGAACTCTTTGGCTAGAGAAATTAGAGTACAGGTAAATTCTGAATCCATACTTTCAACACTACAGGTAAATCATTGGGTTGAAGAAAGTTTTGCATCCAACATAACTAGCACAGTTGCAGAAGACCTCGAGGGTTACACATTAATGGGTAGCTATGAGGATGAAAGCGAAGTACATGTTTATTATAGATTATCTAAAGCTGAATACGCTAGAATTCTTGCGGAAAGAAAAAGAGTTGCCTTGGGAATTGCCTACGGTCATTACTTAGACGCAGAGCGTTTGCTTAAAGAGGGATCAATTCCTCTTGCAATTGAGAGATATCTAATAGGCCTCGATGCAATGAGTAAATACCTAGCAGAGGAAAATCCATATGTAGGAGAAGACGGTTTAGAGTTTAAACTAGATAGGGCCTTATTAAAAGGATTAACTGAAGGTATTACAAAGTTTGAAATTGAGTGTATGTATGAAACGATTGAAGTTACTCTTTCAAACAACTATACGAAGTCAATAAAGGTATCCGTGAGCCATGAAGGAATGTATGTTGGCGGCGTTCCATTAAGTTATAATTACTCAAGAGGAAGGGTGCCAATTAGAGGTCAAGCAACTACTTCAGGGGATGGTCTAGCAACAATCGTATTAAATAACTTTTATCCTGGTACTAAACACTCAATCTTAGAGGTTGAGCTAGATGTTCAGGGATTAGTTAGTATTCTACAACCATTAAGTCCATTAAAACCATTAGTTGAAAATCTTAATTCCGCACCACTATTAGTGCCAATTGAATTAGAGCCGCCAAAAATCAGAGTAGTTGGTTCTGAGAAATTGTTCGGTAAGAAAGTGAAAAACAAAACTCTAATTCCCGCCATTAAATCTGAACTAATTGAACATGGGGTTGATATTGTAGACAACACATTTGATGATGCACTTGTGCTTAGAGTCCAAGCTGATACAAGGATTGGTGGAGAAGGAAGAGGTTTTTATACAGCATTTTTAAATGCAACACTTTCTCTTAAAGACTCTGAAGGATCCTTAGTTATGCAGAAGACTTTGGATAATGTAAAAGGAGTCCAAACTGAGCGCAAACGAGCTGGTGAAGAAGCATATCGCAAAGCAAGTAAAAAAGTCCTTGGACGATTCATCGAAACCTTTGTTGATGCTCTTTATCAATAAATGATAATTTTGGCACAATCTTAGTTTATACTTAAATTAGAAATCGAAAATTTAATCTAATGAAAAATTTAAATACCCTAGTTCTAGCAATTTATACAGTAGCATTTTTTCTAGTCGGTTGTAATAACATCCAACAAGTCACACCTTCTGATCAAGGTGCAGTAGAAATTGTAGAATTTTGTACCGGAAGTGATTATTCAACAAATGAAGATTACTTCAGAGCTGCAGCTACTGGAACCTCACCCAATAGAGAAACTGCAAAGAAAAAATCACGAGCAGAGGCAGAGGCTAAATTAGCTAGAGCAATCCAAGTTACTGTTAAAGTTGTGACTGAAAACCATGTTAATGACACTCAATATGGGAATAAAATTGAAGCAACAGGAGTATTCAATGAAATAAATCAGTCTATAGTAGAACAGAAATTAAGTGGAGCTGTTACAATCTGTGAAAAACTAACTCAAGATCCAAATGGCTACTTTGTAAGCTATATTGCAATTGAGTTGAGTGGAGATAAAATTGCTCAGGCATACAATGAGAGACTCTCTAAAGATGAGCGTATAATGGCAGAGTTTAACTACGAAAACTTTAAGAAGACTTTCGAAGAAGAAATGAACAAGAATAAGTAAACAAACTACTTCAACAAACTGAGTTTAACCAAGCTCTTAATATATCTCTACCATCTGGAGTCAGAATAGATTCAGGATGGAATTGGAAGCCTCGAATAGGTAAGGTCTTATGGCAAATAGCCATAATCAACCCCTTATCGTTTGAGGCTTCTATCGTTAGTTCTTCTGGGAAAGAAGCTTCACAAGCAACCCAGCTATGATAGTGGCCCACACTGCATGGAAACTTTACTTCTGCCAACACACCCTTTGGATCACCCTCTCCTACCCAGTTCATCTCAGTTACTCTGCCGTGCAATACTTCTTCAAGGTTTTCGAGCTCTCCTCCAAAATGTTTAACAATAGCTTGCAAACCTAGACATATACCTAAAATTGGCTTAGAGGCATCAATACTTATATTTAACACTTCCATCAAAAGATAAGCCTCCGTTGGCATACCGGGACCCGGAGATAGAATCACAGCATCGTATCCCTTAATAAAATCGGGAATGCCTTCAATTGGCGGCATTTCTTCAGCGGTTTTAACCTCAACAGAAACTGAATAATCTACCCTTTCAATCTCATGGGCTAGATTCCAAGTAAATGAATCGTGATTGTCGAATAGAAGAATGCGCACTGCGATTTACTTTTGAGACTTCAAAGGTATTTACTGAATTTCAAATCCCATGTTAAAGCACATCCATTCAGACGAAGCTGCAAAACCTGTAGCAGCATATACTCAAGCGGTAATAGCAGGCGACCTAGTTTTTGTTAGTGGTTGTATCCCCATAAACCATACAACTGGAGAACTAATTTCTGATTCAATAGAAAATGCAACTAAACAAAGTCTTACAAATGTTGAGAATATTTTAATTGGTGCTGGGCTTAATTTAAAAGATGTGGTTAAGGCTTCAGTGTTTATGATTGACTCTGATGATTACGCAGGCATGAACTCAGTTTATTCTAAAATTATGCCTCAACCCTTCCCTGCACGTGAAGCAATATTTGTAAGGGGATTACCCAAAGGTGCAAGAGTTGAAATTAGTGTGATTGCTCACTCTCATACCTAAAACTCTTGTAGCTAATTATTAGAACAGGAACTGTCCATCTGATCCTCTTGCCTCGAACTTAATATCTTTAAGTAGAGGAGATTTAATATTAATCTTCAAGGCAAAACTCTTCCTTACACCAATAGGAATCCAATTAAACGACAATTCCCAACAATGTAAATCCCAGTAGAGATTTAACTGTGTTGGGGTGACCTCCTTTAGTACAAGGTCATATCCAGATTGGAAATCAACTTTCCATTTTTTGAACAAGTCCACGCTCCCACTAACTGCAATACCGTGAGTAATTTTAGTTGTATCTCCCTGTAAATCATAATTCCAATTCCTACCCAAATTCATTGTGTAATCAATCCTTGAATTCCAAGGCAATCCCAAGTCATTTCCACCCTTAAATGAAGTGCCAACCGCCGCTGTCGCTCTTTTGAGTCTCAGTAATCCATTTCCTTGCTTTACTAAGTACTCGTTTACAGCAAATCCTGAACTATCTCTCCCGTATGCAGACTGAGTTGCATTAAAATTAAGATTTACTTTATTAAAAAGATTTGTAAATCCACTAGTAGTTATATCTGATAAATTGAGAGAGTCAGCAAGGAAATTATATCTAGTTGAAGTGGTTAAACTTTCGAGAATTTTAATCTTATTGATTGTATCAGATTTTCTATCCCTAACCTTTGCTTCTAAGTTTTGGTTTAAAGTGAAACTAATGGATCCGGACTCCCTAGTATCTTGAGGAGTAAATCTATTTACTTCCCACGGATTCCACTCCATCACATCCTCTCCTATAAATTGAGTTTGAATCCTAGACCTCTCAGGAGTATAACTAGCAGAAAGAGTCGGAGTAAGTACATGCCTTATTGCTCTTACCCTTCTCTTTTCTTTAAAAGTAAACATCCCATAGAATCGAGTGTTTACACTAAGTGAAGCTCTAAAATCTCTATCTCCAAACAAACCCCCAAGAGTGTCAGCCTGTTCTATAATTTCTCCCTCTTCATCCAAATACCATGACTTATCTATCTTGTTAAACGCAGTGTATTCATCGTATTGAAAGGTTGGCGAAACAGTCAAAAAACCAAAGTTTCTACTTGAAGTTATTGATATATTATGCTTAAATCCATTTTCAATATCAATAGCATTAACATCAAGTGCTGCTAATGCTGTGTCAGTGATTTCACCTAAATTTTCAAACCTTGTATTATAACTAACATTGATGTCATCCAAAATTTTAACTCTTCCTCTTTTTAGGCCAAACAAGTCACTCATCGACCTCCTATTCATATTTAAAGTGACCGATGGAAGAGTCATCGTCACAATCCCAGTAACTGAATTTTGTGAGTGTTGAGCAGAGGTGTTAAGCGAAAAAGGTGAACGTGGCGAATTGTAATTCCACTGAATATTTGATTGGAAGGTATTTGTCAGATAATCGTCCAGAGAAGAATTCAGGTTTTGTTGGAAGTTACCTGTTGAACCAAAGTTGAGGCTGGCAGTAAAAGTTTTGTTGGGCTTGGATTTGGGATCCTGAACGTGTGTCCAACGAACAAAAAAGTTATTAATTTCATTATACCCTGGAAGTTCTTGAAAACCATCTACTTGTCTATTGTAGCTAAGTTCAAAATCTCCTGATGATTTATACCTGTAATTGTATTGACTGATATTCTTTACAGCCCAACTACCACCAGAATAAATATCAAAAAGCAACCTCGTATCCCAATTATCTCCAAAAGGCATATAATAACCAAAATCCTTCAAAAAAAATCCAAGTGAGCCCCCGTCGCCATAACTAGGCAAAAGAATTCCATGTGATCTAACATCTCTCTTTATCGGGAACCACGCAAATGGTAGTGCAAGAGGAGTCGGTATTTTCCTAAACTTCATGTAAAGAGGCCCACTAACAACCTTTTCATAAGGAATCATAATTGCCTTCTTTAGATGAAAATGATAATGGGGATTATCTGCATCACAAGTTGTGAATTTCCCGTCTGTAATGTGAAGCTCATTAGATGGGTGACGCTTGCTTTGGCCTGCGTGAAATACAAGTTCACCTTCCTGAGTAACAGCATGACGACTGAAACCCTTTTGGGTTCTTAGATTGTAACACACCTCGTCTTGAGTAAAACTAGAACCGTCTTGGGTAAAAACTGGTCTTCCTATCCAATTTCCGAGCGAATCCTTCGTTCCATAAGCACATATCTCGCTCTTTTTTGTGTTGTAAATAACCCTATGTGCTGTTAGTTTAATATCCTCAGAAGTAAGTTTTACGTCGCCGTAAAAGGTCACTATTTCATTATGAACATGCATTACCATGCTATCCCTCGCGGAATAATTTACACCGTCGTAATTTCCTTCTAGGCTTTGGGCACAAATAACCCCGCTTTTCAACAGAAGCAATAGGAAAAGGAAGTGTGGAAGCGTCCTCAACACGTTCTGAGTAGAATTATTTTTGAGAGTTAACATGAAGTATTTTCTACAACGCCCAAAGCTAGCAAAACATGGAGTGCTTGCGGTTGCTATGTTAGTTGTTTTCGCAACAGCTGCATTTACTCCGCTTGAACCGTCCATGATTGTAGTCATAGACGCGGGACACGGCGGAAAGGATCCAGGTAATTTGGGTACGGGTAGATACAAGATTAGTGAAAAGGATATTACTCTTGACGTGGCAAAGAAACTTGCTGGTTACATTGAAAAAAACATGCCGGATGTTAAAGTTATCCTAACTAGAAAGGATGATTCTTTTCCTAAACTCAATACTCGAGTAAAAATTGCAAACGAATCCGCGGCAGATTTATTTATTTCAATTCATTGCGATGCATTTAGCTCTCCTAACGCTTGGGGATGTGGGACATATGTGATGGGAATGCATAAAACTAAGGAAAGTCTCAGAGTTGCAATGCAGGAAAATGCTAGTATTTACAAAGAAGATGACTATGTTACTAATTACGATGGATTTGACCCAAACGATCCAGACACCTACATAGCTTTATCCCTTAGACAAAACATCTACCTCGACAAAAGTCTAGAGCTTGGATCGCTAATTCAATCTCAATTCAGAGATAGGGTTGGCAGAAAAGATCGAGGCGTAAGACAAGCTGGATATTATGTGATTTCTTACACCTCTATGCCAAGCGTTCTTGTCGAGTTAGGCTTCCTTACAAATAATGAAGAAGAGGATTTTCTAATTAGTGATGAAGGTCAAACCTACATGGCATCTGCACTTTACAGAGCACTTCGAGATTATCGAGGATATCAATCGTCAATTGAACTTGAAGAACCTGAAGAAGTCGAAGAACAGGTCGAAAAAGTTAAAGAAAAAAAGACTGAAACATCACCTGAAGTTTCTGAAACAGAGAGTATGCAAATAGCCTTTAAAGTCCAAATAGCATCTTCTCTTATAGAACTTGATAACTCGAACCCAATTTTTCAAGGGCAACAAGGGGTAGAGGTGTATATTAGCAATGGACAATTCAAATACACGATAGGTAATTTTAAGACAGCAAAAGAAGCACATGAAAAGAAGCGATCCCTTAGAGAAAGCGGATTTAAAGGGGCATTCGTAGCAGCATTTAGAAATGGCAAACGAATACCGATGTCTGAAATACCTAAATAATTAACCTAGTGAATAGTATATCACAAGAATTCAAAATTGGCGCCCTCATGATTGTGGGGGCTGTGATGCTATTCTTTGGGGTTAATTACCTCAAGGGATTTAACCCTTTGGAAAAATCTGATAGCTTTTTTGCAGTATACTCAAAGGTTGAGGGTTTAGCTGTTTCAAATCCTGTTCTTGTAAATGGTTATAAGGTTGGACAGGTTGCAAGAATAGAATTTCACGAACGAGGAGATGGCTCTTTACTTGTTGAGTTTACCGTCGATCAGAGTGAATTAGACATTCCTCTAAATACTGAAGCCCAAATCTTTTCGTCAGACTTGTTTGGCTCCAAAGCAATTCAACTCATAAGGGGAGATTCTGATACATTTGCCCAAAATGGAGACACGCTTGTGGCTTCAAATCAAGAGGACATTACAGAGGCTGTTAGAAAGGAATTAGCTCCACTTAGGGCCAAAACCGACCAACTTATTGCAGGTGTTGACGAAATCCTTACAAATATGAAGAAGGTTTTTGAGGATGATGCGACACTAGGACTCCCTTCAACCTTTGAGAGTATAAATAGAACTTTCCATACTCTTGAGAATACTGCAATACAACTAGATTCTTTGATTATAGAAAATCGTGAAGTCTTGAATAGCGTGATGACAAACCTCGATGGTTTGGCTGAAAACTTGAACAAGAATAATAGCGAGCTTTCTAATATTATTAAGAATTTCTCTAATGTGAGTGATTCACTAGTGGCATCGGATATTGCTGGAACACTATATAAAGCAGATTTAGCTTTAAGTAATATCACCGAAATCACGAATAACGCTAAAGTTGGTAAGGGAAGTTTAGGTAAGTTGATGGTTAGTGATTCATTGTACAACGGACTTGTCGCATCTAGCATTGAATTACAGGAATTACTTGACGATGTCCAATTAAACCCTTGGAAGTACGTGAAGGTTAGCGTTTTTGGTGGAAAGAATAAAAAGCAACTTTCAAAGGCTGAATTGAAGAAAATGAGGAAGCTTATTAGAGAGGAATTAGAGGCTGAAGAAAACAAGTTAGAAGAGTAACATGATTGCACAAATCATTTTTGCATTTCTTCTAGCTATAGCAGGATTTTTCTTTACTAAAAGAATTCTCTTCATTCGTCGAAACATTTTGTTAGGTCGGGATGTTAATCTTAGCGATAGAAAAGCCCAAAGGTGGAAGACTATGGCTCGTGTTGCTTTAGGCCAAAGTAAAATGGTAGTACGCCCTGTAGCAGGAATACTACATATAATCATTTACCTTGGATTCGTTATAATAAATATCGAGATGCTCGAAATTATGATTGATGGACTTTTTGGTACGCACAGGGTGTTTTCATTTATTGGGCCTATCTACAGCATACTTATTGCATCATTTGAATTTCTAGCTTTTGGGGTTTTATCTGCATGTGTGATTTTCTTGGTACGCCGACATATTATCGCAATTGCTCGGTTTAAATCCCCTGAAATGGGTGGATGGCCATCACTTGACGCTACGATTATTTTAGTTGCTGAAATATTATTGATGGGTGCATTCTTAGGAATGAACGCTGCTGATTCTATTGCAATGGGACGTGAGTTAGATCATTATACTGTTAATATTGATGCAAGCGCCTTCCCAATAAGCCAATACTTATTAGGACTGTTAGGTGGAATGAGCGATAGTGCAATTGTATTAGTTGAAAGAGCATGTTGGTGGTTCCACATTGTTGGTGTTTTAAGCTTCCTTGTTTACGTTCCGTATTCAAAACACTTTCATATTTTCCTTGCATTTCCAAATACTTATTACTCAAACCTAGATGAGAAGGCTAGACTTGATAATATGGCTGCAGTTAAAAAAGAGGTAGATATGATGATGGATCCAAATGCAGATCCATACGCGTTGCCTGAAGAAGGAGCGGATGCAGAGCCTCCTAGGTTTGGGGTAAAGGACGCAACAGATTTAAGTTGGAAGCAATTGATGGAGGCTTATTCCTGTACTGAATGTGGAAGATGTACATCTGAATGTCCAGCAAATATGACTGGAAAATTATTATCACCTAGAAAGATCATGATGGATGTTAGGGATAGAATAGATGAAATTGGGCACAACATTAATGCAAATGGTCTTGAGTTTAAACCCGATGGGAAATCTCTTGTTGGGAGCTACATTAGTGAGGAAGAACTATGGGCTTGCACTTCTTGTCAGGCATGTCTAGAAGCTTGTCCAATCAACATTAGCCCTATGGGAATTATCTTAGACATGAGAAGGTCCTTGATTATGGAGGAGAGTAAATCCCCAGAACCAATTACTTCTATGTTCAACAATATTGAAAATAACGGAGCACCTTGGGCTTTCCCGGCAGCAAGTAGAGGTGATTGGATACAATAATCGTAAATTGGGAGAATTCAAGGTACATACAATGGCTGAAATGTTAGCTTCTGGGCAGAGTCCTGAAGTACTTTTTTGGGTTGGTTGTGCCGGAAGTTTCGACGATAGAGCCAAACGAATCACAAAGGCTATAGCAAAAATTCTACACTATGCAGGAGTGAATTTTGCAGTCTTAGGTGCCGAAGAAAGCTGTACAGGAGATCCGGCAAAAAGAGCCGGAAATGAGTTCCTTTTCCAAATGCAGGCGGCCCAAAACATTGCCGTTTTAAACGGTTATGGAATTAAAAGAATTGTAACTGGATGTCCCCACTGCTTCAATGTTATGAAGAACGAGTACCCTGAACTTGGAGGAGATTATGATGTTCATCACCACAGTCAGTTTATTGCCACACTAATCTCGGAAGGAATGCTTCAACTAGCTGACGACCATCCTTTCAAAGGAAGACGTATTACATTCCACGACCCTTGTTACCTAGGTAGAGGAAATGGAGAATATGCAGCGCCTAGATCGGTAATTGAGGCATTAGATGCAGAACTTGTAGAGATGAAGCGTTGTAAGCAGAAAGGTCTTTGCTGTGGCGCAGGGGGCGCCCAAATGTTTAAGGAAGCTGAAAAGGGAAATAAAGAAGTAAACTATGAGCGTACTGATGACGCTCTTGAAACTAAAGCTGCTACTATAGCAACAGGATGTCCGTTTTGTAACACAATGATGACAGACGGAGTAAAAAATTCAGAAAAAGAAGGCAATGTAGACGTACAAGATTTAGCAGAAATGATTGCTACAGCTGCCGATATTATTGATTAAACATGTTATTAGAAGGAAAAATCGCAATAGTTACGGGTGCTTCAAGAGGTATCGGTAAAGAAATCGCTAAATCGTTTATCGCCCAAGGAGCAACTGTAGCTTTTACATACATAAGCTCTCCGGAAGAAGCAAAGGCTGTGGAAGAAGAGCTTACTGCTAAAGGCGGAACTGCTAGGGGCTTTTGGTCTGACGCTGCAAAATTTGACGATGCTGAAAATTTAGTTAAGTCCGTTCTTCAGGCGTTTGGTACTATAGACGTTTTAGTTAACAATGCAGGTATCACTGACGACACTCTGTTGATGCGTATGAGTGAAGATCAGTGGGATAGAGTTGTCGATGTTAATCTCAAGAGTTGCTTTAATCTTACTAAAGCAGTGTTACGTACGATGTTAAAAGCACGAAGCGGATCGATAATTAATATTAGTTCAGTTGTTGGAGTTCAGGGGAATGCAGGCCAAGCGAATTATTCTGCTTCTAAGGCAGGAATCCTTGGTTTTACTAAGAGTGTTGCTCTAGAATTAGGATCAAGAAGCATTCGTTGTAACGCAATTGCCCCTGGATTCATTGAAACTGAAATGACTGAAAAGCTAGATCCTGCAACTGTTCAGGGTTGGCGCGATACAATTCCACTTAAAAGAGGTGGAACACCTGAGGATGTTGCTAATGCATGCGTTTTCCTAGCTTCTGACATGAGTTCTTATGTTACAGGCCAAACCCTAAACGTATGTGGAGGAATGATCACCGCTTAAATGTATATTAATGACATTATTGTCGAAGCACCTGCTTGGAAGTGGGTTCTTGCTGTGGTTTTTACTTTAGGCTTAAGCCTTGTTCGATACTATGATGAGAAAAAATGGTTTCTTGGTGCTATTAGGTTAGGAGTTTTAGGAGTACTGTGCTTTTTGTTGCTCGAACCTCTCCTCAGATCAATCACAACTGAGGTAGAACCATCAACTGTTGTTTTGGCCTATGACTCCTCTCAATCTCAATGGTTGGGTAAGGATAGTACAAAAAGAAAAGTTACATTAGAGAGCTGGGCTACAAATGGTCCTGAATTATTTAAAGGACATGATTTTAATGTTGAGGTTTGGGATTTCGCAAAACAATTAAAGGAAAGAGAGCAGTGGATTTGTGATGGTAGCAGAACTGATTTATCAGCAGCTTTAGAAGGGATAAGAAACAAATACGTCCATAGGAATATTGGCGCTGTAGTAGTAACAACTGACGGATTGAGCAATAGAGGAAGTGATCCTGAGTTTGGAACAAAACTTCTAGAAACACCTCACTTTTTTATTGGAACTGGCGATACAACAGTTATTCAAGATATAGAGATAACTCAGCTATTAAGCAACCAAGTGACATATCTCAATAATGAATTTCCTGTAGAAGTTAGATTCAGATCGAATGGTTTTAAAGGCCAAAAATTAACTCTCAATTTATTTCTAGGTTCTAATATGGTTGGTAGAGAAGTCATAGACATCACTGACCATGTTGGCTTCTATACGCGTCGCTTCTTTGTGAAAGCTGAGATGAGTGGGATGAAGAAAATCAGAATCAGCCTCTCTCCTTTAGTTGGAGAAGAAAGGATTGAGAATAACTACGCTTCATCATATATAGAAGTTTTAGACAGCAAAAGGAAAATTACCATAGTCGCTCAAGCGCCACATCCCGATGTACAGGCATTGAAAAACAGCCTTAAAACTAATCTTCATCAAGAGGTAAGTGTTTTGTTTAGATCTGAGATGAATCCAAATTCAGAAATTAATGAAAGTGATGTAATTGTTTTGCATAATATCCCAAATCTCAAATCACAAACTCCAAAAGCTGTTACAAAGGCATTTAATAGTGATATGCCAATTCTTTTTGTCGGAGGCGCTGAAATGGATTGGGAACACATTCCTTTGGAAAGGTCTGGTATAAGCGTGGAACATGGAGCTGCATTACAAGAAGTTAGTGGCGAAGTAAATAAGGGGTTCAGTCTTTTTGAAATACCTGTTGGCCTAGATAAGGAATTAGCTTATCTACATCCACTTACTCGGGCTATGGGTAATTATAAACCATCAAATTCACTGCAGTCCATTATTTACCAAAAGCTAGATGCTCTAGAAACTGTTTGGCCTTTATTAGGCTTCAATAAAGATGCATTGGGCAGAAGATCAGGGATTTTGATGGGAGAAGGAATTTGGAGATGGAGAATGGAAAGTTCTATTAAAAATGGGAATACTAATATGATTGATGCCTTAATCAACAATACGGTTCAATATCTAGACAGTAGAGATGATGTACGAAGGTTTAGAGTAGTCTCACCAAAGAGACTTGAACAGGATGAAAGAGTTAAGTTTTCAGCTCAAGTTTACGACGCTTCGCTAAATCCTTCAACTGATGCGGATATAAGTCTAGTTGTAGTGAATTCTATGGGAGAAGAATTCGATTACGATTTTTCTATAGACAAAGGAAGCTATAATCTCGATTGTGGTAGAATGTCAGCAGGTGAATACAGATGGAGCGCAACAACAATCTTAGACGACAAGGTCGAAAGACTCAATGGCGCTTTTGTAGTAAGTGAGCTGAAAGCCGAACTAGTTTCAGAATCAGCTAATCACGATTTATTACAAAGACTAGGCTCTAAAACTGGAGGTGAATTCGTTGGGGCAATATCAACTGATTATGAAAGTGAAGTAGTTGATTCCTATGTTCAAACAATAGTTTCAAAAATCAATAAGAAAGATATACTTCACGAGTTTACAGAAAGGTTAGAGTTAATTAATTTAAAATTCATACTTTGGCTTTTGATTGGCGGTTTAACTCTCGAATGGGGAGTTAGACGACGTCAAGGAGGCTATTAAATAAAATATCATGAATACACCAACACAAAAAGAAAAAGCTAGAATCAGAATGATAGCTATGGGAATGCTGTTTGTCCTTCCAATAATAATACTGTGGAGTTCACTAACATACACTGTAGATTCTGGACATGCTGGCTTGATTTTCCATACTTTTGGAAATGGAGTAAACCCTGAATCACCACCAAAAACAAGCGGATTCCACATAAAGGCTCCTTGGGATAAGGTTTATCAATACGAGGTGCGTCAACAAGAGATTAACGAAAACCTAGAGGTTCTGTCTTCTAATCTTTTGAAGATCACTATGGATATGACTCTATTCTATCAACCTCAATATGATAATTTGGGATTTTTAGAGGTTGAGAGAGGAATGCTTTACGAAGCTAAGGTTATACAGCCCGCTATGCGTTCAGTTGCTCGTGAGGTTATTGCTAAATATATCCCGGAGGAATTTAACACAACTAAAAGAGAAGAGATACAGCTTGAAATTGAAGACCGACTGGCTGAAAAGCTTGCCGATAACTACATTCAGCTAAATGACGTTCTTATTCGTAATATTAAGCTTCCTACAACACTAGAGCAGGCTATTGAAAGAAAGCTTCAGCAAGAGCAAGAATCTTTAGAATACGAGTTCCGTATTGAGAAAGCTAGTAAAGAAGCTGAAAGAAAGAGAATTGAAGCAGAGGGTATACGCGATTTCCAAAACATTGTATCACAAAGTATCAATGATGATTTATTACAATGGAAGGGTATTGAGGCTACAACTGAACTTAGCAACAGTAATAACGCTAAGATTGTAGTAATTGGATCTGGTGAAAACGGATTACCACTTATTCTAGGAGACTAAGGAATAGGGAAGGAAAATAATTGACAAGAAAAAAGGCCAGCTATTGGACAATTCCAAAGCTGGCCTTTTCAGTTAGTTAAATACTATTATGCCTTCTCAATAAGAATACCTGCCTCCTTTGCACGATTCATAGCATTAAGTACGCCAATCTTATTGATTGTACGCATTGCTGCTACAGACACACGTAGAGTCACCCATCTATCCTCTTCTGCAATGTAAAAACGCTTGCGCTGAAGATTTGGGTAAAAACGACGTTTAGTCTTTACGTTTGAGTGACTCACGTTGTTTCCAACCATCATTTTCTTTCCTGTAATCTGACAAATACGGCTCATGACTCAAAATTTAGGAGTGCAAAGAAACGACTTTTTGTTGCTCAAACCAACAAAAACAGTTTATTCTATCCAATTTGACAAAATATTTTTAAATCTAGTGATTAATAGAACTGTTGCCTTCTCAACCACTTCTTCCCTGCTTCCTTTTATGATCTTAGTATAACTATTGATATATCCAGGGCCAAAAATAGCCAAATGTACGGTACCAACAGGTATTTCAGGGGTGCCACCTCCTGGTCCTGCTAAACCTGTAGTTGCAAGAGCAAAGTCAGATGACATAAGCTTGGATGCACATTGGGCCATTTCAATTGCTGTACTTACATGAACTGCTCCTTTTTCATCAATGGTTTTTGAAGACACACCTAGCAGATCGCATTTTATTTCTTCAGAGTATGCTATTATCCCTCCTTTGAAATATTCACTTGCTCCTGGAATAGACGTTAACGCACTTGCGACCGCTCCTGATGTAAAGCTCTCTGCAGTAGAAACTGTTAGATGTTTGTCTTTGAGAATTTGGGCTATTTCTGAAATAATCTTCTCCATTTGGTGTAAATATAAAACGGCTCCCTATGGAGCCGCCTTATTAATTTCATAAACTGAATATTCTTTCTAGTCGATAGCTAATCTAATTACAGTTGAAGCATTTCCTTGAGCAACCTCCACAAGGTAAACCCCTGAAGAAAAGTCGCTGATATTCATATCCTGAACCATCGCACTTGTTTCAAAATTTAAAAGTATTCTACCACCTAAATCGTAGAGTTTTACATTGTGTACTCCAGGCCTATCTATTATAAGTTGCACTGTTGAAGTTGAAGGATTTGGATAAAGAGTAACATCTCCTTCGTCAAATGGCTCATCAATTCCAACCCAATCTACAAATTCAATATCTGCACAATCAGCAAGATCTGAAGTAGGAACTCTAATGTGTACAATATCATTTAAATCAACCGGATCCTCATCTCCACGCACGTGTAAGCCTGGCTCGAAATCTCTTTGGTATATGATTTCAAGGTGCTCATCAACGTCAGGCGAGATGGATCCAAATACAGACTCGTACCCATCGTAATCTAAATCTGGTGTTAGGTTACAAGCGTCATCTGAATTCCAAGTCAATCCATTATCAGTTGAATGAACTAAATAGATGTGGCGGTAGTTCTGCACACCTGTAGTGTACATCTCATTGATTGCAGAGTACGATACAAATAGATCCCCGTCTTCGTTTGAAGCCATACTTGGTATTCCTGCAAGGTTAACATAGTAAGCAGCAATTTCATCTTCTAAGTCAATACCTCCACTCTCGTCTAAATCGTATGCGTATGCAATAGTTAAAGAACTATCAACTCCATAACTATCGTTCCAGTACTGAAGACCGTTTGTTCCAGGAAAATAGCTGAAATTATCATCAGTAGTATCAGCGTCCATGTAATACATAGCTCCAAATACCATGTGAACTTGACCAAACTGATCTACGTGGATATCTCCTGCTCCGTCTGAATTTAAGTACTCTTGGAAAATACCATCATCATTAAAATCGTAGCCAAGAGAATCAGGTAAACCTGAATCAATTACATAATTATCAATTGGGAAATCAGCAACAGCTGTGTACTCCCAGTTATCTCCATTGTCATCAGATTGCATAACAAAAGTGTCCATTAAATCGTTGAACACTGTGAACGCTACTACACCATTCCTAGCGTGGATTGCATAAGTATCACCGGCAAAACCATTAAATTGAGTAGAGTCCAATTCAGCGAAAGTATGCATCTCCCAAGTCTCACCAGCATCGAGAGAACGGTAGTATAGAAGTGCACCATCCTGTCCTTGGAATTCTGTTCCTCCATTTCCAATTGGTGTACTGACACAGATAACATGAATAGTATTTCCATCAGGTCCACCTACCGCAGCTCTAGGCCAAAGGTTTCCAAATGGACCATCCGAAGAAATATAAGACTCTTCCCACGAGCCGCTTCCAATAGTTCTTTTAGCCATTAATAGTGGAGTATCTATACCTGCATGAGAAATCACCACCTCTTCACCTGAACCTGTGTAAAAAATAGACGGCCATCCTGCTCTTTCACTTTCAATACGCTCGTAAGGCTGTTCTCCCCATAGTTCACTAGCAAAATGATTATAGCCTGTTCCTCTATCGTTAAATGGAGTGATCTCAAGACTCATAATCCAAGCAGCAGATACCGCATCTCCACTTCCAGCCATTCTATCATCAATAGCTGCATTACTTTGAAGGTCGTATTGAGTAAGACCAATAATCTGTCGTTCTATAACTAACTCTCTTAATTGAACATGTTCAAAATTCTCATTAATTTGAGTGTTAAGAGGATTTTTAGGGACCTCATTGAATCCGTCAATTGTATATTGTGGCATGGGTAC
Organism: Crocinitomicaceae bacterium; assembly: GCA_002722795.1. Lineage (GTDB taxonomy): Bacteria > Bacteroidota > Bacteroidia > Flavobacteriales_D > Sanyastnellaceae > UBA974. The sequence goes on from PBMY01000030.1 coordinate 66,395, forward strand.
AGCAATCCTAGCTTCTACAGGAACTTGAGGAATGTCATTAGAAATAAAAGGAGCCTTTTGTTGTGCGCTAATGCTTAATCCAACGAATAGTAAAGCCCCTACAAATAGTAGTTGTTGTTTCATGAAAGTCAGTTTAATTGGTATTAACCTTACTAAACTAAATAAATATTCTAGTTTGATGAAACTTTTAATCTGATAATGTGGCAAGAAGAGTTTCTCTTCCTTTCACTTTATCATCAAGGCTTACGTGAATTTCAGCATCAAGTGGAAGAAATACATCTATGCGTGAGCCAAACTTGATAAATCCAACTTCCTCACCACATTTTACCATATCACCTGGCTGAACATAGTATTTAATTCGTCTAGCAACTGCTCCTGCTATCTGTCTGAATAAAACCTCTCCCTTTGAACTTTCCACTACAAGAGTTGTATGCTCATTTTCAGTGCTGCTTTTAGGGTGCCATGCTACAAGATATTTGCCAGCGTGATAAACAGCGTATCTCACCAAACCTTCCATTGGAGCCCATTGTACATGAACGTTTAATGGACTCATAAAAATACTCACTTGAATTCTTTCGTCCTTAAAGTATTCTGGTTCATGTACCCTTTCAATTACTACAACTTTACCATCACTGGGGCAAGTGATTTGGCCTTCAACATTATTAATAGACCTTTTAGGAACGCGAAAGAATTGTGCGAAAAGAATGAAAATAACTACTGCGATTCCAGATGCTATATAAAGCACTATATTTGGAAGTCTTAGAAAAATTAATCCAACAATTATTATAAGTGATATCATGATTTCACTTAGTAAAATTGAATACCCTTCCCTGTGTAGCTTCATTGTGAGATTATGTAGATGACGATAAACGTAAAAGGTGCTGAGAGAAGTAATGCGTCAAATCTATCAAGTATTCCACCGTGTCCTGGTAGTAAAGTTCCTGAATCTTTAATGCCTGCTTTTCTTTTGGCTTTGCTTTCAATAAGGTCAGAAAGTGTAGCAAGAATTCCTATAAATAAGCCCAAGAAAATTCCCAAAGTTCCAATAAATAAATATGCTACTAATGCTGAAAATAAACTACCTATTAAAGCACCCTCCCAACTTTTTTTGGGCGAAATAATTGGAGACAAACCTTTAGAAATAAACTTCCTACCTAAAGCGATGCCTCCTAGATATGCAAACGAGTCATTTGCCCATATAACACTTAAAAATGCAACTGTGTTTAACCCGTTGTAACTTCCTGAATCAAATTGAAACACCTGATCTGAAAAACTGAAAAATCCTAATCCAACAACTGATGCAGCTGTAATCGCTAGTAATACAGAACACAAAAAGGTACCCATAAGGTTTTGTAAGAGTTCTCTAACGCCCAAAACTGTGACTAATGTCCAAAACAACACCGATGTTTCAAAAGAATAAGAAGTTGCAAAAACCACAACAGCAACTAGCACTACACCTGTAATCGATCGAGTAATCAATTCACTCATTGTACTAGAATTTTAGAAGCCCTTTCAGCGTATTCCTCGGGAATATTTAAATCAACTTCAACTGAAGCAAAACCTACACCGCTGTAGCTACTGCATTGTCTGTTTACAAGAACGCAAGGGATATCATGTTCTTCTAAAAGTATTTTGCGCATTTCAACTCCAGGAACAAAGGAATCACTATATACCGTGATCCAATTCGTCATTCCTCTGTTGATTCAGTTTCGTCTTTAGAATCAGAAACTTCACTAGGTCTTGGACCTAATATCTTTTCTACATCTTCTTTATAAATCACTTCATGTTGAAGTAGTTCACTTGCAAGAGCATCTAGTTTGCTTCTATTTGAAACAAGAATTTGTTTTGCCTTTGTATAAGCCTTTTCAATAACAGCGCTCACTTCTTCATCGATGATTTTTGCTGTAGCATCAGAATAGGGTTTTGTAAATGTTGCATCACCTCTTGAGTCATAGTAACTGATGTTACCTATCTTTTCATTGAGTCCGTAAACAGTAACCATAGCTGAAGCTTGACGTGTTACCTTTTCTAGATCACTCAATGCACCAGTAGAGATGGTGCCAAACACAACTTGCTCAGCAGCTCTTCCACCTAGAGCAGCACACATCTCATGAAAAATCTGTTCAGTTGTTGTAATCTTGCGCTCATGAGGCATATACCATGCAGCACCAAGACTTTGGCCTCTAGGAACAATACTAACCTTTACAAGAGGTGAAGCAAATTCCATTAGCCAACTTACAATTGCATGGCCAGCTTCGTGAAATGCAATAGTCTTTTTTTCTTCAGGTGTAATTACTCTAGAACGCTTTTCAAGACCACCAACAATTCTATCTATCGCTTCGTCAAAATCCTTATGACTAACTGTCTTCTTACTTGTTCTTGCGGCAAATAATGCAGCTTCGTTACAGACGTTTGCGATATCCGCACCACTGAATCCAGGGGTTTGGTTTGCAAGCTTCTCAATATCAACAGTTTTATCCAATTTAATGGGCTTGAGGTGAACTTGGAAAATAGCTTTCCTTTCATTCACATCCGGCATATCAACTATAATCTGTCTATCAAAACGACCTGCACGCATTAAAGCTTTGTCCAATACGTCTGCTCTATTTGTTGCAGCAAGAATAATTACTCCTGAGTTCGTGCCAAACCCGTCCATCTCTGTCAAGAGTTGATTTAGAGTATTCTCTCTCTCGTCGTTAGAACTAAAGTTTGCATTTTTTCCACGAGCTCTACCTATTGCATCAATCTCATCAATAAAAATAATGGCAGGTGCCTTTTCTTTTGCCTGCTTAAATAGGTCTCTAACCCTAGAAGCTCCAACTCCAACAAACATTTCAACGAAGTCAGAACCACTTAGACTGAAAAAAGGAACGTTCGCCTCTCCTGCTACAGCTTTAGCAAGTAAGGTTTTGCCGGTCCCTGGAGGGCCTACAAGAAGTGCTCCTGTTGGTATTTTGGCACCTAGTTTTGTATACTTTTCTGGATGCATAAGGAAGTCAACAATCTCTTCAAGCTCCTCCTTTGCTTCATCTACACCCGCTACATCTTTAAAAGTAACATGGGTGGAATCACCCTTTTCAAATACTTTAGCCTTTGACTTTCCAATGCTGAATATTTGATTACCACCGGGGGCACCACCACCCATTCTACGCATGATAAACATCCAAACTGCTATCATTAAGAATAAGAAGAAAATCCATGAGAACATCTGTTGGCCCCATTCATTTATAGGTTCGTATTTAGAAGAAAACTTATATTCCTCTTGTAGAGATTTAAAATCCTCTAAGTATCCATCGCCAGGAGGCATTGAGAACCATCTATCTGGACCTTGATCATAGAGGTTGTTCATGATTGAACTACCATCATCTCTCATACCATCACTAATAGTAGCCTTTCCTTTTTCATTTAAGAAAACCTGGTATGTATGGCCATCGTGAGTAACCTTTTCTACCTCTTGTCTTTCAACAAAATCTTTGAATTCAGAAAATTGAATCTCTTTACCGCCGCCCTTAGAATTCATAAATATCATGGCAATTAAAGACAATCCCACAATACCATAAATCCAATAAAAATTAATCGATCCACCTTTTGGTAGTTCAGGGGATTTATTTGGACGACGCTTTTTGGCCTTACTATTTGCTCTATTAGTCTTCTTAGACGCTACTTTTTTCTTTCCCTTACTCATGTTACTACACTGTTTCAATTTTTCTAATATCTGCGTCACCCCAGAGTTCTTCTAGAGCGTAACGAGTTCTTGCTTCCTCGTGAAAAATGTGAACGACAACATCAAAGTAATCGAGAATAGTCCATTCTCCATTACGCAGACCTTGGACACTTACTGGCTTTTCGCTCAAATTCTCCCAACAAAACTTCTCAACTGAATTAGCTAAAGCTTGGACTTGGGTATGGCTAGAACCATGAACTATGACAAAGAAAGAAGAGATTGCGTATGCAACCGACTGTAAGTCGACAACAGTGATTTCATGTCCCTTTACGGCGTCAAGCCCCTTTATTACTGCGTCGAGTAAAGTTTCCGGCGGTGGAGTCGTCAAATTTTTCATTCACAGAATTGAATGCCAAAGTTACTACTTTTGACAGACAGTATGGTTCACAATGAAAGTGAAATAGAATCGCGTCATGGCAGGCTATTGAGAGTCTATCTAACTGAAGTTGAAAGCACCAACACTTATGCTGCTCAATTACTCAGATCTAACGCAGATAAATTCACGGATAAAATTGGTTTTTTAGTTTCCACTTCATACCAAACCTCAGGGAGAGGTCAAAGAGGTAATGTTTGGTCTTCATTACCTGATCAGGATCTTGCAATGACATGGGTTGTTCTAAAACCTCCTCATGTAAGTGCAACTATATTTAACATGGCAGCAGCTCTAGCAACTTGCAAGGGCATAAAAAAGACAATTCACTACGCTTGTGGATTTGACCTGCCTAGTGCATCGATAGCAGTAAAATGGCCTAACGATGTTATGTTTTGGACTAACTTGGAATGGCGCAAGGTTGCGGGAATACTAGTTGAAAATCAGTGGCGTGGCGAAACATGGACAGCATCTTTCGTGGGTATTGGAGTCAATGTCATGTCTCGTAGAATATCGAGAGCATTTAACGCGATAAGTATATCTGAAGTTGTAGGAAAATACCTGAAGCCTAAAGATCTAGAAATTCCAATTCTTGAATTACTTCTAGATTATATTGACCTACTTGGTAAAGATGGAGGGGATGAGAAAATAGTTGAGCAATTCAATAATGAGCTCTACGGGCTTGGTGAAGAAAGACAGTACATTGTAAATGGAGAAAATCACATTGGAGCTCTCCTTAAAATAGATTCTAACGGATTGGGGGAGTTTAAGTGGAAAGATGCAAATCCTCCCAAGTCAAAACTTCACGCCTCAGAGGTTAAGTGGATATTTTGCAATCATACCTTTTGATATCTCATCAAAAAGACTCTTCAGTGCAGGCTCAACCATCATTCTAGTAAATGGATTAACCTCTGCTTCTGATCGAACAAAACAAGAACAACCAGCTTTTGTAGAAGAAGCTTTTACTTCAAGTGAAAATTTAATTGGTGTTGGTGCAACAGTATTCATTTTTAAGATTATATCACTAGAGTGAGCTGAAGAATCCATTACTAAATGGATTAATACTCCTCCTGTTACTTTAAATGAACACTTAGCTCCGTTAGCTAAAAAATCCTTCACTGTTCCTTCTGGAAATAGCTTCTCAAGGTTTTCAAGGTTAGTTATTTCTTCTGCGAGGTCTGCTTTGGAAACTCCCAGCTCTACTGTTGGTCCTACAAATTCTACCATCTTATTTATCTCTTGATTCACTCCATGCCATTGGGTCAGAAGACCAAGAATCTAAATCTTCTTTTTGTACTTCATTTATATAACCAGATTTAGAAGCCTCCTCAAGCATAGTTGGGTAGTCAGTTAGTGTGACGTATTGACATTCGCTCTCCTTAAACCTCTGAACAGCGTCGGGAAAGCCGTAAGTAAAGAATGCAAGAAGGCCCTTCACCTCGAGTCCAGCTTCGCGCAAAGCATCAACAGCAGACAAACTGCTCTTTCCAGTAGAAATCAAATCCTCGATAACAAATACTGAAGAAATACCGCTGTAATCGCCTTCTATTCTTTGACCTGTTCCATGGGCTTTAGCTGATGATCTTACGTAGATGAAAGGAAGACCTAGTTCCTGTGCGATTAAAGCACCAAGAGCTATTCCACCAGTTGCCACTCCAGCAATTGCTTCTAACCTACCAAATCTTTCATCAATCTGATCTGTCGCAAGTTGACGAACAAATGTTCTGATTTCCGGATGGCTTAGGATTCGTCTGTTATCACAGTAGATAGGAGACTTTCTACCACTAGCCCATGTAAAAGGATTTTCAGGTGATAGCTGAATTGCTTTGATTCGAAGCAGAAATTCAGCTACCTTACGTTTATTCTCACCGCTATTCGACATGACACAAAGGTACGTTGTATTTATTCTGAACCGCCGCGTTAGTTTTCACCAAATGGAGACTGAGGCGAAGGGTGTCAAAGGTGGTCCTTTGACGTATTGGAACCCAGATAAAAAAATGCTCAAGAATCTAACGAAATTTCTGAAAGCTAACCCATTGGTAAGGCATGTGGAAATCCACAGCGACGACATTGAAAGGACTTGGATGACATATTGCATGAACTACTTTGAAGTAGTTTCAGCTGGAGGAGTAGTGGTAAATCAGCTCGGAAACATACTTTGGATTTTGCGAAACGGACATTGGGATATCCCCAAGGGGAAAGTAGAGATGGGTGAAAAGCTAGAAGAAGCAGCTTTGAGAGAAGTGACAGAAGAAACAGGAATTAGTAATATCAAAATCACCGACGATCTCATCACAACTTACCACACGTACGAGATAGAAGGCGTGGTGCATTTAAAAACTACTTTTTGGTATGCAATGGAGCATGAAATGGGAGATACAAAAGGGATTCCTCAGGAAATAGAGGGTATCACTGAGGTAAGGTGGATGAAGCTTCCTGTTGATGATAAGATTTGGTCTAGCTCTTTTAGAAGCATTCGCATGGTGATTGATTCCGCTATAGAAAAATCTGCTTTACTTAGGAAGGGTCTCTAAATATTTTCTTAAGCCAAAACTCGGCAATGGAGCTGTGTGATTGTAAATATCTAGGCTTGGAGATATTAAAACGATTTGAGGTACAGAATTTACATCGAGTCCATTAATCCACCTAGCATCATTCCCCACCCATCTTACCATTTCTGAGGACGATTGTCTAGCCCTTAAAACATTTGTCCAACTTTTTTCATCGCCATCAACACAAAGGACAAAGAATCTTACGTCCCCTCTTTTTAATCCAATTGATTCGCTAATAGATCTGAAAGTTCCCCACTCTCTTAGACTAGCGATGCTCTCGTATTTAAGAATGAGTATTGCAGTCCACATACCGTAGAGTTCGTCTACACAGACAATGTCTGTCGAGGGAGTAGTCCACATTTGATCTTGGAAGTTTTCAGAGGTAAAAAGATCTTCGTTTGTGATAGCCCGTGAACGCATTTTCCCAATCATTGTGTCCTTGTAAAGATCCCACCATCCATCTGTTATTTGGGTTGGTGCGTTTAGATCCCACCACCACATAGCAAGATGAGCTTCATCTTGTGAGCAATCTAGGTGAGCTGCGATGGATTCTATTGAACCAGATGTTACGTAGCCGTTGAGAGTGGATCTATCCTGGGCGAACCAATCATAGTGGACTTCAGCCCAAGACTGAATCCATCCCGGTGATGTGAGTAGCTCGCTGAGGGAGCGGCCGTTTTTTTGGGCATCAGCGGCTTTCCATAAAGACCTGAGTTCAGATGTTTTTTCGCCACTTTCTCGGCGCCACTTCCAGTTTAAGGCCATTACGAGGTCTGAGTAGTAGGCGGAATTTGATATTAGCTTGTGTTCGAGAACACTCGTGAATTCATCGAGGAAAACTACATTTAGAGAATCGAGATAGGTTTTGTTTACAAGATTGGTGGCTGAACCTACTGCGCCGGATTGAGCCATCCTATCATAAGCTGAAAGGTAGTCTAGCTCGAGAACGCGTGAGCGAAATTGCTCGTATAGTTCGAGGGGCGAATCCTCAGATAAATAGCTGTATTGGGCTAGTACACCTTTGATTTTTGTAGGACCAATTGATGGCATGTGAAGGAGAAGCTGTCCTGGTGATTCTGTATTAATGACTGCTCGCCAAATCCAAGGTGGTGATTCAAGGACAACTACTTGTTCTCCGGATTTTGATAGTGGAGGCAAGTGGAAATTTCCTTCTTGGTCGACAGTAATTATGTCTACAAAAACCTTCTCGCCAGTTAGTGCTTCGAGTTCTGAGTAGAGGTATAAGAATTGTGGGGGATCATCCAACCATTTAGTGATTTGGCCTGTGGATTGGGCTAAAGAAACTATTGACAAAAGAATTGATGCAGCAAAGAGAGCTGGCTTCATTACATTGGTCATCTACTTTATGAATTCAAGAGCAGCAGCAGGAACGAATTCGCTTACATCTCCACCATTCGCAATAACGTCTCTCACAATAGTCGAAGAAATTGAAGAGAACTCCTCCTTAGTAAAAAGGATGGTAGTCTCAAGAGTGGGAGCAAGTTTTTTAGTCATTTGGGCAATAGTACATTCGTATTCAAAGTCTGACGAATTCCTCACACCCCTTAGCAACCAACTTGCTCCAATTTCCATGCAAAAATCAGCAGTCAAACCGCTGTATGATTGAACCATAACGCTTGGCAGGTCAGAAAAAACAGCCTCTAACATTACAATTCTATCTTCTTTAGAAAATCTGCTTTCCTTATTAAAATTGACGCCTACTGCGACGATAATTTCGTCAAAAAGGCTAACTGAACGCCTGACGACATTCTCATGTCCTAATGTGATAGGGTCAAAAGATCCGGCAAAAACTGCTTTTCTCATGATTCGAAGGTAAAGAAACTAAAGTGTACATGACCAAACTTTCTTATTTCAACAAATCCATCCTCTCTATGAAAATTGTCATATGTCCCATGCTCTAGTACTAAAATCCCCTCCTTATTAAGCAAACCAGCTTCTCTGACCTTAGATGGAATTGAACCTAAATTCTTCAAATCATATGGCGGATCAGCAAATATCAAATCGAAACTTGCAACCGCGCTATCTATATACTTAAAGACATTAATATTGAGTACTGTCACTGCACCCTCATATCCTAGATCCTCATAGCATCCTTTTATGTACGAGCACGCCTGTCTTTGCTTTTCAATCGCAGTAACAGAAGCTGCACCCCGGCTTGCACACTCCATTCCCACCATACCAGTTCCTGCAAATAAATCTAGCACTCTTGCCTCGCCAAGCTTCACCCTAGAACGCAGTAAGTTAAACAGTCCTTCTCTAGCAAAATCTGTAGTGGGCCTCCCTTTAAAGGACTTCAAAGGCTTTAATCTTCTACCCCTCCACGCTCCTCCAGTAATCCTCACTCAGAAATAATTTTTAAACCAAACCAACTGTAGTCATCCCCTCCAATGATTTCAACTTCCTCAAAAAATCTTTTCATCGATTCTGACAGTTCCTCGGCTCTTTCACCCATAAGATGTACACTAACATCTCTAGGTTTGAACCCGTCTCTGTGCATGGCATTTACTATATTGTACAGCATGCTATCTGTTAGGTCCGACGATATAGCTCCGACATAAAAAGGGACTCCTGCTTTCGCGGAAACTATATCAGCTCCCTTTGATCCCGCGTCGACATAAACCGCCATCTTACTGATCTTTTTTGAACTCGCAACTGCCGCCTTCAAAAGCGAAGCTTGTTGGCTAATTCTAGATGCCTGAGGAAAGAAATTGGTCACTACCTCTTCCCAAACCGCATCTCCAGATTCTATAATCACTGGCTGTGTGTCTATACTGTCTAAATGTTGAATCCTAAGTGCCACTTCCTCTGAAGGAGCATTTTGCAAATTGTACCAATTCTCAGCCACCTTTAAGTTCGATTCTACAACTATTGAGGGAATCATTGTTGCAGACAAATACCGCCTTGTATAGTTAATATTATCTACATTTTTAAATCTTGAATTAAGGAATCTTACAACTTCAGAAAGCATGTTGTGCCTTCTTATCTCTCTTGATCCATAAGACCAAACCTGTGACCCATCCTCTGCCTCATAGACACTACCCCACTGAACTACGCTACCGTCCCATCTCAGCAAAAGCTGCGATGGATTAGTTACGCCAGTTTCCATCAGTATGAGCGTCAGTTAACGACCCAAATTTCAATGTATCCTTCTTCACTTTATCCCTACCAAATGGAGTCGGGTCCTGTACAACAATAGTTGGTTGCCATAATCCACCAACCTCAACTGCCGAAGTGCTCATTACAAAGCGCTCTCCGGTTCTAGGGTTAAATGGCATAGCGTCTAAATCAAAAGCAGTAAGCTTAGCAATTGTTCGTGCCTCTATCGTAAGATTCTCAGCGTAGAAACTCGTATACAATGTGTCGCGAATCTTGTACGGACTATTATCCTCCTCAATTAAAGTCAAAAGAGAATCATATGTAGTCTCATTCATCATAGCAATAGAATCCAGATCAGCTCTTTTAATGATGTATCCAAGCTCAGCACTTTTATTTTCAGATAGTGTATCGTGGAAAGAACCCATATTAAACGTCACGGGTATCACATCAGCGTGAACGAAAATTGCTAGTGAATCAAAGTCTGGAGCAAATGTGCCATTAACTGCTTTATGAGCTAGTTGAATATCTCTGATATCCTTCAGCTGTTGAATGGTCTGCTGTTCTACTCTAAGTTTAGTTTCTCTAAACTCAATCTCCTCAGAAATAGAATAAACTACAGAGTATCCTAGGCCAATTGCAATAACAACACTAGCCATCAAAATTGTTTTATAATTTTTAGTGTTGAGCTTTTCCAATATCTCCGGAAAAGCAATAAAACCAACTCCAATAAGTGATACTCCAGCAAATAGCATTCCCAATGGTTGGCTCTCAAGACCGTCTCCTGTTAAGCCTGCGATATATGATACAAGCGCAACTAGACCAAACACAAGTAGCAGAGCAGAGATGATATACTTAGAAATGTCGTGTTTCATTTTATTTTCTTTACTAGCAGCGAAATTACAACAATCATTGTCATCTCGCGTGTACCTTTAGCATTAGTATGCCGTGCTCTTCTCCAAAAGAACTTTCTCAACGATTGAGTGGTCACTTTCCACACGTTCCAACTAGAGGCCAAGAGAGATTAATAGAGGCTTTTCCCCGTTTCTTTTTTTCTGATAAGCCCAAATGCACCCTCATTGTTAAGGGATACGCTGGCACAGGAAAAACAACATCAATAGGCGCCATCGTCCGCACTCTAATTGAAATCCGAATAACCTTTATCATACTAGCCCCAACTGGTAGAGCTGCAAAGGTGATGGCATCGTACAGCGGTATTACTGCCCACACAATTCACAGGTATATCTACAGATCCAAAACTCGTTCTGACGGAGAACAGGGATATACTCTTGCTGAAAATAAATTCAAAAATGCCGTTTTCATAGTAGATGAGGCTTCTATGATAGGATCTGATTCAGGGCTTTTGGACGATTTGATAGAGTACATATTCTCAGGAAAAGGATGTAGGCTTATACTTGTTGGAGATGGAGCTCAGCTTCCTCCTGTAGGTTGTATGACAAGCCCTGCTCTTGATTTGGCCTATTTAAAACATGAATTCAATGTAACTGCAGCCGAGGTTGAGCTAACGGAAGTAGTGAGGCAGGAGATGGATAGTTCCATTTTAATAAACGCTCATTCTTTAAGGTTGGGAATTGCTAGTGCTGAACCTGGCGCAAAAGTTAGTGCTCCTAAGATAGACATAGATGCTGGGCCAGACGTAATAAAGCTTAGCGGAGAGGATCTTCAAGACACCATAGAAACGTTGCACGGTAAATACGGAGAAGACGGAGTAGTGATTATCACAAGATCCAATAAGAGGGCTGTTTTATTCAATCAGGAAATAAGAAAACGTATTCTTTGGCAAGAGGATGATATCAATATTGGAGACAGACTTATTGTAGTTAAGAACAACTACTATTGGCTCCGAGAATACGAAGAGATTGACGACGAGCTTATTGCAAATGGCGACATAGTTGAAGTAATTAGGATAGCAGATAGGTTTGAGAGGTATGGTTATGAATTCGCTGAGGTTGATGTCGTTTTAGTCGATATAGAAAACTCCCCAAAGCTTAGTCTTACTGTGATGACGACAATCTTAAACGATAACAAGCCCTCTCTCACCATGGATGAAAATAAGGAGCTGTACAAAAAAATTGCAGACGATTACATTGACCTAGGGAGTAAATCAAAAATCCACTCAGCTGTGATTCAAGATCAATGCTACCAAGCACTTCAAGTGAAATACGCTTATTCCCTAACCTGCCACAAAGCCCAAGGTGGACAATGGTCCGCCATCATTCTTGACCATGGATATATAACAGAAGATATGATGGACAGGGAATGGTTAAGATGGCTCTACACCGGTTTTACAAGAGCGGTGAAGGAGCTTTATCTGCTTAACTTTAATCATAAGTTTTTCTAGAAAATTCAAAGCATGAAAAACCCCGCCGACGGGTTTTTTCATTTAAATACAATACCGATAAGGTCTTAGGCCATTCTAGCCTTTAGATTAGAATCAATAGCATCGAGGAACTCTTCAGTTGTTAGCCAATGCGCTGAAGTCATATCCTTGCCATGGATAAGTAGGGCAAGATCTTTTGTCATTCTACCACTCTCAACAACATCAATACAAACTTGCTCTAAAGTGTCCGCGAAATTTCGAAGCGCATCGTTTCCATCAAGTTTGCCACGGAAATTTAGCCCTCTAGTCCAAGCAAAAATTGAAGCAATAGGATTGGTCGAAGTCTTATTCCCTTTTTGGTGTTCGCGGTAGTGGCGTGTCACTGTTCCGTGAGCTGCTTCCGCCTCCATAGTTTTCCCGTCAGGAGTAACAAGAGTTGAAGTCATTAGGCCTAGAGATCCGAATCCCTGAGCTACTGTATCAGACTGAACATCTCCGTCGTAGTTCTTACAAGCCCAAACAAAACCACCATTCCATTTCATTACCGCAGCTACCATATCGTCTATGAGTCTGTGCTCATAAGTGATGCCTGCCGCAGCAAACTTCTCAGCGAACTCAGCATCGAAAACCTCTTGAAAGATATCCTTAAAACGTCCGTCATATGCCTTAAGAATTGTATTCTTAGTGCTTAGGTAAAGTGGCCAACCCTTTGATAGGGATTGGTTCATACAGCTGCGAGCGAATCCGTAGATACTCTCGTCAGTATTGTACATACTCATCGCAACACCACCATCACCATCAAAGTTGAATACTTCCCACTCAGTAGTATCGCTTCCATCCTCAGGTATGAAAGACATTGTAAGTTTTCCCTTTCCTTTAATTAAAGTGTCAGTTGCCTTGTATTGGTCACCAAATGCGTGACGTCCAATGCAGATAGGCTGAGTCCAACCTGGAACAAGACGAGGAACGTTCTTCATGATGATTGGCTCACGGAAAACTGTACCGCCAATGATGTTACGTAGTGTTCCGTTTGGCGAACGCCACATTTTCTTTAGCTGGAACTCCTCTACTCTAGCTTCATCCGGAGTAATAGTTGCACACTTAATGCCTACGTTGTGCTTTTTAATAGCGTTTGCAGCGTCAACTGTGATTTGGTCTTCCGTCTCATCGCGCTTCTCAACACCAAGGTCGTAGTACAAAAGCTCAATATCTAGGTAAGGCAAAATCAACTTATCCTTGATGAATTGCCAAATGATGCGAGTCATCTCATCGCCATCAATCTCTACTACGGGGTTATCAACTTTAATCTTCTCCATATTCTTAAGCTATATCGCTAGCGCTGAAGTGAAATTTTCCTTCTATTAGTGCGTTTTCGTCAGAATCAGATCCGTGAACTGCGTTAGCTGCAATACTCTCAGCAAAATCAGCACGAATTGTTCCGGGCGCCGCCTCAGCAGGATTAGTTGCTCCGATTAGATCACGGAAATCAGCTACCGCGTTATCCTTCTCAAGGATAGCCGCAACTATAGGTGCTGAAGACATGTACTCTACAAGCTCTCGATAAAAAGGACGCCCCGCGTGTACAGCATAGAATGCTTGTGCTTCCTCTTTAGACAGCTGCGTCCACTTCATCGCTTTAATAGTGAAGCCAGCTCCGATAATGCGGTCAATAATTTTTCCGGTGTGTCCAGCTGCTGTTGCATCTGGCTTAATCATAGTAAATGTACGGTTAGTCGCCATGGTTTAAATAATTGTTTGGGGGTGCAAAAATAGAACACATTATCTTTACATCATGGAATTAAAGGATATAACTGTTGTAGCGCCTAGAACTTCTGAAGAAGCAATGGCAATAGAAAATAAATACGGAGCACATAACTATCATCCTTTACCAGTTGTGTTGAAAAGAGGTAAGGGTGTTCATGTATGGGATATTGAAGGCAATATATATTTTGATTTTCTTAGTGCTTACAGTGCTGTAAATCAAGGCCATTGTCATCCAAAAATTATTGATGCATTAAATAATCAATCCAATATATTAACATTAACATCAAGAGCTTTTCACAACGATGTATTGGGTACATACGAGAAGTTTATTACAGAGGTGTTTGGATATGAAAAGGTATTACCCATGAACACAGGTGTTGAAGGGGGGGAAACCGCAAACAAACTTGCAAGAAAGTGGGGATACCTTAAAAAAGGTATTCCTGAAAATGAAGCAATAATTTTATTTGCAAAAGGAAACTTTTGGGGAAGAACTTTAGCAGCAATATCAAGTTCTGATGACCCTCTATCGTATACTGGATTTGGCCCATATATGCCTGGTTACAAACTAATCAACTACAATGATTTAGTCGATTTAGAAAATCATCTCCAAAATAAAAATGTTTGTGCATTTATGGTCGAACCAATTCAAGGAGAAGCCGGAGTAGTAATGCCAGAAGATGGATATTTATTCGGCGTTAAAAAATTATGCAAAAAGTATAATGTTTTATTTATTGCTGATGAGGTTCAAACTGGAATTGGAAGGACTGGTAAAATGCTAGCTACAGATTATGAAGATGCAAAACCAGATATTTTAATACTTGGTAAAGCGTTGTCGGGCGGTGTCTTCCCCGTATCAGCAGTTCTTGCAGATAATTATATAATGAATTGCATCAAACCCGGTGAACACGGTTCAACTTTTGGTGGAAACCCATTAGCTTGTAGGGTAGCAATTGCTGCTTTAGAAGTAATAATCAATGAGAAATTATCAGAAAATGCTAGGGTACTAGGTGATCAATTCAGATTAGCAATGAACAATCTTAAGGATGAAACAGATCTGATTACACTTGTAAGAGGTCGTGGATTATTGAACGCTATAGTAATTAACGACACACCCGATTCATCTACCGCTTGGGATATCTGCTTGAAGATGAAGGAAAAAGGCCTGCTTGCTAAACCAACACACGGAAACATTATTCGTTTTGCCCCACCTCTAGTTATGACAGAAGATCAACTCGACGAGTGTATTGCTATCATTCGAAAGACAATATTGGAGTTTAAGAAATAAACCCCTGTTCGCGCATCCATTCATCGTTGTAGATCTTACCAACGTAACGTGAACCGTGATCGTGGAAAAGGACAACTGGCATATCGCCAGGCTTCAACTCGCTCTTGAGCTGTCTTAGACCTTGAATTGCTGAACCGCAAGAGTACCCAAGGAACAATCCTTCTTTGCTAGCCAACTCTCGAGCTGCAAGAGCTCCGTCCTTATCAGTCACTTTTTCGAAATGGTCTATAAGGTCAAACTTTACGTTCTCTGGGATGATGTCCTCGCCAATTCCCTCAGTGAGGTAGCTGTAGATTTCGTTTTCGTCAAACTCTCCAGTGTCTAGATACTTTTTAAATACTGAACCGTAAGAATCAATACCCCAAATTTTAATATTAGGATTTTTTTCCTTCAAATACTTTGCAACTCCTGAAATGGTTCCGCCAGTTCCAACACCGACTACGAAATGTGTGATTTTGCCATCGGTTTGGTCCCAAATCTCAGGGCCGGTACTCAAGTAATGCGCCTTGCCATTACTCAGGTTATCGTATTGATTGCACCAAAAGCTATTCTCAATTTCCGTGTTTAATTTCTCTGCTACACTGTAGTAACTCTCCGGATGATCAGGCGCTACTGCGGTGGGACAAACATGGACAACGGCGCCTAAAGCACGAAGCATATCAACCTTCTCCTTACTCTGCTTACAGTTAGTAGTACAAATGAGTTTGTAACCCTTGATGATGGCAGCTAGAGCTAGGCCCATTCCGGTATTTCCAGAAGTACACTCAATGATAGTTCCACCTGGCTTCAACTTCTCTTCATCCTCAGCATCCTCTATCATTTGAAGTGCCATTCTATCCTTTACACTGTGGCCCGGGTTGAAATACTCAACCTTAGCATAAACGTCACAAGGAAAATCCTCAACGATTTTATTAAGTTTAATAATAGGAGTGTTTCCTATAGCGCCTAAAATATTATCGTGTACGTTCTTTGCTTTATTCATGCTGCAAAAGTAAGTATTTAGTACCTTTCGAAAAGATGAGACTTTCGACCAAACTAGCAAGAAAAATGAGACTTAGATCCGACCTAGGGTCTGCTGCTAGGCCAGTAGTTCGCATTGCAACAGCAGGTGTGGCTTTAGGCATAGCACTCATTATCATTTCTACAGCAATAGTCCAAGGATTCCAATCAGAAATTAAAAATCTTGTTATTGGATTTAATTCCCACATACAGATAATACCCAATTCATCTGACAATCCTTTTGCATTAATCGACGACAGTCTCATGGCTGAGTTTAATGAAATTGAAGGCGTAAACAGAGTAAGCACACTGCATATAAATCCTGGACTTCTAGAAACAAAAAGCTCTGTCAAAGGTGTAATTATCAAAGGTGTCAGCGACACTACTATGGTAGCTAATTCTATAACTATAGGACGTCTCCCTGAGACAGATAAAGAGATTGTTGTTTCGGAAGTACTCTCAAACAGACTTGAATTAGAGCTAAAAGACAGGCTTAGTATCTACATAGTTGAAAATCGTGAATCTGTTAAACCTAGGACTGTCAAAGTCTGTGGGTTCTACGACACTGGTCTTTTAGAATACGATGAGAAATTTGTTTTTGTAGCGCCTGAACTATTGCAAAAGGCTGGATCTGTCGGTGCGCAAGCTGTAATCCAAATAGAAAATGGAAAAGCTTACGGCAAGGTGTTTGGCAAAAATGAGATAATGGAAACTCCTCTTGGATTTTGGATTCCTCACGCACCTAATTTAGCTCAGGACACTTCGAAGAACTTTATGTGGCTAGCAGGAGGAACCGAATCTTCAGACACCGCTCACCTTGCGTATATTAATGGACAGTGGGAGACTAAGCAAGGAAAAGGATCTGACCATCTTTTTTGCAACGGATACGCACTCTACTTGAGCGACTTTGAGGCACTTGATTATGCTGAAGAATCTGCCCTATACCTTCTTCCTTTTGACACCTCCAACAGGCTTCGAACGACCAACGTAATGAGGCAGAGCCCTGAAATTTTCAATTGGCTAGGAATGCTTGACATAAACGTAGTGCTAATAATAGGTCTGATGATTTTAATCAGCATCATCAACATGGTAAGCGCAATACTCATCACAATTCTTGAGAAGCGCGCTGACGTAGGTCTTTTAAAGGCGCTTGGATTGCGAGATTCAACTGTCATCATGACTTTTGTCAACTATTCAGCCCAAATCATACTCACAGGTTTTATAGCTGGAAACATTATAGGATTCGGTATTTGTTGGGCCCAAAAGACAACAGGTATTATAACCCTCGACCCTGCGGCTTATTATATCTCCGTTGTCCCCATAAAAATCAATTTATTACACATTTTAAGCATAGAACTTCTAGCATTTGGGTGTTGTGTTATTGCAATGTTCCTCCCTGCGTTATACAGCACTAGAATTCAACCTTCAACTGCACTTAGACTGAACGAATGAGGTTAGCTCTTGCAATACTATTTCTGGGCTCAACACTCCTTGCCTGCTCTCAACCCTCAGAATCTTCACGTTGCATTCTAGGTAATGAAAAGTTAGAAGTTCTTATCCCCATTCTCGAAAGCAAAAGCGTAGCAGTTGTTGGAAATCATACATCTGTACTAAAGGCTGATATCACAGAAAATCCGACTCATTTAGTTGACACACTTATGTCACTTGGAGTAAATGTCGTTAAAGCATTTGCTCCAGAACACGGCTTTAGAGGTAATCAGGCTAATGGAGCCAACATTGTTGACGGGGTAGATACAGTAACTGGTCTCAGCATACTTTCACTTCACGGAAAACACAGAAAACCGTCAAATGAAAGTCTCGCAGATGTTAGCGTGATTGTTTTCGATATTCAAGATGTTGGAGCTCGCTTTTATACTTACCTCAGTACTCTTCTTTTAGTAATGGAAGCTGCAGCTGAAAACGACATAAAAGTAATCGTATTAGATAGACCCAATCCTCATGGACACCATGTTCAAGGCCCTATGCTTGACCCCGATTTTTCTTCTTTTGTAAGTCTTGCTCCGGTACCGGTAGTTCACGGAATGACTCTCGGAGAAATCGCTCTTATGGCAAATGGTGAGGGTTGGTTGAAAGGCGGTATAGTTGCTGATTTAGAAGTAATATCTTGCGAAGGCTACAAGCATTCAAGTTGGTATTCTCTAACAATTGCACCAAGCCCTAACCTACCTTCAGAACAAAGCATTGCCCTTTACCCTTCGCTGTGTTTTTTTGAGCCAACAGCAGTTAGCATAGGCCGAGGCACACCAACGCCTTTCGAGATTACAGGCTATCCTGGAAACACTAAAGGCGACTTTCAGTTTACCCCAGTTTCTACTCCCGGCGCTTCACCCAATCCCAAACACAAGGACCAAATTTGCCACGGTCAAAACCTACGCTCCCACAAAACCACTTGGGATTTGAGCATTTTATTCGAATATGCAGAACACTTTCGCAACGATCAAGGAGAATTAGAGGGTTTTTTCACTTCTGAAAGTTTCTTCGACAAACTCGCTGGTACTGATCAGTTGAGAATTGCTCTTGAAAATGGACTTCACCTAGAAGAAATTGAAGCATCCTGGGAAGATGATTTAGAAGAATTCAAAATCTCGCGCACACCATATCTCCTATATCCATTGTAAACACTATCTTCGCTTACTATGAAAACATTGAGACTATCAATAATGGCATTTATCGCTGTTGCAACAATCACTAGTTGTACTAAAAACGACAGGTTTGAAAATACACTTCATAATTGTGAGTGTGGCACAATGACTGTCAATGATAGAGATATAAGTATAAGAATGGCTGAAGGATTTGTTCCTGATTCGACAAACGCTAATTTTTGGAGATACCATGTTGTAGCAGACTTTAGAACAGAAGAGGAAGCAATAAATCATACTCCTAGTGAAGATTTGAGCATAACAATAGAGCTTGTGCATTCAGGAAACACCGCATTTGGCAATGCAGTTGATTTACTAACTGCTAATTACATAGAAATTCCTGTTGGTGTGATGTGGGAAGTTTCAGGTGGAACTGTTTCAGTTAATGCTGGCGACTCAATCCACAATCTAACAATTTCAAATGTTGTTGTAGATGGAAACAGAACACTAAACGGAGAGTTAACGATCGTGACTGAATAACAACACGAGAGCAGATAAATAAAGAAAAATCCTTGCTCTAAGGATGGGTGTTTACTTTATACCAACTGATATTTAAAGCCTGATTTCATTAATAAGTCATAAGTAATAATAAGCAATATGAACAGTTACAATAATTATCAGAATCAGATTTTAAGTCGAAAAAGTGAAGGGCTGAATCCTCTTCCTATAGACGGGGCAGATTTGATGATTGATGTTATTGAGCAAATCAAGGATGAAGGTCATGAACACAGAGAAGATTCTCTCAACTTTTTCATCTACAACGTACTTCCAGGGACAACAAGTGCTGCAGCATTAAAAGCTGACTTTTTGAAGGAAATCATTCTTGGTAATCAAGTGGTAAAGGAGATCTCAAAAGACTTTGCTTTTGAGCAATTGTCTCACATGAAGGGTGGTCCATCTATCAAAGTACTTATAGACTTAGTTCTTGGAGATGATGAAAGAACAGCACTTCAGGCGGCAGATGTTCTGAAAACTCAGGTTTTCCTATACGAAGCTGATATGAAAAGGCTTGAAGAAGGTTATAAATCAGGTAACGTTGTTGTAATAGACATTCTAGAAAGCTATGCTCAAGCTGAATTCTTTACAAAGCTTCCTGACGTAGAAAAAGAAATTAAAGTTGTTACATACGTGGCAGGAATTGGTGATATTAGTACTGATTTACTTTCACCCGGAAATCAAGCTCACTCTAGATCTGATAGAGAATTGCATGGAAAGTGCATGTTTGAGTTTGATGAATTAAAGCAAAAAGAATTACTAGAACTACAAGCTCAACACCCAGACAAGAGAGTTATGCTTCTTGCTGAAAAGGGCACTATGGGTGTAGGTTCTTCGAGAATGTCAGGTGTAAACAACGTGGCGTTATGGATTGGCAAGCAAGCAAGTAAATACGTTCCATTCATCAACATCGCTCCTATTGTTGCTGGCACAAATGGTATTTCTCCGATTTTCCTTACTACAGTAGGTGTAACAGGAGGAATTGGCGTTGACCTAAAGAATTGGGAAAAAAAACTTGATGAAGATGGTAACCTAGTTGTCGATGAGAATGGAGATCCAATCTTAAAGCAAAAGTATTCTGTCGATACTGGCACAGTCCTTACTATCAACACAAAAACAAAGAAGCTTTACGATGATTCTGGCAATGAATTAATCGATATCTCTTCTTCTCTAACTCCACAAAAAATCGAGTTCATAAGAGCTAAAGGTTCTTACGCGATTGTATTTGGAAAGAAGCTACAAACTTTTGCTGCAAAGACTTTAGGCATTGCTACACCTACAGTATTCGCAACTTCTAAGGAGATTTACCATGAAGGCCAAGGCTTTACAGCAGTGGAAAAAATCTTCAATAAAAACGCTGTTGGGAACACTAAAGAGAAATTACACGCTGGCTCTTACGTAAGAGTAAACGTAAACATTGTGGGTTCTCAGGACACAACTGGACTTATGACGTCTCAGGAATTAGAAATGATGGCAGCTACTGTTATTTCTCCAATTGTTGATGCCGGCTATCAATCAGGTTGTCATACGGCTTCTGTTTGGGATTTAAAAGCTCAAGAGAATACTCCAAGGCTTATGAAATTCATGAACGACTTTGGTCTAATCACTGGTCGTGACCCTCAAGATGAATACCACCCATTAACAGATGTAATCCACAAGGTCCTAAACGACCTCACTATTGACGATAGAGCAATTATCATTGGAGGTGATTCTCACACGAGAATGTCGAAGGGGGTTGCATTTGGAGCCGATTCAGGAACTGTAGCTCTAGCTCTAGCAACTGGTGAAGCATCTATGCCTATACCAGAGTCTGTAAAAGTTACATTCAAAGGAGAAATGGGTAAGCATATGGACTTCCGTGACGTAGTTCACGCTACTCAGTCACAGATGCTAGACCACTTTAAAGGTGAAAACGTTTTCCAAGGTAGGGTTATCGAAGTTCACATCGGAACACTCCTAGCTGACCAAGCATTTACATTTACTGACTGGACTGCTGAAATGAAGGCTAAAGCCTCTATCTGTATTTCTGAATCAAATACTCTAATTCAATCATTAGATATCGCGAAAAACAGGATTCAGATCATGATTGATAAAGGAATGGATAACAAGAATCAAGTTCTAAAGGGCCTCATCGATAAAGCAAACACTAGAATTGAAGAAATTAGTTCTGGAGAAAAGCCACCACTTACTCCAGACACAAACGCTAAATACTATGCTGAATTTACTGTAGACCTTGACATGATCAATGAACCTATGATCGCCGATCCGGATGTTCATAACGACGATGTTTCTAAGCGTTACACTCACGATACAATTAGAGAGCTTTCTTACTACGAAGGAAAGAAGATTGTTGACTTAGGATTCGTTGGCTCGTGTATGGTTCACAAGGGCGACATTAAAATCGTTGCTAAAATGCTTAAGAACTTAGAGGAGAAAGACGGTAAAGTAGAGTTTAAAGCACCATTAGTTGTCACAGCTCCTACTTACAACATTATTGAAGAACTTAAAGAAGAGGGGGATTGGGTAATTCTGAAGAAATATTCTGGATTTGAATTCAATGATAAAGCACCGAAAACATTTGCTCGTACTAATTATGAGAACATCCTTTATTTAGAGCGTCCTGGATGTAACCTATGTATGGGTAACCAGGAAAAAGCAGAAAAGGGAGATACTGTAATGGCTACTTCTACTAGACTATTTCAGGGACGAGTTGTTGCCGATTCTAAAAGGAAAAAAGGTGAGTCCTTACTTGCATCTACACCGGTGGTAGTACTTTCAGCAATTCTTGGAAGAACTCCAACAATTGAAGAATATAAGAATGCTGTTAAGGGGATTACACTTACTCAATTTGCACCATCTAACAAAAGTCTTACATCCAAACCTGGACACCTAATCGAATACTAATATTTTAGATTAAAAACAGCGATTTCGAAGTTCGAGACATGAAGTGGTCAAAATCAGTTTTATTTGAACAAATTAAGGTGGCATTTCATTCAATAAAAGGCCAAGCATTGAGAACCACATTAACTATAGGTATTATCGGCATAGGCATTATGGCATTAATAGCTATGGTGACAGCTACTGAGTCACTCAAAGAGAATGTAAAACAAGAGTTTTCTTCTCTTGGGACAAACACCTTTACTATTAACCACAAAAGATCCGGTGGTTTTCAAAGAGGAAGAAGATCCACTCCTTCAGAACCAATAACTTATGACCAATCAAAGAGATTATCTGAAACACTAGATGGAACCAAAATCATAGTAAGTTCTTCTATTAATGTTTCTAATACAGAAACAATCTCGAGGGAAAATGAGAGAACTAACCCAAACGTTCAAGTCCTTGGCATAGATCATCAATACTTAAGTGTTTGTGGCATTCCATTAGAAAAAGGTCGTGGATTTTCAAAAACTGAATCTGACGAAGGAGCACCATTAATAATAATCGGAACTAAAATCGTAGATAAACTGTTTGAAGAATGGGAGGATGCTGTCGGATCTTACATCTTACTTAGAGGAATTAGATATCACGTTGTGGGTATACTTAAATCTAGAGGATCCAGTTTTGGGATGTCTCAAGATAATCAATGCCTTATCCCAATACCTGCTGTAAGGCGTCAATATTCAGACAAAAACCGCAGTTATACATTAGTTTGTACTGTGCCAAACGCTGAAAATTTAGACGAACATATAGATGATGCTACAGGTGCCTTTAGAATGGTTAGAAAAGACTTGCCTGGAGAAGATAATTCTTTTGAAATTTCTCAAAGCAATGCCCTTGTAGATACACTTTTACAAGCAACTTCAGGCATAACAGCTGCAGCAATTGTGATTGGTATAATAACATTATTTGGTGCTGGTATAGGGCTAATGAACATTATGTTGGTCAATGTTTCTGAAAGAACAAGAGAAATTGGTACTAGAAAGGCTCTTGGAGCAAGCGTAACAGCAATTAGAGCTCAATTTTTAGTAGAGGTAATAATAATCGGTCAACTTGGGGGAGCCGTAGGGATAGGTTTGGGCTTAGGTCTAGGAAATATAATTGCCTCTTATTTTGAAACTCCGTTTGTTATCCCATGGGTTTGGATTGCTGTGGGAGTAACGCTTTGCATGATAACTAGTATAATTAGCGGCTATTATCCATCAAGAAAAGCGTCACAACTTGACCCCATTATTGCACTTGGTAGAACTTAGAGACACTTTTTAGTCGTATTTTTGAATAGATGAAAATACCTGCAGTAAAATTTTCTCGCGATACTTCTGGATTTAGTAAAGCCCTGAGAGAAAGGGTTGAACAATATTTCACTGAAACTGGATATAATAAAAGCGGTGGCTCAAGCATGTACTTCAAGACTTTCTTGATGCTTGCTTTGTACTTTATTCCTTGGGGTTTAATCACCTTTGGAGTAACCGGTGGTGGGGTTTGGTTTTGGATAACTGAAATTCTCATGGGCATGGGACTTGCTGGAATTGGATTAAACATTATGCACGATGGAAATCACAATTCTTACAGCTCTAAAGCTTGGGTTAATCAGCTTATGGGCCGAACAATTGACTTGGTTGGTGGTAATGCTGAAATGTGGAAAATTCAACACAATGTTTTACACCACACTTTTACAAACATTGAAGGTCTTGACGAAGACATCGCACCTGTAAACTTATTGAGATTTAGCCCAACAAATCCACTTCATAAGATTCACAAATACCAACACATTTACGCGTGGTTTTTCTACTCGTTGATGACAGTATTTTGGATGATTCCAAAGGATTGGACTGCTCTTGCACGTTACCATAAGAAGGATCTAATTAAGACTACCGGTAGAACTACAAACAGCTTACTATTTCAAATGATTGGAACTAAAGCGTTCTATTTCACATACATCCTTGCCTTACCAATCATCTTTAGTGGTATATCATGGTGGGTTGTTTTACTTGGATGGATTGTCATGCATCTTGTTGCCGGATTCCTGCTTGCAATCATTTTCCAACCTGCACACGTTCTAGAGCACCACTCATTCCATAACGTGGAGGTTGATGAAGCTCTTGAATTAGACAACAGTAGATTAGAACATCAGTTATTGTCTTCAGCCAATTTTGGCACAAACAATAAGTTACTTACTTACTTATGTGGTGGTCTAAATTTTCAAATTGAGCACCACCTCTTCCCAAACATTTGCCATGTACACTATAAGGCAATTTCTAAAATTGTGAAGAAGACAGCAGAAGACTTCAACTTACCATATCACTCTGAAATGAGTTTTTTGGGTGCTCTTAGGCTGCACGGAAAGTTCCTTAAATCCCTAGGCAGAGCTTAATGTCATTTGAAAATATTGGGCTAAACGATTGCGTTCTTGACGCAATCATTCCTCTTGGCTACGAATATCCAACTCCTATACAAGAACAGGCAATTCCAATTGTCCTTAATGGGAAGGATTTGCTTGGCTGCGCCCAAACTGGAACAGGAAAAACAGCAGCTTTTTCCCTTCCCATTGTACACCATTTAAGCTCAACCACTCCAAAACATATGGGAAGAAAGAAGCCAATAAGAGCTTTAATCGTTTCTCCAACAAGAGAGCTTACATCTCAAATCAATGACAATCTTAGAGATTATTGCTCTAAATCTAGTTTGAGGACTTCAGTAATCTATGGCGGTGTTTCACAGCACAAACAGGTTAGTGCTCTTCGTAGAGGTATAGACATACTTGTTGCTACTCCGGGTAGGCTTTTGGATTTATGTAATCAAAAGTTAATTAACCTTAGTACTATTGAATTTTTAGTACTTGATGAGGCAGACACAATGCTTGATATGGGATTCCTCCCAGACATCAAGAAAGTTATTAAAATGTGTCCAGAGGAAAGGCAAACACTTTTCTTCTCTGCGACTATGCCCAAAGACATTTTGAAGCTTAGTTCTTCAATTTTGAAGAATCCTAAAAGAGTCCAAATTGATGCTGTTAACTCAGCAGCTGAAACAGTACAGCAAAAAGTATATTCAGTCAGACAAACTGATAAAAAGGATTTATTAGTTCACGTTTTACAAGACGAGAGCATTTATAATGCATTAGTATTCACTAGAACTAAACACGGAGCTGATAAAGTTGAAAGGCATCTGCGTAACAACAATATCACAGCTGAAGCAATTCACGGAAATAAAAGCCAAGCAAAGAGAGAAAAAGCACTTGCTAGGTTTAAAAAAGGAAAGGTTCAAGTTCTAGTGGCTACTGATATAGCTTCAAGGGGTATTGATGTAGAGGTACTTGATTTAGTTGTAAATTTTGAGTTACCAAATCTTCCTGAGAGTTATGTTCATAGAATAGGACGTACAGGAAGAGCAGGAAATGAGGGTCTAGCTATTTCATTCTGTAATGAGGGAATGGAAAGAAACCATTTGGCTGGAATTCAGAAATTAATTGGACGAGAAATTGAGGTGATTGAGGATCATCCATTTGTTTTGGATTTTGGACCAGTTGGTATGGAGCCAAAACCTTCTAAAAAGCAAAGCAACAAAAACCAAAAGTCTAAAGATAGAGGTGGACGTAGATTCGAAAGAAGAAAACCAAGAGTGGAAAGAAGATCTAGAGGACGACAAGACGATAGAAGCGACGACAGACGCTCTGATGGAAGACGTGACGACAGACGTTCAGACTCAAGACGCAACAACAGACGCCTAGAATCTAAACTTAACGAAAAACGTTCAGACTCTAGACGCGACATTAGAACATTTGAGTCTAAAGGCGGCTCAAAAAGAGGATATAAAACGACTGAATCACGGAGCGAAACTTCTAGTAATTTCATGAAGAAAAGGAAGAATCGTGGTTTGAGATTCAGCCCTAATTCAGAAGAGCGACAACGGCAACAAATTGGAAGGAGAAGTTCTAAAAAATCTAAATTCAAGGGTAATCAGAAGGGAAAACCAAGTAAAAAGACCTCGTCTTTCAATAATAAGAGGCGATAGAATCGACTGTGTTTCGTACATTTGGAATCGCCTAATTCCGGGCTTTAAAGCAAAACACAGATGAGAACCATGATTTGGATTGCAAGCAGCTTATTATTTATCCTAACCTCGTGTGGTGATAGCGAGGATACATCAAAAACTATTGAGGCTAAAGCTGCAACTCATATAGAATTTGTAGATCAACAGACTAATAAGGTTTCGCCTAAGTATAAAAACGGTATAAACGAACATAATAAGGGCGACAAGACTGGCAAGATTAGACTTCACGGTTCAATCCCTACTAAAGATTCATACATGTTCTTATACCAAACTGAGGCAAGAACTGTAACCCTTATTGATAGTACTTTTATTGAAGGTGGGGTATACAACTTTAAAAATATAGAGGTTAGTAGAGGTTTTTACGAGCTGCGTCTGAACAATAAGCCAAATAATAGCTGTACCATCATTCTTAATCCAGATGAGGCAGATGTTCATATTAACTTTTCGTCTACTCGAATTAGTGGAAGTAAGGTCGCGCCTAATTCTAAAGAGAATAAGGCTTGGTTTGCTTACTTAAGTGCAGAAAACAAGAACAAGAGTGAAATTAAGAATCTTAGAAAGGGAATGAAGGATAGCCCTTACAAGAGACGAATTGAGGAACAGATTAAGTCTAAAGAAATGGAACTCGTGAACAAACAGCACGAGATGATTGATCTATATGGTGGAACATACTTTGCTAAGTTCATGACATGGAAAAATCCTAAATACCCATCTGATCAGGGAAGATTCTTTGAGGGTTTGGACCCGTTAGATAATAGTCTTGTTCACAGTATGGCAATTAGCGACAGAATTCAAGCTATGATGGTTAGATTCAGTAAGGGTGAAGATGCAAGGTTCCTTGCATGTATTGACATTGTTAAAGCTCACTTTGAGCCAAACCCTGTAACTCTTGAAAGTGCTCTTTACGCTATGCTTGATGGATTTTACAATACTGGCAAGGAGAATATCTGCCTATACATTTTAGACAACTATATCTACGATGAGGATTGTGGAGCAGAGTTGAGTGATGTAATTAAGCAAAGGGCTGAGGGGATTGTTAATCTTCAGGTTGGAAAGGTACCGCCAAACTTTAATATTGAGTCTTACAAGGATGGAAAGATCAATCTTTATGAGACTGTGAAGAAAAATAAGTACACGTTACTGATGTTTTGGGCTTCATGGTGTCATAAATGTGAACAAGAGATCCCTGCACTTATTCCACTTTATGCGAGAACAAATTCTCAAGGATTTGAAACTATCGGAATTTCTATCGATCAGGCAAGAAAGACTTGGACAGATGTTATTGAAACTAAGGGGATGCAATATCCTAATGTAAGTCAGTTACAGGGTTGGGATAGTCCAATTGTAAAGGATTACAAGATCACTGCTACACCAACTTATTTCCTTTTAAATAGCAAAGGGGAAATTGTTCTAAAGCCCAAACGTATTTATGAGGTGGACAATTTTTTAAAACAGAATCTTTAATATCAATTTTATAATATAATAAAATCATGGCAGTATTAGTAGGCCAAAAAGCACCGCACTTTTCAGCGGAAGCAGTACTAGATGGAAACAAAATCGTAAGCGATTTTTCACTTAATCAATACATTGACAACAAATACGTTGTTCTGTTTTTTTATCCAAAGGACTTTACATTTGTTTGTCCTACAGAACTTCATGCTTTCCAAGAGAAACTTGGGGAATTTGAAGCAAGAAGATGTGCGGTAGTAGGATGTTCAACAGATACAGCTGAATGTCATAAAGCATACTTGCGTATCCCTAAAGAAAAAGGTGGAATACAAGGTATTACTTATCCATTGGTTGCAGATACAGCAAAGACAATTTCAACTAATTATGACGTTCTAAATGGAATGTATGATTACGATGAAGAAGGCAACTTAACAAGTGATAGTGAACTTATTGCTTTCCGTGGCCTATTCTTAATCGATAAGGATGGAGTTGTACAGCACCAGCTAGTAAACAATCTTCCGCTTGGAAGAAATGTTGATGAAGCAATTAGAGTTTTAGATGCTCTTATCCATGTTGAAACTAAGGGTGAGGTTTGTCCTGCAAATTGGAGTAAGGGTAAAGATGCCATGCAAGAATCAGATGAAGGTGTTAGCAACTATCTAGCTAACCTCTAATTCAAGTCTGCTAACTTCTCTTCTAAAATTACAATTTTAGCAACTGCGTCAGCTTCTTTTTTACGCTCATTATCTACAACAGCTTTAGGAGCTCCGCTAAGGAACTTTTCATTCGATAGCTTTCTCCTAACGCTATTCAAGAATCCTAACTGATAGTCAAGGTCCTTTTGGATCTTGACTTTTTCAGTTTCTTTATCAAATCCTTGAGAAAATGGAATATAGAACCTATGTCTTCCAACCATAAAGCCAAAGGCTCCATCAACTTTATCATTAATGTTTTCTATAGACTCAAGATTTGTTAAATGAGAGATGGCCAATTCTAAATGAGGTGGGTAATTTTCTCCACATTGAACTTTAAGATTAAGCTTTTCCTGATTAGGGATATTATTGTTCTTTCTAATATTTCTTATCCCACCTACAATTTCTTTCAAGATTTCAAAATCGACGAGAAGATCTTTATTTATTTCTCCAAAAGAAGGCCAATTTGCAATAATCAACGCATCCTCAGGCGAATCATTTTCTCCTAACCAATGCCAAACCTCTTCAGTCAAGAAAGGCATAAATGGGTGAAGAATCTTCAGCAGTTTTTCAAAAATAGCTTTAGTTTCATCTAGTGTCTTTTTATCAATTGGCTCACCATATGGAGGCTTTATCAGTTCTAAATACCAGCTACAGAATTCCTCCCAAACAAGCCTGTATGAAGTCATTAAGGCCTCACTAAGCCTAAACTCATTGTACTGAGACTCGAGATCATTCAATGCTGAATTAATACGGCTATTGATCCAGTTCACAGCTAGTGATGTAGAAGATGGTTGTTCTTTGTTTAAATCTACTTCCCAACCATTTACAAGGCGGAACGCATTCCAAATTTTATTTGAGAAATTTCTCCCTGTCTCACAAAGCTTCTCGTCAAAAGGAAGGTCATTACCCGCAGGTGAAGTCAAAAGCATTCCTACTCTAACACCATCAGCACCATATTTTTCCATGAGCACAATTGGATCCGGACTATTACCTAGGCTCTTGCTCATTTTCCTTCCTTTTTCGTCTCTTACAATTCCTGTGAAATAAACATTTTTAAATGGTGGAAGCTCTCTGTAATGGTACCCACTCATAATCATTCTAGCAACCCAGAAAAACATAATCTCTGGAGCAGTTACTAGATCGTTAGTTGGATAGTAATAATGAACTTCATCTTCCTTGTGTAACCCATCAAAAACCTGAATAGGCCAAATCCAAGAACTAAACCAAGTATCCATTACATCCTCGTCCTGCTTTAAATCCCCTGCAGTTAGATCCTTGCCTGATTTTTCGCATGCTTTTACTACTGCTTCTTCTAGAGTTTTTGCAACAACAAAATCATCCGCTCCATCTCCATAATAAAACGCAGGAATTCTATGGCCCCACCAAAGCTGTCTACTAACGCACCAGTCCTTGATGTTCTCCATCCAATTCCTATAGCTGTTCTTGAACTTAGCAGGATGGAATTGGATTGTATCATTCATTACATGATCAAGAGCTGGTTTTGCCAATTTTTCCATTGACATAAACCACTGAAGAGAAAGCCTAGGCTCTATGACTGCGTCTGTCCTCTCACTCCTTCCTACCTTATTTGTGTAATCTTCAATCTTTACAAGGTTGCCAAGTTTTTCTAGATCCTTAGGTAATTGATTTCTAACCTCAAATCTATCCATACCCTCGTACGGTCCAGCATCTACGTTCATAGTTCCATTAGCGCTAATGGTATTAATGATTTTAAGTTCGTGCTTAATGCCCAAATCATAATCATTAATATCGTGAGCTGGAGTTACCTTTAAGCAACCAGTACCAAACTCAATGTCGATGTAATCATCCTGAATAATTGGAACCTCTCTGTTACAAATTGGTATAATCGCCTTCTTTCCGTGAAGGTGAGTATATCTAGCATCATCCGGATGAATGCAAATTGCTGTATCACCTAAAATTGTTTCAGGACGAGTTGTAGCGACTGTAATCCATTCATCTTCTTCACCAACAATCTTATATCTAACGTAGTAAAGATGTCCATTTTCTTCCTTGTGTATTACTTCTTCATCGCTGATAGCAGTAAGTGCAACTGGATCCCAGTTTACCATTCTCACTCCTCTATAAATTAATCCCTCATTAAAGAAATTGATAAATGTGTCTATTACCCCGTCGTAATATCCGTCGTCCATTGTGAAACGAGTTCTATCCCAATCACAACTAGCTCCTAGTTTTTTAAGCTGATCTAAAATGATACCACCATGTTTATGAGTCCAATCCCATGCATGACATAAAAATTCATCCCTACTCAGGTCACTCTTCTTCACTCCATCCTCTCTTAGCTTGCGAACAACCTTTGCCTCAGTTGCAATCGACGCATGATCAGTCCCAGGAACCCAACATGCATTTAATCCTTTCATTCTCGCTCTTCTAACTAAAACGTCCTGAATGGTGTTATTCAACATATGTCCCATATGTAAGACCCCAGTCACATTAGGTGGGGGAATAACTACTGTATACGGTTCTCTTTCGTCAGGAATGGATTTAAAATATCCATTCTCCATCCAATAAGAATACCATTTGTCTTCAGTTGACCGAGGGTCGTATTGAGCCGGGATTTCCATAATTGCAAAAATACTTCACTAAACGAACAAAGCCGCCCCGAGGGACGGCTTTGTATATAAAAGTTTATCTCTCTTACTTATTTGTAGGTGCTCCAGTTGATTTTTGCTTGACAGGCACACCACTCTTATCTCCCAAATCTGCAGCTTGAACCTTACCCTTGATACGAACAACCTTAGTAGGCTCATTCGTAGCATTCGATGTAATAGTTACTGATTTGTTAATAGGGCCAATCCTTTTAGTGTCATACTTTACACTTATTGAAGATGTAGCACCAGGCATAATAGGGTCCTTATCACACTTCGGCACAGTGCAACCACAAGAGCCTTTACATTTTGTAATTAGCAAAGGCTCAGTACCGGTATTTGTTACGATGAACTCACAAGCACCATTAGCACCTTGTGTGATGGTTCCATAATCGTGAACTTTCTTATCTAAAGAAATAGCTGGGCCATTAACAACCTCTTGAGCTGATGCAAAAGAGAAGAAGCAAATTGCTATTAATAGTGTAGAAAAAATCTTTTTCATGTTATTCTGAATTGTACTCTTTTTTTCAAGTTCATAAATATACAAAAGGAATTGTACTATATTCTTACAAGAGTTAGGCCAAAAAATCTAAATAACCTGTAAAACAAAAAGGCCACCTCTTAGGGCGGCCTTTTCAATATCAGTTAGACTAATATTACTCACACTCCTGTCCAAAGACAGATAGGAATATTAGAAGGTCACTTGTCGCAGCTACTCCATCTCCGTTAAGATCACCTACGCAATCATTACCAAGAGAGAACTCACAAGAACCGTCGTCATCGTTTGCACTAGCATCATAGTTATTTGCATCTGCATATGTACAACCTGGTATGATACATGAACCATCATCAAAGTTTGCATCTGGGTTCCAGTTAGTAGCGTTAATATCAGTACATCCAGACACTACTTCTACACATGATCCGTCATCGTCAGTAGCGTTTGGATCGTAGTTAGGTGCATCTTCATTAGTACATCCTAAGTAGATACATGAACCATCGTCACAACCTGCTGTTGCATCGTAGTTATCCGCATCAACAGCTGTACATCCTGGGTATGAACATGATACGCTCAACTGACATGGATCGCCTGAGAAATTACATGCAGTTGGATCACCACAACCTAGGTCAAAGCCCATCATTGGACCAGCCCATAGGTATTGACCATCAGCGTTTACAGGAATAGGAGAAATCCAGAATTGACCGTTACCAATCATTGGAATCAAGTTTCCTAAAGCAGAAACAGTCATATTATCTCCACAAGCTGAGAATCCCACAGTTGATGTTAATGCAACTAAATCTCCGAGAAGTCCAGTTGGATCAGTTGCACCCGCAAGTGTTAATGGAGCAGAACCATCTCCAACGATAATGCCATTGATAGAAAGGTTTGGATTAACTCCGCCATCTGCTTCACATCCACCTCCAAATGCTTCAAATGGAGTGCCCGTTACTGTTAGACCAACTAACCATACGTTATCTTGTCCAGTTGGGATTCCATCACCACTTAAGTAAGTACAACCAGTATCCACTGTCGCAGATGGGTCAAAGTTACAAGCCATTGCATCAGTACATCCCTCAATATTCAAAGAATTACCATCACAATCATATCCTGTATCTGCATATGTACAAGACCCATCATCTTCAGTAGCAAGAGCGTTAAAATTACATGCACTTTCATCTGTACATCCGCCGCCAGCTGAAGCAACACCTAAACCTAGTGCTAAACGAGGAGCCGTGTATGCTTGAATAATATCAATCCAATAATTTGACTCTTCTTCACTCATTGTTGGGTTTAGAGTCATTTGAGTCGCCCAAACGTTTGTCCCGTTTGCAGCATCATATGCTTGAGCAATATCCTGATCCCACCATTGCCATGGAGAACTATCAAAAGGCTCCGTAGGTACACCGTCAACATAGCTATTTAGTATTGGGAATAATCCGTCAAACCCTCCATTTGAAATTGCTTCTTGAGAAAGTTCATCATCAAGGTTTGCGCTTTGGTACACATCATTGTTATTAGGAGCATCATATGAATTAATCTCAGCATGAATGTCATACCCCCCTGTTACTTCTACTACAAGCTCGTTAGTTGTAGGAACGATAAGTACTCCAGTTGTATATGGCGCAAATGGATCATGAGGACATTGGAATGTCACCATAGGTACATCACCATGATCAAGCCAATTATGATCACCTAACGCACCACCAAGGTTTACGTTAAACTGAACATCCGAACTATAATCGGGATAATGTCCAATACAAAGCTGAGTTCCATCAGGAGCATATCCGTTGTACTTAGCTTCAGGGTCACCATGAATTTCTTCAATTACCATAGGGATATAAGAACCATCACCTGGATCATACCAGAATTTTGTAATAGGAGCTCCCATATCATCTAAAATAATATCATTATAATCTGAAATTGTACTAGCGGCAAGAGTTGCATAACCACCCGTACCATCTCCAAAGTATCCAATCTTTCCTGGATCGATTCCATATTCGTTACCCATCTCTGCAGCATTCATTCTAAAGTAACGTACTGCTGTACGACAGTCTTGAACACCGCGATAAGCAGCTCCGATAAGCTGTATAGTACGCTCTTCTTGAGTAGCAGCTATTGGATTCCATCCTTTACGATATTCAATTGATGCAACAACATAACCCATACGAGCAAAACGAGTGCAAATCTCAACAGCATGTAAATCAGTCTTCGATCCCTGTGCAGAACCATTCAAAAATGGTGGTAAGAAATTACCTGTGTGAACATAAATTAGAAGAGGACGAGATGTTTCAGTATCACCAGATGGAGTATATATATCCATTATCTGTGGGTCTCCAGCCATGCTAGAAGGCATTGGAGGAAGACCCTGTAGTGCTGTAAGAACAGTAATGTTATCTGCATACTGAACATTCGAAGTAACATCAACACAGTTAAAGACCTCATCTATGTAACGTACACCAGACCCCTGAGATCCAACACATGAATCTTCTTCATCACAAATTCCATCATTATCAACATCATCACAACCTCCTCCACATGGTGTTCCACCATATGTCACACATAAATCAGGACCAAATTCATCATTAAAATAACCAAAACCATCGGCATATATACAACCTTCACCAGGCACATCATCACATGATGCATACACACATTGAAGGTTTCCGTATTGATCATATCCTTGCTCAGTAGCCTCAGAATTGTAGTTTGATGCATTCATGTCTAAACAACCCAATACTTCAGCACAACCTACTGTGAAGTATGAATCAGTAACTGAACCTGCTTCACCAGCTGTTACACTTGCATTTGCATTTGTACAACCTTCAGAAAATTGTACTCCCCAACCAGACCATCCGTCTGCAGCACCGGTTACAGCAACAACATATTCAAAAGATGAACCAGGATCTATTTCTAAATCTCCAGTATATATTCCATCACCATCATCGTCAGCTAGTATTACACCCCAACCGTTCCATCCATTCCATGATCCGTTGACTACAACATTATCATAATCAGAATTCGGATACCCTGAACCCGACATGTCAACATAGAAGGATACAGTAGCAGTTGTTGGCTCTTCATCTGTAGAACAGTATGTAGCACATGTGCCATATACATTAGAAACGTCTCCTGACCCTACTGTCCATAGCCTGTTTGCATAAGCCCAGTAGTCTGTTACAGGTGCGCATGTGCCTCCATTAACCATTTCTTCAATCAGGTTTTCTTGAACACCATCAACAACAAGTAGATATTCCATGTTATCTGTTGGTGCTGGAGTAAATGTGAAAGTCCATGTTCCATCTCCGTTATCTGAAGCAACTGGACCAGCTGCTGGATCCCAACCCCACCAAGGACCTGTCATTACAACTGAAGAAGCACCATCACAAACTGTTGTAGTAACTGTTAAAGTTTCACAACCTGCATTCCAATATGGGTTATAAGAGCTATCGAGATTAGTCATACCTCCTCCAGTACCAGAAATAAATAAATCTGAACAATCTTCTTGAGATACATATGTAACAGCGTGAGTAGTCATATTGTAGCAATATGGTATCTGACAATCTCCACAGTCATCTGTAACACCACATGTTCCATTGTCAACAGTTGCAGAAGCATCGTAATTACATGCGCTAGAATCTGTACATCCTGGAACTTCTACAGCAGCTTCACAAGAAACATCTTCACCATTGAGAGTTAAAGAACTAAACTCGATATCCCCACTAGAAAATTGGAACTTAACAGTACGATCAAATGCAACTCCTGGAACAGTCTTTGTGTTAGTCCCAAGAGTTAAAGCTACAGCAGATCCATTGTTCCAATTTCCGTTTGCAACAGTTTTTACCACTCGATAATTAGCTCCACCTGCAGGAAGAGAAGCGATCTCCATAGTGAAGGTTTGAGCATCTCCGTTATTACCATCACCAACTGTGCAAGCAGTTAAAACGTCAGTCCATGTAGCGTTTGGGCCATCATCAAATGCTTCACAGTTAGAAACAGCTGTAGCTGGTTCTGAAGAAGTAGCTGTACATGAAGACTCATCAGAATTTACTGATAAAAAATCGAACTCTACATCTCCACTTGAAAACTGAAATTTAACCGAACGATCAAATGTAACTCCAGCAACAGACTTGAAATTTTCTCCTAATGTCAAAGCAACAGCAGGACCATTATTCCAGTTGCCATTTGCAACTGTTTTGACAACTCTGTAATTTGCTCCACCCTCAGGTAGAGATGTTACATTCATAGTAAAAGTTTGTGCGGCACCATCGTTACCATCACCAACGGTACATGCAGTTAATGCATCTGTCCAAGTAGTATTTGGTCCGTCAGCAAAATCTCCACAATTTGAAATTGAAGTTTGTCCAAAAGCAAATGAGCCAATTAGCATCATAGTAATGAACGTATAGAATTTAATTTTCATGATATCTTAAATTGATTTTCAAAGGCGTAATTACCTATTTCGTAGACACAAAAAGGAAATTAATCGAGCTAATTTAAGATAGATTTAACCAATCTAAAAATAAACCAATTAGTTTCTTATTTTTTTTTCTTAACAAGAATTTATTGAGCAAAATAAAAATAATCAAGTGAAGATTTAGAGTAAATTTATTGTCTCAAAACCAAGAACAATGAAATTTAAATACGTTAGCTTACTTTTAATGTTATTAACTGCTTGTACATGTAGTTACAGCATAGCACAAACCTTAAATATAACTGCACAGGTATGTTTTGAAGCAAATGAAGTCAAGTTAACTGGACCAAGTTTTGGTTGGGATCCAACTGCCGGTCCATCTGCAACAAATAATGAAGATGGAACATGGACGTTTGCTATCCCTTACCCTACATCTAATTATGAATTCCTTTTAGTTGTTGATGGTGAACAAGAAGATCTAATTGAAGAAATGGTTAATGGAGGAACTTGTGCTCCAATCACGAATTACTTTTCTTATGCAAATGGACTATGGATACTTGGATCTGGAGATATGAATATTACATATAATTCATGCGAAGAATGTGATCCAAATGTGGTTTACGGATGTACTGATCCAAATGCATTAAACTATAATCCAAATGCTACTGAAGATGATGGGTCATGTGAGTATGAAGAAACTGTACTCTACATTACAACAACTGTATGTTATGAAGCAGAAGAAGTAAGAATGACGGGACCTTGGTGGAATTGGGATCCAATGGGTGGACCTATCGCTATTGATAATGGAGATAATACTTGGACATTTACATTTGATCCAGCTCCAAATGATGAGCTAGAATACCTTTTGGTAATGGATGGTGAACAAGAAAACCTGATTGAAGAAATGGTTAATGGAGGCACATGCGCACCTGTAACAGACTACTGGGCTTATGCAAATAGATTATGGCTACCAGGGTCTGGTAATGTACAAAAT
>PBMY01000031.1 GCA_002722795.1 Crocinitomicaceae bacterium
ATGAATTATGAAAAACATTATGAAAAATATTTCTCAAAAATTTTAAAGTTAGTACCAGAGTATACAATAAAAAAAAATTATGCAGAATTTAAAAATGTTTATAAAACTATTGATGTAAGTGATAGAGAAATATATTTATTTGAGGTTATTTTTAAAGTATAAATATTATAAAATTATTAATTATTCTATAATATTTAATCATAAAGACAACAAACTTTTTGTGAAGAACACTTAAATACATGTGGTGAAGTCAATTTAAAGTTTCTATAATTAATATGTTCAATCCAACCATATGGACACTGTATTGTCTCATTAGCCAATTGATTTTTAATATCACAATAACTATTACTTGGAGAATAATAAAATAGAGATTTTTCATTATAATTTGGATAATTACACTTTTTACATGGTCCTGTTTCTTCAGGCATATTAATACATGTTTTTGCTATTTTATATTTATAATCATCTTGTTTTTGTAGTTCTTTATTTTCATTAACACTTGATTCAATATTAACAATTTCAGATTCAAGATTTGTATTTTCGTCTTCATTTTCATCAAATAGATAATTCATTTCATTATCAAAATTATTTGTTTTATTATATTTTGGATAATATGAATCATCTGCACGTACAAGAGATAAATTATTTTTTGAATTAATTGTGTTTAAACTAAATATTTGAAGTGTAATGCAAACAATGTTAAACATAATGAAAAACATGATATCTTTTTGTGTAATACGAGCCATTAATTATATATGTTGATGTATATTAAATGTAAAAAAGTAGATCAATTTTTTCTGAAAAAAATCTTTCGAAGATACTTAAAAAAGCCTTCCAAAGAAAGGTCGGTAAAAAAAAATGAAGTGAAAAAAGTGAATGATGAAAAGAATGAAAAGAATAAAAAAGATGGGTGAATGTTCATCAAGAGAAGAAAAAAAAGAAGAAAAAAAAGAAGTAGAAAGTGATAGAGAAAGACTAGAAAAAATAGAAAGTGTATATTTGCGAGATATAGATAAAAATGATAGAGATTATTTGTTAGCACAAAGAATATTGAATGAAAGAAGTGTAAATCAATATGGAAATATGATGAGAAACTCACCAAATCAGGGATTCTAGGGAAAAATAAAAAAAAAATCTCAGATGTAATTCAGGGAAAAATAAAAAAAAAATCTCAGATGTAATTCAGGGAAAAATAAAAAAAAAGTCTCAGATGTAATTCAGGAAAAATAAAAAAAGTATATTTTTTATTGAAAGGTATTTTAAGTAGTTATAGAAAAAAATGTAAAAAATGTAAAAAAAATGGTATAAAATGAAAATGAAAAAGACTAGATGAAATAGTATAAATTATTTTGGTTTATGTAATATATTATAGGAATTCATATCATTTCTTTGTTTTAAAATAGATTGTGCGAGATTAAAATCAGGATGATTAGATTTAATATTACTCAGTTGAATAGAATCCAAACGAGACAATCTCTGTAAATCAGAAATGTAGGGTGGCGGATCATCAATATGAACTTTATCACAGGAATTCCCCATAAAAATAATATAAATAAAAAAAATAATAGAATCAATTTTATGAAAGAATAATTACCAAAGGGTTTTATAAAAATTAAAACGTTTCCCATGAGCATAAATGTAGTCATCGTCCCAAAACCATTTCATAGGGCCACCTTCATTAGGTAGGAGAATGCGACCATCACTCCATAAAATGAAGAAATTATGTATAGCCCATGCTTTTGAAAAAGGTAAATCTTTATAAATAGGTGAAAAATTGAAGCGAAGGAAAGATTCAGAAGAAGCAAAAGCATAAAAATGCGAAGGATGCTTATGTCTCCAATCAGGATGACTAATAGGCATGGAGAATTGTTTAATAATAAAGGAAATCTCAGAAGGAAACTCCATTTTATTGAATTTATAAAATAAAATAAAAAAATCAATTTTATTTTATAAATAAGATATATTTAATCTGGTTTACTTATAGTATTTGAAATTACACAAAGAACAACAATAAAATTAAAATAATTCTCCAAACTAAAATAAATGGTAACCATAAATTATATTTTTCAGGTTTTTCTGTTTTTTCTGTTTTTTCTGTTTTTTCTGTTTTTTCTTGGTTTTCTTGATTATATTCACAGAAATTTTGTTGTTTATAACGGCGTTGATGAGTGATATTTTCTTGACGAATTAGTTCCCATTGCTGAGGAGTTTTTTCAAAAGCATGAAATGAGACAGAATTCGCGTGACGAATCATAAAAATAGCGAATAGAATAGGTAAATTGAGTTTCATAATGAATAGAATGATATGAAAATAAATATGAAAGTATGGATTCAATTTTTTACAATAAAAAAGTTTTTATGTGGTTTTTTGTATTTTGTGTATTTTTGTGTAGTTTATGAATTAGAAATAAGAATAAATAGTTTTATGTAAATCGATAGGGATTTGTTTTAAAAGAGGAATAATTTTTTTAGCAGAAGACAAATTTTTAATGGTGTGAACATAATTAGGTATTTGAATAAGTAATTTAAACTGATCTCTGGGAAAATAATAAAATTCCATGCTCCAAAAGTGATGATTAATTTTATTATAGAAAGACTTAGCATAAATGCTGAACCCAGAATTATTATATCCATAAAAATCAATAGTATAAGGTAATGCATAATAAGTATGTTTATTTGCATATAAGATTTGTAAAATGATTTTTTGATTGTAAAATTGTGTAGAGATTTCTTTGAATCTACGTTTTTGATTAGAACATATAAATTTAATAATTCTCCCATAAAAATGATGATTTTGATTATTAATTAGAATAGAAATATAATTATCCATATTTGTCTTTGATAAAAAAGACAAAAGATAAAAAGGATTCAATTTTTCACAATAAAAAACTTTTTATGTGATTTTTTGTATTTTTGTGTATTTTTATTTGTATTTTTATTTGTTTTCAAGAAATTCTTTAACAGCCCAATCAGGAACGGCGCGTACTTTGCACCAAGAGTGATCGTCTGGGTGGGGCCACGTTTTAGACCACGGGCGACAGTGGCGAATGATATCATCCATGGTCAAGTAGTCTTCATCCAGTTCTGCCTCTTCGCGGGAACTGCGGTGTCGCGGAGGACCAATGATCATCTTGTCCTTGCACCACTCTACCCAAGAATCTTCGTATATGTCCTTGTACCACTTAAAATCAACAAACCACCGGTCTTGTTTAAGTATCTTGATGATGCTGGAACCTTCTCGCCAATCTTCGCGCAACATGGCCGATGCTGGTTTTGCATAGTCATTAATTATCGTTTGGACTTCGGTGGGAAAAATCATAATAGATGGCGTGGAATCTTTTGCTTTATATAATTCCACTCGCAATATATATAGTATCTTGAAAAAGAATTCAATTTTTCATGAAAAAAAAACTTTTTGTGTGTTTTTTTGTGATTTTGTGTGTTTTTTTGTTTGTGATAAAATAGTAATTTATGCAACCGCTTTCATATGAGCGATGAATTCGTTTTGATCAGATTCAGTCCATTCACCATCATCATTTTGAGGTTCATCCCATTCTCCGCCAATGCACTCAAAGAACATTTCAATAAATTGTTCGGTACGCGTGGTGGGTACAGGTACCAATGAGTCATTGCGAAGTGGAGATTTAGAATAGTCGTATTTGTTAAATGTTTCCTGTATTTCGCTACGTGAAACCAATTCCCATTTAAAAGGCTGTGTTTGTTTATAGATTTTATAGTTAGTTTTAGAGAACCAAGCAGAATAAGCAGGCCATATCTTATTTTCAAACTCCAAGTCCACGGTGGGCTCAGGAGTAGGTTTTTCAATATGTTTTTGACTGGTATGTTGAATGATTCGGTCAATAAGAATATCCTTTTTACCAGACTTCTTGAGGTTAAATCCAATACACAGTTCCTTAAGTTGGGGTATTTTCATTTTACTCAATTGGTCGCGATTGTAAGAGATATTCATGTCTTTTTTGTAGGGTGGTTGGTGTATAATCTTTAGCTTTATATAATTCTACTGATAGCATATGTGGTATCTTGAAAAATGATTCAATTTTTCACAATAAAAAACTTTTTATGTGTTTTGTTTGTGATTTTGTAGTGTTTATGGGTTTTTTTGTGATTTTGTAGTTTTTCTGTGATTTTTATATAACGTCTAAATCGCGATACCATTTACCCCAAATATTTACATTGGATCCAATTGGTGTTCCGTCATTATGAAGCCACCAAGATTCTCCAATTTTTTTTTCTTTGTTCCATCCAGCTGATTTCTCAAAATCATATTTTTTCCAATAGCCGCATCTTTTATTATAGGATACATCAATACCATGATTATCTGCGGTACCGCATGCCCATGCTAAGGTATAGCCTGGAACTTCATATTCATGATGAAGTTCATATTCAAATAGGATACCATTAAAATAACACCATTCATACCATGTAGTTTTATCGTTAGCTATTACGAGTTCTTCGTCTCCATGTTCATATAGCTCAAGTTCAGAAGCAAAAGAACCAATAATTCCACCAGTACCATATAGATTCTCAATCTTGTAGTAATCATCAATATTAAATTGAGGACTATTACGATGAATGAGATTACCGGCGATAACATCGGTCCGATAGTCGCGCCATTCATGAGAACGATAAATAGCCAAACAACTAGGTGTCGGTTGGTCGCGCCAGTCAAGACGAATACCAATAGGCTTTGCGTATTCATTCACGTTATTAGAAACTTCTAAAGGCAAATGATATTTAGCCATAGATTTTTTCTTGTACAATTTCTGAAACTCCGTGAAACGTTTTGCGCGTATAGCTGAATCTTTGGTGTAAGTCATGATATTGTGTTTTTTGTCGTGTGGTTGGCGTAGAATCTTTTGCTTTATATAATTCCACTGATAGCATATCTGGTATCTTGAAAAAGGATTCAATTTTTCATGAAAAAAAAACTTTTTATGTGTTTTTTTGTGATTTTGTGGTTTTTCTGGGTTTTTTTGTGGTTTTTATTTGTTTTTAATCGCAGAGAGATTCCCAGTCATCAACCACATCTTCAGCAAGTTGATCCCATTTCTCATTTTTCTCTTTTTCTATTTTTGAATCTTGAATAAATTTGCGCGCCCAGACAATAAAGCGGTGGCGACGCAGCTGATTGGTCCGTTCTATCTCGGCAAGTCGGGCTTGTTCAGCTGCAACGGCTTTTTCTTTATATTGGATTTCGCGCAATTTGGATTCGCTAATGCAGCGAGGAGAAGCTTCAACATTAGCACCCTCCTGAACATCAACGGCGATCCAGTCAGCCATTCGCGGGCGAGTAAACAAGCCAGCGACAACGGCTTTGATAACAGCGCGATCGCTGGCGTCAGTCCATTGAAGTCCAGATTTCTTGATAAGGTCAGTGCCTTCAAATACAACCCGAGACAAATACTCAAGACTGGATTCATCCTTGCAGTCAAAGTAAATGCGTCCCGAGTAGATTTTGCGGCGATGACCAGCACCACCCTGAACACGCAGTTCAGCTACAATAGGCTTTTCAGAGTTGCGGGTGTACTTATCAATAGAACTAGCAACACCAGTAGACCAAAGAGAACCAATACGACCGGCAATAGTAGCCGAAAAGATTTCGGTGATGGCCTTTTTTTGCTTGGCGGTGATAGAACCGTGACGGCGGGCATTATCCAATACCATTTCGTAACGTTTCATACCGCTTCGCTCGCGTTTTCCAGCAGCGTTCATATCGACTTCGAGGCGTGAACCGCGAGAGCCGAAGATCGCATCGCATAATCGGTAGGTAGAATTCATAATAATAGCTTTTGTAATTTCACGATAAGTATATTCTCTAATATACGTTATTGAAATCCTATGCTCTGTTTATTCATTTCTGATATTATCCTTCAATTTTATGTAAAAATAATGCATTTTAATGGTTTTGGCTGTAAAATACCACTATTTTCATTAAGAGTTATTAAAAATAGTGCTATTTTCATTAAGAGTTATTAAAAATAGCACTCATATATGGGTAAAAAATACACTATTTTCATTAAGAGTAAATGAAAATAGCACTATTTTCATTAAGAGTAAATGAAAATATATAAGGGTAAAATGTGTAAAATGTAAAAAAAGTGTAAAAAATTGAAGCAGAATGTAGATAATGATAAATATGAGGTAGGATAAAAACAAAAGCTTAAATATTCAAAAGAAATTCTTTGAAATTCTTAAAACGACCATGTCTTCTAACTATAAAACGGTATTATGCTCATTTTACGGTAGTGCGCGAGGTTGTAAAAATGGGAGTACTTGCTCATACGCTCACGGGCGTTTTGAGTTGCGGAATTATGATGGAACTCTGGTTCATGTGCGCGAGACAAAGCCAAAACCAGTGATTTCAACAGAATGGGTAGCGGTGGCTACTAAGAAAAAAACCCAGAAAAAGTCAATTATTAAGGAAAACCCCCAGAAAAAATCAAGATTTTGCTTTGAGGAGTCAGAGTCAGAATCTGAGGCGGAGCCGGAACCAGTGAAAATCCCAATGAAAGTGTCATGGTATGATATGATGCAGGAGGAATTTGGTGATTCGTGGCCACAGCCAATTGCGCTGATGTGTTAGGTGAAACGTATATATAAAAAAACAGAAAAAACCATAAAAAATACAAAAATACTATAAAAATCACATAAAAAGATTTTTTTTATTGGAATGTAGAATTTATAGATATATCTGAAAAAATGAAAAAAAAAATTGAATTACTTTTCCAGGATTGAAGAATAAGGCAGTTGACGATTAAAAAAGCAATAAAAGTTTTCCAAAAAACCCCTTAAAAGTTTCAATAATGGCTTCATCTTCTCTTAAGGCTTACACTTCTCTCGCTCTGCAGCAGTTTGTGGATGTATTTTCCCAAGTTGTGAATGATAAAGACCTCGTGTTTGAGGAAAGTGGTAATGCAATCAAACAGGACGTATTGTTCCGTATGATGTATGAGAAGATCATGGCTGGTGAGTGTGAACCTGTTCAGGCACCGGCTTCTAAAGTTTCAACTATGAATGTGAATATAGATGAGACACGGAGTGAGAAGTACACTGGGATCAAGGTGAGTTTCAAGGATATCAAGAAAATCGAGAAAAAGCTCAACGTTACGTTGCCTTTTATGCCGGAATTTATCGATTATTCGTGTGATAACCAGTGCTGTGGAGCGCTGCGAGTCAACGGAAACCTGTTTGTGCCTTGCGGTACGCACGTCAAGTCTTGGGATGGTGAGGGCGTTGTGCCTGTCTGCAAGACATGCGAAAAACAGGGAAATATTGAGAAATACGGTAGTTTGAAGGACCGGATGGATAAACACGCTGAAAACCAGCCTTATGAATCGCCAGTTTCTGATGAATCTGGGGATGAAGAGGATGGTAAAAAGGCGCGTGGACCCAAAAAGGTAGTTTCTTTTGGGACTTATCTCGCAAAGAAAGGCGATCTGGGGAGCGAACCTCTTCAGCACGCTG
The DNA here is from genome assembly GCA_002722795.1 of Crocinitomicaceae bacterium. Lineage (GTDB taxonomy): Bacteria > Bacteroidota > Bacteroidia > Flavobacteriales_D > Sanyastnellaceae > UBA974. Next base: position 7,486 of record PBMY01000031.1, read on the forward strand.
CAAACTTGATGACCAAGATTGGTGAGATTGAGACTGAGATTTTCACTGCGACGAATATCCAGTTCAAAATCCCGAGCGAACATTTGTCCGTTGACCGCAGCAAGGTGCGTGCTCCGAAGAAGGCAAGTGATCCCGCTCCTGATGGGAAGAAGCGTGGACGTGGACGCCCCAAAAAGGTGCGGTCTCCTTCCGTTGACTCGACCTCTAGCGAAGAGCAAACTCCGGTAGAGCAGCCAATCGTCGCCGAGGAACCAGTCAAGGACACTGCCGTTGTGGTGCCTGCTCCGGTGGAGACGACCGTTGAGAAGCCTGCTCCGGTGGAGACGACCGTTGAGAAGCCTGCTCCTGTTGATAAGTCTGCTGAGAAGAAGAAGAAGAAGAAGAAAAAGGCCGAAGCAGCAGCAAAGGCCCAAGCAGAAGCAAAGGCAAAGGCTGAAGCGGAGGCAAAGGCAAAGGCTGAAGCGGAGGCAAAGGCAAAGGCTGAAGCGGAAGCGAATAACAGTGAGGAGAGCGAGGATAGTGATAGCGATAGCGATGAGGAGGAGGAGGAAACAACAACCGTGAAAAAGAGTGTGAAGCCGTTCACTCATGACGGGGTTAAGTATTTCCTGGACAAGAGTGATTTCACTATCTATAATGAAGATATGGAGTATGTCGGCGATTATAATAAGGAAACAGGAATGGTTGAGTTGATTAACGAGGATTAGATATTTGATGAATAAAACCCATAAAAATAAATATAATTCCAAAAAAACCCATAAAAATAATAAAATGCAAAAAAAACCCATAAAAAATATTTTTTCTTGTGAATTCATGATTGTTATTAGAGAAAAAAAATTGAACCGAAAAAACAGCATTGATAGAATAGATATCGCAATTATAAAAAAGCATAAATTTAATTAAAATCATGAGTTCCGTAAAGATTCCGTCCGTATGCATTCCTCGTGTTCATGTAAGTATGGATGCAGAAGGTGTAGGTGCTGTGTTCAATGAAGTGTTTGAAACGAATGTCGTACACCATGTTGATATGGTTCAACGGACAGATCGTAATACAGAACAGCCGTTTTACGTTGCATATGTACACTTTAATGAGGTGAAAGGAAAGGCAAATATTGAAAAATTTAATGAATTGGGTGGAGATAAATTCGTTGAAAAGATCAATAATGACCAAGAGATTCGCCTTGTATATCGCGATCCGTGGTTCTGGAAGCTGCGCCGCAACACCAAGTCCAAGCATGTTCGCCGTCCCCGCATTCTTAATGAGGAAGATGAGGCAGCATTCATGGAACATCAGAAGAAGGTGTTGTTGAAGCGTCGCGGCGGAGATGCAGAAATTCATCCTGAAGAGAATAATGAGGAGAATAATGATGCAGAAAATACTGAAGAAGATTAGATATAAAATCTAAAAATACTAATTAATAATAAAAATAAATAAAAACTATAAAATCATACAAAAAAACCATAAAAAGACCATTTTTTTTGTGACTCATTTCTGGATTTTGTTACTCATTTCTAGAATACTAATTTATTTGTCTCATATCCACTAGATTAAATAGTAATAAAATTGAATGAAATTTACAAGAATAATATATAGAAGTGTAAGAGAAACATGGTACGAGTTAATACTATTCAAAAAATAGTGATTCCAGACTCTCGTCAATCGTTCGTATGCAAAGTAATGGCTAAAAGAACTTTCGAAGATACAACAATCTGTATGGTGAAACTTCACTATAATGGACAATTGTATCTTTGTCCTGAGGATCAGCTTGAAAGGGCTACTTCAGAGGACAGGAAAAATGATAAAAAAAATGAGAATTATTGGAGAAATGAATATGAGACTTCGCAGAGGAGTATTTCGCGGATCTATCTTGTAGATTCCCCAATAACTCCATATCCTTAAATGCAATATAAAACTAAAAAAACATATAAAATGCAAAAAAACCCATAAAAATACGACTGGTTGCCGGAGTGGTCAAACGGGACAGACTTAAGATCTGTTGGAGAAATCCTTCGTGGGTTCGAACCCCACACCAGTCATTTTTTTATTGAAAAATTGAAGCAGAAAAATCACCAAAAATACATATGTAGGATAAAAATACAAAAATACAGATAATAATGACTTCAACTCTGTCGATGCCTACGGATCTATCAAAGTATATTAACGAATATGCAAAACCACTAACAGATCCAAAAAAGAAAAAATATGGAACGAAAACAGCGTTGATGTTTCGGGAGAGTTTGGAATTTAAGGAATATATATACTACCATTCAGACTGGTGGTGGGATGATGTAAAAAGAACCTGGAAGGGTGAGTTAATCAATCCAGATATAACATTTGCCTCAAAATTCAAGTTTAAACGAGAAGTGTCTGAAGAGATTGGTGAATTCTATCTTTGGATGCCGCCATTGGTAGAAGCGTTTGATGAGGAACCAGATGAAGAGGAAAGTGCGTTTATGTATCAAATTTCCATAGAATGGATGCTTATTAACGAATTAGAGGAATTGATCGTAAATAATCCAAACCGATTTATTTCATAATTTATGAAAAAAAAATACAAAAAGACGAAAAAATTACGAAAAAAAAACGAAAAAAATACGACAAAACACATAAAAACAATTTTTTATTTTGTATGTAAAAATTGAAACGCAAAAAAGAGATATAGAACAAATAAAAAAAGACTAAAATAAGCAAATCAAACGAAAAAACTGTTTTAAATCGCAAGAATGCAGGCAGCGAATATGAATGAAGATATGGTTTTGAATATGATCATAGAGGAGGGGCGTGATGCAGTATGGGCGCCGCCATCTATATTTCGTACTCAAGCTCTAATCGCTTATCATGCGGCTCTCAGGCGTAAGAAGACGAATAACAAAAAGCCGATACCGAAGATATTTGTGAAGAATGGGACTCCACAGAATAAGATGTGTGCTATTTGCCATGAAACTCCAGAATTCAATGAACTATTGAGGACGAGTTGTAATCATCATTTCTGCTTTAAATGCTATGAAAAGTGGTATAAGGTAAGTATTAGTGGTCCAACGAATAACGTGAGTTGTCCGAATTGCCGCCATGAATCCCCTAAATTGCAGAAATATGTTGAAAAATGCAAAAAAGTAAAGAAAAAGCCTGAAGAGGTTGTGGTAGCTAAAGGACAAAAGAGTAAATTCGTATTTCAAGATATGAGTATTGAAATAAAACACAATAAAAAAAACAAATCCAAGAAAAATAAGAAAATTCTAACGAAGAAGGATGAGGAAGAGCAAGAGAAAAAGAAAAAGAAGAAAACGCGTTCAAATAAAGAAAAAAAATGTTCAAATGTATGGAAGAAGTATAGGCAACAGAAAGGGAATTTCTTTGAAAATGTATAAAAAAATATATGAAAATAAATATATGAAAATAAATAAATATAGATTTTAAATTATAATTTTTTTATACTTTATTAGTGTCGGTAATTGGTGGTGGAGGAGAATTTTGAGGAGACGATGGTAGCGGAGTGTTGTTATTAACACCGGCGGATGAGGACAATTCAGGATAATGTGTTTTATCAATTACTTGTTGTTCAACAGGACTGATTTCTTTTAGCGACAAGCAAATAAATCCAGAATAAATAAACATTCCAGTAAATAGAAATACGGAAATACCAAAATACATACCGAATCCTATTTTACCAATATTATAGAGAAGTTCCTTTTTATTATTATTTTCGAACTCATCTTCGCAGTCATTTTCAATAAATTCAATACAACCAAATACGGTCATGATAAGAGACGCGGCAAACCAACAGAAGATTGTAGCAGGGAGAGTTTCTTTTTCCTTATTTTTAGAGGTATTACCAAGAGCAAAAGGCACGAGAATGGAGACTAGAACATAGCGCCAAAGAATAGAATCTTCACAAGTATTACGGATGGTTTTATCAGAGACTTGAGACAAAGCATAAATAGAATAGCAAAAGTAAACTGTATAACTAATTGAAAATGCAATAAGTATAATAAAAGTGCAAATACCAGCAGCCACACCACATTGATCGCGTTTATTGAAAAGAATTTCGGACATTTTATTTATTTATAATTGAAAAATAAAGAACATAATGATAGTTCAATTTTTTATGCATGTGTTTTGCGATATTTGGTGGGATTTTGAGGGGAGTCACTTTTAAGTAGTTTGATAAAAAAATGTAGATTTCGGTGTTATTTTGTGATTTTGGTGGATCTAGGGGTAGATTCAACTGTACATCAAAGTATTTCATTTTGTCTCGTGTTATATAAAATTGATTCTCAAAAATAAATATAAATAATTGTATAGAATATTTTATAATGACTTCAAATCATCGTGTTTATCCTCACGTTCGCAGATATGAATTTACCGACGATATGGGAAATTTTACTTTAACACAGTATAATCGTGTAATAAGCGAAGAAGAACACTTTTATTTGCGTTCAGGACCAGGAATAATGCAAATACTAGATGAAATATCAGAAGAATCATATGAAGAACCAGCTGAAGAAATAAATAATTATCCTCTACGTCCACCTCCACTACCTCCTCCTCGTCTTGAAAGAACCTTTCGTACAGCTGACCGCCAACTATATGATCCATTGTATATTTGCGAACAAAATGATGTAAAAAAAACTGCGTTGTGTATAAAAATTAAAGATATTCAAACAGATATGGTATCAATCAAAGTATGCAAAAATAAATGCGTATATCCAGTAAGATGGAGATTTTGTAAAAAAACAGGAAATATAAAGTATAATGTGCCCTCATATTTTTATGAAGGCGAAGAAAAAACACTCATAAAAAATGTTGATTTCCATGTAATACGCGTTATATTTATTTCACTGTTTCATGCGATTATACGTTTTAAGATTGTACTTCAACGCGTGCGAAAACGACATAAAATTCGTCAATTTATGTATTCTACCGCCAGATCACTGAATAATGAATTATGTCCTTTTAAAAAGTTCGGAACTTCTTTATTTTATCCAATAAAAAGCCGTATTGTTGCATTTATATAGATATTAATGCATTTTTAATAAATCTAAACAATTATAAAATTGAATCTTTTTTTTTTCACTAGAACTATAAATAAAAGACAGAAAAAGCATACACAGCTCACAAATACAAAAAAGCACACATCACTATCTGCAAAGATGCAGAAATATTATTTTGATATTATGCAAGAAAGTACCAAAATTGTACGCAAGACAATGCAGAATATTGATGTAGAACGCTTTAAACCAGCAACAAAGATGTTCAGCAATCAGATAAAATTTGGAAGAAAAATCACAGAAAGATTTCTTGATACTTCCAAGTTTATCGTGCAGGCCATCGCACCAACTCAGTCTGGTAAAACTGGTTCTATCTCTGCTTGTATCATGTTCATGAATAAACATCCTCAAATAAAACTACCACCGGAAAATGTATTTATTTTGTCTGGATTATCGTCAAAAGATTGGGTTCAGCAAACAAAAGAACGTTTTCCGAAGTCAATGGAGAATCAGATATATCATCGTAACAAATTCAAACGGTTTGTGAAAGATGTGAAAATGAAGAAGAATGTTTTGGTCGTGATAGACGAGGTTCAGCTCGCCTGTCTACCAGGACAAGCCCTTCATTCTGCATTTATTCAATCAGAACTTATGAATCTGCAATATATTATGGAAAATGATATTAAAATACTTCTTATTTCGGCAACTCCGGACGGTGTTGTCTATGATCTGAATGACTGGAAGCAAGGTGCGTGTGTTGAGTTTATGGATGTTCCAGAATCATATATATCAATTCATCATTTGATGGATGAGAATCGTATATTTCAATATAAGGAGCTTTGTGGAGCTGTTCTTGAGAAGAGAGAAGACGAAACTCAAAAACAGGATTCTGATGATGATGATGATGAAAGCAATGAGCAAATATATGAAAATATTCGTGAAATAGAGAAATATCTAACATCAGAACCAAAAATACATATTATAAGGACACGAAATAGTATATTTCATACAAAAACAATAAAAAACTTCAAAAAGGTATTTAAAGGCAAGGATTACCTATTCTTGTCCGAAACAAAAATCAACATGTATAAACTTCTTGAAAAAAGTCCAGAAAAACATACCTTTATCTTCATTAAGGAAAAACTGAGATGTGCACAGACAATACCAAAGGAGTATTTGGGTGTATTGTATGAACGAGCAACAGAGTCAATCAATGATTCGGTTGTGATTCAGGGATTGGCTGGTCGCCTAACAGGTTATCACGAGAATAAAACATCTGTGGTATTTACAAACGTAAATTCAATCATGAAATATAAAGAATTGTTAGATAATAACTTCAAAATAGAAGAACCGCAGGATGATCATGGATATGATGACGAAGAAGATTCAGGAATCATGTGGATCTCTAACAGCACAAAGGCGAAATATCCATACACAAAAGGAACATATTTGTGTGTAGATAAATCAAAATTGTATAAAAAAATGATAAAAATAGGTCATATAGAAGAATAAACAAAAAGTAAATATATTTTTTATTTATGTATAATTAAATATCGCTTGCATCGTCATACTCATTAATGTAAAAATCATCATCGTCGTAAAAAGTATTATTCATGGTCCAAGAACGAACCAATCTAATAGATTTAATGTAATAATCAATAATATCATTATTAGAATTATTGCGATTTTTGTAGTTTTCCAACATGGTTATATAGGGAGTAAATAAATGATATGAAATGTTATTATCCACTAAATATTCAAACATAAAAGGAATATACGGAGGTTCAATGCGTGATGGTGTATTTGTTTGAGTCAATCTTTGATTATTGTATGTTTCTAGGTCATTTTGAAATTCTTTATATAGATTATGTAACATATTGAAAACATATATTTCTTTTATTTCATCTTGTATGTTATTATCGAGTTTTTCTGGTTTTATGTATTCTACGATTTCAAGAATGAGTGAATTTGGAATTTTACGACTCATTAAAATACTTTCAATTGTGCGTTTATCTGTTATAGTAACCATTTTAACAATAATATTTTGAGTAAAATAAAAATATAACTTCAATTTTATGTTAAGAAGAATGAATAAAAAATTGAAGCACAAATAAAAGACATGAGACAAACGATAACAAGACAAATAATATAGCAAATACTGTAAAAAAAAACATTATAATGGCTTTGAATACTAATGCAAAAAAGACAAATATCATAACACCTGATAATATTAAAGAAATATATGGAAATATATTTATTCCAGACAACGAAGAGATCTATGTTAAAGTTGGAAAAACAAATTCAACATATGAAGGAGATAAATGGCGGCATGATAAAGAAGGAAGTTTGTTGAAAATAGCTGTAAGAGACATGCGTCCTTATAATGATACTTTCATGGTTGCTGGTGAAATTTTGAATGAGACCTCGTTAAATGGAACAGTAAAAACGTTTGAATATACAAGTGGTGATATATTTATGATACAACCACCTGACGAGTAATTTTATATTATATTAAGACATGTAAAAATAATAAATATATAAAAATATAACATTTTTTATTTGAATTACTGTATAATGAATGTGTAAAATTGAATCCAAGAAATGTATTTATAAGATATAAATAAATACAATAAAACCAGTAAATATGATAAATAATCAAATGAATCAAAATAAACAAATTAGGTATCCATCACCGCGTATTCATCCGTCAGATCATATGATTTCTTATGAGGATGCTTTTGAAGAAATAAGACAATATCATAAATTTAATGGTTTCAATAAAAATCGTTTGAATAAAATTATAATTTATTATTTAAATCAAGAAATATTCTATTATCAGGATCTGGGAACAAGAAAAATGTGGTATTTCCTTATTAAGAAGAGAATATGCAATAATGTTTTAAAAAGATACAATGATTTGTATAATTAAAATTGAAGACAAAATATGCAGAATTAAATATAATTAAAGACAAGAAAATAAATAATATACTATGGAATCAATGAAAAAAGATCGCGTTAAACAAATGCATCAGATACAACAAAAATGTCTTGAAGTATTTAAAAAGAAAAATCAAGATTATGGTGATGCATTTGCGAGATTCGGAATAATTGGTGTTCTTATGAGAATGGAGGATAAACTGCAGCGTGCGCGAAGTATAACAAAAAATAAAATAGAACTTGTAGAAGATGAGAGTTTTAAAGATACATTACTTGATCTTCACAATTATGCAGCAATGGCTTTGATGCTTATGGAAGAGAATGAATATGTGGATTTATAAATCAATGAAAAAAATTGAATGATAAATAAATATTTTTTTTTTAATCAATCAAAAAAATACATAAATAGTAAATAAAAAGTAAA
>PBMY01000032.1 GCA_002722795.1 Crocinitomicaceae bacterium
CGAACCATGTAGTACCCAACGTAAGCACCAAGGTTTCCACCTTCATTTAAAGCAATTTCTCCATCAGCAGCAGCTCCAGAAGTCACGAGTAAAAGATCCTCAGAACCAGTGAACATCGAGGATATTATGCTGATAAAGAAAAATAATGAAAGGCCTAAAGTGATTATACCTACAGTTGATCTAAACCTTTCATCCTCCCATCTTTCTTTAAAGCTGAATTTTTTAATATCCAGATCAAGGTCTGAGTTCTTCTTCTTTCTCTCTGCTACTTTCGACTTTGTGTCCTTGGAACCCTTGCGAACATTGCGTACGGGCTTTTTGGGTTTAGACGATTCTGAATTAAAAAGTGGGATCTTCATGCTTAGGAGTAAAACTAAAGTCTGAGCAATTGCTAGATGGCAGTTTTAAAATCCCTTGTGCACTTTAAAGTGTTTAAAATCCACCTAAAAAACTTCATCTTTGTAATGCTTGGTAATTCCGAGAAGAATTCACTATCTTCGCCCTCCAATTCTCGAAAACTATGGCCAAGAAAGGCAACCGTATTCAAGTAATCCTAGAGTGCACCGAGCATAAAGACTCAGGCCGCCCAGGTACGTCGCGTTATGTGACAACTAAGAACAGGAAGAACACTCCAGATAGAATGGAGCTTAAAAAGTTCAACCCTATTCTTCGCAAGTACACTGTTCACAAAGAAATTAAGTAACCCTGTAATTAATCTACAATGGCTAAGAAAGTAGTAGCATCACTCCAGAAAGGTGGAGGAAAGCAACACACGAAAGTGATCAAGATGGTTCGTAGTGAAAAGACAGGTGCTTACACATTTGTTGAGCAGATCGTACATAACGATAAAGTAAAGGACTTCTTCGCGAAGTAAAAGCTAGTATTGACTAGTCCTGACTTAACAGAACGAATTTTGGAATTGGGCTGGTTCATATGAGCCAGTCTTTTTTTGTAACAATATCAGCTAAAGCATTAGTTTTAGAGTATGAGTTTTTTCAAGCGATTATTTGGCAAGAAGGATGCGCCCCAAACTGAAGAGCAAGTAGAGGAGAAAAAAAACCTCGACGAAGGTCTGAAGGAGAGTAAAAAGGGTGTGCTTTCGCGTATTGCTAAAGTCTTCACAGGAAAGCGAAAGATTGATGAGGATCTACTTGAAGACCTAGAGGAATCTCTAATGATGTCTGATGTTGGCGTTGATACAACCGAAAGAATTATTGAACGTCTACGTAAGCGTGCTGTTTGGGAAGCTTACGTTGATATGAATGAGCTTCTAGATATGCTTCGCCAGGAAATAGCGCATATGCTTGTTGGAGAGGATATTGAATCTGCACTTACTAACCACAAACCATTTTCTATTGAAGATGTTGAAAAGGAGAGTGGCCCCACAGTAATTCTAGTAGTTGGAGTGAATGGTGTTGGTAAGACAACAAGTATAGGAAAGCTTGCACACAGATATAAGAGTGAGGGAAAAAAGATAGTTCTTGGAGCTGCAGATACTTTTAGAGCAGCTGCTGTTGAGCAATTGATCCTGTGGGGAGAGCAAGTAGGCGTTCCAGTAATATCTCAGGGAATGGGCGCTGATCCTGCAGCTGTGGCTTTCGACACTTTAGAATCGGCAAAAGCTCAAGGTGCAGACGTGGTTATAATTGATACAGCTGGTAGGTTGCACAACAAGGTGGGGCTTATGAATGAGCTGACCAAAATTAAGCGAGTTATGAATAAAATTATCCCATGCGCTCCGCATGAGGTTTGGCTTGTTATTGATGGTTCTACAGGCCAAAACGCACTTCTTCAAGCCCAACAATTCTCTCAAGCTACCTCGCTTACGGGACTTGTTGTAACAAAGCTTGATGGCACCGCTAAGGGTGGTGCTGTAATCGCTGTTTGTGATCAGGTAAAAGTTCCAATAAGATACATTGGTGTTGGAGAGAAGATGGAAAACCTACAGAACTTCAATCCACTAGAATTTATCGATTCACTTCTTCCAGAATCATTTGAAGCGAGTTAAATGAGAGCACGATCAATCAATCCAAGAAAGGTAAACGTAGTTACTCTAGGTTGCGCTAAGAATTTGTTTGATTCAGAGCAGATTATGACACAACTCAGAGCAAATGATTTTGAGGTTCAGCACGAGTCTAAGAAAGATGATTTTGGGATTGTAGTAATAAATACTTGCGGTTTCATTGAGTCGGCCAAACAAGAAAGTATTGATACTATTCTAAGGTTTTCTGAGGCAAAACAGGAGGGTCATGTTGAAAAAGTGTATGTTACGGGGTGTTTATCTCAGAGGTATAAGAATGAACTTGAAGAGGGGATACCAGAGGTGGACGCATGGTTTGGCACAAGAGATCTTCCAAGACTATTAAAGACTCTTAGAGCAGATTATAAAAAGGAATTAGTTGGAGAGAGACTACTAACTACTCCATCTCATTATTCTTATTTGAAAATTGCTGAAGGATGTGACAGGCCATGTGCATTCTGTGCTATACCACTTATGAGAGGAAAGCACTTGAGCACACCAATTGATGATTTGGTTAAAGCCGCTGAGGGTTTAGCTGCTCAGGGAGTAAGAGAGCTAATCTTAATTGCTCAAGACCTAACTTATTACGGTTTAGATCTATACAAGGAGAGAAAACTTGCGGATTTACTACTAGAGCTCGAACAAGTAGATGGAATTGATTGGATTCGCCTTCACTATGCTTTCCCATCAGGATTCCCAATGGATGTGATTGACGTTATGGCTAAGTCAGATAAGATTTGTAACTATCTAGACATGCCTCTTCAACACGCTTCGGATTCTGTTTTAAAGTCCATGAGAAGAGGCATCACTCAGGAAAAAACCGGTAAACTTATTAGTGATATTCGATCAAGAGTACCTGAAGTTGCTATTCGTACCACATTGATTTGTGGCTTCCCCGGAGAAACTGAAGAGAATCATCAAGACCTACTTCGTTGGGTTGAAGAAATGAAGTTTGAAAGGCTTGGTTGTTTCACATATTCTCATGAGGAAAATACCTACGCTTCTACAATGAAGGATGATGTTCCTAAAGAGGTAAAAAAGCGAAGAGCCGATGAGGTGATGGAACTTCAGGCAGGGATTTCTGAAGAATTGAATTTCAAGCATTTAGGCAAAGAGTTTAAGGTTATAGTAGATAGATGTGAAGGAGGGTTTTGGATAGGTAGAACAGAATATGATTCACCGGATGTAGACAATGAGGTAAGAATTTCGGTTAGCGACGAATATCACTTGAGAATAGGTGATTATGTTCAAGTAAAAGTTACTGGTGCTACCGCATTTGATTTAGATGCAGACTTGCTTTTAGATGACAGTAATGGCTAATACATATCCAGTAATGGAAGTGTTTCCTACACTTCAAGGTGAAGGAAAATTCACAGGCCATCCCGCTTATTTTATCAGGCTTGCAGGTTGCGATGTAGGGTGCTCATGGTGCGATGTAAAGGAAAGCTGGCTAGTTGATGAATTTCCGGTTTTAAGTGCTTATGAAATAGCTGAAGGTGCTGCTGAAAGTGGCCATAAGCTTGCTGTAATTACTGGTGGTGAGCCTTGTATGTACGATTTGACTTCACTCACGACTGCTCTTAAAAACAGAGGGTTTCAGGTTCATTTAGAGACTTCCGGTTCACATCCAATTAGAGGTGATTTCGATTGGATTACACTTTCACCTAAAAAATTCAAGGCTTGTTTAGAGGACAGCTATGGCCGAGCCAATGAGCTGAAGGTAGTTGTTGTTAATAGACATGATTTGGTTTGGGCTAAGGAACAAGCTCAAAACGTTCCTGCAAATACTCTGCTTTACCTTCAACCAGAATGGAGCAAAAAGGAGAGGGTACACCAAATGATGGTTGATCATCTACAAAGCCTAGATGGCGAGGGGTGGCTTTTGAGTGAGCAGACTCACAAGTACTTAGGAATTAGGTGATTATTATATATTTACGATATTAAAATTAAAATAAATTACAATGGATAAGAATAATGAATTGCTAGAATCTAATTCTTCATTTATTGATGCAGTAGATAAAATGGTCTATTGGTCAAAACTATTCGGAGTACTATCCTTGATAGTTGGAATATTAATAATAATAGTTGGAATAGCTATATTTGTTTCAGCTATACCGGGTTTACCTCCAATTTATGGATTGCTATACGTTTTAATCGCAGCTTTATATATATATCCAGGTAATTTATTATTGAAATTTTCAAAAACAACTAGAAGAGGATTAACTGATCAAAACAAAGATGTGTTAACTGAAGGTTTTACATTTATGGGAAATATATTTACTTTTTGGGGTACTCTTACTGTTATTGTTCTTGGTCTTTATGCACTTTTGTTTTTATTAGGATTTTTAGGTGCACTAGCTTTTTAATTACTACAATAAATAAGCTTAAAATCGAAGCAGTTCTTCAATCTTCGCGGCTACTTTTTCAGCACTTGGCAAAACTGCTGCCTCCATTTCAGAGTTCAGTGGAATTGCAGGAAGAGAAATTGAACCTAGAGTGAGTGGAGCTGCGTCTAAACTTTCAAAACACTCAGATGCAATTCGTCCGCTTAGAGAAAGTCCAAAGCTATTTTCAATAGGCTCCTCCGTTAATACTAGACAACGATTTGTTTTAGTAACAGATTCTGCAATTGCATCCATGTCTATTGGAACAATTGACCTTAAATCTATTATTTCTATTTGGCCTTTGAAATTTTTAGCAGCTTCAACTGCCCAATAAACTCCTCTGCCGTAAGTGATAATACTGCATTGTGGTTCTTCGCTTGAATCAGCGCTTAAAACAGTTCTTGCCTTTCCTATAGGAACTATGTAATCTCTAGAAGGTTCAATGCATTTGGCCTTTTCAGTTCCTGGAATTTTTGACCAATACAGCCCTTTGTGTTCAAGAATTACCACAGGGTTTGGGTCGTGGAATGCAGCTTTAATTAATCCTTTTAAGTCAGCTCCGTTTGAAGGATACGCCACCTTGATGCCCCTGATATTTGAGAGAACAGATTCAACAGAAGAGCTATGGTATGGCCCTCCTGAACCATATGCACCAATAGGAACTCTGATTAATGAATGTACTGGCCACTTACCGTTAGATAGAAAGTATGATCGGCTCAATTCTGTAAATAACTGATTGAGTCCTGGCCAAATGTAATCTGCAAATTGAACCTCTACCACTGGCTTCAATCCAACACAAGACATTCCAACAGTAGAACCGATGATAAACGCTTCTTGAATAGGGGTATTGAACACTCTCTCGTCCCCAAATTTGTTACCAAGAGTTGCAGCTTCTCTAAATACACCACCAAGTCTTTTTCCTACGTCCTGACCATAAAGTAGAGATTCTGGATGTTGTTCCATCAACTCTTGCATGGCGTGTAATGCACAATCAACCATTAGAGTCATTTCGCCCCCTTTTGGGGTGCGCTCACCTTTCTCCTCTAATACATCAGTTGGAGCATATTTATGTGTTAGAAGATCTTCAAATATTGGTTCTTCAGCATCTCTAGCTAATGCAAATTCCTTTTCAACTTTAGTGCGAAGTTCAGCATTTAATGCATCTAAGTCAGCTTGAGAAATCAACCCGCCTTCAACTAGTAATTTTTCAATCTTGGGAAGTGGATCACGCTGTCTAGCTTCATCTAGGTCGTCTCTGTAGAATTCACGTCTAACACCAGATGTGTGGTGTCCTAGAAGTGGAACGGTTGCGTGAATCAAAAATGGTCGTCTTTCTCTACGTGCCGTATTAAATACCTCCTCCATTAACTCCATACAGGCAACTAAATCTGTTCCGTCAACTTCTCTAACTTCAATTGGAGGAAATCCTGCTGCCATGGTAGTAGCATCACCAAATCTTATCTCCGAAGCGTGAGCTGAAATATCCCATTCATTGTCTTGGATAAGCCAAATAATGGGCATTTTTCTTAATGCCGACATATAAAGAGCTTCGCTTACTTCACCCTCTGTAATTGCTGCATCACCAATAGAACACATTACAATTGGCGCATCACCCTCATCCCAAATATCTAATCCCTGTTTCTCCCTGTACTGAAGGCCCATTGCTACTCCAGCTGCAGGTATAGCCTGCATGCCTGTTGCTGAACTTTGGTGAGGTATTTTAGGTAAATCATCTCTGTTTAGCGATGGATGACTGTAGTAGGTGCGTCCTCCAGAAAATGGGTCGTCTTTTTTTGCAAAAAGCTGAAGCATCAATTCATATGGCTTCATTCCCATTGACAGCAATATGCTGTCGTCTCTGTAGTAGCAGCTGAGCCAGTCTTGCTTGCGTAGAAGCGAGCCAGCTGCGACCTGTATAGCTTCGTGCCCGTTAGAGCAAGCATGCACGTACTTTGCTGTTAGTTTGGCATTCTCCTCATAAATATCAGACATATGTCTAGCAGTAAGCATCAAGCGATACGCATCAAGAATTTTTGAGTCAGATATAGAGGCTGATAAATTCGACATCGAATACAAAGGTACGTTACCTTAGAACCATGAAAGAAGGTAAGCAAATCGAATTTCAGAAGTGGGAAGGGACAGGAAACACCTTCGTGATGATAGACGATAGAAAGGGGGAGATTAAAGAGATTGAAAACGATCTTGTTCAGAGGATTTGCAATGAAGAGGATACAGACGGAATTATTTTCATTAAACCTTCATTAAATCCACAAGCTGACTTCCTTTGCGATTATAGAAATCCTGATGGTTCAAGGTCGTTTTGCGGGAATGGCACTAGAGCAACTTTTGCATATGCTAGGAGAGATGGTTGGCTTGGTGATGAAGCAGTTTTAGAAGCTTTTGACGGGCTACATAAAGTGAGATGGAATTCAGAATACGACCTTCCAAGTGTTCAATTTGAAATCGTTGAAATACCTATAGAGGTAGAGGGTGATTGGTATGTTTACACAGGCTCTCCTCATCACATTTTCAGAGTTGATTCTGCAGAAACTCTAAAACTTGTTGATATAGAGGAGATAGGCGCGGAAATTAGGTATTCAGAAAAATACAAACCAGAAGGAACGAATGTTAGTGGGCTATGTAATACGTCTTCGCCGCTAGTAATAAATCTTAGAACTTACGAAAGAGGGGTTGAATCGGAAACCGAAGCTTGTGGAACAGGTGCAGTAGCTGCAGCAATTATAGATCACACGATAAATGGTGGACAGCCTCAACGAACAGTTAAGATGCCTGGTGGAGATTTGCACGTTGAATTTGAGCCGGAAGCTGAGTGTTATAAACAGGTTTGGCTTTCTGGCCGCGCATCAGAAATGAAAAGAGGTGTGATTACCTTCCTCCTTTCGCTTGTGCCTTTTTTCCTCCAAGCCCAAACTCCTTGGCACGAATCTCTAAGCGATCAAACACAAATTAGCATTCTTACAGCAAGCCCGGGTGAGGATATTTATGCTCTGTTTGGTCACACAGCAATAAGAATATACGATCCATTAGATATTCCAGAATCAGATTGGGTGTTTAATTACGGGACATTTTCATTTGGCGATGGCTTTTACTTCAAATTTGTTAAGGGCAGATTGGATTATAAATTATCAGTAGAGCCTTATCATCATTTTTTCAAAGTATATCATGACTCTGGAAGGGGTCTAAATTCTCAAACTCTCGATTTAAACCCTTCACAAGTTAGGGAGGTGGCCAAATATCTAGCATGGAATGCTCAACCTGAAAATGCAACTTATTCATATGAATTTTTTAGAGATAATTGTGCCACAAGGGTGTTTACTGTGCTTGAATCCGCACTTGGCGAGAGCATAGAATTCAACTGTGAGTCTGACGGAAGAACTTATAGAGATGGACTTAAACCATACATCGGTTGTAAGCCATGGACAGAGTTTGGTATGGATTTCATTTTGGGTCCCAAAGCTGATGAGGTGATGGTTGATTGTGGAGCAGCTTACATACCAGATGAGCTTTACAAGGCACTAGAAAGGTGCACTATTGACGGAAAACCTTTAATAGCTAATTCAGATCCGCTTATTATTGCTCCAAACACTTGGATGAAACCTAGGTACAACTTTATTCTTGGTTTAAATATGCCACAACTGTTTTTTTTGCTACTATCAGTGATGGTTGTTTTTCTAAGATACAAAGTGGGTGAAAGCAACCTTACTACAAGAATTGTAGTTAAAACTATTCAAGTAATTACTGCAGCATTAGGAGTTTTGTTGATTGCTATGTGGTTATTCACTGACCACGTTGATACGTGGGCAAATTGGAACATGATTTGGACTATTCCAGCTATAGCTACACTTGTAAGTAGAAGGAATGTGGTGTTATCAAATATTGCGATTGCATTGTATTTGCTGGTGGGTCCATTTGTTTGGCCTCAGTATATTTCTCTTTCATTGTGGCTAGTTGCTATCTCCGTATTTTTGACATTAACACCCCAAAGCAAATGAGGAAATTTTTACTTTTTATTTCAGCGATATCAGCAATTTGTATCATCGGGTGTGAGGATAGAGAACCGCTTAGTTGGGAATCTGATATTTTCTTGCCCCTAGTAGACGAAAAAATTAGCTGGTTAGATTTTGTCGAAGATACATTAGACATTGAAGTAGGCGTTGATGGTCCTGCTACAATTGTTTGGCATCAACCTATTGATATGATTGCGGGCAACTTGGCTCCAATACTTCCAGATACATCTCTAGAAGAGAACATTGGAATTGGAAACATCCCAGTCCAAATTCCAGTACCAACAGAATATCCTTTTATTGTTCAAGAAGAAGAACTTCCAATCACCAACCTTGGTGGATCTAGTGGTGCCTACTTGAGAGAGGTTGTTGTATCGTCAGGCGAAATGGTATTCGCAGTTGAAAGTACAATAGAGGGGGAGCTAGAAATGAGCTATTATCTTACTTGTTGCACAATTGATGGAGATACAGTTGGGATAGATTTAGTTATTCCACCGGCTGTAGATGGAGAGCTTGGTGTCGCAACAGGTTCAATGAGTTTGGAAAATGCTTTTTTTGATTTGACAGGAACCTCTGGGGTTGGCAACAACTTAATAACAACATTTTTTTCAGCTCAAGGTTCGCCAAATAGTGAAGAGATATTCTATGCTGATAGTGATGATAATATCAAAGTGACGGTGCAATTTAAAGATTTTGAAGTGCAGAGTGCCCTAGGATACTTTGGAAATTTACAGGCTGGTTTTTCAGCAGAAGAGATTCTTGATGATACCATTCCTCTTCCAAACCCAATTCTAAATATGGAAGGAGCGAAGGCGACTCTATTATTACAAAATACAATTGGAGCAGATCTACGATTCAATTTTGATACACTAGCTATAGATGGTCAACAATTGCAGCATCCTTCATTCTTTGGAATTCACGATATGGCTAGGGCCCAATGGATTAATGGTGAGCTTTATTCAGCTACTGAACTTGAGTTGGATCTAACAGAGGATGGTAGCAATCTTGTTACTTTAGTCGAGCTTATTCCCGAAAATTTTAAAACTGTCGGTAACATTGAGTTAAATCCATACGGTGATATTAGTTTAGGTAATGATTACCTAGATGTCGGCCAAACCCCAAATCTTGAGTTACTCCTAGAAATACCATTAAACGTTGGATTTGAAGGTATAGTTCTAGATGACAGCTATGTACTTGATCCATCTTCTGATTTCCCAGAATTTGATGGTCAACTACTCATAGATATGTGGAGCACTTTCCCTGTGAGTGTTGATGCTACTTTTGAATATGTATCAAATAATGAGGAAGGAACAACAGTATATGGCGATTTGGCATTAAATTCTGGGAAGTTGTTACTTGACCAACCAGCTCATGGGTTTATGGAACTTCAAGTTGATAAGGGAATTGTTGATCCTGGCGGAACAATAAATGTCACAGTCTACTTAGAGACAAAGGACGCTGTTGAGTTTGATGGCACAGAAGACATTAGGGTGCAGGTAAGAGCTAAGGGAACATATTTAATTGAGGAATGATGAGGATGATATTCAGTACAATAGCAATTGTGAGTTTGGCCTTTAGTTCAATTAATGCTCAGGTTTACACTACTTCTGAATCTTCTTCTTTTAGAAATGATTCACTTTTTAAAAAGTCTGATCCTGTTTCTATAAGAGAATATTCATTTGAATTTTGGGGTAATCAAACAAGTAATACAATTACTGCAGGATTTATGAATACGATAGGTCACGGTGGGTTTATTTCAAAAGATGACCTAGATCCTATCATGAATGCTCACATTGGAAATTTTGGATATTTAGGAGCGAATGCTGGATTTAATGTGAGTTGGTCAACAAAACCTAGAGAAGGGAAACAATGGTCATTGTGTGGAAGTTTTGGTTCAGAGGTAATAGTTGATTCTCGATGGACCAAGGACTTATTTCAACTGATTTGGTATGGAAACGCTAATTTAGTTGGTGATGTGAATGTTATTAGTGGCTCAGGTGCTAGAGTTGGTTTGTTTAATAGATTAAGTTTAGGTGGAATTAAGAATGATACTAAACAAAGAATAGAACTTTCATTCGTTCAAAGACTTGTTGGAGGCGAGTGGAGTGTTCCTTATGGATATTTCTATGTTACTGAGGATGCTGATTCACTTGAAACATACCTACAGACTGAGGCTAGA
The DNA here is from genome assembly GCA_002722795.1 of Crocinitomicaceae bacterium. Lineage (GTDB taxonomy): Bacteria > Bacteroidota > Bacteroidia > Flavobacteriales_D > Sanyastnellaceae > UBA974. The sequence goes on from PBMY01000032.1 coordinate 10,609, forward strand.
CTTCACTTTGGATCGGACAATACATTAATGCCAACATATGGGGTAGCCATTTCAGGTATGGTACCTATTAGGTCGGAAGATTTACCAGTAGAAATAGATATTTATTTTAAAGATGTTGGACTCCTTTTCGAACCCGAGGGTTCACAAGTATATTGGGTCCAGGAGGGAATTTCCACAACCGGTTTGCCAGTTTTTGGCGATAGCCTTACTTGGGAAAATATTATTGACGGAAATATTTCAACAGACACACTTCTTCAATCTGGAAAGTCTGTAAATAGAATGGCGTTATTACCATCAAAACTAGGCGCAACATTGAGATTTGACATCTCTGAAAAAATTGGATTTAATGCTCATGTTTCCGTTGGTGGATGGATGCCTGAGCCTCTTTATTCTTGTGGAATAGATTATAAATATTCAGATAATATAAATTTAGGCGCTCGTACTAAAATTGGCGGATGGGGTGATGAAAGACTTGAACTTTATGGAAGAATAGATATTCCAGGAGATAGAGTTCTATACATAGCAGTTGAAGAACCCATTGGATTATTTTTCCAAGATTCAAATGGAGCCCACACCACTTGTAGAGGAATTACTTTAAGACTTTCTAAGGAAAATGAGTAGAGCCAAATTTGACCAAATCTCTGGTAGCAATCTTTTAGTAATTGCAGGTCCTTGCGCTATCGAAGGTGAGCAGATTCACGATATCGCTGATGGTGTTATCGAAGTTTGCCGTGATTTAGGCTTATCTCTAATTTTTAAGGGGTCTTATCGCAAGGCAAACCGTTCTAGACTCGATAGTTTTACTGGCATAGGTGACGAAAAGGCTCTACAACTTTTAGCCGAAGTAGCCCAAAAGCATGAAGTCCCAATTACTACCGATGTTCATTCAAAGGAGGAAGCGGCTATGGCTGCCAATTATGTTGATGTACTTCAGATACCTGCCTTTCTTTGTAGGCAGACCGACCTTGTGGTGGCTGCGGCTCAAACTGGAAAAATCGTAAACATTAAGAAAGGCCAATTCCTTTCAGCAGAGTCTATGCGGCATGCTGTTACTAAGGTTTGGGATTCAGGTAATGAAAATTGTTGGGTTACTGAAAGAGGAACCACTTTTGGATACGAGGATTTAGTAGTAGATATGCGTGGCATACCAATTATGAAAGAATTTGCCCCAACTGTTGTCGATCTTACCCATAGCCTTCAAAAGCCAAACCAATCGTCCGGAGTCACCGGTGGCAACCCACAATTCATATCTACAATTGGTAAAGCAGCTGTAGCGGCAGGCGCTGATGCGGTGTTTATTGAAACTCACCCCTATCCTTCAAATGCCAAATCTGATGGAGCAAATATGCTACATTTAGATAATCTCAAAGAATTATTAACTGCTCTCATGAGAGTGCATCAAGCAGTAAAATGATGATAAACAGCCTCAAAATTCTAATTTTCTTTTTTGCATTAAGCACCATGGCAATTGCCCAATCTGACGTTGAACTTAGAGTAATTGGTGGAACATATGAGGATGTAGCAAGCGCACTAGTTACAACTCCTAGTGGTGGAGTATATGCATTAGGTAGCACATCTAGTCATGGAGACGGAACTGTAAGGGGGTATGTTGCTTATTTTGATTCAGACTTCAATTATGCTTGGAGTATACTTACACCTTCAGGTTCTCTTCTTGAAAATATAGTTGACGGAGTCATAGTGGATGGAACAGATGATATTAAAATTTTGACTAATAAAATCGCTGAAAACGGCACTTACAATACGACTATACATCACATTGTCAACCAAGGCACCTCAGGTGAGGTTGTAAGTTCTTTCGAAATAATAGACTCTGAAAACCAAACTCCTATAGCACTTGCTACTTGGCAGGGTAATACATATGCGTTTGGCGATACTGAGGGCGATTGCTGGTTGATTAATATTGATGATGAAGAGGCTGTTTCAAATGCTGATTATTACATGTGGGGCCATCCATTGATGTACGAATCTGTATCAGCAACTCAAGTCTTAAATGATACACTTTACGTAGTTGGGACAACCCTTGTTGAGGGAGTTGAACAAGCTACACTTTGGACTTGGGGAGCAGATGGTGGTGCTCTATGGGCAAACATAGGTCCAGACGAAAATGCATATGGCGATAACTATGCAAATGATATTGCACCTTTTGAAGGTGGTGCTACTCTTCTTTATTCATACCAAAGAGATGCAAATCCTATTGGTAATGGAATTATCCGTTTTGAAGAGGGCAACGGAGAGCCAAACGGTATTGTTGACACTTCTGGACCATATTTTGTTGAAGGAACAAGATTGATAACCCATGATGGTGGCATGTTGAAACTTGCCCAAATCAATTACAATGCTGGTGCAGGTATGGATATGGTTCTAACAAGATTAGGCAACTATGGCGGCTACTTGAGCTCTTCGGCATTAGGTACAAACTTCAATGAAACCCCTGTGGATATGGAAGTAGGGTATGACGGTTCGATTTGGATTTTAGGAACAACATATGGATATCTGAACGGCTCTGCTAGTATATGCATTTACAAACTAACATCCGCAGATGTTATTGGGTTCTTTACAGCAGAGGATATTTCTCTTGGTATCACTAACGATCCAATGTTATTCCAAAGCGTTATTGTTGAAGAAGAAAATATCGACTTAATCCTATTCCCAAACCCTGCAGCACACACAACTCGCTTGGCTAAACCTGCTAGTTGGGTTCTTTATTCCTCTCTTGGAAAAATATGCGACAGTGGTTTTGGTGACCTCATAGACCTTAGCGGTCTTAGAGATGGGCTTTATATAGTGAAGGCTGAAATAAGCGACAAAACAGAGGTGCTACCTCTTAGAGTAGTAAACTAGGTTTACTTATTAAGCTCATCAGCTATGGCATCCCAAAGTGCTATTCTCCTTCTTAAAGATTCAGCAGCAACTTGATCAGCTTCAATCGTTTTTTGATCAGTATCACAAAGTTCATCTATCATCTTTAATGATAGTGGTCCATGCTCGTCTCCATCAAGTTCGATATGTCTCTCTAGATAGTATTTCATAGACTTATATTCATTATTAGTGAGGTAGCTTGATTTATTGAGAATTTCAATAAAAACTTCTGGAATTAACCCCTCTCTACCATGAGTGAAAGCTGAAGCTATCATGTGGTTTTTGCCGGAAGCGATTACCTCAAAAGTATATCCAACGAAATCCCTAATTGCAGTAGTTGTATTCGCGCTTTTAAGAGCCTCTTCTACGGTTTCACCTTCTTCAATAAGACGGATAAACTTCCGAATTTGAGAAGTGTTTGCGCCTATATCCTCCATGGCATCTAGGTACATCTCAAAATGGCTTTTATAATTACCATTAGAATCTACATCTGTCTCCTCACCTAAAACTATTTCATTAATAAACCTCGCAGTATTTGTATTAATTTTAGGAGTCCAAGGTGCCTGAGTACAAGTTAGAGAAGTTTGTAGAGCTTTTAATAGGGACATAAAATCCCAAACCGCAAATACATGGTGCTCAGTGAATGTCTTCACATCCTCCAAAGTCTTTAAGCCCGAGTACAGTTTGTGGTCCGTAAGTTTTTCCATTAAAAGTTCAACCGAACTCTTTAATTGTTCTACTTGCATGCAACTAAATTTTCCGCAAAAATACACCTAATTTTGCCTTATCTATATAGCCTCGTCGTATAATGGATATTACGTGGGTTTCCGGTACCCAAAATCCAGGTTCGACTCCTGGCGAGGTTACGAACTGACAAAAAAACAAACATGCGATGCGAAGTATTCGAAACAAACAAGAAGTAGGAAAACTAAAAGCTTCTTGTTGTCTTTGATTGGTGATTGAAAGTTAATGCGAAGCGATATGTTTGTTTTGGATGTCTAATGTGAGAGCTGCTAGGAAGATCGATCAAACAAAGTGAGCGAGGTGCCCCTGTCTTTGAAACGAAAAGCACTGACGGGATCCACTTTCCCGCCATAACACTACTTGTTAATGTACATACAACTTCGTAGTTTGGGTTATCCCATAATCTTCACGAGTTGCAATTATTAAGAATATACCCTTTGTAGGAGCTTGGACTACAGTTTGGCCTCCAACAATCAATCTATCATTAAAAATCACCTTACCATTAATGTCAATAATCCTAACCTGAGAATTTTCTATTGGAGTGATTACTATGCTTTGGGATAGAGGAGGAGAGAAGGCTCTAATACTAAAGTTAACATTCGCCATTTCTTCTAGGCTGGCAACAGAATCCAAGTCGCCTAGGTCGATACAATCGCTAGGATCATATTCACAAGAACCATCGTTGTAAAGCGCTGTAGAATCATAGTTACAAGCAGCATTATCAGTACAGCCTAGCTCTAGACAAGATTCAAATTCACACTGGCCAAACACTCCATAGTTACAAGCATTCGCATCATAACAGTAATCGCTCTGAGGAGCTCCATCACACGGTCCAAAAATACATGAACCTGGGATATAGAAATCAGCATCCGGATCGTAGTTGCATGCGAACGGAATAATACAGCCACCTATCAATTCAGGTATGCAAGTGCCATTATCATCAGTAGCCTCAGGGTTGTAGTTGGTTGCAGTTGGATCAGTACAACCAGGTACCTCGTTTTCATCACAAATTTCGTCTCCATCAATGTCATTTATACAGTTACCATCACAATCTAAGAATGAAGTTTCAGGATAAACACACATGCTTATATCGTTGATAGTAGCATCTGGATCGTAGTTACATGCTTGTGAGTCTGTACATCCAATACATGAATTGAAGTCACAAAGCGTGATATCCATAAAGTCAGCTGAGCCGTCATAGTTACAAGCTAATGGGTGAATACAACCACCAACTAAACAAGAACCATCGTCGTCAGTAGCTCCAGGGTTGAAGTTTGGACTTAGAGGGTCAGTACAACCTGCGATTTCAAACTCATCACAAACACCGTCTGAGTCAGCGTCGTTATTACACTCTCCGTCACAATTATATCCATATTCTGGGACTTCACAACTACCGTCATTTAATGTAGCATCCTCGTCATAATTACATGCGTCAGGAGATATACAACCAGCACACAAAGTGAAGTCACACGATCCTACAATTAAGTAACCAGCTGTTGGGTCGTAATTACAAGCAAATGGTACTATACATCCACCCTCAACACAAGAACCATCATCGTAAACAGCGTTTGGATCATAGTTTGGATTTTCTGGATCTGTACATCCCATTTCTGCATTATCACAAATACCGTTTTCGTTTTCGTCAGATTCACAAGAACCACCACAAATGCCAATTGCATCATCTACGTTGCCATCGCAATCACAGTATCCCTCTGGAATACCAGGACCGTTACAAACACCACAAGCGTCGTAATCTCCAACACAATCGTCTATGTCGTCACATATTCCGTCATTGTCTGAGTCAGCAGTACAATCACCGCCACAAACTCCAATTGCATCATTTTGGTTTCCATCACAATCACAATCTCCAAAAGGAATGTCTGAACATCCACATTCGTATATAGCGCCAGGGCCATTACAAACACCACAATCATCGTATTCACCAATACATGGATCCTCTTCATCACAAAGTCCATCGCCATCTACATCATTTGCACAAGTTCCATTACAATTGAACATTGGATTTTCAGGGTACTCACACATTAATGTGTTTGAAAGAGTTGCTTCAGAATCGTAGTTACAAGCAACAGGATCCATACAACCGATACATGATGAGAACTCACACATTGAGATAATCATATAATCTGCTGATGGGTCATAGTTACAAGCAACAGGGTGTATACATCCGCCAACCATACAAGAACCATCTTCTTCTGTAGCTTCTACATCGTATCCAGGGTTATCGGGATCTGTACAACCGAAGATTTCGAATTCATCACATACTCCATCGCCATCTGCATCATTTATACATGACCCATCACAGTTGTAACCTTCTTCTGGTCCCTCACAAGTGTTATCGTTTAATGTTGCATCTGGTTCATAGTTACAAGCTATTGGGTCAGTACAACCGGCACAACTAATAAAGTCACAAGAACCGACTTCTAGGTATTCAGCATTTGGATCATAGTTACATGCAATTTGAATTGTACACCCACCAGTTAAACATGAACCATCGTCAAACACGGCACTTGGATCATAGTTTGGATTGTTTGGGTCTGTACACCCTATTTCCTCAACGTCACAAATACCGTTTTCATTCAAGTCTTCAGCACAATCTCCGCCACATACGCCTATAGCGTCCTCTTGGTTACCATCACAATCACAGTCTCCCTCTGGAATGTCTGCACAGCCACACTCGTAAATAGCGCCTGGACCGTTACATACTCCACACTCGTCAAATGAACCAACACAG
>PBMY01000033.1 GCA_002722795.1 Crocinitomicaceae bacterium
CGGATGGGGAAATCCATGGAACAACGGATGGGGAAATCCATGGAACAACGGATGGGGAAATCCATGGAACAACGGATGGAACAATGGATGGAATAATGGCGGATGGGTGTCTTGGGGCGGTGGTGATGTATTCACTTCATCTACGGTTGTGATAAAACCAAGGACGCCTCTTTCAACAAATATGATATCAAACAGCAATTACAGAGGTAGAAGAATCGAGACAAACAAGAACGAAAAGGTGGAGACAACTACAAACAATCAATCTCGTTCACAGACTCGTTCACAAACAAAAACAAGGTCAAACAACAGATCTAATTGGGGTAACAACTCAAGCTGGAATAATAGAAACAGCAATAACAACGGGTCAAAAAACAACAGGAACAATGCAAGATGGAGTTCGGGCTCTTCGCAAAGCACGAACCGTTCTAATATAGGTTCATCAAGATCAACTAGTAGACCATCAACAATAAGATCTAACAGCAGCAGATCAAATTCATCTAGTCGTTCCTCTAGAGGACACAGGTAATTATGATTACCCTAGTTATCAAAGCTCTTTTGAGGGTCATAACAGCGATAGCTTTATTTTGTTTGGTCAGCGTTGAGTCAGTAGCCCAAAACGAAGCAGACGTTCTTAGATTTTCACAGCAAAATTCTATTGGTACTGTCCGTACTATAGGTCTATGTGGTGCGTTTGGAGCTTTAGGGGCTGATTTATCATCTATGGGTATTAATCCCGCGGGGATGGGAATGTATAGACGATCTGATTTTGGAGCAAATACTGGTATTTATACAGCCAAAACCAATTCAAAATTTGGTAATAGCAGTACAGACGCCTCTGCCTCTAGCACTTCAATTGGGAATTTTGGGGTAGCACTTACTACACCTAGTGTGAATCCTGATATACCATTTGTAACTCTTGGATTCTATCATCAAAAAAGTACTGTTTACGACAGAACGACAAATCTTGAAAATAGCGAACTACCCAATAGCTTACTTGGAGTGTTTTTAGATAACGCACAGGGGACAGATAATGACGACTTAGCTACACATGCAGCTTATCCAGAAACTGCAGGTCTTGCATGGAACACCTACCTGATTGATCCAAATGGAAATAGCACTACATCATACATACCAACATACAATCTAGCTGACACAGTTGGATTTTCTTATATTGTTGAGGAGAGTGGTAGCATGAATGACAACCAGTTTAGCATTGGTTTGACGCAATTTGAAATCTTTTCTTTAGGAGCGACCATAACATCTTCAAAAATTTCTTTTACCCAAACTTATGTGCATTCTGAAACACCAACTGATCCTGAAACTGAACTTGCAAATTGGGACTACATAGGAGACCTATCGATTATTGGTGAGGGATTGAATATTAAACTTGGTGCTATTTTACATCTAGATTGGCTAAAACTTGGTGCTGCTTGGCATAGTCCTACTAAGTACAGTTTAAGGGACAGATATTCTTATTCAGTCTATAGTAATTGGAAAGATGGTGAGCCTAAATATGACCAAACCGCAATTTACGAGTACAATTACACTCTAAAAACTACCTCTAAGCTCATTTTAAGTTCTGCAGTAATAATAAACAAGTATGCTATTATATCCGTTGATTACGAGACTCTAGACTACTCGAAGGGAGTATTGAATCACGATCAAGGCATTAATGGATACGACTTTTACGAAGAAAACCTATCAGTTCAAGAAAGCTACAATCGTACTCACGAAGCAAGACTAGGCTTTGAAGGCAGGATCAGTTCAAAATTTAGAGCTAGAGCTGGCGCAGCTTACTCAACTTCGCCTTTTTCCTCAGAATCTGGTGTTCAAGCTCTTGGCTCTTCCACAAAACTCAGTCTTGGTGGAGAATATAGAAGTGGAAACAAATACTTAGGCGTAGCATGGCAAAAGCGTTGGTCTTCTAACGACCTATACGTCCAGAATCCCATATATCAAGACAGGCCAATAGACCAAAATTGGTCTACATCATGTTTAGTAATTGGAGGTGGTCTCCGATTATAAGTCAGCTACTAAGCTTACTTCTTAAGCTTCTTAAGACACTTATTCATGAAAGCTTCCATGCGTTCTGACTCCTCGTCAGCGAGAGCCTTATCAACTAGGATACGACCACTGTGCTCATCAACGATAATCTGCTTACGCTGAGCAATATCAATTTGACGCTGTGGAGGAATCTTAATGTAAGTACCAGCACTTGCTTGCCGATCGATTGGAACAACTGCAAGACCATTTTTAGCAGCACCTCTAATACGAGAATAAGTGCGAAGAAGTCGATCATCAATACCCTTAGCTAGCTTTTCACTTTGATTTAAAAGCTCGTCTTCTTCAGCTTGAGTCTCCTCAATAATTTCCTGAAGCTCTGACTCTTTTGAATCAAGATCAGCCTGACGCTGTGTGTTCTTCTCGCGAAGAGCATCAAGGCTTTCTTGCTTTTGAGCTAGTTGAGCATTGCACTCACGGATTCTCTTTTCACAAAGCTCAATTTCTAGAGTTTGGTATTCAATCTCCTTGTTTAAAGACTCATACTCACGGTTATTCCTAACGTTGTTCTGTTGCTCCTCATACTTAGCGATAAGCGCCTTAGCTTCTTCGATTTGGTTAGTATATGCAGAGATACGCTGGTTAACCGATTCGTTATCTTGTTCCATCTTTTCAAGACGAGAGTTTAATCCTGCAATCTCATTTCTAAGATCTTCTACTTCCATGGGAAGCTCACCACGTACAACGCGGATTTTGTCGATTCTGCTATCGATTAGTTGAAGATCGTATAATGCTCTGAGTCTATCCTCAGCAGTTAATGTCTTAGTCTTTTTTGCCATGAGACTGTTAGTTGTGTATCAGCGGAATTGTACCGGGTTTGTGTTGGCTGAAGCCAAACGGACTGCAAAATTAGTGAATTTTTCCCTTATTCGAGTGGTAATTATGGTACTTGTGCGCCATTCACTCTCAAAATGTCCCACATCTGCAATCATAATTTTGCCTTCAGCGTCAAAAAATTCGTGATATTTAAAGTCAGAAGTAACAAAAACATCTGCCCTTTTTGAGATAGCATCTCTAAGCAAAAATGACCCTGAACCACCACAAACTGCTATGGTTTGGACTGTTTTAGATACAGGCTTTGTGTGCTTAATCTGGTGCGCTTTCAATGCAGTTTTTGTAGAATCGAGAAATTCTTCCCATGTAATAGGTTTAGGTAGTTTTCCAATCATTCCTGAACCGATTTTTGCGTCTTTATTTGATAATTCAAATACAAAATATGCCATTTCCTCGTAAGGATGAGTATTTTTCGCAGCTGCAACGACAGCTCCTGCCTTCCACCTTTCGCAAATCATTTCAACCCTTTTCTCTCCTACTTTTTCTATCTCACAATGATCCCCTAAATAAGGATTAGAACCCTTAAGCGGCCTGAAAACACCTTCACCATCTACTGAAAAACTACACATGTCGTAATCTCCAATTGTCCCTGCTCCTGCTTCATGCATTGCGGATTTCACTTCATCTGCATGTTCCTCTGGACAGAAAACGGTAATCGCAGCAAGTAGTTCTGGTTTGGGCTTAAGAATCTGTAGAGAAGAAGACTCACATCCCAAAGCAGTAGCAAGTTCATAATTTACACCGGTAAACACATTGTCCAAATTCGTATGAAGTGCATATAAAGCAATACTTGATTTAATAGCGCGCATCACTGTTTTTTCGACGTACGAGGCACCAGTAAAAGTCTTCAAACCTCTAAAAACTATTGGGTGATGTGAGATGATCATTCCTGCTCCCTCTGCCTCAGCTTCAGCAACAACTTCCTCAGTGCAATCAAGGCTTACAAGGACTTTATCGATCACAGCATCTCTATCTCCAACTATTAATCCTGAGTTATCATATGATTCTTGAAGAACTGGCGGTGCCCATTGCTCTAACAATCGTATAATCTCTCGTACCTTCAAGGCGTTCTTAGATTCCATGACGCCTAAGTTAACCCAAACCATAAGAAGAGCAATCCTCTCACCCTTCACAACTATCTATACTCTAGTTGTAGTTTGTCGACATTGGCTTTACGATTTGGGAATTTTAAAATCGCAAAAAGCAGTGCTTCCTACTTTTGTTTTGGGCAATATTCATGTAGGAGGGACGGGGAAAACCCCACATGCATCCTACTTTTTACAATTGATATCAGAAATGCTTGGAGGGCCTGAAAAAGTTGCGCTTTTAAGCAGGGGGTATAAAAGAAAAAGTAGAGGATTTAAGTGGGTGGAGCAAGAAAGTTGTTGGAAAGAGTTTGGTGATGAACCAATGCTTTTGAAGAGTTTGAATCCGCATAATCCTATTGCTGTTTGTGCCGATAGACTAGAAGGAGTTAGTAGAATTAAAAATTCCAATCCTGATGTTCAGGTTGTGATTCTTGATGATGGACTTCAACATAGGGCATTAAAGCCTCATTTTTCTTTATGCATAGTTGATTCCCATAGGTCTTTAAAAGGTGAGACTATGCTTCCTAGAGGCGGATTAAGAGATTTGAAGTCGAGAATTGATGAGTTTGACGCTATTGTGATTTCAAGAGCCTCTCAATCTTTGGATGAGGAATTAAATTCTCAAGGGCTTAATGCCAATCATAAAGTTTTTATAAGCCAAATGAAGAATAAACCCTATGAAATACAAGGAAAGCCGAGGGTGTTAGCTATAAGCGGCATAGCTGAACCGAAACGATTTTTGGAAAGTTTGTCCTCAAAGTGGTCTGTGGTAAGAAGAGAATTATATCCAGATCATTATGAATTTACTGAGAAGGAAGTAAAAGGATGGTTAGCATTTATTAGAAATGAAAAGCTAGATGGAATCGTTACTACTTCAAAGGATGCAGTAAGAATTAAACCATTAATTGCTAATCACCAAGAGATAAAACTCCACTCAATTTGCATAGATGTGAAATGGAGTGATGAGGAGGATTTAAAGAAGATGGTATACGAGTGGCTGCAATTCACGATATTTGGTCCAACTAAAATAAACAACGAATAATGCGTTCAATCATAACATGGGTTTCAATAGCCTGTTTTTTAATTACAGGTTGTTCAACTCCAGAAGTTACACCTTTGGGTAAAGCTGGGGTGATCTCAGGAAATTTCCAGGGTGTTGAAAAAGGAGCTAAAATTTTCTTGAGAAGCTTCAATCAAGGAGTTCTTGTTTCAAAAGGTGAGTGTCTCCTAAATGCTGATGGATCGTTTGAATTAAAACCAGAACAACCTCTTAGTAAAGGATATCATCAAATTATGATAAGTAAGAGAAGGCCCCTTGTTCTTATCACAAATCACGAAGAGCCTATTTTCATTAGTGCTAATGTCCCAGAAGGAAGAGGGTATTTAACTGGAGCTACTATTTATGGCTCTGAAGCTTCTGCTCTTCTTGCCACTTATTACAATGCTCTTATTCCACTTCAAGACAGCTTGATGAATGTATCAAGAGAGCTTAAATCTGGAAATGCTGAAAACACAGGTGAGCTTCAGGGGCTTACTAAGAAAATTGTAGAAGACTTAAATAACCTCAGTGAAGAATTTGTTGAGGCAAACAAAAATAGCCCTGCTGCTTTAGCAGGTTTAGAGAACCTAAATCCAAAAACTTATTTTAGGGATTACGAAACAGTTTTAGAAAACCTGAGAGAGGAATATGGAAATACTGAATACTTCAAGATGATCAATCAGAAGTATACAATGAGTAAAGATCCAACAAAGCTTAAAAAACAGACTAAGCAACAACAGGTTCAGCAAAAGCAACGTAATGGCAAAAACAGTAAATACATAGCTGGAGACGAGGCTCCAGACATTGTAATGAATGATCCTAAAGGACAAGTTCGTAAGCTTAGTGACCTAAGGGGTAAAGTAGTATTGCTTGATTTTTGGGCATCTTGGTGTGGCCCATGTAGAAGAGAAAATCCACATGTAGTTCACGCTTATAAGAAATATTACGACCAAGGATTTGATGTGTTTTCTGTTTCACTAGATTCAGATTTAGGTAAGTGGAAAAGGGCTATTGAGCAAGATGGTCTTATTTGGGATAATCACGTAAGTGATCTAGGTGGATGGAGAAATTCTGCTTCACAAGCATATGGTATTTCTAGCATTCCTCATACTATGTTATTAAACAGAGACGGGAAGATTATCCGCACTCATTTAAGAGGCCCAGCTCTTGACCAGGAGTTAATCAAACTATTTGGAGAGTGAGACATAAAGTCTATTTTGCATCAGACCTACACATAGGAGCTCCTACACCTGCAGAAAGCAGAAAGAGGGAAAAAAGATTTGTAGAATGGTTGGATAAAGCAGCTTCAGATGCAACAGAAATACACTTATTAGGAGATATTTTCGACTTTTGGTTTGAGTATAGAAACTCCGTTCCAAAAGGTGGGTCAAGAGTTTTAGGAGCAATTGCTCGAGTAACAGATAGCGGTATTCTAGTGCATTTTCATTTAGGAAATCACGACCTTTGGACGTTTGGGTATTTAGAAGAAGAGTTGGGTGTTATGGTACATTCTGAACCATTGAAAACAGAATGGAATGGGTTGACATGTTTAGTATCTCACGGTGACGGATTAGGCCCTGGAGATTACACCTACAAGTGGATTAAGAAAATATACAAGAATAGAATTTGTCGTTGGTTGTTTAGATTAATGCACCCTGATTTAGGCATATCCATTGCTCGAAGACTTTCAAAAAAAAGTAGAGCCGCTAGAGTAAGAATAGGTGGCGAATTTCAATCTGCAGAAAAGGAAGTTCTTTATAATTATTGTGTCGACTACTTAAAACAAGATTCAAGCATAGATTGTTTTATAATGGGTCATAGGCACATACCTCTTGATCTAGAAATACAAAGAGAAGAGAATAAAAACAGCCGATACATTAATATAGGAGATTGGACAGAGCATTTTAGTTGGGCTGTATTAGAGCGTGGAAAATTGTCGCTACACAAATAGCATAAAAAACCACAATCATAAAAAAAGGGAGACTCAGTCTCCCTTTTAATTTCATTCTAATTCTCTTACTTGCGAATAACAAGCTTAGACGCAAGGTGTTTAAGGTTATTAGCCATTCTAACAACATAAGTTCCGTTTGAAAGAGCACTAACGTCTAGTACAACTCTTTCAGAAGATCTAGCTTCTGAAATTCTTTCAGAAAGTACAACTCTTCCCTGTAGGTCATATACCTCTATAAGAGTAGCACCCGAGAATCCTTCAGTTGCAACGCTAACATTGCTTCCAATAACTGGATTTGGATATACTAGTAATGACTCAATGAAGTCATTTCCGTTATCTACAACCTCGTCAGCACCTAAGAAATCATCTGAACGGAAGATTCCGCGACCGTGAGTACCAGCGTAAATAGCGCCAGTATTTGATGGGTTACTCCAATTTTTTTCTTCCCTCCACTGTTGCTTAAGATCAAATACCGGTGCAGCTAAAAAGTCTGAAGCTTGAGACATCCCTACATTAGCCATAACCCAATTATCTCCACCATTATCAGTCACGAATACACCGTACTCACAACCAACAATAATACTTGCACCACTTTCGTCTTGAGAGTTGATCACAACATCGTACATAGGCATGTTATTAAGACCTGCTGTCCAAATATTTGTAAACGTTGGATCTTCGCTTAAGGCATCCCAAGTCTCTCTTACCTTACCATTAGCCATTGGACCGTAACCACCACATGTAACAACAACGTGGTTAGCGTTATTTGGATCTACGCTTACGCCTGTTATAGCTGATCCAGCTGAACTAATTATTTCTTCTATTTCCACGAACTCATCAGCGTCGGCTTGATCATAAACATTCTTTAAGCCTGAAATTCTAAGAAGATCTCCGTTCCATCCACTTACGAACATTACATCACCTGCAGATTCTCCGCTGACAACATATTCAATCGACTTTGCACCAGACCCCGTTGGAGCGTTACCAAGTCTAATCCATTGGGGAGTTGTATTGAAGTTCAAAGCGTCTCTAGTCATCCAAATACCGTTACTACCATTTAGACCTAAAGTGAAAATTGTAGTGTATGGATCTTGAACTAGAATTCTTCCAGGAATATCTAATAAAGTATCACCTGGATGGAAGTAAAGTGTATCACAAACTTCAACAATATCGTATTGAGTTTCTTGAGTCCAAATTGTATCATTACCAAGATCAATCTGAACATCATATTCAACACCATCAACAACGATTGTAGTGTCAAGAAGGTTTGGAATAATCTCACTAATTACATCTATAATCTCTGAACCAAGAGTGTCATCCCAACAAGTGAATTCTTCAATTGCAACTTGAGGATCAAGCCAGAAATAGTTTGGATCCTCTTCCAATGGTTCTTCTAAAAGAAGATCAGGACGAATGATTTCGTCATAGTACATTAACTCTTCACCATCTGAAAGGGTGTAAGTGAATGGTAAATTTTGACTAGAAGTATGAAGAACAAACGATGAGTCAGTTACTGTCTCACCGTAAGGGTTCACAAGAATTATGTTATTTTGAGAATCCTCATCCTCAGTATCTTCGTATAGACGAACACAAGTGTAGAACTGACCTAGATCACCATCTTCAGTAAATAAGTCTGTGAAGTTATTGTCGTAGAAGTCTCCAAGATTACTAACGTTTCCTGGTGATATAGTTCCTCTTACAAGTCCACCATTCTGAGAGGCTCCGAACCATGCGTAAGTGTGTTCTTCAGATGCTGTCACTTGGCTAAATGCACAATCGAACCCATCACCACCGTGTACCTCATACGCATTTTGTTCGCTTAAGAAGTAGCTGCCAGTTGGAATAAAAAGTGTACCGTTATCTTGAGTACCACCCATAACTGCTGGACCAGCACTGTGAGCAATCCCATAAAATTGAGTTACGTTGTATTTGTGGTTAAACTCTGTGTAAGAGTAACCACCATCATCGCTCTTGTAGATTCCACCATCAGTAGTTACATACATTGTTCCTGAAGGTGCAACAACAATGTCTTGAACGTCTGCATGAATTCCAAATGGGAACCCAGGAATATCCATTGCTGCAGCAGCTTGCTCAGCTTGTTGGTTGGGACCGGATCTCCAAAGAGAAATTCCACCAACGTATGCAAGATCAGGCTGACCTACAGGAATACCAAGAGCAAGATCATAAATACCCTGAGCTCTCTCAAGAGGAGTAGCAGTTTCAATCCCACCTGGCCAGCACTCTGACCATGAACCTGAAACAGAGGCATTGCCTGAATAATGAAGACCGTGAAATAATCCACCGGGTGTAGCAAAAAGAGCAAATGCACTGTTTGGATCAGTGTGAGAAATTGCAATTCTAGTTCTTCCAATACCTGCTTGAGGTAGCATTCCATCACCGTTCCCAGCGATAGAAGTAGCTTCATCAAAGTTTGCTCCTGAAATTCTGTAAACTCTACCATTTGTAGCCGCTAAAAGCATGTATGATGCATCTGAAGCAATTGCTATATCAGCAACTCCACCAGTTGGACCACCAGATAGGCTTACCTCGTTTAATTGGCCGTTCTCTAAGTATCCAAAGTCAGAGTTAGAACCAAACCAAACAATATCATTATTAGTTGGATGAGCAGCTAATGCGTCTGTAGAAGAATACGCTCCTGAACTAAATTCTCCAGGATCTGTACCATCAACTATAGTGAAAGTTTGGCCATCATCACTAGAATACCAGATGCCTCTACCTCTAAATCCTGAATTGCCTTCACCACCAGCCCAATCAAAATCAGAACCAGTTCCGATATAAATATCACCATTTCCCGCTACAGCGATAGAACCAACCATAAGGTTTGGAAAATTCGTAACCTGCACCCAAGTATTTGCCTCGTCTACAGATTTCCATAGTCCACCAGAAACAGCACCAGCGTACAGAACATTCTCATTGTTTGGGTGAATCGCTAGTGCACGAGTACGTCCACCAACATTATCAGGACCCATTTCAACCCAAGCAAGATCAGTAGTTTTACTTTGTCTTTGAGCTTGCTTATTAGCAAACTTCACAACATCCCTGCGAAGTTCTGCTAGACCTTGAGCATTAATTTCTCCAGTCTCTATATCACCTAATAGCATGCGAGTAATCTCTGCAGCTCCTTCAGAATCTCTAGCTAATTCCTCTTGAGAAACTCTAGGCGAGTAGTCTGAAACATAAGTGTTTTCAACTGTTATGTTAAACTGAGTATAAGCCCCTAGTAAAAGGGCTACAGCCACTAAGGCTCCAAATGATAAATACTTTGATATCATATAATTAATATTTTTTTTTCAATACTGAAATATGACGTTAAAGATACGAAATTGGTTGCTTATTGAACATGCTTTTCAGCATGATATGACGACCTAACAAGAGGTCCGCTTTCGACAAATAAAAACCCCTTCTCAAATCCTATATGCTCCAACTCTTTAAAAACATCCGGATGAATGAATTCTGCCACAGGCAAATGCTTCGGTGTTGGTTGTAAATATTGCCCTAAAGTTAGAACTTGTACACCAACGCTTCTCAAATCATCCATTGTTTCAATCACTTCTTCTTTTGACTCGCCTATACCTAGCATTATTCCGCTTTTTGTTCTAAGACCCGCTTTCCATAATCTTCTTAGAACCTCCAAAGATCTGTCGTATTTAGCTTGAATTCTTACGCTCTTTGTTAAACGTCTTACTGTTTCAAGATTATGAGAGACCACCTCAGGAGCAACTTCTATGATTTTTTGCAAGTTTTCCCACTTACCGCCAAAATCTGGAATCAAGGTTTCCATGGTAGTACCAGGCGCTTGTTTTCTGATTGCTTTAACTGTTTGAGCCCAAATCTCAGACCCGCCGTCCTTTAAATCATCTCTATCAACAGATGTAATCACAGCGTGTTTCACCCCCATGAGCGCAACTGATTTGGCAACTTTTGCGGGTTCCCAAATATCAACTTGATCTGGCTTTCCAGTGTTCACATTACAGAATCCACAGCTTCTAGTGCAGACATTACCTAGAATCATAAAGGTAGCAGTACCCTCACCCCAACACTCACCCATATTCGGACAATGTCCACTTTCACAAATAGTGTGAAGCTTATGTGTAGACACAATTTCCCTTACCTTTTTATATTCCTCTCCTGTAGGAAGCTTTACACGCAACCACTTTGGCTTAGGTACTCTAGATGTAACGGACTTAACAGGTGTAACAGTCATCATGCAAATGTCGTTAAAATCTGCTATCTATCGTCAGTCCAATTGGCACCCATTTCAAATTTTAAGTAAAGACTTAAAAAGTACCTACTTGGGTCTACAAATTGAACAGACATAATCTCCATTTCTTTCAGATATACATCAAAATATGCTCCAACTTCCAAACTCTTTGTAAGTCCCCTTTCATCACCATATTCAAAACTTATGCCGAACCCTCCGTGCAGCCCCGGGACCAAGATCATTTCATCCAAGCCATTTGACCATGGTGCCCTCTCGTAGATATCGTCATAAAAGTGTTCTTCAGGATTATACCTCTCAGTTAAATAATATTCATAAGGCAGTTCTGGATATCCAATATTTAAATACACTGGCTTTAAGAAGCCCACATTTAAACCTAGTCTATACAAACACCCAACTTGAACAGCTCCGAATCTGAGTTTAGGAGTTATCTCTTGTCTTTTCTCAAAAGAAAATCTTGTAGTGAACATAGCATTAACCTTTCCAAAGGTGTATGGCAATGCCTCACTATAGGCTGGATTTGCAGTTAATTCTTCACGAATGTGCTTTGTATAGAATAAATCAAAAGCAAATGATCTAGATTCCTTAGCTGTGATAAATCTGCCATATCGGATATTCACCCCACCTCCTCGGGTATGTGCAAATAAAGACATTCCAACAGTGTGAGAATACAATACATCCACACCTTCCTCTCCATATACAGCGTCTTTAGAGGTTTTTAAACCTGTGTCAGATTGAGCATAAAAAGAAAGTTGAAAGAAAAATGTTAGCGCCAACAACAAAAGTGTTTGGAGTTGCATTAATTTTCTATCGTCTTTCATATTCCAAATTTACCCCATGCAATCCGATTTTTATCCCAATTATTCAATTGAGTATTCAAACCCATTAAGAACTCAGTCTACTCATATAAAAAGTGGCAATACAATTATTACAGATGCGCCGACTGACAATCACGGTAAAGGAGAAGCATTTTCACCAACCGATTTGCTTTCGAGCTCATTAATTTCATGTGTTATGACTATTATTGGAATAGCAGCAAATAGAGACAGTATAGAAATAGTATCTATGAATGCAGAAGTTGCAAAGGAAATGAGTTCAAATCCTAGAAGAGTAACAAAAGTGTGTGCATTAATTCATATTTCGCTTAAGGGAGCAACAGAAAAAGATGCAGAGAGATTGAAAAGAATTGGCCTAGCTTGTCCTGTCGCAAGATCTCTTTCTAGCGACCTTGTCCAAGATATTAAATTCAACATTAACTTCAGCGAATCATGATTGAAGCATTAATTATTGTAGCAAGCAGCTGTGTTGGAGCTTTTATAATTTGGTATTTTTCTAAAAATTGGGGCTCTCAATCGCAAACAGTAAGTGCTCGTGGAGAAAACTCAGAGGAGGTGGTAGCTCTTAAAGTCAAGATTGCCAAACTAGAGCAACAAATTGAAGACCTTGAAAATCACAAGGAGGAGGATTCCCAAAAATTCGAGGAGGCAGAGAAAAAACACCGTGCTAACTTAGAGGCTTTAGCTAGAGAAGTACTTGAAAAAGCAACTGAAAAATCTCATTCTCAACTTGAAGATTCTCATTCTCAAAAGCTTAAACAAATTCTAGAACCAGTCCAAATTCAATTCAAGGGATTCCAAGAAAAAGTAGATAAGTATTACTCTGAGGATCTCAAATGGAGGGGCGCATTGAACAAGGAACTTGAAAACCTTGCCGATTCAAACATGGGTCTTAATACACAGGCAGAAAATTTGGCCCGTGCGCTTAAAGGGGATTCAAAAGTTCAGGGTGATTGGGGCGAATATCAACTAGAAAGAATTCTAGAGGATGTAGGTCTTACAAAAGGCGTACACTTTAGAACTCAAGAATCTGAAACTGACGAAAAGGGATCAAGAAAAAGACCTGACTTTATTGTAAATCTACCCGATGGAAAGGTGTTAATTATTGATTCAAAGGTTAGCTTAACTGCATATGAAAGGTGTGTAAATGCTGAAAATGAAGAAGATAGAATTGAGCATTTGAAAGAACATGTTCAAAGTATGCGAAATCACATTAGAGGACTTTCAAAAAAAGACTATTCAGCATTGTACAACAAGTCTGTAGATTACACATTGATGTTTGTTCCTGTAGAGCCTGCATTTTTTGCTGCAGGTGCTGAAATTCAATCTATCCAAAGGGAGGGTTTAGCAGCGCAGGTGCTTTTAGTATCTACTTCAACAATTATTGCTACGCTTAGAACTATTAGTTACATTTGGCGTCAAGAACAGCAGAGGAATAATGTTGCTGAAATAGCTTCTAGGGGAAAGTTGCTTTACGAGAAATTCGTTGGTTTCACTAAATCTATGGAATCAATTGGCAAAGGTCTTCAGGGCGCCGATAAAGCTTACACTGCAGCTATGAATAAACTGAAAACAGGGTCCGGAAACCTCATAGGCCAAGCTGAAAAGCTGAGAGGTTTGGGCTTGGATGTGAAGGAAACTATTGATCCTAAATTCATAGAACTCCCATGTGAATCAAATGAAAGTGAAGAGACAAAAGCATGATATCGCAATTGAGATTAGTGGGGATTTCGTGCGTATTTGCTCTATCATCATGCACAATTAGCTCAGGCTTAAGCAATGTCGTCTCTAACAGGCCATATGAACTTGGGTCCAAACCACTAAGAGCAGAAGCCACAGCATTTGCTCAAGCCGGCACAACTACTCTTTACCTCCGACTCAATCGCGATCAACTCCTTTATACCAGGGACACACCTAACTCACCATTCACATCAGAGTTTTCAGTCTCTATTGACACCCTAAATTTTAATTCCTCAGACACATTAGAAATTGATTCGCCTCAATGGATAGATTTGGAATTGAATTTTAATAGCTCGAATACTAAACGTTTATTGAATATTGAGCTTACAGATTTAAATAGAAATATTAGTGAGCGGCTTTATGTAGAGCCTAATAATTATTTGGTTTGGGATATAGAAAATGACAAATCAATAGATCCTTCAAATGCTGAAATTGGTTCAACACTTATGATTCACTCGCCAGGAGTAGAGGCTTGGGAAGTTTATTTAGCTCACCCTCCTACTTCTCTCCCAGCACCACCATTTACGGGTAGCAGAAATCCTTTAGACACAGTTGTAGCAAGACCATTTTCAATTTCCGATGGAAGTTGGGTCGTTAGAGAAGGTTGCCAATTTTTCTACAACAACAAGACAGAAAGATCATTTATAATAAATGGTCGCAGAGCATATTTCCCCAAATCAATCAATGTAGAAGATTTGTTAGAGTGCACTCGATACATCGCAACAAGGGATGAATATTCCCAGATGTTAAAATCTGAACATCCAAAATTAGCTTTAGATGAGTTTTGGCTAGAATGTGGGGGATCTAGAGATAAAGCAAGAAAATTAATTGAGATTTATTACGATAGAGTTGAAGAAGCAAACACGTTTTTTTCTGGGATGCAAGAAGGATGGCGCACAGATAGAGGGATGATTCATATCGTAATGGGAGTTCCTGATAAGGTGAGAAGGGACAAGTGGAATGAGGTTTGGCTTTATGGCGATGAGGATAATCCAAACAGTGTGGTATTCGTCTTCAATCAAAGAGAACACAGGTTAGACGACAATATTTATGTACTTGATAGGAGTGCCATTTATAGGAATACTTGGGATAGGGTCGTAACATCTTGGAGGAATGGTAGAGTTCAAGGGGATTAACGGGGTACCTTTGCACCATGGAAACTAGGCGATCATACAACGGGCCCAAAAGGCCATCTGAAAAGACTTTTGTTTTTGGGATTCACCCAGTAGCTGAAGCTTTAGATTCTAGCAAAAACTTAGATAGAATCATTGTTTCTAGAGCTGGAACAAACGAAAGACTAAACAAACTTGTTGGCAAAGCTCGTGCAGCCGGAGTTCCGATCAAAATGGTGCCCAAGGTTAAACTTGATTCCATAACCTTAAAAAACCACCAAGGAATTGTAGCCTTCTTATCCCCTATCACGTATCAACCTCTAGACGAAATCGTAATGGGTGCTTATGAAAATGGTGAATCGCCTGTTCTTCTTGCAGCAGACGGAATTACTGATGTGCGTAATCTAGGTGCTATTGCCCGTTCAGCAGAATGTTTTGGCGTACACGGCCTCATTATTCAAGAAAGAGGCTCTGCCTCTATCACAGAGGGAGCTATCAAAAGCTCAAGTGGAGCACTTCTTAGATTGCCTGTCAGCAGAGTGATTAAAATCACAGATGCACTGAAATTTCTAAAAAGTTCAGGTGTAAGCTGTATCGCTATTAGCGAAAAAGCAAAAGATTCAATTGACGACAATAAAGTTGACGGACCATTTTGTCTTGTAATGGGTGACGAGGGTGAAGGTGTATCAAGAGAAGCTATGGCGTATTGCGACACGGCACTCAGAATACCCATGAAGGGAAATACAGCGAGCCTCAACGTTAGTGTTAGTGCTAGTATCGCTATTTACCAATTACAGAAGTCTACTAACTCCTAAAATCAGCTCCCTTATAAACTGCCATTTCACCAAGCTCTTCTTCTATTCGAAGTAGCTGGTTGTACTTAGCAATTCTGTCAGAGCGAGAAGCCGAACCGGTTTTGATTTGGCCCGTGCTTAAAGCAACAGATAAATCTGCAATTGTGTAGTCCGAAGTCTCTCCAGACCTGTGACTCATAACTGAAGTGTATCCAGCTCTATGAGCCATATCAACAGCATCAATTGTTTCACTTAGAGTACCAATTTGGTTTACCTTTACAAGGATAGAGTTCCCAACTTCCTCCTCTATTCCGCGTGATAATCTCTTAACATTTGTAACGAACAAATCATCACCCACAAGCTGAGTATTAGCTCCGATTTTATCTGTAAGCTTCTTCCAACCATTCCAATCATCCTCATCAAGTCCGTCTTCAATCGAAATAATTGGATACTTAGATCTCCAATCAGCCCAAAACTCAACCATCTCATCACTACTTCTCTCCTCACCGGTAGAATCAAATCTATACAACCCGCTCTTTTTGTAATAAAACTCGGAAGCAGCAGCATCAAAAGCAAGTACAACATCATCGCCAGGATGATACCCAGCATTTTCAATTGCTCTCAACACAAACTCTACTCCTTCTTCATTTGAACCAAGATTCGGTGCAAAACCTCCCTCGTCACCAACATTAGTTGAATAATCTTTATCTCTCAACACTTGCTTCAAGCTATGAAATATCTCAGTGCCCATCCTTAGCCCTTCGCTGAAAGTATCAGCACCAATAGGCATAACCATGAATTCTTGAATATCAATCTTATTATCAGCATGAGAACCACCGTTAAGGATGTTCATCATAGGAACAGGAAGAATTCCTGTATTTGTCTCGCCAAGATATCTGTAAAGAGGCTGTTTAACGGTATCAGCTGCAGCTTTTGCAACAGCAAGTGAAACTCCTAATATCGCATTTGCACCAAGATTTGATTTATTCTCAGTACCATCAATATCAAGCATTACTTGGTCTATCAACCTTTGCTCAGTAACATCAAAACCATAAAGCGCATCACTGATGATACTATTTACATTATCCACTGCATGGCTCACACCATTGCCCATCCAATTATCTCCTCCGTCTCTAAGCTCTACTGCCTCGTGCACACCAGTTGAAGCACCTGAAGGCACAGCGGCTCGTCCAAAAGCCCCTTTAGCTGTTACTACATCTACTTCAAGAGTTGGATTACCTCTACTATCAAGGATTTGGCGTGCGTGAATTTTCTCAATATTGCTCATACTAAGCAGTTACTTTTTTTGATTCTTCAATAAGAGAAACAAAGTCATCAAACAGATACCTACTATCGTGTGGTCCAGCTGATGCCTCTGGATGATACTGCACACTGAATACTGGACGACCTTTCAAGCGTATACCCGCAACTGTGTCATCATTCAAATGAATATGTGTTAGCTCAACTTCTGAACTTGCTTCAAGAGACTCATGACTTACTACAAAACCGTGATTTTGAGATGTAATCTCACATGTTCCAGTAATTAGATTCTTAACAGGATGATTAACTCCCCTATGGCCATTGTGCATTTTTTCTGTAGTCAATCCTTGGCTTAGTGATAGTAATTGATGCCCTAGACATATTCCAAACACAGGAATCCCCGAGTCAACAAGCTTAGCCACTTCGTTCTTTACATTTGGCATTGCAGAAGGGTCCCCAGGACCATTACTCAACATTATTCCATCTGGATTCCAAGCAAGCAAATCTTCAGCCTTTGAATTCCATGGGAAAACTCTAATATCACATCCTCGTTCAGCAAGACAAGAAGCGATACTTCTCTTTAATCCCAAATCAAGTAAAGCGATTCTGTGTCCTTCACCAATTTCGTTAAAGTCATATGGTTCACTTACACTCACCTCTCCACTAAGTGCTAAACCCTCCATTGAAGGAACTTCAGATAATTGCTTTTTCAATTTATCTAAATCAAACTCCTCAGTTGAAAGGATGCCGTTCATTGCACCATTTGTTCTAATGTGTCTCACTAATGCTCTAGTATCAACATCACTAATACCAACCGTTCCATTAGCTTCAAGATTATCCTGAAGTGTCCCTGATCCACTAACTCTACTAGCTATAGTTGAAAAATTTCTAACTATAATGCCAGCAACCTTGATGCCTTCAGATTCAACCTCTTCATCATGAACACCGTAATTACCAATATGTGGAGTAGCCATAACAAGCATTTGCTTATGGTAACTAGGATCTGTGAAAATTTCCTGATAACCGTACATTCCTGTATTGAATGCGATTTCTCCTACTGAAGTGCCGGAAGCTCCAAGAGCTTTTCCTTCAAACACTGTTCCGTCCTCTAAAAGAAGGATTGCTGGAGAATTTGAGCGACGTAGTCCTTGCATGGTGCAAAGATAATTCTACACATCTAGTAGCCCAATGGTTTGGCTTATATAATGAAATAATTTATACACTAAAAACAAACAAAGAGCGCCCACAGAGGCACCCTTTGCAATATCAGGTAAGAGACTTATTGTTTTTAGTCTTCTTTCTTTTCTTCTTTGTCATCAGCCTCTTCAGCAGCTAGAGATTCTTGATCAGCAGCCTCAGGAGCAGCCTCCTCAACCGCAGGAGCTTCTTCAACAGCAGCCTCAGGAGTAGCCTCGTCAACCGCAGGAGCTTCTTCAACAGCAGCCTTAGGAGCAGCCTCCTCAACCGCAGGAGCTTCTTCAACAACAGCCTCAGGAACAACCTCCTCAACCGCAGGAGCTTCTTCAACAGCAGCCACAGGAGTAGCCTCGTCAACCGCAGGAGCTTCTTCAACAACAGCCTCAGGAGCAGCCTCCTCAACCGCAGGAGCTTCTTCAACAGCAACCTCAGGAGCAACCTCCTCAACCGCAGAAGCTTCTTCTACTAATAAAGCATCTTCTACTACAGGAGTAGCAGCTTCAACTTTAGAACCACCGCCTCTACGAGAACGACGAGTCTTTTTCTTCTTAGCCTCATTTCCATATAGATCATTGAAATCTACTAGCTCGATAAGACACATTTCTGCATTATCACCTAAACGATTGCCGGTACGGATGATTCTTGTGTATCCACCCGCACGGTTTACGACCTTAGGGCCTACTTCACGGAACAGCTCAGTAACGGCATCCTTGCTTGCAAGATAGCGGAAACATAAACGACGACTGTGAGTAGAATCGTCCTTAGAACGGTTTACAAGAGGCTCAACGAACTTCTTAAGGGCCTTAGCCTTTGCTACAGTGGTCGAAATGCGCTTGTGCTCAATTAGGGAACATGCCATGTTAGACAGCATTGCCTTACGGTGTGCTGACTTACGACTTAAATGATTGAATTTCTTTCCGTGGCGCATAACTTACTCCTTATCCAATTTGTATTTACTTACATCCATTCCGAATGCAAGGTTTTTTACTTCAACTAGTTCTTCAAGTTCAGTTAGAGACTTCTTACCGAAGTTACGGAACTTAAGAAGGTCGTTCTTATTAAATGACACCAAGTCACCTAAAGTATCGATATCTGCAGCTTTAAGACAGTTAAGTGCACGAACACTTAGGTCCATGTCAGACAACTTAGTCTTAAGTAACTGACGCATATGTAGGCTTGACTCATCAAACTCTTCAGCTTCAACTTGCTCATCAGATTCAAGCGTAATACGCTCGTCAGAGAATAGCATGAAGTGGTGAATTAAAATCTTAGCTGCTTCTTGAAGCGCATCTTTAGGTGTAATAGAACCATCACAATCTAATTCGATGATAAGCTTTTCGTAGTCAGTTCTCTGCTCTACACGGTAGTTTTCAATTTCGTACTTAACGTTGCGAATTGGAGTAAAGATGCTGTCCATAGCAATAGTACCAATAGAAGCATCTGCACGTGTGTTCTCCTCAGCAGGAACGTAACCACGTCCTTTACCGATAGTAAGCTCCATATTTAGCTCAACACCTTTCTCCATTCTGCAAATCAAGTAATCAGAATTGATGACTTGGAAAGCCGAAGTGAACTTACCTAAATCACCAGCAGTTAATGATGTCTTACCCTTTACAGAAACGTTTACAGTTTCCATATCAGTGTCTTCAATTTGACGCTTGAATCTAACCTGCTTAAGGTTAAGAATCAACTCAGTCATATCCTCCATCACACCTTTAATCGTAGAGTACTCGTGATCAACACCATCAATTTTGACAGATGTGATTGCGAATCCTTCTAACGAAGAAAGAAGTATGCGACGAAGTGCGTTTCCTACTGTGATACCAAATCCTGGTTCAAGAGGACGGAATTCAAAGCGACCGTTGTTCTCCGTAGAGTCCAACATAATCACTTTGTCCGGTTGTTGAAAATCGAGAATAGCCATAGTTGTCTTGCGTTTCTAGATTACTTAGAGTAAAGTTCGACGATTAAAGATTCCTTGATGTTTTCAGGGATCTGCTCTCTAGTTGGTAAATTCACTAGTGTTCCTGCCATAGCATTAACATCCCAATTAAGCCAGTCGTGGCTTTGGTTGTTAGAACCAAGTGAATTTGCGATTACTTCGAGAGACTTGCTTCTTTCTCTCACACCCACTATATCTCCAGGACGAACCTTGCAAGATGGGATGTTGACCACCTTACCATTGATAGTAATGTGACGATGAGAAACTAGCTGACGTGCTCCACTACGAGTAGGGCTTAGACCCAAACGGAAAACAACGTTATCTAAACGTGTTTCACACATCTGTAGAAGAACTTCACCAGTAATACCAGTGTTTGCATTCGCAGCTTTATACATATTTGAGAATTGCTTCTCTAATATTCCATAAGTGTATTTAGCTTTTTGCTTTTCAGCAAGCTGCATAGAGTACTCTGAGTCTTTTTTACGACGACGAGAATTTCCATGTTGTCCAGGACCATAAGTACGACGCTCTAAAGCCTTGTCTGGTCCGAATATTGCCTCCTTAAAACGACGGGCAATTTTTGATTTGGGTCCGCGATAACGTGCCATTATGTTAAATTCTTTGTGTTATTAGGATTAAACGCGGCGACGCTTTGGTGGGCGACAACCATTATGAGGAAGTGGAGTTACGTCGACGATCTCAGTAACTTGAATTCCCAAGTTATGAAGGGTACGGATGGCGCTTTCACGACCTGATCCTGGACCTTTTACAAATACGCGAACCTTTTTAAGTCCATACTCCATTGCCTCTTTACCACAATCTTCTGCAGCACACTGAGCAGCATAAGGAGTATTCTTTTTAGATCCTCGGAATCCCATTTTTCCTGCACTAGACCAGGAAATCACTTGCCCTGTAGTATTTGTTAGGGAAATGATAATGTTGTTAAACGAAGAATGAATGTGAGCCTCACCAACCGAGTCCACTTTAACTTTCTTCTTTTTATTGGCGCTTTTTGCCATAATCAGAGTTTTAGATGATCAGTCCCTAGGGACAAGTTTAATTTTTATTACTTCTTCTTGTTCGCAACGGTCTTTCTCTTACCCTTACGAGTTCTAGAATTATTCTTAGTTCTCTGTCCACGTAACGGAAGACCATTACGATGACGAATACCGCGTTGACAACCGATATCCATGAGACGTTTAATATCAGATTGAACTTCTGAACGAAGTTCACCTTCAACCTTAAAGCTTGAACCGATAATACTACGAATCTTACCGATCTCGTCATCATTCCAGTCTTGAACTTTCTTATTAGAGTCTACTCCTGCTTCTTCTAATACTTTCAACGCACGACTACGACCAACGCCGTAGATGTACGTTAATGAAATTGCTCCACGCTTATTTCGTGGGATGTCTATACCTGCTATACGTGCCATGTGTATATATAAGTTGTGTCGTCTAGGATTAACCCTGACGTTGCTTCATTTTAGGGTTCTTCTTGTTAATTACGTAAAGACGTCCTTTACGGCGCACGATTTTACAATCTGCAGTACGCTTTTTAAGTGATGCTCGAATTTTCATAATAAGCAGTCCTATTTTTAGTTCTTATAACGAAATGTGATACGTCCCTTAGTTAAATCATATGGTGACATGTCAACTTTCACACGGTCTCCTGGAAGAATCTTGATATAATACATCCTCATCTTACCTGAGATATGAGCCGTTATTACGTGGCCATTCTCTAACTCAACTCGGAACATTGCGTTTGACAATGCTTCCAAGATTGTTCCGTCCTGTGTGATCGATTCTTGTTTTGCCATGGGCTAACTTTCTTTTACGACCTATTTCGTTTTATTAATTACTTTTTCAATTTCAACAAAAGATGAGAGAATGTCTGCTTTCCCTTTTCTTACAACAATATCGTGTTCGAAATGAGCGCTGACTTTTTTGTCCTTAGTTACAATTGTCCATCCATCTTCATCCGTGAGTACTTCACGAGTTCCAAGGTTAATCATCGGTTCAATAGCTAGCACCATGCCATCTACTAAACGAGGACCATTTCCACGGCGGCCATAATTTGGTACTTCAGGAGCTTCATGGAGTTCTCTCCCCAATCCGTGTCCTACTAGTTCTCTTACAACACCAAAGCCATTTTCTTCAGCATATGTTTGAACTACTGCACCTATATCGCCAATGCGCTTTCCCGTAACCGCCTGCTCAATAGCGAGGGTAAGACATTCCTTTGTAACTGATAACAGTTTCTGAATTTCAGGAGCTACTTCTCCAACCTCAAAGGTGTAAGCACTATCTCCATAAAATCCATTCTTTAGCACACCGCAATCAAGAGATATCAAATCACCGTTCTCTAATGGACGGTCATTTGGTATTCCATGAACAACAGCTTCGTTCAGCGAGGCACAAAGGGTATTTGGAAATCCTCCATATCCCTTAAAGCCTGGTTCGGCCCCATTGTCTCGGATAAATTCCTCGGCAATGGTGTCTAGCTGAAGAGTAGTTACACCGGGTTTAATCAGCGCAGCTGCTTCTGCTAAAGTTCTCCCAACAAGCAAAGAACTCTCGCGAATGAGTTCGACCTCTTCGTCCGTTTTTATACGGATTCGTCGACCTAATCCCATCCTACGATCATCCACCTAGACCGCCCACAGGAGACTGTGAGCGACTACGCATTTTTCCAGACTTCATCAAACCGTCATAGTGACGTGAAAGCAGATAGCTCTCAACTTGTTGAAGAGTGTCTAGAATTACTCCAACCATAATCAATAGAGATGTACCTCCAAAGAAGATGGCAAAAGACTGTGAGTGTGTCAATCCTAATCTGAATACGATAGCAGGAAGGATTGCAACAAGACCTAAGAATATAGCACCCGGAAGAGTGATTCTAGATAATATATTATCTAGGAACTCTGAAGTTGGGCGACCAGGCTTCACACCAGGAATAAAACTATTCTGACGCTTAAGGTCATCAGCCATTTGGTTTGGGTTAACCGTAATAGCTGTGTAGAAATATGTAAATGCGACAATCATGAAGAAGAAAAGCACGTTATATGCTACTCCATTAAAGTCACTTAAACTCTGTAAAAATTCATTTTGCTGTAAAGACTCAGATTGAGTCAAGTAAAGAGGAACGAACATAATTGCCTGAGCAAAAATGATAGGCATCACTCCAGATGAATTTACCTTTAGTGGAATGAAGCTTCTAGCACCTGCACCAATTGGCATACCTCCATTAGCTTGCTGAAGTTTAGCCATCTGAACAGGAACTTTACGGATTGCCTGCACAAGTGCGACACTAATTCCAATTACAATTAGGAAGAATGCAATTTCTACTAGGAAGAAGTATAAAGTAGAATCAGGGTGCATAAACTCTTGAATTAGTGCTTGAGGGAAGGTTGCGATAATACCGATCATAATTAGTAGAGAAATACCATTACCTACACCCTTATCTGTGATTCTCTCACCTAGCCACATAATTACTAGAGTGCTACAAACAATAATCATTACGGCAGAGAACCACCAGAACATTGTTGGATTTGCTACAGCTCCAGGAACACTTACAACAGTAGATTTAAGGTAACCTGGTGCCTGCACTAGACAGATTGCAATAGTTAAAAATCTTGTGTATTGAGTGATTTTCTTTCTCCCGCTTTCACCCTCCTTTTGCATCTTCTGTATCGTTGGAACAGCAATGCTCATCAATTGAATAATAATCGAGGCTGAGATGTAAGGCATAATACCTAAAGCAAAAATCGAAGCTCTAGTAAATGCACCACCAGTGAATAAAGAAAGAATACCACCAAGACCACCACCGCCTAGTGCATCCATCTGTGCTGCCAAAACATCGCTGTTTACTCCAGGCAATACGATAAATGAACCAATACGGTAAACTAGAATAAGACCAAGAGTAATTCCGATCTTATTTCTGAGCTCTTCGTGACTCCAAATATCTTTTAATTTAGAGAAGAATCTCATTTCGCTAAACGATCAATAGTTTGTACAGATCCACCTGCAGATTCAATAGCAGCTTGGGCAGACTTAGAAAATTTGTGAGCGCTCACTTTAACTTTCGCCTTAATCTCTCCTCTACCTAGAATCTTGATAAGATCGTGCTTTCCAGCAAGACCGTTTTCAATGATGTCTTGAGGCGTGATTACATCATTACCAAGTGACTCAACAAGTGCTTGAAGAGTATCAAGGTTTACACCTTTGTACTCAACTCTGTTTGGACTAGTAAATCCAAACTTTGGTACACGACGCTGTAGTGGCATTTGACCACCCTCAAAACCAATCTTTGAGCTATATCCAGAACGTGACTTTGCTCCTTTATGACCTCTAGTAGAAGTCCCGCCGTGGCCTGATCCTTCTCCACGACCAACTCGCTTGCGCTTTTTAGTAGATCCTTTTGCAGGGGTAATATTGCTTAGGTTCATAATATGCTGGTTTATTTAATTATTTTTCTTCAACTTTTACTAGGTGATTCACCTTGCTAATCATTCCCAAGATTTGAGGTGTAGCCTCGTGCTCAACAGGCTTGTTGAGCTTCTTAATACCTAGAGCTACAATAGTGTCTTTCTGACGCTTTGTGCGGTTAATAGCACTACGTACTTGTGTGATAATTACTTTACCCATGATTCTAGTGTTAGCCTTGGAATACTTTAGTTACTGAAATACCACGCGTTTGGGCGATAGCATTTGCATCACGTAGAGCCTTAAGCGCATTGAAAGTTGCTTTCACAACATTCGCTGGGTTTGAAGATCCAAGTGACTTTGCAAGTACATTCTTAATGCCTGCACTCTCTAGTACAGCACGCATAGCGCCTCCTGCAATTACACCAGTACCTGGTGATGCTGGACGAATAAGTACATGTGCGCCTGCGTATTTCATTTCTTGTCTATGAGGAATAGTACCGTTAATAACAGGTACTGTAATCATTTCCTTCTTAGCATTTTCGATACCCTTCTGTATAGCAGTCGCTACTTCACGACTCTTGCCCAATCCGTGTCCTACTCTGCCCTTTTCATCACCAACTACCATAGTTGCTCCGAAAGAGAAAGTACGACCACCCTTAGTTGTTTTAGCTACACGGTTGATACCAACTAGACGTTCCTTAAGATCAGGATCGCCAGTACGGCTTTGTTGTTCGCGCTTAGCGCCTTGACGTTGTTGTCTTTGTCCTTGAGCCATCTTCTTAGAATTTCAAACCACCCTCACGAGCAGAATCAGCTAATTGTTTAACACGACCGTGGTATAGGTAACCGTTACGATCAAAAATTACAGACTCAACGCCGGCCTTCCTTGCTGATTCAGCAATCATTTTACCAACGTTAGCAGCTTGTTCAAGCTTTGGAAGCCCCTTTGCTGCGTCTTTACTAATAGATGACGCAGATGCAATAGTTACACCCTTTGCATCATCAATAATTTGCGCATATATCTGCTTATTGCTTCTAAAAACAGATAGTCTTGGACGATCTGAATTACCAGACACCTTTCCGCGTACACGACGCTTAATTTTTAGACGAGCTAATGATTTTTTCTTTGTAGACATCGATTCAATTATTTAGCAGCAGTCTTACCAGCTTTACGACGAATTTCTTCACCCTTGTAACGAATTCCTTTACCCTTGTATGGCTCTGGCTTTCTTAGTGAACGAATCTTAGCAGCAACTGTACCGATAAGTTGTTTATCATGTGATTCTAACTTTACGAATGGCGGCGCACCTTTCTTTGTATCCGCAGAGAGCTTAATTTCAGAAGGAAGTTCCATAACAATTGCATGGCTAAATCCAAGGTTAAGAGTTAACATTTGACCTTGAGACTGAGCACGAAATCCAACTCCGTAAAGTTCTAATTCTTTAACATATCCTTGACTTACACCCTCTATCATGTTGTAGATAAGTGCGCGATAAAGACCATGCTTAGAGCGGTGATCTTTATCCTCAGATGGACGAGTAAGAGTAACTACGTTATCTGCAATATCAATATTGATATCAGGATCGTATGCTTGCTCTAGCTCCCCCTTGGGGCCAATAACATTAATTACAGCATGATCAACTGTAACTGTTACTCCTTCCGGGATCGATATTGGTGAATTTCCTATTCTAGACATAATAGATTATTCTTTAGTAAACAGTACAGAGGATTTCTCCGCCGATGTTTAATCTGCGAGCTTCCTTGTCTGTCATTACTCCTTTATTAGTAGAAATGATGCTAACGCCAAGACCATTTAATACTCTTGGAAGCTCAGATGAAGCTCCGTACCTACGAAGACCAGGCTTAGAAAATCTCTTAAGCTCAGTGATAGCAGGTCTACGAGTTTTATTGTCGTAGCGTAGTGCAATTTTAATGATTCCTTGTGGCTTTGCATCAACAAACTTGTAATTAAGAATGTAACCTTGATCAAATAGAATCTTAGTTACTTCCTTAGTAAGGTTAGAAGCAGGGATGTCAACAACTTTATGCTGAGCCATCTGCGCGTTTCTGATGCGAGTTAGGAAATCTGATAACGGATCACAATGCATATCTGTTCTATTTTTTGGTTTAAAGGAAGCTTACCAACTAGCCTTTTTAACTCCAGGGATGCGACCCGCTAGGGCCAGTTTACGAAATAGGACACGTGAAATACCAAACTGGCGCATGTATCCTCTAGGACGACCAGTAATCTGGCAGCGGTTGTGCATCCGAACAGCAGAGGAGTTTGGTGGCAACTTCTGTAGCCCTTCCCAATCTCCAGCCTCTTTAAGGGCTGCACGCTTAGCAGCGTACTTAGTAACCATTTTTGCGCGTTTTCTTTCGCGTGCTTTCATGCTTTCTTTAGCCATCTTTATTAGTTTTTGAATGGAAAGCCAAACTCAGTCAATAAAGCTTTCGCTTCTTCGTCTGTGTTTGCTGATGTAACAATAGTGATATCCATACCGTTGATGTTCTTTACATCGTCAATAACGATTTCTGGGAATACTAACTGCTCTTTAATACCGAAAGTAAAGTTTCCTCGGCCATCAAAACCTTTAGACTTGATTCCTTGGAAATCACGAGTACGTGGAAGAGTTACAGTAATTAAACGATCAAGGAAGTCGTACATGTTTTCACGACGTAAAGTCACACGACAACCAATTGGCATGTTCTTACGAAGTTTAAAGTTAGAAACGTCCTTAGTCGAAAGAGTCTTCACAGCCTTTTGTCCAGCCACCTGAGTCATTTCAGTTAATGCTTGGTCAACCATCTTACGATCACCAACTGCCTTACCAACACCTTGGTTTAAGCAGATTTTAGTAATCTTAGGAGCTTGCATTACAGATGAGTACTCGAACTGCTTAACTAGAGCAGGTACGATCTCTTCTTTATATTGAGTTTGAAGTCTTGGTACGTATGTCATCACTTCAGATCTTCGTTTGATTTCTTTGAATAGCGAATTAGCTTACCATCATCATTACGACGACGACCAACACGCGTTGAATTACCTGAAGCATCTACAACCATAACGTTTGAGATATGGATACCTGCTTCAACTTTAACTACACCACCCTGTGGATTAGATGTATTTGGCTTAACGTGCTTTGTGACGATGTTAACCCCTTCAACAACCACGCGATCCTTTCTGCGATCAACAGAAATAACAGTTCCTTGCTTACCTCTGCTGCCGCCAGAAATAACCTTAACTGTATCCCCTGATTTTATTTTTAAACGCTTTTCCATTTTTCTTTAGTCGCCTTAAAGCACCTCTGGTGCAAGTGAGACAATTTTCATGAAGTTCTTCTCACGAAGTTCACGAGCAACAGGACCAAAAATTCTTGTTCCTTTTAACTCACCAGCTTCATTTAGTAGAACACAAGCATTGTCGTCAAAACGTATGTAAGAACCATCTGGACGACGAACTTCTTTACGAGTACGTACTACTACTGCTTTAGATACAGCACCCTTCTTAACGTTTCCGTTAGGTGTTGCACTCTTAACAGTAACAACAACTTTATCACCGATAGAAGCGTAACGTCTCTTAGTACCTCCAAGTACGCGAATACAAAGCGCTTCTTTGGCACCGCTGTTATCGCAAACCTTCATTCTAGATTCTTGTTGTATCATCCTTCTTTACTTTCTACCAAATTATTTAGCTCTTTCAACTACTTCAACCAATCTCCAACACTTACGCTTACTAATTGGTCTAGTTTCCATAATGCGCACTGTATCTCCAATGTTGCATATCTGCTCCTCATCATGAGCAACAAACTTCTTCGTCTTTGTTACGAACTTCCCGTACATAGGGTGCTTCTCCTTACGAGCAACAGATACAACAATTGATTTTTCCATCTTGTTAGATGTAACAATACCAATTCGCTCCTTGCGTAAGTTTCTTGTTGTGATTTGAGTACTCATGATTGATTAAGCGTTAGTTCCGTTTGAGTTCTTGCGTAGATTTTGCTCAGTAAGTAGACGAGCAATGTCACGCTTTTTAATTTTCAAGATGTTTGGTGACTCTAGTCCAGCGATGCTATGGTTAAAACGAAGCTTTGAAAGTGCTTCACGTTCAACGACAATACGCTCTGTTAAGTCCTTATCAGACATCTGCTTTATTTCGTTCATTTCAATCATTATTCAGCGTAATCTGGGCGTATGACAAACTTGCATTTAACAGGAAGCTTCTGAGCTCCTAAACGAAGTGCCTCTTGAGCAGTCTCAAGATTTACTCTATCAACTTCGAACATGATTCTACCAGGACGAACAGGAGCTACCCAGTGCGATGGAGCACCTTTACCCTTACCCATACGCACCTCAGCAGGCTTAGAAGTGATAGGCTTATCTGGAAAAATTCTAATCCAAACTTGACCCTGACGCTTCATATAACGGTTTATAGCAATACGAGCTGCCTCAATTTGACGAGAAGTAATAAATCCTTCTTCTAATGTCTTAATGGCAAATGATCCATATGCTACCGTGCTACCACGGTAAGCAAGGCCGCGGATACGACCCTTCTGCATTTTACGGAACTTAGTTCTTTTTGGCTGTAACATAATCCTTAAGCTATTATCTACGTGAGTTACGACGACCTCCACCGCCGCCTCTACGATCATTAC